>JAYTXA010000025.1:0-105749 GCA_043743165.1 Acidobacteriota bacterium
GCGGTCGCGCTCGAGCTCTTCCATCCGCTCTTGTATGCGCGCGTCCGCGTCGATCAGTCCCTCACCGGCATCACCACTCATGAAAGCTCCGTACAGCCAAGATTAACGTGCCAGCCATTATAAGATGCGAATCGTGAGCGCTCGTGCGATTTCCGATCCGCTCGCACCCTTTCATCCAGCGGTCCGCGACTGGTTTCTGGCGTCGTTCGACGGCCCGACCCCTCCGCAGCAGTTCGGCTGGCCGGCGATTGCGAAGGGCGATTCCACCCTCATCCTCTCGCCCACCGGCAGCGGCAAGACGCTGACGGCGTTCCTCTGGTGCCTCGATCGGCTGATGTTCGCGCCGCCGGTCCCGAAGGAGCGCCGCTGCCGTGTCCTCTACATCTCGCCGCTGAAGGCGCTGGCGGTCGACGTCGAACGCAACCTGCGCGCCCCGCTCGCCGGCATCGCCCGCGTCGCGGCTGAACGCGGCGAGGCGTTCACGGCGCCGTCAATCGCCATCCGCACCGGCGACACGCCGGCCAGGGAACGCGCACGCTTCCAGCGCGATCCGGCCGACATCCTCATCACAACGCCGGAGTCGCTCTACCTGCTGCTCACCTCGAACGCGCGCGACGTGCTGCGCAGCGTGGAGACGGTGATCATCGACGAGATTCACGCGCTCGTTCCCACCAAGCGCGGCGCCCATCTCGCTCTCTCACTTGAACGGTTGACAGCCCGGTGCCATACGGAGCCGCAGCGTATCGGGCTCTCGGCCACGCAGCGTCCGCTCGAGGAGGTGGCGCGCTTCCTTGGCGGCGCAACGGGAAGTCACAAGTCAGAGAGCCTGAAGACGAACGATGGACAACACCAACCAGCAGCCGGCGGTCTCGCGCTGGCAGAGTCGGAGATCAGCGACGAGTTCGCCGCCGCACTCCCGGCGCCGGTCTCCTATCGCCCGGTCACCATCGTCGATGCCGGCGCGAAGAAGGCGCTGAAGCTTCGCATCGAGGTGCCGGTCGAGGACATGGCCCGCCTCACGGCGACGTCCGACGACATCCCGAGCGGACCAGCGTCGTCGAGCGCGACGCGGCCGTCGATCTGGTCGGCGATCCACCCGCGTCTCCTCGAGCTGATTCGGTCGCATCAGTCCACGTTGCTCTTCGTGAACAGCCGGCGCCTCGCGGAACGTCTCGCCGGCGCACTGAACGAACTCGCGGGAGAAATCCTGGTGCGGTCGCACCACGGCTCCATTGCACGCGAGCAGCGGCTCGAGATCGAAGACCGCCTCAAGGCCGGCACCCTCCGCGCGCTTGTCGCCACGTCGTCGCTCGAACTCGGCATCGACATGGGCGCCATCGACCTCGTCATCCAGATCGAGGCGCCGCCGTCGGTGGCCAGCGGCCTGCAGCGCATCGGCCGCGGCGGCCATCAGATCAATGCTGTGAGCGAGGGCATGGTGTTCCCGAAGTTCAGGGGCGACCTCGTCGCCTGCGCGGCCGTCGCGAAAGCGATGCACGACGGCGCCGTGGAAGCCAGCCGCTATCCACGCAACCCGCTCGATATCGTCGCGCAACAGATCGTGGCGATGGCTTCGGTGGACCACTGGAAAGTCGACGACCTGTTCGACACCATCCGGCGCGCGGCGCCGTGCGCGGAGCTCAGCCGCGGCGTGTTCGAGGGGGTGCTCGACATGCTGTCCGGACGCTATCCGTCCGACGAATTCGCCGAGCTGAAACCGCGGGTGACCTGGGACCGCACGGCCGGCACGCTCGTCGCGCGCGACGGCGCGAAGCGCGTGGCCATTGCCAACGGCGGCACCATTCCGGACCGCGGACTCTACAGCGTCTTCCTGGTCGGCGCCGGCGCGAGGTCGGCCCGCGTCGGCGAACTGGACGAAGAGATGGTGTTCGAGACGCAGGTCGGCGAAACCTTCGTGCTCGGCGCCTCGTCGTGGCGCGTCGAGGAGATCACGCACGACAAGGTCATGGTGTCGCCCGCACCGGGCGAGCCCGGCAAGATGCCGTTCTGGAAGGGCGATCGGCCCGGACGCCCGATCGAACTCGGACTGGCTATCGGACACCTGATGCACGACCTGCTGCGGATGCCGGCCGCGGCGGCGGTCGATCGGTTGACCCGCGAGCACGATCTCGACGCCATGGCCGCGGAGAACCTGCTGCAGTACCTGCGCGACCAGAAGCAGGCCTCGGGCGTGGTCCCCGACGCCTCGACGATCGTGATCGAGCGCGTGCGCGACGAGCTTGGCGACTGGCGCATCTGCGTCCTCTCGCCGAGAGGCGGTCGCGTGCATGCGCCGTGGGCGATGGCCGTGGCGGCGAGGATCCGCGAGGAACGCGGCATCGACGTGGAAACCCTGTGGAGCGACGACGGGTTCGTCGTGCGCTTTCCGGATGTGGACGAACCGCCCGACCCAACGCTGCTGCTGCCAGGCCCGGACGAGGTCCAGGCGCTCGTCGTCCGTCAGCTTGGCGCCACGGCCCTGTTCGCCGCCCGGTTCCGCGAGAATGCCGGACGCTCGCTGCTGTTGCCCAAGCGGCGACCGGGCATGCGCGTGCCGCTGTGGCAGCAGCGCAAGCGCGCCGCCGACCTGCTGGCTGTCGCGGCCCGCTACGGCTCGTTCCCCGTGCTCCTCGAAACCTACCGCGAGGTGCTGCGCGATCACTTCGACATGCCGGCACTCGTCCAGACACTGGCCGACGTGCGCAGCCGCCGCATTCGCGTCGCCACGGTCGACTCCGACACGCCTTCGCCCTTCGCCGCCTCGCTGCTCTTCAGCTACGTTGCCAACTTCCTGTACGACGGCGATGCGCCGCTGGCCGAGCGGCGCGCGCAGGCGCTGGCGGTGGACCAGGCCCAGTTGCGCGAGCTGATGGGCGACGCCGAACTGCGCGAGCTGCTCGATGCCGACGCGGTAGACGCGGTGGCGCGCCAACTGCAGCGGCTCGAGCCGAAGTACCAGGCACGCACGGTGGACGGGGTCCACGACATGCTGCTCGGACTGGGCGATCTGTCGTCGGAGGAAATCGCCGCGCGCACCTCGACCGCCGAGGCGGCGCAGGCCGCGACCACGCTCACGCGAACGCGCCGCGCGGTGCCGCTCCGCCTGAGCGGCGAGACGCGCTACGTGGCGGTGGAGGACGCGGCGCGCTACCGCGACGCGCTCGGCGTGCCGTTACCGCAGGGGCTGCCCGACGCGCTCCTTGCACCCGTGCGCGATCCACTTGGCGACCTCGCACTCCGGTATGCGCGGACCCACGCGCCGTTCACGGCCGCCGACTTCGCGCGGCGCTACGGTCTTGCCAGCGACGCCGCCGAAGCCACGCTGGTGCGACTGACCGCGGATAACCGCCTGCTCGAAGGCGAGTTCATCCCCGGCGGCACACGACGCGAGTGGACCGACCCCGACGTATTACGCATGATCCGGCGGCGGTCACTCGCGAAGCTGCGCAAGGAAGTGGAGCCGGTCGACCAGGCCGCACTCGGACGCTTCACCGTTGCCTGGCAGGGACTCGCCCGGCGTCGGCGCGGCGCCGACGCGTTACTCGATGTCATCGAGCAGTTGCAGGGCGCTCCGCTGCCGGCCTCCATCCTCGAGACCAGCATCCTGGCGTCCCGCCTGGAACAGTACGAGCCTGGCGATCTCGACGCGGTGCTCGGCGCGGGCGAAGTGGTGTGGGTCGGTGTGGAGCCGCTTGGTGAACGCGATGGTCGCGTCGCGCTATACCTGGCCGATCACCTGCCCCGGCTGCTGCCGCCACGCGCTGATGAACGCCCTGCGCCGGCCGGCGGCCGACGTTCGGCCACCCGCACGCCCGCCGCTCCGGCACCTGGGCTCTCCGCACGCGAGTCGGCCATCCTCGAGTGGCTCGGGGCGCGCGGCGCCTCGTTCTTTGCGCCGCTGCACGAGGCGGCAGGAAGCGGCTACCCGGCGGAAACCGTGGACGCGTTGTGGAACCTGGTGTGGCAGGGGATGGTGACGAACGATGGCGTCCACGCCCTGCGCGCCTTCACACAGGCACGGGTGACGTCGCGCCGGCGCGCCGATCGCAAAACCCCCGCCTTCCGCTCGCGGCGCCTCGTGCCACCGTCAGCCGAAGGGCGCTGGTCCCTGGTCCCCGCGGTGATGGATGACACGCTCGCCGCACGCGGCACCATCGCCGCCCAGGCCCACGCCAGGAAGCAGGCCACCTCGTGGGCCGCCGCGGCGACGCAGCAGCTTCTCAGCCGGCACGGCGTGGTGACGCGGGAATCGATGAGCACCGAAGTGCTGCCAGGCGGCTTCGGGCCGGTCTACACGGTGCTGAAGGCGATGGAGGAAAGCGGGCGCATCCGCCGCGGCTATTTCGTGGCCGGCCTCGGCGCGACGCAGTTCGCCATGCCTGCCGCACTCGACCTGCTCCGCTCCATGCGCGATACGCCAGACGAGGCGCAGGTGGTGACGCTGGCAGCAACCGATCCGGCGAACCCGTACGGCGCCGCGCTCAAGTGGCCCGGGCTCGACGCGTCGACCGGACGCGGGGCGACCCGCACGGTGGGCGCCCTCGTCGTCCTGGTGGACGGTGCACTCGCCGCCTACCTCGCACGGGGCGAGCGCATGCTGCTCGCCTGGGTTCCCGACACCGAGCCGCAGCGCACCCGGGTCGCGAGGGCCGTGGCGCGCGCGTTGCTCGACCACGCCCGCGGCGGCGGCGACACGCCCCGCGGCATGCTGATCGAAGAACTCAACGGCGTGTCCGCCACGCTGCATCCGCTGGCGTCGTTCTTCATCGACGCCGGCTTCACCGCCGGTGCGATGGGGCTGGCAGCAACCAGGGCCCGCACCAGTTGAGGAGCTGACACGGTTCCGTGCCTGAAGGCGACACCATATTCAAGGCTGCGCGCACGTTGCACCGCGCGCTGGCCGGCCGCACGGTGACGCAGTTCGAGAGTGTCTATCCGGCGCTGACGCGCGTGGACCACGACGCGCCGCTCGCCGGCCGGGTGATCGACGAGGTCACGGCGCGCGGCAAGCACCTGCTGATGCAGTTCAGCGGCGACCTGCTGCTGCACACGCACATGCGCATGCACGGAAGCTGGCACATCTACAAGCCGGGCGAGCGCTGGCGTGCCCCGCACGCCCACATGCGCATCGTCGTCGGCACGAGCGCGTACGTGGCCGTGGCGTTCGATGTGCCGATTGCCGAGTTCCTGACGCGCGACGAGCTGGCGCGTCACGAGTTGCTGCAGTCGCTCGGTCCCGATCTGGCCAACCCCGCCTTCGACCGGGTCGAGGTGCGGCGCCGCATGGGCGAGCACGGCTCGGAGCCTTTGCACGAGGTGCTGCTCAATCAGCGTGTGCTGGCCGGCATCGGCAACGTCCTGAAATCTGAGGTGCTGTTCCTCGCACGTCTGAATCCGTTCGCCCGCACCGACAGCCTCGATGACGAGCGCTTCACCAGGCTGATGGACCTGTCGCTGCGACTGATGTCGATGAACATCATCGAGTCGAAGGCGCTCGGGCCGCTGAGCGGACGTCGCACGACCGGCAGCCTCGATCCGCAGGCGCGCCTCTTCGTGTACGGCCGCGCCGGCAAGCCGTGCCGCAGGTGCGGCGCGGCCATCGAGGTGAGCAAAGCCGGGCTCAACGCCCGTCTGACCTACTGGTGCCCGCGCTGCCAGCCAGCGCCGGTGGTGTGATGACGCCAATCGCTGTCGTCTCGGACACCTGTCGTGGGTGGGCCACACTCGTTGAATGACCCATGCACTGGACATGGCCGTGGCGAAGCTCGAGACCCTCCCGCCGGAGGAGCAGGATCGTGTCGCGCGGTGGCTGCTGGGACGAGTTGCGTGATGAGGAGAACTGGGCGCGTCGGTCTGACGGCTCCCAGGCTGCGCTGTCGAAGCTTGCCGCTGAGGCCCGCGCCGATGACAAGGGCGGCAACGCCACGCCACTAGATCCCGATATTCTGTGAAGTCGCGGGCAACGAAGAAGGTCCACGACACCGAACCGATCTATTCGGTTCGAATCACGCTCGCCTATCGCGCCGTCGGACTTCGCGAGGATGACGAAGTGGTGTGGTTCTGGATCGGAAGTCACGCCGATTACGATCGGCTCCTCGATCGTCTTTGATCCTGTCGGCGCAACGTGAGAGCTCACCGGTGAGCGACCACGTTGCCCACCCGCGAGTCGGGTGGAGCGACGGTTCGGTGCGTGTGTCGTTGCTCGTGTCTTGATTCCGGATCACGGCGTCGCCGCCGCAGGGTTCGCCACGGCGGCGGTGCCGCCGCGTGACGGCGAGGACCACCGCGGTGCCAGGCGGTCACTGGTCCTGCGGGCTGATGGTTCGCCACGCCCGCTTGTCCGCAGCCGCGTCACGCACCGCGTCGCCAATGCCTTTTCGTTCTTTCGTCCAGTGTTTCCACCCAACGCTAGATTTCAGCCGCGGCGGCGCCTGATCGCACTCGCCGCCGTCGGCTGCAAATCTTGGTTAGGCCTCGTGATTTGCTGCGCGAAGCCGCTCGGATGAAAACCGAATCTCCTCGGCCCCGCAATCGTAAACCCACACCCTTCTAAACGGTGAGTTGTGAGCGTTGTTCTTCAGGAATAATTCAAGCCGCGGCCGCCAGAACCACTCGGGAGCCTCTGGTTGCAGTTGGTAATACGCAAGCAGTTCAACCGGGTGCGGACTCACGTAGTTCTTGGCCCACTTGCCGCGAATGCTGTCAAGCGTCGGGTCGCCAAGAGAGCTGACAGCATCCACGTCGAAGAATGGGCCCTGCACCGTAAGCCTGGTGATCCGAACTGAGCGCACAGCGCCTGGCAGCACGGCTCCGCGGTCGCGATGCAGTTCGCCTTCGTACGCCTCGTCGATATTCGCGAGCAGATCGAGGACTGGTCTGATGGCGAGTTCTTTAGACCTGTATGTCATTTTCTCGTCGAACTCGACGTGTGTCAGCGTGCTAGCCGCACGCTGCTGAATCGCTGCTTTCGCCAGAGGTTCCAGATTGATGTACGCATCTTCGAACCCGTGCTTCAGTTTTAGCTGATCGCCGGTTCGGTGAGCGAAGGTTTGATCGATGAGTTCGACAAGTTCGAATGCAACGGGCTCAGAATCAGCCGCTCGGTAGAGAAGGTCGGGTTCAGGCGGGTTTCTCTTCTCGACGGAACATTCCTTCTCTGTCATTCGTGCCGATGCCGCGAATGTCCGGAAGATGGCTACCTCACTTGAGCCCTGTCGATCAGTCATGGTTCAGAGGCCCAACGTCGTCTAGGTGGACGGCGTCAATTGCCGTTGCCCGTACACGGAACCGAGCCGCGCACACGCCACCGGCCCGTTGTCCGGGGTCATTCTTCTCTTCGGTGAGGCCGACGTCAAGTGCCTTCCAGGCACGGGGTTAGCCAACGCCGCGCCGCGCAATGTGGTTGGCGACGGAGTCATAACCGCGCCACACCGTAGATGGCCGGAGGGCGCCAATACACTGGGCCGGAGGCAATGGCCGTCTCACACCTCTCGGCACACCCGTTGCCCGTCACTCGTCAGGGGTGAGCCGTGCGGGAACTGGAGACGTCGCGGCAGCAGTTCGGTCTGTCTACGGAAGCGCGATCTCGGCGGCGGCAATCCCCTGCTCGCCGCAGGTCGAGTAGAACAGGAACGCGCGCCCCTCGTCCTCGAAGACAAAGGGGTCGCGGATCTGGCGGGCCGGGCCGTCGATGTCGCCAGGGCCGGACGGCACGTTCGGCAGATCGGGGCACTCGTAGGCCGCCTGCGGCGCCAGCACTTCCACCGGGGCAGACGCCTGCCACGTCGTCCACTCGCCAATCAACGACACGGTGGAGAGCAACACCCGCTCGGGCGCGTCGCCGATGCCCGTGAAGAAGACGAAGAGACGATCGCCGCGGGGCACCAGCGCCAGATGACGGACCCGGTTCGCGTACGCCGTGCCGCGGAACAGGCTCTGCCCCAGCTCGAACGACGCCATCGGATCCGAAGCACGCGAGACCATGCCGAGGCGCGACACGCCGTAGAACAATCCGCCGCGTTCGAAGACCCGGAGGTAGCTGGTCTTCGTGATCGCGGGCCGGACGGTGAACTGCACGCCGTCTGACGACTCGGCCACCTGCGTGTACTGCCCGTAGCCCTTGTCGCGCGCCCAGGCCCGCGCCACGAGCGGACTCGACGGCCACCGCTCGCCGCCGGTCCACCAGCCGTGCACCCACATCACGACGCGCCGGCGTTCGTGGTCGATCAGGATCTCGGGCGACGCCACGTGCGTGTAGAAGTCGGCGCGCGTCTCCACCGGGTCGGGCTGTTCGCGAAAGAACGCCGTGTCCTTCACGTGCAGCACACCGGCGTCATGAACAGTCCATGGTCCGGTCACGGCGTCGGCAGAGGCGAACCGCACGAAGTCGCCCATGTGATTGGCGAAATACATGTAGTACTTCCCCATCGGGCGCTGCAGCCACGATGGCACCCGGATCACCGTGGGGCCGTTCACATTGCCGCCGAGCGTCGGCGACGACGAGACGGTGATGAGCGGGTTGGTGGTGAACCGGCGCGGGTTCAACGCGGTTGGCGCCTGGGCGTGCAGGACCGTGGCACACACGACCGCGGCACACGCGACCGCGGCACACACCGCCAGCCACGCCACTCGCGCGTCTGGAACTCGATGCATCGAGAACCTCACGGGCTCAGGCGAACAGCAGGCGGTCGAGGATCTTGCGCGGGTCGACAAAATCTTCCTTCCACCAGGCGACCTCGCCGGCCTGGCGCGGCGGACGCAGCAGGTGCAGCGTCTTGCGTTTCTTCTCGGCCTGCTGCTGGGTCACCCGGAAGTGATAGTGGTCGAAGGTCCGCAGCGCCTCAACCATGAACGACACGGCAATGCGACGGTTGCGGATGAGGAGCAGGTTCTCGCCGTTGCTGATGTCGGCCGGCGACGAGAAATTGTACGAGCCCAGGTAGACCCGTGCGCTCGGCTTGTCGAAGTCGATCACCACGAACTTGTGATGCATGCGGATGCCGCCACCGCCCGATGGTTCGCTCTTGAACGGTTCGGGAAGATCGTCGGCGAGCGCGGCCGGATAGACCGGGGCGCGGTTGCCGTCCGGCTTCAGCAGGTCGAGCCCGCCGCCAACCTTCCGGTCGGAGATGCCGTAGACGAAGCGCTGATCGTTCAGCGTGACCTGCTCGATGGCGTCGCGCACCGGGCCGGTCGTCTGATAGAGGAACGCCAGCGAATAGAACAGGCTCGATTTCGTGGTGGCAATATCGGCGCCGACCGACGCGAGCAGCGCGTTGCTCTTCAGGTGCGGCGAGAACGCCACGCGCAGGCTCACGCTGCCAGGGTTCACGTCGGTCCAGGTGGCCGAAGCGGTGGCGCCGAACCCGGACACGGTGCTGGTCGCCCAATAGGCATCGAATGCGGCCGTGAACGCCGACACCACCTTGGCCCCACGCACCACGACGGCATTGTTCGACTGCACATACAGTCCGCGCCACGAGAAGTTCGTGGAGCCGCACACCACGGCCTTCACCGTCGGACCGTTGACCACAATCGTCTTGTTGTGTTGCAGCGAGCCCATGTGCTGCCGGCGAACGTTGCCCGCCCCGGCCGACACCGCCAGGCGCGCCGCCGCGGCTGTTTCAGCCGACGCCGGCTTGCCGTGGGTGTCGCTGTCATCGACGATGACCTTGAGGCGCGAACCGAGCCGCTCGAGCCGCGACACAATCTCCGGTTCGTTCAGGTCGTAGGCCACCACGCGCACCTGCGCGCGAACATCGGCGATTGCCGCGTCGAGCAGGTCGAGAATGCTGCGGCGCGCCTCGAAGCCCATCCAGGCCAGCGCCTCGTCGCGCTTCGGGTGGGTGGGGACGAACGTCAGCCCGTCATCGGCACGCGCCGGCAGCAACGTCTGCGCGCCGTCGGTGGCCGTGACGTACTTGTCCACGAACCCCTGCGACGAGACGAAGCCGCGCGTGAAGCTGACGTTGAGGACGCCGGGGTAGGTGTCGCGGCGCAGTTCGATGGCCACCTGCTGCGGCTCGCCCTGGCTGCGTTCATCGCGTTCGTTCATGAAGACCGGCGTGACCCGGTAGACGAAGTCACCCTCGAGTTCCGCATTGCGCGGGAAGTGCACCCAGCGGAATTTCTGGATCGGCGACTCGATCGTCGACAAGGTCTTCGGATCGACGGTGCCGTCCGGACGCAGGAATCCGAGACGGTTCTTCAGGGCGAAGAAGCGCTGACCGCCCGGTTCGCGATACTCGATGGCGAAGCCGACGAAGTCGACCGGCGGCTCTCCCCGCTTCCAGTCCATGGCCAGCAGCGCCATGCCATCGCCGCGGTGCACCTTCAACGTGAACAACGCAGCGTCGTTCGTGCCGCGCACCTGGAAATCCGTAGCCATACCGCTCACCTCAGAGCCGGAGCATACCTGCCCCCGGCATCCTTTCCACAGAACGAGGTTGAGCCTTCAACCCTTTCTCTGATAAGCATGAACCGCACACACGACGCTCGAGTCATTTTACTGCCCCCCTGGAGACAGACATGGCCCCACGCGCACGAACCACCATCGGACTGCTCTACGCGGCCACCCTGATGGCCGCCACACCAGCCTTCGCCCAGCAGGCTGCCACCCACTCCGACGTCGTCACCCAGGCCGACGGCCAGAAGGCCGCGGTTGATGCCAACGGCCGACTGCGTGAGGTGACCCCGGAAGAGGCGCGCCAGCTCGTGGCGGGTCTCACCTCGTCACTTTCCCATGCGGACGCGGGGCTGACCCAGGTTCGCCTGGCCAACGGCGCGCGCATGGTCGACCTGGACGGCCGGTTCGAATCGGCGATGCTCGCGAAGCTCGGGGCCGACGGCGCCGCCGACACCGAATGCGTCACGAACGTCGACGAAGCCGAAGCGTTCCTGCTCGGCACGCCGCCCGATGCCACGCTCCCCACGCACGCGCCGACGGCGCTCGTGCTGGAGGAGCGCTGACATGCGCGCCCGTCTCCTCGCATCGTTCCTGCTGCTCGGCGCCGTTCAGCCGGCGTTCGCCGCCACGCAGGTCACTATCGTCAACAACAACGCCCCGAACGTCGGCTTCAACGACCCGACGCCAGTCGCGCCGGTCGGGGGCAATGCCGGCACCACGCTCGGCGAGCAGCGGCTCATCGCCTTCCAGCATGCCGCCGCCATCTGGGGCGCAACGCTCGACAGCCTGGTCCCGGTCCGGGTGCTCTCCTCGTTCGAGCCGCTGGCTTGCACGGCCACGGCGGCCACGCTCGGTTCGGCCGGCGCCATAACGGTCTGGAGCGACTTCCCCAACGCCCCGTTCGCTGACACCTGGTACGGCTCGGCGCTCGCCAACAAGCTCTCCGGCGCCGACGTCGACGACACCACCAACGACATCCGCGCCCGCTTCAACGTGAACCTGGGCAACGCCGGTTGCCTGACGGCCAGCGGCTGGTACCTCGGACTCGACAGCGTCCACGGCACGAAGATCGACCTCGTCACGGTCCTCTTGCACGAGTTCGCGCACGGCCTCGGCTTCCAGAGCTTCGCGAACGGCGCAACCGGCACGCTGCTGCTCGGTTCACCGGACATCTACTCGAAGTTCTACTTCGACAACACCACGCAGAAGCAGCGGCTGGCGATGACGGATGCCGAGCGCCAGGCCTCTGCCGTCAACCCGCGCAAGGTCGTATGGACCGGTGCCAAGGTTGGCGCCGACACGCCCTCCGCGCTGCAACTGGGCACCCCGCTCCTGGTGGTCAGCGCCCCGGCGAGCGTCGCCGGCGACTACCAGATCGGTGCCGCCGCCTTTGGCCCCGCCCTGACCGCTGCCGGCGTTTCGGGCCTGGTCGTCGTGGCACTCGACCCGTCCAACGGAGCCGGCACCTCGACCACCGACGCCTGCTCTGCCATCACCAACAACATCGCCGGCAAGATCGCGCTGGTCGATCGCGGCGCGTGTGGCTTCGCCGTCAAGGTGAAGAACGCCCAGCTGGCTGGGGCGATTGCGGTCATCGTGGCGGATAACGTGGCCGGCGGGCCACCCGCGGGCCTCGGCGGCACCGACGCGACGATCACCATCCCCTCGGTGCGCATCACGCTCGCCGACGGCAACGCGCTGAAGGCGGCGCTCACCACGAGCGCGATCACCGCGGCACTGAAGCTCGACCTGGCCTTGCGTGCCGGTACCGACCGCGACGACCGCCCCATGCTGTTCACGCCCAATCCCTACCAGCCGGGTTCGTCGGTGTCGCACTGGGACACGTCGGCCTTCCCGAATCAGTTGATGGAACCGTCGATCAACGCCGACCTCACGCATGCGGTGACGGCGCCGGCCGACCTGACGCGTTCACTGCTGCGCGACGTGGGCTGGTATCCGGACGCGGACCTCGACCTGGTAGCCGACGATGCGGGCGACAGGTGCCTGGCGTCGAACCTGTCGAGCACGGTCGTCATCGGCGGCGTGGACACGGGCGTGTCCAACACGTTCTTTGCCAACGGGTGCACGATTGCCGACCTGTTGAACGTGTGCAAGGTGGATGCACGTAACCACGGCACGTATGTGTCGTGCGGCGCCGCGGTTACAAACGCCCTGCAGACCGGCGGTTTCATCACGCCGGGTCAGAAGGGCACGCTGCAGAGCGCCGTCGCGCGCGACAAGTAAGCACCCGCTCGACAGACCCGGGACTGGAGACGGTCCCGGGTCGCCTTCCTGCTAGCCCTTCTTTCCAGCGAACCACTCGAAGCCTTCACGCACCACTGGCGCCGGCGCGCCATGCGGCCCGTCGTACTCACGGAACGTGACGTCGTAGCCGTCGGCCTGCAGTTCCGGCACGAACCGCCGCGCGGTGCGGTCGATCGGCATCTGCTCGTCCCGCGTACCATGCGCGAGGAAGATCTTCGGCTTGCCTTCCTTACGGAAGGGCCCGAGGACACCGGCCGAGAAGATCATCAGGTGGTTGAAGGTGTCGCCGTAGGACAGCCCCATGTTCAGCGCGTAGTTCGCGCCGTCGGACACGCCGCCCATCGCCACGTGCGTCGTGTCGACGGTGAGCACCTCGGACACCCAGCGAAACGCCATCCCGATGTAGCGCACGTCTTCATCGAAGCCAGGAATGGACTGCCCCCACGTCACGTCGCGCGACTCGGGCGCCAGCACGATCACGCCGTACTCCTCGGCAAGCGGGAAGGTGACGCGTACCGCCTCGGCCGTTCCGCGGAAGCCGTGCAGCATCACCAGCACCGGCATCGGCACGCCGGCCTTGTACGACATCGGCACGTAGACCGTGCCGTCGCGTTCGCTGTCGGAAATGCCGAGACGCCACTTGCCCGGGGTCAGCGTGTCGCCCGCAACCGGAACCGGTGCCTGGCTGAGCGGCGGCACCAGGTTCGGCGCCGGCGCTTGCGCCCGGATCAGTCGCGAGCCGGCCGTCAGTCCGAGCGCGCCAGCCGCGCCGAGGGTGAGGAAGGAGCGTCGTTTCATGCGCTACAGCATTGCAGATTTCAATGGGTGGATCGCGCAGAGATTCACCGCGTCGCCAGCCCTTCGTAATAGACGCAGAATTCGCGGAAACCAACGCGCTCGTAGACCCGCCTCGCCGCGCTGTTGCTGGCAACGATGTTGAGGACGATGGTGGACATGCCCTGCCACAGCAGCTCCTGCGTCACGGTGCTCGTCACCGCGGCGCCGTAGCCACGCCCGCGGCAGTGAGGCCGCGTGTAGACGTTGCCGAGTGCGGCAACCGCCGCCTGCCGAGACACGACGTGGGTGCCCGCCACGGCGACCAGCCGATCGTCTTCCCGCACCGCGTGGTACACGCCCGAGTGCAGTTGCGACGGCAGGAAGAACGCCGGACGATCGTCCGCGTAGAGCGCCTCGAGCTCCCCTTTATCGCCAGGGCCGAGCCGAATCAGGCCCGGCACTACGATAGGCACGAAGCATTCGCGATCGAGCACCATCCGCACCATCTCGCGCGACTCGAACGACGAGAAGACGCGTGCAACCATCGGCAGATGCGCCGGCTGCACGTTCAGCCAGGCGCTCTGCGTCGCCGCCACCACTGCGGACTCGGCGAGCACAGCTTCGCACCCCGCCTCGGCCCCCTGGATGAACACGATTGGCGGGTCGAACGCGTCGTACACGAGCACCACATCGTCGCCTTGCGGCAATCCGAACCAGTGCGCATGTGCGGCGTAGGGCTGGTCGAGGTCGGCCAGCGAGAAGGCCGACCAGTGTCGATCGCGTTCGAGCCTGGCGCGGATGTCGTCGAGATTGGTGAGCCGGGGCATCGAGACTACGAACCCGGACGGGTGCCTCGCGACATGGCGATGATGTCGGCCTCCCGGTCGGCCGTCAGTACCGGCGCCATGGGATGCGCGCGCAGCCAGGCCCGCGTGTCGGCCACGGTGACCGCCGCGTCGGTGTGGGTGAACCCGGCCGCTGTTGCCGCCTCATGCCCCACGTGCATCGCGCCGGCGCTCTCGGAGCCATCCAGCACGAACAGCGGCAGATCCGCGAAGGTGAGGCCGGCCGTCGCAATCAACTCCGACGACACCCAGACCTGGCTCGAGATGCCGAGTGCGTCGACGAACGCCGACCAGGTGAGCCGCGGACCGGCCAGGTTGAAGGTGCCCGGCGTGTCGTGTTCAACCGTCGTCACGACGAAGCGGGCGAGGTCGCGGGCGTCAACCACCTGGATGTGGTCGGTACCGTCACCTGGCACCAGCACCTCGCCGCCGCGCATGGCGCGCTGCACCCAGTAGGTGTGGCGCCCGGTCGGGTCGTACGGGCCAGCCACGATCTGCGGGCGCAGGATGGTGGCGCGGTTGCCGTACGCCTCGCGCACAATCCACTCGCAGGTCACCTTCAGCGGGCCGTAGGTCACGCTGGTGACCTGCGTCACCGACTCGCCGGCTTCCGCATGCAGCGCCTGACTCTCGACGATCGGCGTCTGGGCCAGTGAGGCGTACGTGCTCACGGTGCTGATGAAGACGTAGCGGCTCACGCTGTTGCGCAACTGCTCTGCGCTGGCGCGCACCTGCAGCGGCGTGTAGCCGCTGACGTCGATGCAGGCGTCCCAGCGGCGTCCGCCGAGTGCAGCGAGCCCGGTCTCGCCCTCACTGCGGTCGCCGAGCAGCCGCTCCACCTGCGGCGGCAGTTCATCCGGCGACTGCCCGCGCGTGAACACGCTGACGCCGTGACCGCCCGCGCACAAGGCCTCGACGATGTGCCGGCCGATGAAGCGGGTGCCGCCGAGAACCAGGACGTTCATCAGCGCTCCTTCTCGACGAATGCCGAGGCCCGTAACTGGCGATCGACGCCGTCCGGCGCCACCCCGTCGGTGGCATAGCGATAGACTCGTCCCATCAGATCACCTGTTGCTCTTTGCGCACCTGAAGGTGCGCGGCTACGTGTGGTCGTGACCCAGGTGGCGGCAGAACGTCGCGTGATCGATGTTGCCGCCGCACACCACGAGTCCGACCGACTGACCGGCCAGCCGGTCACGCAGCGGCACCATCAGCGCCGCGAGCGCGGCCGCACCGGCCGGTTCGACCACGAGCTTAGCCGACCGGAACAGCAGCCGCATGGCATCGCGAATCGCATCGTCATCGACCAGCACCACATCGTCGACGAAGCGACGGTTGAGGGCGAAGGAGTACGGTTCGCATCGCGGCGCCCCGAGCGAATCGGCGATGGTGCGAACGGCGTCAATCGCCTGTGGGCTGCCGGCGTCGAAGCTGCGCCTGAGGCTGTCTGCCCCCTCGGGCTCGACGACGAACACCGCGGTGTTCGGACTCAACTGCTTGACTGCGCACGCCACGCCGGCCGTCAGCCCGCCACCGCCCGCCGCGACAATCACTGCGTCGAGCGCGGCACCTTCGGCGTGCACCTGGTCGATGAACTCCATTCCCACCGACGCCGTGCCGAGCGCCGTCAACGGCCCCTCGAAGGGATGGACGAACGTCCGCCCTTCGGCCTGTTCGATCTCACGCACGCGCGCGAACGCCGCGTGCACGTCGTCCACCAGTTCCACGGTGGCTCCGTACTCGCGGCATACCTGCACGCGGAAGGCATTGGCGCTCTTCGGCATGACCACCGTGGCGGTGGTGCCGAGGCGGCGGGCGCAGTAGCCGAGCGAGATGGCGTGGTTCCCGGCCGAGACGCCGGTGACGCCGCGCGCCAGGGTCGCCGCGTCGAGCCGCAGCATCACCGACAGCGCGCCGCGCGGCTTGAAGCTGCCGGTGCGCTGGAACAACTCCTCCTTCAGCCAGACCGTGGTGCTGTCGCCAACGGCACGTGCCACCGCATCGTCGGCGAGCCGGCGCACCGGGGTGGTAACCACAGCGTCGCCGAGCCGCGCGCGGTTGGCGCGGATCTCGGCGAGGTCGGGGACGTGAATGGTCATTGGTCGTTGGTCGTTGGTCGTGTCCACCGCTGCTATTGCGGACGCTTGAAGAGGCCGCCGTAGACGGCCTTGCCGAGGATGTGCCCCTGGATCGCCTTGATGACGTTCGCACGGGTCTCGAAGGCGTCCGCGGTGGGCGCGACGTCGATCGTCGCGTCGAGCGCATACAGTTCGAACATGTAGTGATGCACCGGGCCTGTGGCCGGGGCGCCTGGGCCACGATACATCTGGCCGGTCGCGCTGATCTGGTAGCTGCCGTCGGCCAGTTGCGCCCCCTTCGGGACGCCCTCGGGGAGGCCGGTGGCGGACGCGGGGATGTTCCAGACCACCCAGTGCGCCTGGTCGTCACTCGTCTTGTTGCGCACGACGTCCATGTCGCGCATGTTCAGCACGAAGCTCTGTGTGCCCGCAGGCACGTTCGTCCAGCTGATTGCGGGAGACAATCCTTCGCCAGTGGCCACACCGGGCGCGGCCTGGCTGAACTTGACCGGAATCGGGCCGCCGTCGGGAAACCCTGCAACCGTCATCACCATCGGCGCCGCGGCCGGAGCGGTCGGGGCGCCTCCCCGCTGCTGCGCGCTAAGCGGGCTGGTCATCACCACCACGGTCAGCACCGCGGCAAGGGGGTAAGAGAGTCGATGCATCGTGTCCTCCGTCTGCGTGTTGGAATGCTGCAGGCCCGCCACCGGGGCAGCCACCGCAGCGCTCATGGTACTCGGGCATGGCGGTGGACGCACGGACGCGCTAGGCTAGGCGCATCGGAGGCTCCATGACCCGCCTGTTCAATTCCCTGCTCGTCCTGCTCGCGCTCACCACTGGCTGTAACGGCGCCCCTGCCACGGACGGCTTGCGCGACTCGTTCGCGCAACAGTTGTCCGCCAACACGTTCATCGCCGATTTCCAGCGCAGCGGCGACAACATGACCTTCAAGGCGCCGCGCCCCGACGGCACACCGTCGATCTGGCGCGTGCATATCGACACGGCCAAGGTCGAGCCGCAGAAAGAGAAGACGGCGCAGCCCTGGAAGGGCACCGTCAACTCGTCGTGGTTCGTGAACGGCGAGCAAATCTCCATCACTGGCGCCGACTCGAACCTGCCGATCGAGCTGACGTCGAACGGGCTCAGCCAGGAATGCTGGGCGTTCTGGGAGTCGGCAGCAAAGCGCTGGAGCTGGGAGTAGGCGCATTGCGCCGTGTACGCCTTTCCGGCGACGATGGAAGGCGATGAGCACGCAGACAACCGTTCTCCCCGCTGAGTCCGACGCCGCACTGGCAACCGCGCCAGCTGTGGTCTTCGACCGCGTCTCGTTCGCGTTCGACGAACACCAGGTGCTGCGCGACGTCAGCTTCACGGTGCCGACCGGAACCATGTGCATCCTGTTCGGGGCGAGCGGCGTCGGCAAGTCGGTCATCCTCAAGCTGCTGCTCGGACTGCTGCACCCCGACTCCGGCGCCATCTACGTGAACGGCGAACGGGTGGACCAGATGAGCGAGACCGACATGATGAAGGTCCGCTCGAACATGGGCATGTCGTTCCAGGAAACGGCGCTCTTCGACTCACTCACCGTCGCCGAGAACGTCGGCTACCGGCTGTACGAGGAAACGCACACCCCGCTCGACGAGGTGCGGGCGCGAGTGGCAGAGGTGCTGGGGTTCATCGGGCTTGGCGAGTACATCGACCGCATGCCGTCCGAGCTATCGGGCGGCCAGCGCCGGCGCGTCGCCATTGCCCGCGCCATCTGCGCCCAGCCGAAGTTGCTGCTCTTCGACGACCCGACGACCGGCCTCGACCCGATCACCGCGGTGACGGTGAACGACGAGATCGTGAAACTGCGCGACCTCGAGCACGTCACGTCGATCCTGGTGACGCACCAGATTCGCGACGCACATTACGTATCGAGCCACCAGGCCGTCCGGACGGGCGACGTCGTGGAGATTCGCGAAACGCCGAACGTGGAACACGCACGGTTCCTCGTGCTGCACGACGAGCGGATCTACTTCGAAGGCAGCCTGCAGACGCTGCTCGCCTCGGACGATCCGTACCTGAAGGAATTCCTCTTCATGACACTTCCGCCCTGGTAGGCGCACGCGTCAGCGCGTCATGATCGCCGCCAGCGAGGCGATCCCGTCCCACAGGTTCCCCAGCCGCAGATTCTCATCGTCCGCGTGCTGGTTGTCGTCGTAGTTGGCAAGCGAGACGCCGACCGTCGGCACGTTGAAGGCGTCGATGAACGGCGCCGCTGGCACGCCGCCGCCGAGCGTGCGGATGCGCACCGGCGGCGCGCCCCATTCCTTGCGCAGCACGTCGGCGATGAACGCCACCGCGGGCGTGCCCGGGTCGGTGCGCCAGGCGCCGCTCGCCTCCCCGGCACGCGTCACTAACTTGGCAATGCGCGGATGCGCCGCGAGCGTGGCGAGGTCAGGGTCCTTGTCCACGACGAAGTAGCCCTGTGCCCTGATGTGATCGACGACGCGGGCGGCCATGACGCGGGCGGAGTTCTCCTTCACCAGCCGCAGCGCGATCTCGGCGGTGGAGCTTGCGGCAATGACACCACCCACCAGCCGCCGGCAAGCGTGTGAATGCTCAGCGCCGGCAGGTTCAGCCCTTCCTGCAACGACGCCGCGGCTCCGCTCACCGAACCGACGCCGTACGCCTGCCGCATGGCGTCGGTGTTGTCGGGTACGGCCGCCATCATCTGCTGGTCGGCGCCGCTGAACGCCGGCACATCGTCGTAGAACCCCTTGATGGCGACGCGGCCAGATGCATCGACAAACGTGTTCAGCAGCTGCGCCGTGCGGAGGTTGGCGTCCGGCAGCCAGTTGCCGTAGTTGCCGCTGTGCATGCCGCTCTTCGCGGTGTAGACCGTCACGTCGACGCTCGCTCCGCCGCGGGCGCCGTAATAGATCGTCGGCTTGCCGCTCGGGTGCTGCGGACCGTCGAGGATGATGAGCACGTCCGAGCGCAGGCGGTCGCCGTGGGCCGCGATGGCGGCCGGCAGCGAGATGTTGCCGCCCTCTTCCTCGCCGTGCAGGATGACCTTGATGTTGTGCGTCGGCGTGGGGCCGAGCGCATCGAGCGCCGACACGAAGGCCTGGATCGGTCCCTTGTCGTCGCCGGCCCCCCGCCCGTAGACGCGCCAGTTATCAGGGAACGTTGTGAGGGAGGCGCGGTCGGTCACCTCGCGCGCGCCTTCGTCGATGCTGCCGGTGCGGAGCACAGGTGTGAACGGATCAGGCTGCTTCCAACGCTTCGGGTCCACCGCCTGGCCGTCGAAGTGGATATAGAACAGCACCGTCTTCGTCGCACCGGGCGAGCGCCGTTCACCGAACACCAGCGGCGTCGAAGGAGTGTCCCAGATTTCCGGCTTCAGCCCGCGCCGGTCGAGCATCTGGCGAAGCAGCTCGGCGTTGCGGCGGATGTTGGGGAGGTCGGTCCTGACGTTCGGGATGGCGACGAGCTGCAGGAATTCGCGAAGGATCGCCGGCTGGTGATCGCGCACGTACTGGCGCACCGCGGCGTTCTGCGCCGATGCGGGGGACACGGACATCAGCAGAAGCCACGCGGCAACAGGCGTGGTCCTGAACAGGCCGAATAGATTGTGGGTCATCAGTTGTCCACTCCGGGAAAGGTGAGGATCGACGCGAGGCGCCGCTCCTGGATACGAGCGGGCATCAGTTGAAACGCCAGATCGCGCAGCGCCACGACAACCGGGTTCGAGATGCGGGCGAGCCGCCCGATCTCGTACGACTGCCTGGCAATGTCGTGGGCGCGCGTCATGCGACCGGCTTCGTATCGCCGTGCCACATCGTCTATCGTGATGCGCCCGTCGCGGCAGTCGCGCATCAGGTGCCCAAGCACCACCGCATCCTCGATCGCCTGGCACCCGCCCTGTCCAAGGTTCGGCGTCATCGGGTGCGCGGCATCACCAAGCAGGATGACGCGTCCAGCATGCCACGTCGGGATCGGCAGCCGATCGACAAGGCGCGACTCGAGGATGGTGTCTGGCGGCGTCAGGTCCAGCAGCATGCGGATCGGCTGGTGCCAGTCGCGAAAGGTGTCGTGCAGGAAGCGCCACACCAGTTCGGGGTCGCGAAGCGGCTCGACTGGCGCGACGGCGAACCAGTAGACGCGGCCGCCATCGAGAGGGACGATGCCGAAGCGGGTGCCGCGCCCCCACGACTCGCTCACCACATCCGCGGCGAGGCCGCGCTCGACCTCCGGTGTCCTCGGAGCAAGCCCACGCCACGCGGTGTAGCCGCTGTCGCGCGGGTCGCCGTCGGTGGGCACCACCTGCCGGCGAAAGGTTGAATGGAAACCATCGGCGGCCACCACAAACGTGGCGTCGGTCGCGACGTCCAGGCGCTGCCCGACGTGAATGGCCCAGGCCGGCACGCCCTTGGCGAGGGCCGCCAGCAGCGTGGCGCGGTGGACGGCGCAGAGATCCACGGGCGCCGTCGTCAGCACACGACCGGAGGGCTGGCGAATCTGGCCGAGGCGGATCGCCTCACCCCGTTGCCTGACCCGCTGGCCGAGACCGACGGTGTCGAGCGCCTCGATGGCGTTCTTCTGCAGCGTCAGGCCGTAGCCGACCGCTTTTAGCTCGGCCGCCTGCTCGAACACCCGGAACTCGATCCCGCCCAGTTGCTGGAGCACCGCCGCGAGGGTGATGCCCCCAATTCCACCTCCCACGATGTCGACCCGCAGCGTCATGCGTCGTCGCGCAGCCGGGCGGCGAAGCTGACGCCTGGCACCTCGTCCTGCCACGCGGCCAGGATGCGGCGGTAGTAGTCGATGGCAGCCATGGGCGATTCTACCGAAGACGGCCCTGAAGGTCGGCAGCTACGCACATCTGGAATGTGCGCTACTCGCGGCACCAAAGCGGTTCGCCGCCCGCCGTGGTGTCGGTGCTGAGCGTCACCCGCCCGACCGAGCCCATGGGTGGCGGCGACAAGTAGGCGTCGCACGGCAGCTCGGACACGGTGTAGGTGCGCACGTCATCGGAGAAGACCCAGGTGCGTGAGCCGCAGGCGGTGGGTGGCCCTGGCGGTGCGGCCTTCAGGAACTCGCGTTCCGGCGCACCGGTGAAGCGGGGCGAGTACCACACGCCAAGCGACGCACCGCCACGGCCGTCGGCGGCAACACGAATTTTCTGGCCCGATACCTGGCAGGCCAGCAGCACCTTGCCCTTCGGCGGCGGCTGTTTGGCCGCGTCGGTGTTCAGCGCGGTGATGCGAACCGCGTCGAGCATCGCGCACGGCTTCGTCTGACAGCGGAACCACACCTCGCCAACGCCCAGCATGACGCCGTTGTCGTTGACGAACAGCTCCTCGTAACGCTGGCGCCCGATGGCGCGGCGCACCGGAATGGTGAAGAGCGTGTCGTAGTTCGCCACACACGCCCCGGCATTCGCGATGACGCCGGTGGCGTGCTGCAGCGGATAGGCCAGCAGCGCGCACGCAGCCGCCTGTTCGCTGCGGCCAACGCTGCCGCGCAGCGCGTCGTAGAACCCCTTCGCGGCATCCGGCTGGATACCGGCAACCTGTTCCAGCCGCATGTCGAGCGTTTCCTCCTGCGCGCCTGCTGTCTGGGCGACGCCGAGGCACATAAGCAGCAGGATGAGGGTGGGAATGATGCGATGTCGGGCAGCAGCGGTCATGCAGGTCCTCTCGTGCTGCCGATCCTAACCTGTCGCGGTCCCTGCAGTGCCGCCCCCTGCTGCGAAAAGACCCTCTGCCCCGCACGGGCCCGGTCGTCTGATGGATTGTGCCGCACCAGTGCTGCCGTCGGGTTGGATCCGTGTGTGGCAGCCGGCGCCGGAGTTCGAGTGCCGGGGTCGAACATGATCTCCGGACAGGATCGATGGGCGCCCCCCTCCCACGCTGTCCTCACTGTGCCGCCGCGGCACTCATCGACGCGTGGGAACTGGAGGCGTGCCTGTGCCCCTACTGCCAGAATGGCAGGTGCCGCGAGGCGAGAGCGCCCGCGCCATCTCGTGATATAGACTCCCGCCTCATGACCGCAACCCGTACGCTCGTCATTGCACTCGTACTGGCACTTGCCTGCCGGCCCGCCTCGGCGCAGCGTGCGGCGGCCGCGCGTCCTGACCTGCAGGGCACCTGGACCAACGGCACCATTACACCGCTCGAGCGCCCAAAGCAGTTCCTGGGCAAGGCCTTTCTCACGGGCGCCGAAGCTGAGGCGTACGAGCGCACCTGGCTCGACGACTTTCGCAAGAACTTCTCCGAAGACGACCTGATGGCGCCCGATCTCGATTACACCTATATGGACCGGCAGACCGTGGTGCCCTCGCGCAGGACGTCGCTCATCACCGATCCGTCCGACGGCCGGCTGCCGCCGCTGCTGCCGACGGCGAAGGCCAGGGCCGAGGCACGGCCAAGGGAGGCGTTCGACGGCCCGGAGGGACTGGGCCTCGCCGAACGGTGCCTGATGGAGAACTCCTTCGGCGTCTCGACGTCGGCACCGCCGCTCGTGCCTAGCCTCTTCGGACAGAACTTCTATCAGATCGTCCAGACGCCGCAGGTGGTTCTGATCGTCTCCGAGCTGATTCACCACGCGCGTGTGGTGCGCATCGGGGGGACGCATCTCCCGGCGTCGATCAGGCCGTGGCTTGGCGACTCCATCGGACGCTGGCAGGGCGACACGCTGGTCGTCGACACGACGAACTTCGACGACCACACCCACTTCCGCTCATCAGGCCCACGCCTGCATATCGTCGAGCGGTTTCGTCGTGCGAGCCCAACGACGCTCGACTACTCCTTCACCGTCGACGACCCTGACACGTGGGACCGCTCGTGGAGCGCCGCCGTGCCGTTCCGCGCCACCAGTGAGCCGATGCTGGAATACGCCTGCCACGAGGCAAACTACTCGCTGACGAACATCCTGCGCGGGGCGCGGGCGGAAGAGAAGGCAGGGTCGAAGAAGTAACGACGCGCGGCCACCAGAGCGCGTGTCAGGCGCCACGCGCGTTCGTGAGGGCTGGTCCTACTCGAGAAAGGCCTTGTCGACCGGCACCCGCAGTCCGTTCACGAGCGCGTTCGTCTCGTTTGCCATGCCGATGACGGCCAGCAGCTCCTGGTGCTGCGCGGGCGTCATTCCCTTCGCCACCGCCGCTGCGCTATGCGAGTGCGTGCAGTACTCGCAGCCGTTCGTCACCGACACCGCAATGTAGATCAGCTCCTTGGTGAGCGGATCGAGTGCCCCCGCCTGCATCACCTCGCAGAGCGACGCCCAGGTGCGCTTCAGCGTCGCCGGGTGATTGGCGAGCGCCTTCCAGAAGTTGTTGACGTGGTCCACCTTGCGGGTACGCATGATGTCGTCGAAGACGGCGCGGACCTCAGGGGTTGCCTGGTCGTACTCGATGAGCGGAACGGTTGCCATGAAACCTCCAGTTGTGCGGCACTGCCAGTTGCCGTCGCCACGGGCGTTCTTCACGAATGACGAAGAAGACGAAGCTCAAGACGCTTCTGCCCTTGCGCGGACCTCGTGCAGACGATGGAGCGCGATGCCGGCGGCCGTGGCGATGTTCAGGGAATCGAGCGTGCCGCTCATCGGAATGCGGATGCGCACATCGGCGTGTGCCAGCGCCTCCTCCGTCAGCCCCTGCCCTTCGGTCCCGAGGAGCACCGCCACCCGGCCGGAGGCGGCGGACGTGGCGACAAACTCTCCAATGTCGGTGGCGTGCTCGTGCGGCGTCATCGCCAGCACCACGAACCCGGCGGCTCGAAGCTGCCCGAGGCTGTCCGGCCATGGCGCGGCTGCGGCACACGGCACCACCAGCGCGGCCCCGGACGACGTCCGCAGCGCCTTGCGATAGAACGGATCGCAGCATCCGGGGCTGAGCAACACCGCCTCCACCCCGAACGCCTCGGCGCTGCGAAACACCGAGCCGACGTTATCGGCGTCCACCACACGTTCGAGCACGGCCACGAAGGCGTGGTTGTCGAGGATGGTCTGCACCGGCACGTCAGCGGGACGTTGCGCCACGGCGAGGCAGCCGCGGTGCATGTTGAAACCCGTCGCCTCGGTGATGACCTCGGGCGTGGCGACGTAGACGTCCGTACTCGCGTCCAGCATCGCCAGCGCGTCACCGAGCGCGTTCAGCGCTGCCTGGTTCAGCAGCAGCGATTGCACGCGGATCCGCGGGAGTTCGAGGAGGCGCCGCACGACGAAGCGGCCCTCCGCGATCAGCAGCCCGCTGTCGCGCAGCAATGCCGGCTCGCGGACACCGGCATAGGATGCCAGCCGCGAGTCACGACCGTCGTCGATGTGGATGACCAAGCCCTGAACCTTTCAGGTGCGCTGGAGCGCGCCGACCTGACCAGCCTCCGCCAACGCTACGGCGGTCCGCCGAAGCATTGCGAAGGCGGAAGGTCGGCAGCTACACACAACCGAAGCGCTAGCGCTTCTTGGCGCTCTTCGCCGGCGCCGCAACCGGGGCGGCAGCCTTGGCGGCCGTCTTGGCGGCGGGCTTCTTCGCCGTCTTCGTCGCAGCCTTGGTCGCCTTCACCTTCTTCATCACCACGAACGGCTCGGCATCGAAGCCGCCGTCCTCATCGGCCACTTCGGGCTCGAAGTGGAACGACGTGGCGTATTTGTCGTCGAGGCCGGGCAGCGTCGTCGAGATGCTGCCGAGGCTCTCACCCTCTTCGAGCGCGACGTGTGCGAGGAACCCGGCCCTGGGCGTGGTTTTCAGTTCGATGCACGACTCGAGGAAGATCTCCTTCACGTCGGCGAACAGCTCAGACGATTCGGCCGACTTGATGACCAGCGCCTCGAACTTGGTGAGCACGGCGGCGACGTTCTTCGCCTCTGCCACGGCGGTGAAGTAGCCGTGCCAGGCCTGCGCGTTCTTCTTGCGCGGGTTGTCTTCGAACGAGAACGAGAAGTGGGCCAGGTAGAGCATGTAAGAACCTCGAGGGGAAATGCAGATTGCAGAATGTAGATTGGATTTCAGATTGGCAATCGGCGATTAACGGTTGGCAATGTCTCTATGCGTGCACGCCCGGCGCTTCGTGACCGGTGCGCGCCACGTACTCGACATACGACCCGGGATAGAGATGCGGCTGCGCGTCGGTGCCGCTCTCGCCGCCCAGTTCGAGCACCCGGTTGCTCAGGCCGCGCAGGAACGCGCGGTCGTGCGAGACGAACAGCATCGTCCCCTCGAAGTTGCTGAGCGACTCGAGCAGCATCTCCTTCGTCGCCAGGTCGAGATGGTTCGTTGGTTCGTCGAGCACCAGGAAGTTCGGCGGGTCGAGCAGCATGCGCGCCATGACGAGGCGCGTTTTCTCGCCGCCCGAGAGCGCGCGGATCTTCTTGTCGGTGTCGTCGCCCGAGAACTGGAAGGCGCCGGCGAGGCTGCGCAGCGCTCCGATCGACTCGAGCGGGAAGTCCTTGCGCAACTGCTCCTCGATCGTCAGATCAGGATTCAGCACATCGAGCGCCTGCTGCGAGAAGTAGCCCATCTTGAGGCTGGCGCCGAGCTTCACCTCGCCCTCGTCGGGCTGCAGGGCGCCGGCCACCATCTTGAGCAGGGTGGACTTGCCCGCGCCGTTCTTGCCCATGACGCACCAGCGCTCGCCGCGGCGAATCATCATGTTCAGGTGATCGTGCACGACGCGCGAGCCGTAGGCCTTGGTGACGCCCTGGAGTTCCGCCACCTGGTCGCCCGAGCGCGGCGGCGTGCGGAAGTCGAACTTGACGATCTTGCGCTTCTTCGGCAGCTCGATCTTCTCGATCTTGTCGAGTGCCTTCACCCGGCTCTGCACCTGGGCGGCCTTCGCCGCGTGCGCGGCGAAGCGCTCGATGAAGCGCTGCTCCTTGGCCAGCATCGACTGCTGCCGCGCGTACGCCGCTTCACGGTTGGTTTCGCGAATGGCGCGCTCGCGCTCGTAGAAATCGTAGTTGCCCGAGTAGCTGGTGATTTCGCCGCCGTCGATCTCGGCAATCTTGGTGACGATACGGTTCATGAAGTCGCGGTCGTGCGAAGTCATGAGCAGCGCGCCGGTGCGCGACTTCAGGTACGACTCGAGCCAGAGGATCGACTCGATGTCGAGGTGATTGGTCGGTTCGTCCATCAGCAGGACGTCGGGTTCGCCAAGCAGCACGCGCGCCATGGCGACACGCATCTTCCAGCCGCCCGAGAGCGCGCCGACGTCGCCGTCGATCCGCTCATCGTCGAAGCCGAGGCCGTGCAGGATTTCGCGCGTCTTCGCTTCGAGCGCATAGCCGCCGAGGTGGTCGTACTCTTCCTGCACTTCGCCGAAGCGCTCGAGGACCTTGTCCATCTCGTCGGCGCGCGCCGGATCTTCGAGCGCCTGCTGCAGCTCTTCCAGTTCGTGGTGCAGGTTGCCGACGCGGCCGCTGCCGGCAATGGCCTCATCCAGCACCGACCGTCCGGCCATCTCCTCGATGTCCTGGCGGAAGTAGCCGATGGACAGCTTCTTCGGCACGGAGACGTCGCCCTCGTCCGGCTGCTCCTCGCCCGTGATCATGCGGAAGAGCGTGGTCTTGCCGGCGCCGTTCGGGCCGACGAGCCCCACCTTCTCGGTCGGGTTGAGCTGGAACGAGGTGTCGACGAAGAGAATCTGGCGACCGTACTGCTTGCTGATACCGGAGAAGGCGATCATGGGAAGAACAGGCTGTGGGCTTTGGGCTTTAGGCTTTGGGCAGTGAACGGCGCACGCTGCAACACGCAAAGCGCACGCGAGTTGCTATTGTCGCACGCCCAAAGCCGCTGGCCCGAAGCCGACATGGCGGCAGCCCAGAGCCTGAAGCCCGAAGCCTGCGAGAGGCGCCCCCTGGCGTCAGCGCGCCTCGAGCCTGATCGGCAGTTCGGCGGTGAACAGCATCGTGCGGTCGTTGTCCTTCGCCGCCCACTTCAGCAGCGTCTGGACGCTTGGCGTCACTGTGCCTTCGAACACTGTCTTGCCGTCGGCGATGACGGTGATCGGCTGCGCCAGATCGAACTGATCCGGCGACAGCAGCAGGGTGAAGGCGGAGACGCGGCGAGTGGTGGCGGTGATGGTGTTGCCGGCGCGCGTCAGGTCGACGCGGCCCGACGGCCGGCTGTGCGTGAAGACCGGCGTCCGGCGCTGCAGCGGCGTCGGCTTGTAGGTGCCCTTCAGCGGCACGGTCTGCGTGCCGCGCGTCACGGTGAGCGTCATCGGCGCGCCGGGCTCGTAGATGACGAAGAGATCGGGGAACTCCATGCCGGGCGGCACCATACGGTTGTCGATCTGCGTCACGACGTCGCCGGGCAACAAGCCGAACGCATCGGCATTGCTGCCGGCCACGATCCCGACGATGCGGGAGCCGTTGACGCGGACACCGAAGTCCGGTTCGCGCGGGCCGAGGATCTCGTTCACGTCGGGCAACGGGGCGCTTTCCTTCTGGGTCGGCGCCAGCGCATCGATGACCAGCCAGTGCTCGCGGTTCGTCGCTTCGCGCATGTCGCTCTCCCACGTCAGCGTGTCAGGGTACGGCTTGCGCGGATGGGCGGAGACGAACGCCTCGTAGGTGTCCTTCAGCTCGGGCCACCAGGCGGTGTTGTGCACGGCCTCGGGCTGCGGCAGGTACTGCACCTCGACGCCGCCGGTCTGCATCTGTGTGATGAACGGCTCGACCAGGCTCGTCGGATAGAGCGGATCCTTGCCGCCGTTCACGATGAAGAACGGCTTGTTCACCATGTTGTTCATGAACAGTTCGCCGTCGATCCGCATCAGCGTGTTGCGCAGCACCGGAATCGCCCCGTTCAGCGGCAGGATCGCCGCGAACGCGGTCGAGTCGCGCATCGAGAAGTAGTAGGACGCCGTGCCGCCGTCCGAGACGCCGGAGAGCACGATGCGGTTCTCGTCGATGTTGTAGGTGCGCTTCACGCGGTCGATGAGCGCGCGCAGGTTGTTCAACTGCATGTCGGTCCACCACTCGGCCTGGTTCCAGGCGGTGGGCAGCAGGTAGATCTGCTCGGCGCCGGCGAGGGCGCCGATGCCGCTGGTGCGCGGCGCCGGGTCGGGGCGGCCGACGCCGCCGTGCAGTTGCACGCGCAGCTGCCAGGGCCGCGACGGGTCGTAGGTCTGCGGCACCTCGAGCTGGTACTGGAAGTCGAGGTCGCCGACGTGATGCGTGGCGCGCGAGATGCCCTTCGGCACGTCGGCCGTGTAGCTGCGCCCCTGCTTCAGCGCGGCAAACGCCTCGTCCACGCTCGCACCGGCCTTCACCACCGCGTCGGCCTGCCGGCCGGCCTCGGCTGGGGAGGTCGCGGCCAGGAAGCGCGCAAGCGCCGCCTCACTCTCAGGGGACGCCGCGCGAAGGCCACCGCCCGCCAGGGCGAGGCACGCAACGGACAGGACTGCGGCAAGTCGCATCTTCATGGCGGAGCAGTATAGCGAAGGCCGACCTCAAGGTCGGCAGCTACGTACCGGACGTCAGACGTGGTTGCGGAGGCTGAGCTCGCGCGGATGCGGATCGAGATAGGTCTGCCCGAGCAGGTAGGTCACCTGCTGCCGCCGCACGTGGTGCTTCATCAGCGTCATCGGCACCACCAGCGGTACGCTCCCGAGACGGTGTTCGTCGATGAGCTGCAGCAGTTCGTTCCGCGCGTCCTGGTCGATATCCTGCGAGAAGTAGCCGAGCATGTGCTGCAGCACGTTCGCCTGCCGCCTGGGCGTGGCAATGGCGGCCATCGCCTTCATGAAGCGCGCCTGGTACTCCTCGGCGAACTCACGGCGCTCACGCTGCTTGGCATCGGCCACCAGTTGCCCGAGCTCGCGGTAGGCCACCGGCGAGTGGGCCATCAGCGTGAGCTTGTGTGCGGTGTGGAACGCGACGACGGCGCCAACGGTCCAACGGCCGGCGAACAGCGCCACCAGTCGCTGGTAGGCAAACACCCGTTCGACGAAGTTCTCGCGCAGCCGCGGGTCGCCGAGACGCCCTTCTTCCTCGACCGGCAGGTTCGGCAGCCGCGCCATCAGCGCCTCCGCGAACAGGCCACGCCCGGCGCGCTCGCCTGGCCCTTCCGGCGAGTAGACCTTCACGCGCTCCATGCCGCAACTGGGCGAATCCTTCTTCAGCACGAAGCCACTCAACCCGGCGCCCGCCAGTTCCTCGGCCCTCGGCTTCGAGTACGACACCAGCCGTTCGGTGACGTCGGTCCCCTGCTTGTTCAGCCGCAGGGCGATCTTCGACGAATCGTAGCGCTCGCCGCGCTCGCGCACCTGCGGCTCGGTGAGCACGAGCCGCATCGACTCGCGAGGGGTGCCGAAGCCGGCCTCCACCTCTGGGCAGACCGTCACCCACTCGACGTGTTCACCGAAGGTTTCCACCAGGAACGGGTCGCGCTTATGACCGGTGTCGAACCGGACAGGCTGGCCGAGCAGGCAAGCCGAAATGCCGATGCGGGGACGATCGTCAGGCACGCACTCAATTCTATGCCGGTCGAACGAACGCTCCTAAGATGAACAGCGCCCAAGGAGTTGGACATGCCAAAACACCACAAAAGCCTCAGCGACCGATTCGAAGCCCTGTCATCGTCGGTCACCCGCTGGACCGGCAGCAGCGCCGCGTTCGCCACCGCAGTGGGGGTCATCGTGCTCTGGGGGCTGCTCGGGCCGGTGTTCGCCTACTCGGACACCTGGCAGCTCGTCATCAACACCGGCACGACGGTCGTCACGTTCCTGATGGTGTTCCTCATTCAACGGTCGCAGAACAAGGACGCGCTTGCCATCCACCTGAAGCTGAACGAGCTGGTGGCAGCACTGCAGGGCGCCAGCAACCGGCTGATCGAAGTCGAGGACCTGACCGAACGTGAACTCATGGTGTTGCGCCGGCACTACCAGGAACTTGCGCGGCTGGCAAAGGACGAGAGCGACCTCGGTCACTCCCACTCGGTCGAGGAAGCCCGCCACCGCCACACGCGAAAGGTGAAGGTACCTGAGAAGCCGGGACCGGCAATTTCGTAGAATGGTGCTCCTATGGCCGCACAAGCTTCGTTCGACATCACCTCTCCGATCGACTTCCAGGAAGTGGACAACGCGCTGAACCAGGCGCGTAAGGAAGTTGGCCAGCGCTACGACTTCAAGGGCGCCAAGGCCGACATCGACCTGAACCCCACCGAGAAGACCCTCACGCTCACCGCCGACGACGAGATGAAGATGAACGCGCTCTGGGAAGTGGTCCAGACGCGCCTCGTTCGCCGCGACGTGCCGGTAAAGAACTTCGAGGCCGGCAAGTCGGAAGCCGCCGCCGGCAGCACGCTCAAGCGCGTCATCAAGATACAGGAAGGCATTCCGATCGAGGCCGCGAAGGAGATCGTGAAGTTCCTGAAAGAGAAGAAGATCAAGAAGGTGCAGGGCTCGATCCAGGGTGACCAGGTGCGCGTCACCTCGAACTCGAAGGACGACTTGCAAGAGGCCATGCAGGCCCTGCGCGAACACGACTTCGGCGTCGCGCTGTCGTTCGGCAACTACCGCTGACGGCTACTACAGCATCACGCCGGCATCCTTCGGGTCGTCGATCCTGGCGCGGCAGGCAGGTTCCGGTCGGGCCATGGCCGAGGTCGCGCCACGTGGCGTTTCAATTGCAACGGTTCAGCCGTGAACCAGCCGAACCTGATCCACGCGCGTGTGCCGATTGCCACCTACCGGTTGCAGTTCAACCAGTCGTTCAACTTTCGCGATGCCACGGCCATCGTGTCCTACCTCGCCGACCTCGGGATCAGCGACGCCTACGCCTCGTCGTATCTGGTGGCGGTGCCTGGCAGCACGCACGGCTACGACGTGGCCGATCCGACCCGGCTGAATCCCGAGATCGGGACAGAGGAGGAGTACTGGGCCTGGATTGCGGCGCTGCGCGAGCGCGGCATGGGACACGTGCTCGACCTGGTGCCGAACCACATGGGCATCGGGCGGTCGGCCAATCCGTGGTGGATGGACGTGCTGGAGAACGGGCCGTCCTCGCGCTACGCGCAGTTCTTCGACATCACCTGGCGGCCGTTGAAAGATGAGCTTGCCGACAAGGTGTTGATCCCGACGCTTGGCGATCAATACGGGGCGGTGCTCGAGCGCCGCGAGCTGCAGCTCGCCTACCGCGACGGTGCCTTCATCGTGCGCTACTTCGACGACTGGTTTCCGATCGCAGCCGACACGTTCGAGGCGATCCTCACGCCGGCGCTCGATGGCTGGCTCACCGCCGCTGGAGATGCCGTCGATGCCCGCGAGGCCGACGAGTTGCGCAGCGTCATCACGGCGGCAGCCCACCTGCCGTCGCGCAGCCTGTCCGATACCGAGTCGATTGCTGTCCGCACGCGCGAGAAGGAGATCGTCAAGCGGCGTCTCGCCACACTGGTCGAGCGCTGCGCGCTGCTGCGCGCGCAACTCGACGCCACCGTGCACTGGTTCAACGGCGTGGCGGGCGAGGCCCGCACGTTCGATGCACTCGACGCGCTGCTCGATCGTCAGTCGTACCGGCTGGCGCACTGGCGCACGGCATCGGAAGAGATCAACTACCGGCGTTTCTTCGACGTGAACCAGCTGGCGGCACTACGGATGGAAGACCCCGTGGTGTTCAACGAGGTCCATCGCTTCGTCTTCGACCTGATCGGGCGCGGTGCCGCCACCGGCCTGCGGGTCGATCACGTCGACGGCCTCTTCGCGCCGGGCGACTATCTCCGCCGGCTGCAGGCCCGTGCCGCCGAGGCGCTCGGTGTCGAGGCGCCAGGGGCGACACCGCTCTTCGTCGTGGTCGAGAAGATTCTCGGCACCGGTGAGGCGCTGCCGGCCGACTGGCCCGTGCACGGCACCACCGGCTACGAGTTCGCGGCCGCCGTGAACGGCCTGTTCGTCGATCGGCGGAACAGCCGCGCCTTCGATCGCATCTACGACCGCCTGATCACCGGCTCGAACCGGATCGACTTCGACGACCTCGCCTATGCCTGCCGCAAGCGCGTGATGCACGAGACGATGTCCGGCGACATCAACTCGCTCGGCTACCAGTTGAACTGCTTCTCGGAGCGGAATCGCCATTTCCGCGACTTCACGCTCTACAGCCTCATCTCGGCCATCAAGGAATTGATCGCCTGCTTCCCGGTCTACCGCACCTACATCACCGATACCGGGCCGATCAGCGACCATGACCGGCAGTACGTGGCACGCGCCATCGGCGCCGCCAAGCGCCGATCGCCCGGGCTCACCGCGCTGGTGTTCGACTTCATCGAACGCATCCTGCTGCACGAGGCCGGCACCACCGAAGAGCGTGAGGAACGGCAGCGGTTCGTCGGCAAGTTCCAGCAGATCACCAGTCCGGTCGCCGCCAAGGGGATCGAGGACACGGCGCTCTACGTCTACAACCGGCTGGTGTCGCTGAACGAGGTCGGTTCGGACCCCACTGTGTTCGGCATCGAACCCGCGCAGCTGCACGCCTGGATGGGCGACCGCGCCGCGCGCTGGCCGGCGGCGCTGTCGGCCACGGGCACGCACGACACCAAGCGCGGCGAGGACATGCGCGTACGGCTCGATGCCCTCTCGGAGCTGCCGGTCGACTGGAAAGCCGCCGTGTCGCGATGGCGAGTCCTGAATCGCCGGCTGAAGATCGACGTCGGCGGCCGCCCCGCACCCGACGCCAACGAGGAATACCTGATCTACCAGACCGTGGTCGGCGCCTGGCCCTTCCACGCGTCGGACGAAGCGGCCTTCACCGGACGGGTGACCGAGTACATCCGCAAGGCACTCCGCGAAGCCAAGGTGCATACGAGCTGGCTGACGCCAGACGCGGCCTACGAACAGGCGGTGGTCTCGTTCATCGAACGCATCCTCGACCCGAAGCGTCCCTTCGTGCCGACCATGCGTCCCTTTCAGCGGCGGGTGGCGGAGCACGGGATAGTGAACAGCTTGTCCCAGCTCCTCATCAAGTGCACGGCGCCCGGCGTGCCCGACTTCTATCAGGGGTCCGAGTTCTGGGATCTGTCCCTGGTCGATCCGGACAACCGGCGGCCGGTGGACTATGCGCTGCGCGCCGAACGCCTCCGTGGACTGGAGGCGCCCTCTCCCGACATCGCCTCCGCGCTGGTCGAGTCCAGGCATGACGGCCGCATCAAGATGTTCACGATGGCGCGCGCGCTGGCCGTGCGCGGTGCATGGCGCGACACCTTCGACTACGGCAGCTACGTCCCGCTGGAGACGACCGGGCCGCGCGCCGAGAGCCTCTTCGCCTTCGCCCGGCAGCACGACGCCGGCACCATCATCGCCTGCGTGCCGCGGCTCGTGGCGGGCCTGGACAGCGCCGGCACGACACCTCCGCTTGGCCCCCGCTGCTGGGCCGACACGACGGTGCGCCTGCCGGCCGCCCTCGCAGGCTGCACGATGGCGCACGCCTTCACCGGCGTGACGCTATCGGCCGGCATGTCCGCGCATGGGCACGTGGAACTGGCGGCAGGGAACCTCTTCGCGCACTTTCCGGTAGCGCTGCTGACGCCGCGTACCTGACGATGCACCGATGATGTACTTGACGATTATCGGCGGCGCCTTCATCGCGTGGCTCGTCCTCGTGATGCTCTTCACGCCGCACATCCCCTATCACGTCGAGGGCGACCTCGACGCGGCGGGAGAACATTTCGTCCGCGTACTCGAATCCACCTGTCTGGTCACCCTCACCGACGGGAACAAGGTCGAAATCTTCACCAACGGCGACCGCTTCTACCCCGCCATGCTCGAGGCCATTCGCGGCGCCCGCGAAACCATCAACATGGAGTGCTACATCTTCAAAAAGGGAACGATTGGCAGCGAGTTTGTCGACGCGCTGGCCGAGCGGGCGCGGGCCGGCGTGCGCGTCACGCTGGTGATGGATGCGATCGGCAGCTTCGGCGCGTTTCGCAAGGCGGCCGGACCGTTGCGCGCGGCGGGATGCCGCGTGGAACCGTACCAGCGGATCACCTGGTACAGCCTCGGTCGCCTGAACAACCGCACGCACCGCGAACTGCTGGTCGTCGACGGCCGGGTGGCTTTCGTCGGCGGGGCCGGCGTCGCCGACTGGTGGGCGCAGCCCATGGACGGTAAGCCGATGTGGCGCGACATGATGGCGCGTGTCGAAGGACCGGTGGTTCCCCAGATTCAGGGCATCGTCGCCGAAAACTGGCTCGAGTGCTGCGGCGAGATCCTCACCGGCCCTGAAACCTACAAGGCGCAGGACCCGCAGGACGGCGTGCGAGCGTTCGCGCTGAAGAGCTCGCCTGCCGATCGCGCCACCGTCTCGCGGGTGCTGTTCCAGACGCTCATCGAAGCCGCGAACTCCGAGTGCCGCATCAGCACACCCTACTTCCTGCCAGACAAGGCCTTCCGCGAAGCACTCATCCGCACCGCCCAGCGCGGGGTCAGGATCTCGGTCGTGGTGCCGGGCCCTGGCACGGATCAGGGATGGGTACGTCTGGCCAGCCGACGGATGTTCGGGAAGCTCCTCGAAGCCGGCATCCGCATCTACGAGTACACGCCGGGCATGATCCACGTGAAGATGCTGGTGGTGGACGACCTGTGGTCGGCTATCGGCACTACGAACCTGGACAATCGGTCGTTCGAGCACAACGACGAGGTGAACCTCACGGTGCGCGACGCGGCCATCGCCGCGCGCCTGACGCTCGACAACGACGCCGATATCGCGCGCAGCAACGAGGTCACACTTGACGCGTGGCGCCGGCGACCGCTCCTCGAGAAGCTGGTCGGCTCCATCGCCTGGGTTCTCGAGCGCCAGCAGTAGCCTGCGCCGCCGGTTACGTGCTGCTGAGGTTTATGCGGCGGACGTCTTGCACACACGCTGCTCGTGCGGGCAGAGATGGGACGCCGACTGAACAGGATCGTCGCCGTTCCATTTGCCGTGGTCGGGGTCGTTCCGGCACTGCTCGTCTGGACGATTGAACACGTCGGGTCGATTGCGCTCACGGTAGTACTCGGCGGTATCGCGGTCGGTATCGGTGTGCTGGTTGCGCGGCATGTCCGCGTACAGATCGACCAACTCTCCACCTACTACGAGACACTGCTCCGCACAGCTGAAGGGGGGTCGATGCGCGCGGAAGCCGCGGGGCGCATCGAGGACGAGTTCCTGTCAACGCTGTCACACGAGCTGCGAACGCCGCTCAACTCCATCCTCGGCTGGGTCCGGCTGCTCGAGGGCGGCAAGCTCGACGCCGCGCAGAGTGCGCGAGCAATCCAGGCCATCGAACGCGCCGGGTGGGCACAGTCGCAGCTCATCGAAGATCTCTTCGACGTCTCGCGCATCGTCAGTGGACGACTGCAGATCTCGCCGGTGCCGACGCTGCTGCAACCGATCCTCACGTTCGTCGTGCAGGCGCTCGGGCCGGCGGCCGCCGCGAAGGGCATTCGCGTCGAAACCCATCTCGACGAGATGATCGGGCCGATCGCCGCCGATCCGGACCGGCTGCAGCAGATTGCGTGGCACCTCGTATCGAACGCGATCAAGTTCACGCCTGCGGACGGACAGGTCGTCGTCAAGCTGTCACTGTGCGATCAGCATGTCTGCCTCTCAGTGACTGATACCGGCGTCGGGTTCAGCGCCGACACAACGCCGCTGCTCTTCGAGCGATTCCGGCAGGGTGACAGCAGCAGTACACGGCCGTTTGGAGGCATCGGGCTCGGACTCGGCATCGTGCGACACCTCACCGAGATGCACGGCGGCACCGTGTCGGCGCGCAGCGCGGGTCCCGGGCGCGGAGCGACGTTCGAAGTGCGGCTGCCCCAGCGCCCGATGGCGGCAACCGTGCCGCCCACCGAGCCGCTGGTTGAACGCTCGCCGCTGCTCGACGGCATCTCGGTGCTCGTGGTCGACGATGACGCCGCGGCGCTCGAGTTCGTGCGGGCCAGCCTCGAGCGCTTTGGCGCCTCGGTGGTCACGGCGCAGTCGGCCGACGAAGGGCGCCACCGTTTCCGTGCCAGCCCGCCCGACGTGCTGCTGAGCGACCTGCGGATGCCGGGAGATACCGGCTATCAGTTCATCCACGACGTGCGCGCACTCGATCGCGAGCGCGGGCGGCACACGCCGGCGGCGGCACTCACCGGATTGGCGCGGGCGTCCGATCGGCGCGACGCCCTCGCAGCGGGGTACGAGATGCACGTCGTGAAGCCGATCGATCCCTTTGAACTGGCCATGGCCGTCGAACAACTCGTGAAGGTTGAATGAGCACGTCTGGAGCAGCGGCGGCGGAGACCACGACGGCCGAACATCGATGCACCGTCCTCATCGTCGAGGACGAACCCGAATTGCTGGGCGTACTGCGGGTGGCGCTCGAAGCCGATGGTTTCAGCGTTGCGGAGGCGGGCGATGGCCGTGAGGCACTGTTGCGGCTGCGCAGCACGGCCACGACCTGCCTCATCATCCTCGACCTGCACCTGCCGGTGATGGACGGCCGTCGCTTCCGCGCGGCGCAGTTAGGCGATCGGTCGCTTGCGTGGATTCCTGTCGTCGTGGTGTCGAGCGGACTGGAAGCGGCGAGCGAGGCGCGGGAACTGGGCGCGCGCGCGTTCGTGCGCAAGCCGATTGACGTGGACGAACTGCGTGCAATCGTGCGGCGTATCAGCTGCCCGCAGTCGCGCACGTGTCCAGACCAGCGCGGGCGCGCAGACGCGATGGACGACACGCGAGGCCGGCGATGGTGAGGTGAGGGCTGGGGATCCAGCGAGCGAGGAAGGAAGAAAAACGTGGAGACCAGATTACCGGGTGCCTGGTGCGCCTAGGAGGAGCGCTCTACCGGCAGGCTGATGTCCACGTTCTGGCCCGAGCGAAGAGCAAGCAGTGTGCCCGGAAGAACACGCCGTAAGTTGTTGAAAAACGACAACCGGCCGGGGATTTCTCCCCGACCGGCAGAAATAACTCGCAGACCTATTTCCTGGTGTAGCGGCTGACGCGCTTTGGGCCGACTTCGGCGCCGAACACGTTCCCCTTGGCGTCGACCACCACGCCTTCGGCGGCACTGGTGCCGGTCGCATCAGGCGACGGGTCGGGGATGAAGGCCGTAACCGTGCGGTCCTTGTCCTTCAGGCTGCCGATGCGGATGCCACGCAGCCAGTCCTGATGATTGCGCGAGACCGACTTGGATTCGGAGTCCGCCACATACAGGTTGTCGTTCTTGTCGATGTAGATGCCGCTCGGCCGGCTGAACTGGTAGAACTTGTCCTTGTAGTTCCCCTGCTGGTCGAACACCTGGACGCGGTTGTTGTTGCGGTCACCGACGTAGAGCAACCCCTTCGAATCGAAGGCCAGGGCGTGCGGCTGGTCGAACTCGCCGTCGCCGTTGCCCCACTTGCCGAATTCCTTCACGAACTTGCCGGTGGCGTCGAACACGAGCACCTTCGCCACCCAGCCAGCGGTGCTGGCGTGGCCTTCCGCGATGTATACCAGCTTGCCGTCGGGCGACGTGATCACGTCATTGGGCTGGAAGCAGCATTCGCCGGCGGCAATCGACCCACCAGCCTTGCCAATGGTCAGCAATACCTTGCCGTCAGGCGAGAACTTCCACACCTGATGGCCCTTGGTGGCGCCTGCGGCCGGACCCGGCGCGGGCGCAGCCGCGGGCGGGCCGCCGGCACCGCGGGCGGGACGCGGCGCGTTGTCCTGGCCGTCGGTCACCCACACGTTGCCGCCCTTGTCGACGTGCATGCCGTGCGGGAAGACCAGCAGGCCGTTGCCGAAGCCTTTGGTCAGCTTGCCGGTCTCGTCGTACTTCATGATCGTGGCAATGTCCTTGATCTGGCCCGTGGCCGAATCGAGGCAGCTATTGCCGCCGCATCGCTCAGCCACCCAGATCGACTTGCCGTCCTTGTCGATGTCGATCGTGCTCGTCGAGCCCCACGTCCGCCCCTCAGGGAGCTTGAAGAAGTCGTGGTTCGAGTTGTACGGGTTCGCGACGTCGTTGACGGGCGGAATGGGCGCCGGACCGTCGGCGTACATACCAATGGTGGTCGCCGCGAATGCCGCGGTGGCGGCGAGCGCCAGGACCAGACTGCTCTTTTTCATCACCAATGCCTCCTACTGCTTTTCGTAGCGCTTCAGCGCGCGGGGACCGACCTCAGCGCCGTAGATCACACCGTTCCTGTCCACCGCGACACCCTCGGCGGCGCTGGTGGCGCCACCTTCCTTCGGGTCCGGGATGAAGCCACCAGCCGTCAGGGTTTTCGCGCTGCCGAAGCGGATGCCGCGATTGACGCCGGGATTGTACCCGTACGCGTTCGCGTCGCGTGACTGCGATTCGGAGTCGGCGACATACAGGTTGTCCTTGCCGTCGATGAAGACCCCGCTCGGGCGGCCGAACGCCTTCGTTTCAGTGAGGTATTTGCCGTCCTGATCGAAGATCTGCACGCGATTGTTGGAACGGTCAGCGACGAAGAGGCGTCCCTGCGCATCCATGGCGATCGCATGCGGCATCGTGAAGTCGCCAGGACCCGCGCCAAGCTTGCCCCAGGTCTTGAGCAGCTTGCCGGTCTTGTCGAACTTGAACATGCGGGCATTGCCGCCGCCGTGCCCTTCGCCCACGAAGATGTCACCGTTCGGGGCCACGAAGACGTCATTCGGCTGGAAGAAGAAGTCGGGCGCGGCCGCGCCGCCGGGCTTGCCGATGGTGAGCAGCACCTTGCCTTCGGGGCTGAACTTGATCACCTGGTGCCCCTTCGTTGCGCCGGCAGGCGGCCCCATCGGGAGCGGCGCGGGCGGCGCACCGGGCGCCGGCGCGGCACCGCGAGCGGGACGCGGCGCGTTGTCGTTGCCGTCCACGATCCAGACGTTGCCGTCGCGGTCCACGGTGATGCCGTGCGGGAAGACCACCAGACCGGAGCCGAAGCTCTTCACGAGCGCGCCGTTCTTGTCGAACTTCAGCACGGGGTCGAGTGTCGAACTCAGGCACGAGTTGGTGCCGCAGCGTTCCCCCACCCAGACGGAGGTGCCGTCCTTGTCGATGTCGACCGAACTGGTGGAGCCCCAGGTGCGCCCCTCCGGCAGCTTCGCCCAGCCCTCGACTGTGCGATACGGATTCGGCAGGTCGTTCTTTGCGTTGGGCGTCGGCTGCCCCTGAGCCAGCGGCTGTGCGGTGGCCAGCGCGAGGCCGGCAACCGCGACGGCGGCCATGGGCCACCAGAAATTTCCGTGCTTCATACAAGGCTCTCCCGTGAAACAGTGATCGACGACGGGGAATTATAGGGCCACGCCCATGTTCGAACCCAACCTGGGGCCTGAGCAACGACCACCTGTTGCGCGGCCGTCGCTCCGTGCTAGCATCCGCACGTTGTCAACGGGAGGACTGTTCATGCCTGTGCAGAAGACCACGAAGAAGCCGGCGGCGAAACCGGCCACCAAGGATCTGGGCATCAAGAAGTCGGATGCCAACAAGGTCAAGGGCGGCGCGGTCAACCTCGGACCGTAAGCGCTCGACCTCACTGTCCGGAACGCGTCCGGCATTCGACGCTGACCACCGGTCCGCTGCCGCCGTCTCCGGCAGCGGCCGGTCCTTCTCCACTACCGTGAGCACCCTGGTTCCTCTCCGCTTCCGTGCCGCCGTCGCCGACGTTCGTCTCGGGCTCTCCGGGAACGAGCGGATGCTGTTCGATGTCATCTGCCTCTCGGCCAGCCTCGGCTACGCCCTCCCCCAGGACGACATCAACATCAACGACCTGATCGGTGGACTGAACCCGAAACCGAAACTGGCGCGTGGCACGACCCGCATCCTCGGTGCCGCAGGGGCCGTGGTCACCGAGCGCGCGTGGACAGGTGCGGCGCAGCGCCTGGCCCTGCGCCTGGTTCGCACCCTGTCCGCGCGCAATCTCGCTACGCCAGGCGCCGACGGCAACTACGAACCGCTGCGCTCGCTCCTCTCCTTTGCACCAAGCGTCCTCGCGCTCGACTGCACCGTCCCGCGCCGGCGGCCGGTGCACGTGGCGGCCTGGAACGTTGTGGTCCGCGTGCTGGGGCGCCTGCACCCTTCGACAGTGGCGCAACTGACGCTGCCCTGGCTGGACAAGCGGCGTTTCGCGACCCTCGTGCGGGAAGCCCAGGGTGCGTTCCTGGGCGGGCGCGCCAGCGGCGAGCGCCCCGGGCCATCGGGGAGGCGGCTGGCGGTCGACCCACGACTCGCCGACGCGGTGGCGACCGCGATGCACACGGCGGTCGCACCGGCCCTTATCGCGCAGTACGTCTTCTACACCAGGGAAGGCGACTATTTCTGGCCGCACACCGACAGCCTGCGGGTGTACGTCAACGTCTTCATCTGCCTCGAGCACCAGGTTCCGGCCGGGCAGGCGGGCTGTTCGGCGTTCGTCGGCTACCACGAGGACGGCAGGGTCGAACGATTCGAGTTGCGCGCGGGGGATGTGATTGCCGCGCACACGCAGGGACTGGTGCACGCTCGGGAGCCACTGGCGCGCGGCGAGCGGGTGACGCTGCTGGCGGTGGCGATGCAGGCACGGCCCGGCCGCGGGCGGGCGCGACGCTGAGGCGACACACCGTGCGTCGTCTGGCGTGGGTGGACGAGGCCTACTCGCCGTTCGGCGGCTGAGTCAACGTGACCGTTCCCGGTCAGGTGCCCGCCGTCAAAAGCTCTGAACTCAGGCGAACAGCTCGGTGCGGGCCGCGTTGGTGATGGCCAGCACGCCAGGGTGCTTGAGGCGGCGCTCGGCGGAGATGGCGTAGTAGCGCTCGCGGATGGTGCTGACGCGCCCGACGACCTGCACCTTGTACTGCCGCGTCACCTCGGGTTCGATGACCGTTGGCGACGGGAAGACCGCCGTGCCCGCTTGGCCGAACGCCTTCATCAACGCCGAGTCGTCGAACTCGCCGATGACCCGCGGATGCAGGTCTTCCGCCTCGAGCCACTGGTCGATCGAGCGGCGAAGTGCGGTCGACGAAGTCGGCAGGAACATCGCGACGTCGTTGAGCGACTGCGGAAACCGCCGCTTCACCTTGGCGGCGAGCGGAGCCGCGGCAAAGAACGTGACCTCGGACTCGCCGAGGAGGTGTCCGAACACCTTCACGCGCACGTGCGGCGGCGGGGGAACGTCGGAGATCACGACGTCGAGGGCGTGAGTGGCCAGTTCAGCGAGCAACGCCTCGGTGCTGTCCTCGCGGCACTCGAGGTGCACGGCCTGCTCACCCGCGAACGCCGGCGCGAGCAACCGGTGCACAATCAGCTTCGGCACCGCGTTGGCGACGCCAACCGTCAGGTGCAGCGGCCTCCCCGGCGCACGCCCCCTGAGCGTCTCCATCAGCTCGCGACCGATGCCGAAGATCTCGTCGGCGTAGCGGTAGACGACCCGGCCGGTGTCGGTGAGGACCAGCCGGCGGCCCTGCCGGTCGAAGAGCGGTTGCCCCAGCGTGTCTTCGAGCAGCTTCACCTGCGCGCTCACGGTCGGCTGCGCCAGGCTCAGCTTCTCGGCGGCGCGCGACACGCCGCCCTCGCGAACCACGGTCCAGAAGTACAGCAGGTGATGGTAGTTCAGCCACTCCATAGCTCGTGACTATACCAGACGCATCAGTGCTCTCTTTGCCTATGCCGGCCGTCACTGCCGACCTGAAGGTCGGCAGCTACACATAACTGGCGGGAAGCCGCACCTGTTCGTGCGACTAGGCCTCGGCGAGCCGCCGCGGGGCTTCGGCGCCGGTGAGCTGCTGGTTGTAGACGGTCGAGCCGGGCTGCAGTTTCACGCCGTCGCGAAGCGTCCCGGCATCCACGGCCGCGAAGCCGAGATCCCGGATGAGCCCGGCCACCACACGTTTCGCCTCGGCGTCGTCGCCCGCCACGAAGATGGCGCGGCGTTCGTCCTCGGGGAGACTGGTGTTGCCCTCGGTGGCAAGATGCCGGAAGTAGATGGTGTTGAAGGCCTTCACCAGGCGTGCACCGGGCAGGCGCGTGCGTGTCTCCTCGCTGGAGCTCGAGTCGCCGAGGTCGTAGGTGCCGCCCCATGCGCGGTACGGGTTCATGGCGTCGATGACGATCTTGCCGGCAACCGCCGATGCCGTCGGCAACGCCTCGGGCGTGCGCCACGGCACGGCGAGCACGACGATGTCGGCCCACTCAGCGGCTTCGTTCACGGTCATGGCTCGTGCCCGGGGACCGATCTCGGCCACCATCCCCTGAAGACTGGCCGGCCCGCGGCTATTGCTGACCGCCACCTCGTGACCAAGCGGCGCCAACAGGCGCGCCAGTGTGCCGCCAATCATGCCCGCACCGATGATTCCGATCTTCATGTGCGCATTGTGACACGGGAGGCACGCGGGCGTCAGCGGGCCGGCACCTATGCGGGCGTCGCCGGGTCAGTAGGCGGCACCGTGACGTCGATCGGCAGCGTCCCCTGCGCATCCGACCCAGCCGCGACCATGGGCAGAATCAGGCGGAAGGTCGAGCCAGACCCTTCATGGCTCTGCACCTGCATCGTGCCGCCCGACTGACGAACGAACCCATGCACCATCGAGACGCCGAGACCGGTGCCTTCGCGGCCGGTGCGAGTCGAGAAGAACGGTTCACCGATCCGCCTCAGCACGGCTTCGCTCATGCCGCACCCCGTGTCGTGCACACTCAACACGGCATACCCGCCCGGCGGCAACGACAACTCCGCCGCGGCGTCCGCACCGAGGTCGATGGCTTCGGTGCTGATGGTGAGCTGCCCGCCGGCCGGCATCGCGGCTCGCGCATTCACGATCAGATTGATGAGGGCGGCGTCGAATTCGCCCGGATCGACGTCGATGAGCGGCGCCGCGTCCGCACGCACCGTCACCCCGGTATCGCTCCCGGCGGCATGCTCGAGCAGCGGGACGAGGCCACGCACCGCCGCCGCCAGATCAAAGGTGGTGCGCGCGATCGGTTCACGTCGCGCGAGTCCGAGGAGGCGACGCGCGAGCCTCGCTCCACGCAACGCCGCGTCGAGAGCCAGGTCGGCGCTCTCGCGTCCAGCCGACCCAGGGGAGGTCGAGAGCGCAATGAGGTCGAGGTGACCAACAACGACGCCGAGGATGTTGTTGAAGTCGTGCGCCAGGCCACCGGCCATGTGGCCGATGGCGTCCAGCATCTCCTGCCGACCCAGGGCCAGTTCGCTGGCCCGGCGCCTGGTCACATCCTGTGCGACGCCGATGTAGCGATTGACCGAACCGTCGGCGTTCTTCATCGGGAAGCCGCGGTCCCACACCCACCGTACGGTGCCGTCCGGCCTGATGATGCGGTACTCGTGATCGAACGGCAGGCCGCGGCGCTGCGCGAGCAGGTCGTCAGCCACACGCTGGCGGTCGTCGGGATGGATGGCCTCGATGAACGACCGCGGGTCCTCGTAGAGGCTGGCGCACGAGCGGCCCCAGACGCGTTCGTAGCCGGGACTGATGTACATCACCCTGGTGACGTCGGCATCCGCGATCCAGAACACCTCGTTGATCGTCTCGGTGATCTCGGTGAGGCGGGCGCGGACCTCCTTCACTTCCTGCCGCTGCGCCGCCGACACCTGCCGCAGGTCGCGCAGCTCCTGCCGCAGGTCCTGCTCGAGCCCGACGCGATGGCCGACATCGCGCAGCAGCACCTCGAAGCAGACGCCGCCGGGCATCGCCGGGTCGTCCGCGCACCAGAGTGAACACTCCAGAGGGAAGGTGGAACCGCCGGCATGCTGGGCGAGCAGGTCGAGCGTGTGCACCGCGCCGCGCTTCGGCTCGCGGCACAGGTGAGCCACGACGTTCTCGCAGGCGCCGCGCTGCCGCGACTCGATCACACACGCCAGCGGCTGCCCCACCGCGTCAGCAGCGGCGCGTCCGAACAGGTCTCGCGCGGTATCCGGCCACAGCACGATGCGCCCTTCGGCATCGAGCCGAAGGGTCGTCGCCGTGACCTGTCCTCTGAGGGAGCCGGGCATACCGCCGCTCAGACTAGCGCGGTTTTCGATTCTGGGCAGCGTAGCCGCGGACCCTTCAGGTCCGCAGGCGAGGCCGACCTGAAGGTCGGCAGCTACAGACCACCGACGTGGTGGCGTTCGGTGTCGCGGAATGCGCGCCTCAGCGACGGGCGGCGGCGACCTGCGCCAGAACCTGCGCGCTGCGATTGCGGACGAAGTTCAGGAGGCCCTGCACCGAGTTCTCGAAGTCGTCGTTGCTGTACGGCTTGGCGGTGTCGGCACGAGCCGCGTCGCGCACCTGCTGGTACTCGCGCTGGACCTCGTTCTCGATCCAGTTGCCGTCGGCCGTCGAATTGGCGATCTGCGTCAGGGTGTCGAGATAGAGCGTGTACAGCTCCGGATACGAGAGGATGCGCGTGAACAGGCGGTTGCGCTGCGCCTCGCCCACATCGTTCAGGTTGTGGAAGATCGACGACTCGGGTCCGGCCTTGAACGCCTCGCTCTTGTCCCACGGAATCATCTGGAACCGCTTCTGGTTGTCGAAGCGGTAGACATAGAAGTTGTTGATGCCGTAATTGCCGATGAAGCCGTCGTAGTCGCCGATGAAGACCTCGACCGCGACGTGGCGAATGAACTTCTGGAAGTCGAGGTACTCGCCCACCGCACTCTGGAACGCCGCCGTGCTCGACTGGTTCACCGCCTGCACCCACTGCGCGATGATCTCGGGGCGCGGATTGGTTTCGTTGGTCTCCGGCTTGAACGGCAGCGGCACGTAGGCGGCACCGTCCGAGCCGCGGTCCTCGAAGTAGTACGGTGTGCCGTCCGCCGGGTAGTCGTACTTGTAGAGATACCCGCTGTCTTCGCCGAAGTAGCGCTTCAGGAAGTCCTTGTCGACCGATTCGACGACGGTGAACAGCCCGACGTATTCGTCGTTCACGTACATCTTCGCGTGTGTTTCACGCGAGGTCTCGGCGCCCATCCGCCTGAACAACTGCATGCTCAGACGCTCGTGCAGATTCGTCATGTCCTGCGTGTTGTTGCGCATGACGAACGACTTCAGGCCGAGGAAGCGCTGGCCGCTGGTGTAGCGGTCGAAGTCGACGCGCAGGCCAGGCTTGACGCCGCTGCGGCTGCCGGTGCCGCGTGAGCGGATGCCGACGTTGCGCACGGTCTGGCCGCGCCAGGTGAAGTCGCAGGGGTAGTACTCGTTGGAGAGGTAGTTCTCCTTGAGCGTCGCCCAGTCCTTCGAGTTGATGGTGAAGCGGACTTCCTGCAGCACCGAGTCGTCGAAGAACGGGTCTGCGCTGCTGCTGCTGGTGCTGCCGCCACCGCCCGTGGTGGGCGCGGTGCCGACGCCGAGCAGCGGCTGGATGCGCTCCGTTTCGAGAACCTGCGCCGACGCTACCGACCCGAGGCCCATCGCGGCGGTGAGAACGAAACCGATGATGCGTGATGGTGTCATTGCTTGCTCAGTGTGACGGTGCCAGCGGAAACGCTGCCCGAGCAGGAATTCGTGCCGGTGTAGCTGCCGCTCATCGACGACGCGGAGACAGTGCCGGAACCCGAGGCGCTCGCCGAACACGTGGTGTAGCTGCCGTCGAAGCCGCCGGCCGGCACGGCAATCGTGAAGCTGACGCTGGAGCCGGATACGGTGCCGGACACGGTACCGGTGCCCTTCGTCCCCGTTTGGTTGTCAGTCATGGTCAGCGTTCCGGAGAACGATGTGCCCGACTGTGTCAGCGCCCAGGTCATGAGCCCGGCGCCCGACGAGTCGGTGGCCGTACCGGACCAGGAGCCGCCAACGGTGGCGGTGGTCGTCGACGGTGAAGGGGAAGGTGTGGTGGGAGACGCGCCGCCTCCGCTGCATCCGGCCGCAAGAAAGCCGACGCCAAGGACCGCACCCGCGAGGACGCGCGAGATTCGTGTCAGGATCATGTGAAAACTCGGCGGATTCTAGCACGAGGGAGTTCGCTACACTTGCACAGGCTGCCTTTATGAAACCCTGCGACTGTGTCGAGCGGCATACGCCGCGCCGTGTCGTGCTGACTGGCGGCCCAGGGGCGGGCAAGAGCGCCGTGCTCGAACTGATTCGCCTGTTCTTCTGTGAGCACGTGAAGACGCTGCCGGAATCGGCCGGGATCGTGTTCGGCGGCCGCTTTCCGCGCAACCACCGCGAGGCGGTGCAGCAGGCGGCGCAGCGCGCCATCTTCCACGTGCAGCGGGAACTGGAGTCGACGGTCAGCCAGGACAACCTGGCCGTGGTGCTCTGCGACCGCGGCACGGTCGACTGCTCGGCCTACTGGACCGGCCCTGGCGACCTGTTCACCGCAGTCGGCACCACGCGCGAGGCCGAACTCGCGCGCTACAACACGGTGATTCACCTGCGCACGCCAACCTCCGAGCGTGCCTACAACCAGGACAACCCGCTGCGAATCGAGTCGATGGCCGAGGCCAGCGCCATCGACGAGCGCATCCTGCAGCAGTGGAGCGGGCATCCGCACCGCGTTGTCGTCGAGGCCACGGAAGACTTCCTCAGCAAGGCGTCGCACGTCCTGGCGCTGCTGCGTCGCGAGGTGCCGGAGTGCTGCCGACATCACGTCCGCACCTTCCTGTGGGACGGCGACGCGACAGCGGTGGCCGCCAGCCAGACCGATGGGAGTGCTGCGTGAACGTCTCCGGTGTGCGCGCCTGGGTGCTGTTCCTGACCGCCTTGTGTCTGGTGTTCGCCTGGCCGCCTGACCGGGGGCGCAGCCTGCTGGTGAAGACGGTGAACTGGGCGGTTGACCCGACGGACAGGCTGCCGGTGCTGCCGCCGCAACTGGGCTTCGGCCTGAGTGACGATGTCCGCGCCGTCGAAGAACGCGATGCCATCGTCCGGCAGTACGACGAGATGTACGACCAGGGCGAGATGACCCGCCGCCGCATGGACCTGAAGGTGGCGAAAGACCCGTTCACCGCGTCGACCGAGCGGCAGTGGCTGCTGGTGGCGGGGGTGGTGATCGCCTTCTTCTCGTTGAGGAGGAAGGCGTAGTCGTTGGTCGTTGGTCGCACGCCCGTAGCTGCCGACCTTCAGGTCGGCCCAAACGACAAAAGGCCCGGCTGCGTGAGCAACCGGGCCTTTTGTCTGGGCGCTGACGCGCCTACTGGCCGATGGTCATCTTCTCGACCGTCCAGGTCGAGCAGTCGCCCTTGTAGAGCACCGTGTCCGACTCGCAGTGCAGTTCGTGCACGAGGCAGCCGCTCTGGCCGTGGTTCTGGGACGTCTGGGCCCAGCCCAGAAGCTTGCCGTCCAGATCGAACTTGTAGATCTTGCCGTTGCCGTCGCCGGTGAAGAGGTGCTGCGTCGGGCCGGGCGAGATGCACGCCGACCACGGGGCGCCCATGCCCTCGATGATGCGGAGACGCTTCAGTTCGGGGTCGTAGACCTGGACGCGGCGGTTGCCGCGGTCGGCCACGTAGATGTTGCCCGCGGCATCGGACGCAATGCCGTGCGGCGTGTTGAACTGGTCGGGCGCGTTGCCGCGTTCGCCGAGCGCCTTCACCCAGTTACCCTTGGCATCGAACTTGGCAACGCGCGAGTTGTTGTAGCCGTCGGTCACGAAGATGTTGCCGCTGTTGTCCCAGGTGACGTCGGTCGGACGGTTGAACACCCACGGACGCGGGTTCGGCGTGCCCTCGAGGTGATCACCTTCTTCGACGAAGCGCTCGAGCCAGTCGAGCGGCTCTTCCTTGCGGCCGAGCACCATCTCGACGCTGGCGTCGGGACGGAACTTGACGATCATGTTGGCGCCTTCGTCGGTCATCCACACGTTGTCGTTCTTGTCGACACGAACCGTGTGCGCAAAACCCGAGGCGTAGTTGTTCGGGCCCCACTCCTTGATGAACTTCAGGTTCTGGTCGAACTCGAACAGCATCGAGGCGGCGCTGCCTTTGACCGTGGCGGTCTTGCCGGTACGGCTGAACACGAACAGGTGACCCTGCGAGTTCTTCGCCACGCCGACGGTTTCACCAATGGTCTGGCCGGGCACGTTCAGGCGGAGGGTTTCCTCCGTGACCTTGAGCTGCGGCGTGTTCTTCTCGAGTTCAGCCTGCTTGGCCTGCTGCTCGGGGGAGCCGGCCAGGCCGCCGCCCGCCGGAGCGGCCGGAGCGGCCGGAGCGGCCTTCTGTTCGGTAGCTGCCGGCTGCTGAGCGGCCTGCTGCTGGGCGCACGCGGCGATGCCAACGGACATCGCCAGTGCCAAAATAACGCGCATCTTCATGTAAAGCTCTCCTCGGACCAGATCCGGGTGAATTGGGTGACGCGAGAGTATACACACGCGTTCCGTTTATCCACCTATCGCCTGCCCTGCTCCTCGTGCCACGGTACGAAAGCCAGGGCGTCAGCGCGTGTACGGAAGCTGGACGGCTCCGTTCAGGCGGTCTGCTGGGCAAACGCCAGGATGGCGTCGAGCGAGCGCTGTTCGGCCACACGCGGTGTATGCCGGATGACCTGCTCCAGCGTCGTCCAGCCGAGCAGCGCCTTGGCAATGCCGTCTTCCTGCAGACCATAGAGATTCACGGCCTGCAGCGCGTGCCGACGAATCTCGTGCGCCGAACGCTTTTCGAGCACCATCTCCCGGATTGAGCCGTTGATCATGAGGAGTTCGTAGAGTCCGACGCGGGCACGATAGCCCGTGCGGTTGCACGTGTGGCAGCCGGCCCCGCGGTAGAACACGTGCCGGGCGACGTCGTCCGGATTCAGTTCCAGCGTCCGGAGCTCGTAGGCCGTCGGCGTCGTGACGACCTTGCAGTCGGGGCAGATGCGACGCACGAGGCGCTGCGCAACCACGCAGACCACGGTCGAGGAAATGAGGAACGTCTCGATGTCCATGTCGAGCAGCCGGATCAGGCTGCCGATGGAGTCCTCGGTGTGGAAGGTCGCGAACACCTTGTGTCCGGTCAGCGCCGCCTCGATGGCAATGCTGGCGGTCAGCTTGTCGCGAATTTCGCCGACGACAATCACATTCGGATCCTGGCGGACGATTTCGCGCAGGGTCTTCTCGAAGTCGCGGCCGGCGGCCGGGTCGATGGAGCATTGCACGAGGCCGTCAACGAGGTACTCGACCGGATCCTCGGCCGTGATGATCTTCACGCCCGGCTTGTTGCTGTAGTTGATGGAGCTGTAGAGCGACGTGGTCTTGCCAGAGCCGGTTGGCCCCGTGAACAGCACGACACCGGTCGGCACCTCGAGGACGGAGTCCTTGTAGCGCTGCAGCAGTGCCGGCAGCATGCCGAGCTTCTCGATCGGCAGCACGCCGGTCTGCTTGTTCAGGATGCGGATGACGATGTTCTCGCCGTGCACGGTGACGTAGATCGACACGCGCATGTCGACCTGCTCGTCGCCCATCGTGTAGACGATGCGTCCGCCCTGGTGCTTTCGGCGCTCGGCGAGGTCGGCATTGCAGAGCACCTTGATGCGGCTGGCCAGCTTCGGCCCGATGTAACCCGGCAGGTCCGTCCGGTGCACCAGTTCACCGTCGACGCGGTAGCGCACACGCACGCGGTTCTGCATCGGCTCGATGTGGATATCGCTCGCCTTGTCGCGGATGGCGCGGGTGAACAGGTAGTCGACGATGGCCACGACGTTGTCCTCGCCGTTGTCGATGGGCGACTTCGGGCTGCGATGGAAGTGCTCGTAGTCCGTAATTGCCTGCATGATCGCGTCGCGCGGGCCGATGGCCAGTTCGACCGGCATGCGCAGCGTGGCCGAGAACTCCCGGATCAGCTCCGTGCGCGACGGGTCCTGCGTGACGACGGTCGCCACCTTACCGTCGGTGAACACCGGAATGGCTTCACGGCTCTTGAGGTACGGCACCGACACCTTGCTGAGCAGCTTCAAATCGATGACCGCCAGGTCCGGCTCGATGTAGGCCCGATCGAAGTGGTACGACAGCGCCAGCAGCAACTGCCGCTCAGGCACGAACTCCTTCAGCAGCACGATCTCGCCGATGCGCTGGCCCGGATGCGACTTCTGATAGGCCAGGCTCTCGTCGAGCTGCTCGGGTGTGAGCAGTTCCAGCAGCACCAGCAGCCAGCCGAAGGGGAACTCGCCGCCGTGCGCCTTCACGGTGTCGTGCAGGCGCTGTTCGGAGGTCATGCGCTCCTCGATCAGCACCTCGCCCAGTTTTCGCCGCGGGGTGGTTGCCTGCTGCCGCGCCGTCGCCAGATCGAGCTGCCGTGGCGAAATCACCCCGTCGAGCACGAGCAGGTCGCCGAGCGACGGCAGCCCTGTCTTCGGCGGCGGCGCGTGGTCGGGCAAGGCGACGTCAGGCAGTGCAGGGGTGAGCAGGAGCGGGGTGGGAGCCGCGGTGAGATCAGGGAGCATGACGAGGCTGTAATCGGCATGCGTAGCTCTAGCATTAGCTGACGAGCGTGAACGTCCAGTCGAACCACCTGCCCCGGGGAGAGGCTGGTGGTTCGACCGGACGCGAGCGCTAGAACTTCATCCGGAGACCGCCCCAGAACTGGTAGTTGTTCGACACGTCGTCGAGCTGACGCATGAACAGGCGTCCTTCGCCGACGAAGTGCATCTGGTGCACCGGGCTGTTGCCAATCGGCAAGCCGAAGTGGACGAGCCACGCCGGCGTGACCGTGTCGCTGTGGAAGAGGTCCCACATCGAGACGCCGGTGCCGATGAAGGCGCCACCGCGACGCGTGAGGTACTTGTTCGCCTCGACGTCGAGCGTCACTTCATGTTCACGAACCTTGTCGTCGGCCCGCACAACGCTCATCGCGAGCCCCGCCGTGCCGGCGAGTTCCCAGTTGTTCTTCAGCTCTTTGGCCAGGCCGATGTTGAAGCCGAACATCGGCGAGCACTGGGCGAAGTCGACACCGCCGGCCGGGCCGACGTTCGAGGTCACCGCGTCGCCGGCGAGCGTCTGGCGACCGTCGATCGGACGGACGCGACGGTCCTTGCCGAAGAAGCCGTCGGCAAAGAAGCCGAAGCGCTGTTCGCAGGTCAGTGAGCCGCCATCCTGCGCCCTGAGGCCGCCGTCGGCGGTGACGCGAGCTTCGGGGTTCGGCTGCGACTGGCAGGCGTTGCGCGGTGTCTTCAGCGTGCTGGTCACCGTCACGGTGACGGCCTGACCGGCGGCGATTGCACCAAGGTCGCAGGCCAGCGAGCCCTTGTTCGCGCCCGACAACTGGCAGGAACCGGCACTCGCGGTGGCGTTCTCCCAGGTGAGGCCGCCACGGGTCGGCAGCGTATCGTCCAGCTTCACGGCGGTTGCCGGGCTGGCGCCGGCAGCTGCCACGTTCTTCACCACCATGGTGAACGTCGCCCGGCCACCCTGCGAGAAGGTGCCGTTATCCGGGGTCTTCTCCACCGCAAGCTGCGGCGGCGCGCACGACAGCGTGGCGCTGTCGGTGGCGCTGATGCCGCCGTCGGCGTTGACCCGGGCGCTGTTCGGCTGGGCCACGCACGCGGCGAACGGTGCCGGCTTGCTGGTCACCGTGATCGCGACGGTCTGCTGCGCGGCGACGGTGCCGAGGTCGCACTGCAGGGCCGCGCCGGTGATGCGGCACGACGACGGCGTGGCGGTCGCCCACTCGAGGCCGCCGTTGGTCGGCAGCGTGTCGGTCAGCACGACGCGCGTCGCCGCGCTGCCACCGGGGGCAGCGGCGTTCTTCACGGTCATCGTGTAGCTGACCGGCGAGCCGATCTGGAAGGTGCCGTTCTTCGGCCCCTTGGTCAGTTCGAGCACTGGCGGCACGCAGACCGAGACGGCGCGACCCTCGGCCGGGTGTGCGTTGTCGGCCGTGGCGTTCGCAGTGTTCTGCTGCACCTGGCAGGCGGCGAACGGGGTCGGCGTCGCGCTGACGACGGTCACGGTCCTGAACTCGGCGGCGGCCAGCGAACCGAACGCGCACGACAGCGTCGAGCCCGCGATCGCGCAGGTCTGGCCACCGGTGACAACCGGCGCCCACGCCAGCCCGCCGCCCGTGGGCAGCGCGTCGGTAAGTCGCACGTTGGTGGCGGTGCCCGCACCGGCCGGCGCGGCGTTCCACACAGTGATGTTGAAGGCAACCTGGCTGCCCGGCGTGAACGTGTCCGCCTGCGCCACCTTCGCCACGCGAAGCTCGGGACGCGTCTCGGTGATGCTCAGGTTGCCGCACGGCTTCGGGATGAGAATCGAGTAGGTGCGGCCGCGTGAGTAGGCGCGGAACAGGAAGGCTTCGAACGGGGCATCGCCCGCCCAGCGGAAGTTCTTCAGGACGTGCGGCGTCCGGGTGCCGGCGCCGGCGCCCGGCCGGTACGCCATCCAGGGCAGCGTGTCGCCCGGCTTGAACGAACACTCGACCAGTTCGCCCTCACCCGCGGTTTCCACGCTGCACACGCCGCCCTTGCGCTGCGTGGAAAAGCCGCCCTTCATCACACCGAGCACGTCGGTCGCCACCAGGCGAGCGTCGCCAACGCCGCCCTCGGCGAGGACGCGGCGGATGTCGTTCTCCATGCCGCGGGTCTCGGCCATCGTCTTCAGGCTGGCAGCGTCGGTGAGCGGCCGCTGCAGATAGAAGGATGTCGCACCGCCCAGCTTCTTCGCATCGTGGTAGACCACCCGCGAGCGCGGAGTCTGTGCGAAGGAGGTGGCGGCGGTGACCATCAGGAGGAGTGCGACGGTCGTGAGAAGTCGGAAGCTACGCATCAAAACGCTCCAAAAACATCAAAGAATTACTCAGCTGCACATCAAATCGTAGCACGCGGATCGCGTCGAACTCGGCCATACGCTCCGATGTGGCCGCTATAATCGCCGACGGTCCAGAGTCCGCTGATGCCCGCATCCTGTCTCGCCGCCGACACCTGGCTCACGCCCGTGTTCAGCACGTCCGCCCACACCTACAGCTGGCTCGACATGGTGCTGGCCGCCATGATCCGCGGGGACTGGTCGCGGTTCGACCAGCGGCTGACGCGCGGTGCGGCGCTGGTGGCGCGGGCCGAACGGTTGAACGACTGGCCCAACAGTGCCGACGTGGACGCGGCGGCAACGGCATTCCGCTACGAGCGCGATCTGCTGACAATCGACGACACCGAAGAGTGGCTGGCCCGGACCGGGCTGACCATGGAGCTGTGGACCGACATCCTCATTCGCGAATTGCTGCGGGCAAGTGACGACGAGGTCGCGCTCGACCCGGTGGCCGTAGCCGCCGAGGACGCGCTCGTCCGCGCCGAGGGTCTCTGTTCGGGACTGTTCCTCCGCTTCACCGAGCAACTCGCGGCGCGCGCGGCGCTCGCCGACGCGCTCGAGGAACCGGTCGAGCCGGACGCGGTGCAGGCGATCGTCGACCGCGTGCACCAGGCGTGGCCGGCGTGGCTCGACGGCATTGCCGCGGAGCGGCTCGATAGCCGCCTGCGTCGGCTCGCGGCGGTCGACGCCGGTTTCCAGGCCATAGCCGCACGGATGGCCGACGACGAGTCGATGGCCGCACGCGTCGATCGCTCGCGACTCGAGTGGATGCGCGTCGATCTCGAACGTCTCTCCTTCGCGACGGCGGACGCGGCTGCCGAGGCCGCGCTGTGCGTGCGTGAAGACGGCATGACGCTCAGTGACGTGGCGATGGAAGCGGGCCAGCCGATCGAGGACGTGCGTGCGGTGCTCGCGGATCTCGAGGAGCCGCTGCGCGAGGTGGTGCTGAGCGGCGGTGTCGACACACTGGTCGGTCCGGTCGACCTCGCGGGGCGCCTCACCGTGGCGATGGTCCTGTGCAAGATGCCGCCGTCGCTCGACGACCCGCTGATCCGGAGCCGCGCCGAACGCGCGATCGTGGACAGCCTCGGACAGAAGGCGATCTTCTCGCACGTCACGTGGCTCGAAAAGCCGGCGCACTGAGCCGGCGCACTGAGCCGGCGCAGGCACACACCTGGTAGCCGGCGACCGCCCGGCGTAACGGCCGAATGGCTGTGTTATTCTCGCCCGGCAGCGTGAGCGAGGAAGGCGTACTCGGCGAACTCCCCATCCTGAGGTTTCTTCCAGAGTCCACCCGGTCGCTGGTGGTGCGCCGCTTCACGCCCTGTTCGTTCGCCTTCGGCACGGTGATCGCCGCGGAAGGTGCTCCCACCGACGCGCTCTACGTCCTGGTCTCCGGCCGCGCGCGCGTCGTCAAGCGCAGTGAGAGCGGAGAGGACGTGCCGCTGAACGTCCTTCGTGCCGGCGACAGTTTCGGCGAGATCGAACTGCTCGAGAGTGCACCGCGACCGCATTCGGTCCGCGCCAGCACCGACGTCCTGGCGCTGCGCCTCGACGCCGCGGAGTTCCGCACCCTCGTCGACAAGCACCCCGACATCCGCACCTATCTCGAGCTGCAGCTGAAACACGCGCGGCTCGCCGGCTTCTTCAAAGGGTTTCCCGCCTTCGCGCGGCTGCCGCCGGCGGCGGTCGTCGGTGTGGTGCTCGCCGAACTCGAAGCGGTCACGGTCGAGGCCGGACAGACGATCTACAGCGAAGGCGACCCGGCCGGTCCGCTGTTCCTCATCCAGGACGGCCGGGTACGCAGCTGGCACACCGACGGCGGCCGCCCGGCGCGCATCATGACCCTGGGCGCCGGCGAGTACTTCGGCGAGGTGTCGGCCACCCGCGGCACTCCGCGCGGCGCCACGGTCGAAGCTACGACGCGGGTGCGCCTGCTCACGCTCAGTGGCGATTCCATTGCCAGGCTCAGCGCCTCGCTGCCCGAGTTCAAGGCCCGGCTCGACGAGCGCATCGCCCAGTACGACTACCTCACCACGGCGGACGTCCCGGCCGACATCGCCGAGGAAATCCTGCCGGCGTCTGCGGTGGCGCAGGAAGCGGTGAGCGCCGCCCAGACCGATCGGGGCGAAGAAGACCTCGACAGCGCCGCCGACGCGCCGTTCGCCGAAGACGGACACTTCGTGAAGGGGCGCGACCGACGCGTGCCCATCATCCGGCAGATCGACGAGATGGACTGTGGGGCGGCAAGCCTCGCCATGGTCAGCCGCGCCTTCGGACGTCGCGTCAGCCTGGCGCGCATTCGTCAACTGGTGAACACCGGCCTCGACGGCACCAGCCTGCGCTCGTTGTGCCGCGCCGGTGAAGAGCTCGGCCTCGCGACGCGCGCCGTCAAGGCGTCGGCCCGTCACCTCGAGAAGATGCCGCTGCCGGCCATCGTGCACTGGGACGACTATCACTGGATCGTCCTGACGAACGTTCGCAAGAACCACGTCTATGTCGCCGACCCGGCAGTTGGCCATCGCCGGTTCACGCGCGCCGAGTTCCTCGAGAAGTGGTCGGGCTACGCCGCACTGTTCGACTACACGCCGGCCTTCGAGCAGGCGCCGGAATCGACGCGGCTGCTCGACTGGATGGCGCCGCTCATCAAGCCGCATCGCGGCGTGCTGCTGCAGGCCCTCGGCCTGGCCGTGGTCGTGTCGGTGATGCAGATGGTGCTGCCGGTCTTCACCCAGGTCATCGTCGACCGGGTGCTGGTGGAACAGGACACCGAACTCCTGAAGCTGCTCATTGCCGGCATGGGCGTGACGATGGTGTTCATCGTGGCGTCGCTGCTGGCACAGCGCTATCTTCTCAGCTGGTCGGCGGTCCGCATCGATGCGGCGTCGCTCGACCTGCTGACACGACGCCTGCTGTCACTGCCGATGTCGTACTTCGCGACGCGGCGCACCGGCGACCTGCAGCGCCGGCTCGAGGGTGTGCGGCTGGTGCGCGACTTTCTGGTGCAGCACGGCATCGCTGGCATCACCGGCGTCGCCCAGCTCGCCGCGACGGTGGCGCTGATGGCGGCCTACAGCCCGTGGCTCACCCTGGTCTTCCTCGCCACGGCGCCGCTCTACGGGGCGCTGATGGTGGCAGCGACGAAACTGCTGCGGCCGACCTTCGTCGATCTCGAGGAGCAGTTCAGCAAGTACCACTCGTATCAGATCGACGCCATCAAGGGGATCGAGACCGTGAAGGCGCTTGGCGGCGAGTCGGCCTTCCGCCGCCTGCTGCTCGAACAGTTCCTCCAGGTTGCCGGCAAGATCTTCAAGGCCGACTACTTCGCGCTCAGCTACGAAGGCGCCATCGAAGCGGTCACCTTCCTCGGCGTCGGCCTGTTCCTCTGGGCTGGTGCCTACCAGGTGCTCGACGGCTCGCTGTCGATCGGCGGCCTGGTGGCGTTCAACTCGTTGGTGGCGCTCGCCACGGTGCCGATTCGCAACCTGCTGACGCTGTGGGACAACCTGCAGCGCTGCGAGGTGATGCTGAACCGGCTCGACGACGTGTTCCAGCACGAGCCCGAGCAGGGGAACGACCGTTCCGTCCTGCGCCCGGTGAAGTCGCTGGTCGGCCAGGTGTCGCTGCGCAACGTCGGCTTCCGCTACGGTGGCCCGGAGGCGCCGCCCATCCTCTCGGGCCTCACCGTCGACATCCCGGCCGGCAAGACCGTCGCGATCATCGGCCGCAGCGGCTCGGGTAAGACGACGCTGGCCAAGTGCCTGTCGGGCCTGCTCGAACCGACAGACGGCACCATCCTGTTCGACGGTCTCGACCAGAAGTCGCTGAACTACCGCGACCTGCGCCGCCAGATCGGCTTCGTGCTGCAGGATTCGTACGTGTTCACCGACTCCATCGCCCGCAACATCGCCTTCGGCGAGTACGAGCCGGACATGGAACGGGTGCTGTGGGCGGCGGAGGTGGCGAGCGCGCACGAGTTCATCGCACGGCTGCCGTTTGGCTACGACACGAAGATCGGCGAGACCGGCCTCGCCATTTCGGGCGGCCAGCGCCAGCGCATTGCCATTGCTCGCGCCATCTACAACAAGCCACCGATCCTGATCTTCGACGAAGCCACCAGTTCGCTCGACACCGAGTCGGAACGCGCGGTCCAGCAGAACATCGACTCGCTGCTCGAAGGGCGCACGGCGTTCGTGATCGCCCATCGCCTCAGCACCGTGCGCAACGCCGACGTCATCCTTGTGCTCGAACGCGGCAAGCTGGTGGAACAGGGCAGCCACGACGATCTGATGACACGTCGCGGCCTGTACTACTACCTCGCGAGCCAGCAACTGGGGGTGGCGGGCTGATGGCCGACGAACTGCCCTTCCTCGAGTCGGCGCCGCCCGCCTGGGCGGCACGTGCGCTTGCCACGGTACTGCTGGCGCTGTTCGCGCTCGGCATCGTCGTGCTGGTGACGGTGCGCGTGCCGGAATCGGTGAGCGCGCCGTTTGTCGTCGTCGCCCAGAGCGGCGCCGACCCGGTGCGTACCCTGCACGACGGTACGGTCACCAGCGTGCTGGTGCGTGAGTCGGCGAAGGTGACCGCCGGCGCCGCGCTCTTCACCATCGGCTCGGAGCAGGTCGGCGACCGCAGCGCCGAGCGCGACTCGCTCGGCACCAGCCTCTCGGGCGGGCAGGCACGTCTCGGCAACGAACGGCTGAAGTTCGAGAACCAGCGCCGGGCCGACGAGCAGGAGCGCGCGCGGCTCGACGAACGCCAGCGCACGCTGCGCGCCCAGCTCGCGCTGAAGGAACAGCAGCTGACGCTAACACGCGAAGTGCTGGCGCGGCAGAAGCGGTCGTTCGATGAAGGGCTCATCAGCTGGCTCGAGGTGTCGAAGCCGCAGCTCGATGTCGACCGCCTGGGTGTCGACGTGGAGGCCACACACGCCGAGATCGCCGAGGCAGGATCGCTCGACGCGCGCCTGCGCTTCGAGATGGCCTCGCGCAAGGCGTCCTTCGACGAGCTCGCCCGCGGTGTCGAGGAGGAACTGGCGCGCGCCCGGGTGCGCAAGGGTTTGCTCGACCGCGAGGGAGCGCGTGACGGCAACGCCCTCACCGTCTCTGCGGAATGCTCGGGCACCATCACCAGGCTGCTGGTGCGCAACGCCGGTACCGTGGTCGCGGAGTCGGACGTCCTCGCCGAGATGGTCTGCGACAACGAGACATTGCAGGCCGAGCTCCTGGTGCCGCAGCGCGGCATGGCGCTGGTGACGGCGAACCAGCCGGTGAAGCTGCAGTACGACGCGTTCCCGTATCAGCGCTACGGCGTGCGCTACGCCACCGTCCGCTGGATCAGCCCGACCTCGTCTGGCCAGGGCGACAGCACCGCCTTCCGCGTGCTGGCCGAGATCGACGAACAGGTGGTCCGGATTGGCGGCGCGGAGAAAGCGGTGCTGCCCGGCATGGGCGGACGTGCCGCCATCATCACCGGGCGGCGGTCACTCCTCAGTTACGCCTTCGAACCGTTGCGGCAGATGCGCGAAGCGCTGGCAAGCGGACGGCCGGAGCGACCGGCGCGGTGAGCATCCGCCGCAGCGGCGTAGCCGCGGACCTTCAGGACCGCAGTGGCTCCCGCGTGCTGCTCCCCCCCACACGCAGCCGCGCATGATCCCGGCATGATTGCGGCGGTCGTCAGCCTCGTCGTCGCGATGCTCTCGTTCCAGGTCGGCGCGTCGGTGGCCAAGCAGCTCATTCCACTAATTGGCGCCGCGGGCACCACCGCGTTGCGCCTTGGCATCTCCGCCGTCCTGCTCATCGTGATGCAGCGCCCCTGGCGAACGGTGCCGTCGCGCACCGCGTTGCCGGTGGTGCTGGCCTACGGCCTGGCGCTTGGCACGATGAATTTCGTGTTCTACCAGGCGATTACGACCATTCCGCTCGGCATCGCGGTCGGCCTCGAGTTCACCGGCCCTCTGGCGGTCGCGCTCTTCGGCTCGCGCCGCCGGCTCGACTTCGTCTGGCTGGCGACGGCGGTGCTGGGCCTGTCCCTGCTGCTGCCCTTTGCGCCAGGCAGCCGGGCGCTCGACCCGCGCGGCGTGGCCTTCGCTCTGGCCGCCGGGCTCTGCTGGGCCATCTACATCGTCTTCGGCAAGAAGGCGGGGCACGCGCACGGTGCGGCGGCTTCCACCTGGGGCATCCTCATCGCGAGTTGCCTCATCGTGCCGATCGGCGTCGCCGACGCAGGGCGCGCGCTGGTGTCGTGGTCGGTGCTGCCGATGGGGGCCGCGATGGCGGTGCTGTCGAGCGCGCTGCCGTACACGCTGGAGATGACGGCGCTGCGCCGCCTGTCGACGAAGACCTATGGCACGCTGATGAGCGTGGAACCGGCGCTGGCGGCGCTGACCGGATTGGCGCTGCTGCACGAGCAGTTGACGCCGACGCAGTGGCTTGGGATTGGCGCCGTGATGGTTGCGTCAATCGGTACGCTCGGGAACGAGTCTGGCGTGGCCGATGTCACCCCAGACCCACCCGCCGCTACTTCCGCGTAATCGTCACGGCCGCGGCGGCGCTCTTCGTCGGGTCCGCAACGGACGTGGCGCTCACCGTCACCGTTGCCGGTGTCGGCACGCTGGTCGGCGCCTTGTAGAGTCCGGCCGTCGAAATGGTGCCGACGCTGCCGTTGCCCCCCGCCACGCCGTTCACCTTCCACGTCACCGCGGTCGAGGGCGTCCCCTGCACCGTCGCCGTGAACGCCTTGGTCGTCTTCACCCGCACCGACGCGCTGGTCGGAGAGACCGTGACCCCGATCGGCTGCGCCGAGACAATCGCCACGAACACCGTGTTCGACGTCTCACCGTCAGGCGTGGTGACGAACACCGGCACGGACAGCGCCGGTGCCGGGGCGCTGCCGCTGGCGCTGAGCGAACTGGGCGACACGTAGGTGGTCGGCAGCACCTCGCCGTTGAACGAGATCGTGGAACCGGCGACGTAGCCGGCACCGCCGGCCGCGACCGTGAACGGCCCAACGGCCAAAGTGGACGGCGTGACCGAGGTGATGCTCGGCGGCGGGATAAGCGTGACCGACGCGGTGCCACTCGCGGCAGGTGCCGACACGCTGGTGGCACGCACGGTCACCACGTCTGGGTTCGGCACGATCGTCGGCGGCAGGTAGACACCCGAGGCGTCGATGGTGCCGACCACCACGTCGCCACCGGCGACGCCGTTCACGCTCCAGGTGACGCCGCCCGTGGCGCCAGTGACGATGGCGGAAAACGCCTGCGCGTGGCCGACGCGAACGGTGGCTGCGGCCGGACTCACCGCTACCGACGCCGCCTGCCGCGCCTCGCCCGAATCGGGGCTGATGCGGAGCACGGTGGCATCGACCGCCTCGAGGTTCGAGCCGAGCAGTCCGCCGAGCGTTGCCAGGTTGCTGTTGCTCCAGCGTTCATCCGGCTTGCCCGAGAGGAACCAGGCCGAGCCGTTGTCCGCGAGGATGATTCCGTACTTCTTCATTGCGCGCAGGATGACCTGAACGTCTGCCGGGTAGCCACTGATGTTGTAGGCGGCATTGAGGCGGAAGCGTTCGCCCATGCGTGGGTACTGCGTGCCGGTCAGTGACGAGGCGTAGTGCCGCGCCGGCCAGACGTAGGCCCGTCGCGATTGCGGCACCGTGAACCGGATGGCATGACGGATCTCGCCGCTCGCCACCTCGTCCCAGGTGACCAGGCCGGGCATGATCGGCAGTCCGGCCGCATCGCCCGAGGTCCACGTGTCGGGCCGCAGCGCATTCGACGACAGGTCGAAGATGGCTCCCGAGTCGCCGGTCCAGCTGTTCGTGCCCGGGAACGCGCGGTACAGCTCGTAGAGCACGCAGTGGCCGGTGTCGATGGCAATGGCATGGCGATCGCCGTTCGACTGGCTGCCCCCCTCGATCGGGGCGTTCAGCGGCACCGCGTACGGCCCCGGATCGCTCTCGTCCGCGTACAGGAACGAGGCCGGGTACGTCGTCTGGGTTCCCGGAACGGTGACGAACGGAATGCCAATCGGGCCGCCGTCCCAGAGTCCGGATCCGAAGTCGGCATGGAAGCCGCGCGAGGCACCGATCGTGGTCACGAGTGTTGCCGAATCCGCCGCGACGGGTAGGGTGTCGATCGCCGTGTTCCAGATGTTGTTCGCCGGCAGGACCGAACAGCCGCCCACGGTCTGCTGCGCGAAGGCGCTGCACGACAGACCGACGACGAAGAGCGACGCGAGCACGGACGAACGAAACATTGAAAACTCCAGGGATGGCAGAAGGTCTGACCGGCGAGCCGCAACAGTCGTTCCGCCCGTAACTGCGCGTCACTGCGCGCGGCGGGCTCGACGCGGCGCAGTGGGGCCATACAACTCTGCTTCTCGATTACACATCTGGGGCTGACCGGTCTGTGCAGGAAATCGCCACGCTTTGCCATCTCAACCCAGTAGCGCCGCGGCAGGTATTACAGAACTCTTACAGTCGCCGCGCGAGACCGCCTCTAAGCTGAATCGACCCTATTTGCTCCAGTCGATCCGCACTTCTTAGAGGAAACCTTCGTGTCCAACCCGTATCAGGAAAAGGCCGAGCAGCAGTACAAGCAGGGTGTCAGCCCGGTCACGACCGGCGTCCTCTTGGTGTTCCACGTCATGTCGCTGTTCGCCATCTTCACGTTCAGCTGGCGGAACCTCATTGTCGCGCTCGTGCTGCACTGGATGGCTGTGGGCCTGGGCATCAGCATGGGCTATCACCGCCTGCACACGCATCGCGGCTTCAAGACCTACCTGTGGTTCGACTACTTCCTCGCGATCTGCGGCACGCTGACGCTCGAAGGCGGCCCAATCTTCTGGGTGGCCACGCATCGCCTCCACCACCAGTTCTCTGACCAGCCCGAAGATCCGCACTCGCCGCGCGTCAGCGGTTTCTGGGCGCACCTCGGCTGGATCATCTTCGGCGAAGCGCAGCACGACGACACGGCACGCCTGGCGCGCTACGCGCCCGACCTGAGCAAGGACCGCTTCTACCGCTGGCTCTCGGCCTACCACTGGGTGCCGCTCACCACGGTCGGACTCGCGCTGCTCGCCTGGGGCGGCTGGGGCCTGGTGATCTGGGCCATCTTCCTGCGCGTCACCGTCGGCCTGCACGCGACCTGGCTGATCAACTCGGCGACGCACATCTTCGGCAAGCGCCGTTTTGAGACCGACGACGACTCGAAGAACGTCTGGTGGGTGGCGCTGCTCACGTTCGGCGAAGGCTGGCACAACAACCACCATGCGCACCCGGTGTCGGCGAAGCACGGCCTCGCGTGGTACGAGTTCGACTGGACCTGGCTGTCGCTGAGGCTGCTGAATGCGGTGGGCCTGGTATGGGACCTGAAGGTTGCCAAGCTCAAGTCGTTGGAAGAAGCCGCCGCCTAGTCGTATCCTGACCCCATGCGGTCAGGGGCTCTCCGGAAGTCGATCGTCTTCATCGTCCTGGGTATCCTGGGCGTTGGCGGGGCGATCGCACTCAACATCGGATGGGTCATCTTTTCGTGGAGAGAGGCCGGGCTGCTCATCGCCGGCCTCATCCTTTTTCCCCTCATCATCACCGGCGTCGTGCTGAACACCATCTTCCTGGTGCGCGAGATCCGCCGCAACGAACAGCACGAAAACTTCATCGACGCCGTCACGCACGAGCTGAAGACGCCGATCGCGTCGGTGAAGCTGCACCTGCAGACGCTGCAGCAGCGGCCTGTTGACGAACCGAAGCGGCAGGAGTTCTACCAGGTGATGGTGGACGACTGCGACCGCCTGCTCGGCACCGTCGAGCAGGTGCTTCGCGCCGGACGCCTGCGCAGCGGCCAGGCGAAGGGCGGGTACCGCCCGATCGACTTGGCGCGCGTGATGGACGAATGCCTGGCGCTGGCCCAGACCCGCTACCGGCTGACGCCGGGCGAGCTCACCTACAAGGCGACATTCCCCGAGGGACGGCCGCCGCGCGTGCTCGGTGACGAGGACGACCTCAAAGCGGTCGTGCTGAATCTCGTGGACAACGCCATCAAGTACTCGGGCGACAGCGTGACGGTGGCCGTCGAACTGGCGCAGACCGACTCGCGCGCCGCCACCATCCGCGTCAGCGACCGCGGTGACGGCATTGCGGTGTCGGAACTGAGCCACATCTTCAAGCGGTTCTACCGCATCCCGGGCTCGATGAGTTCCCGCATCAAGGGCGCCGGGCTCGGCCTCTTCATCGTCCGCGCGGTGGTCGCCAGGCACGGCGGTACCGTGTTCGCCGAAAGTGAGGGCCTGGGCCTCGGCACCACGTTCACCGTGCAGCTGCCGCTCACCACGGTCGCGTCATGAGCCGCATCCTCGTCGTCGAAGACGAACGCCACCTGGCGGACGGCCTCCGCTTCAACCTCGAGGCGGAAGAGCACGAGGTCGACCTTGCCGAGACCGGCGAGGAGGCGCTGCGCCTGCTCACGTCGGAACCGCGGAAGTACGCGCTGGTGGTGCTCGATGTGATGCTGCCTGGCATCAACGGCTTCGAGGTGACGGCGGAATTGCGACGGCAGCAACTGTATGTGCCGGTGCTCATCCTCACGGCGCGCGGCCGCTCCGAGGACGTGCTGAGCGGCTTCGGAGCGGGCGCCGACGACTACCTCACCAAGCCGTTCGAACTGCCAATCTTCCTCTCGCGCGTGCGCGGTCTGCTCCGCCGCCACGAGTGGTTCCGGCTCGACGTGAAGAACCAGCCAGATTCTGCCGCGCTTCCAGTCGCGGAGTTCGCGTTTGCCGGCAAAGTGATCGACTTCGAGCAGCTCGAGGTCCGCGTCAGCGAGCGGCGGATGCCGCTGACACTGATGGAGGCGGCTTTGCTGCGCTACTTCGTCGAGAACGAGGGAAAACCGGTCGCCCGCAAGACCATCCTCGAACGGGTGTGGAACGTGCACGAGGACACCGACACGCGCGCCATCGACAACTTCGTGGTGCGGCTTCGCCGCTACATCGAGGACGAGCCGGCCCGGCCGCGGCACCTGCAAACCGTACGCGGCGTCGGCTACCGCTTTGTCGCCGAGCCGGAACCCGTGTTGGGCCAGGGCCGTCAGGTGTAGAATCGCCGCCATCGTTGTACGGTGGCAGACCCTGACGGACATCCATCTCTGGAGGACAGCAGCATGGCAGCACCGAAGAAGATCACGAACAAGGACCTTGCGCCCAAGAAGGGCGGCTCGGTCAAGGGCGGCCTCGCCCGCCAAAAGTAGGTTCCGCAATCGATGACACGCGCGAGACGGCGGCGTGGCAACACGCCGTCGTCATCTCCACTACCGCCGCTGTATGCGGCCTGGGTGGCGGAGGCGCTGGGCACGCTCCCACCTGACGAACAGACTGCCACCTGCCAGAGCTGCGTCATGCTGCCGCCGGAATCGGCTGGCGACGCCGGTGCCATCCCGGCCTCATCGCTGTTCTTCGATCCGCGCTCGAAGTGCTGCACCTACATCCCCGAATTGCCGAACTACGTGGTGGGCCGCATCCTGCTGGACGCCGCACCCGACGCGGCGGACGGGCGTGCCTCGGTCGTCGCCCGCATCACGGCAGGCCACCAGGTCACCCCGCTTGGCCTCGACAAACCGCCGGCGTTCGCTGTTTTGTACGGGAACAACGGAGCGGAGCTGTTCGGTCGCGCCGTCGAGTTGCGCTGCCCGCACTATCTGACCACCTCCGGCGGCTGCGGCATCTGGCGGCACCGCATGTCGACGTGCGGCACCTGGTTCTGCAAGCACGACCGCGGCGAGGTGGGGCGCCGCGTATGGCACAGCGTCCGCCAGTTGCTCCGCGTCGTCGAGCGCGCGGTCGCCGTTCACTGCGTCCGCACGCTCGCAGCGGGCAGGCGCGCGCGTCAACATGCGCAGGACGAGTCGAGCGTCAGCGAGCCTCGCGTGCGCCCATCAGACCTCGGGGCAACGCTCGACGCGCCCGCTCAACACGCGCTGTGGGGGGCATGGGCCGGGCGGGAACTCGCCTTCTTCGAGGCGTGCGGCCAGGTCGCGACGGACCTCACGTGGGACGACATCGCGGCGCTCGGCGGCGCCGAACTGGCACTCGCCGTCGACGTGGCACGGGACGCACTCGATGCGGCCACGTCCACCACCCTGCCCAAGACCGTCCGGATGGGCGCCATCACCGTGGCATCGGCGGGCGCCGACGACGTGGCGTGCACGACCTACAGCCCGTTCGACCCGCTCTCCATTCCACGGCCGCTGTTCGACCTGCTGCACCTGTTCGATGGGCGCTCAACGCCGAAGGCGCTGGCGGCCATCAGCGCGGCCGGACTCGACGTCGACCGGCGCGTGGTGCGCCGGCTGCTCGACCACGGCCTGCTGGTGGACGCCGATCGGTCGCCATCCCCGGTATAGTCGGACGCACGATGCGTCGGACCGTACTCCTCAAGCTCATCCTCGGACTGGTTGCCGTAGCCGTGTTCGGCGTGCTGTTCATCCGCTCGGTGCGGAACACCGGCGCGGTGCCGTACACCATGGCGCGCTCGGATCTTGCCGGCTGGACCCTGGCGCTGGCGCCCGACTTCGCCACGTCCGGCGTCCTGCTCGCGCTCTGGCCGCAGAACAACATGGCGCGCCCGCTGTTCAGCCAGCTCTTCTCACGCTCCGGCCTGTCGCTCTCCGGCCCCAACCCGGTCGCCATGCCGCTCATCCTGAAGAGCGAGTACGACCGGGCGCTGGCGGGAGCGGTCACGCCGGAGGCGCTGCTCGACATGGCGCGCGAGAGCGGGTTGGAATCGATGCAGCCGACAACGGTGTGCATGGCGACACGGCGCGTGAGCGAGCCGGGGCTGACGCGCGAGCTCTTCTTCGTGCGCTTCGAGCATGCGCCGTTCGCGTCCTTCCGTCAGCAGGTTGCCGCGCGCGCGACGGGGCCCGGCTTCGACGCCGCCAGCCTGTCGCCCGTCGTCATCGTGGCCGCCACCGACGGCGCCTTCGGCACCTGGCTGCCGCTCGAGGGCGACGGCCCACGCGACTGCCTGGCACCCATCACGCTCGAGTAACACACCCAGACGAGACGCCCGGCCGCCGTTGCACTCGAGCATGCCGAGGAGTGCGACACGCTAAAGGCGCGACCGGCCCGGCCGATGACTCTCTTGCCGGATCATGTTGCCCACTACGTCGCACCCACAGCCATCCTCGCCCGCCATGCTGGACCGTCGGTCCACCCCTCGCGTCGAGGTGATTTCGCGCCTTCAGGGCGCGTCGTCCACCGGCAATGCGGTGCTGCTGATCAACATCAGCGCTGGCGGCGCCATGGTGCACGGCGACTTCTCCGCGGAGGAAGGCGACGTGCACGAGTTCCGCTTCTGCCCGGGCAACGGCGAAGAACCGCTGATCTTCGCGGCACGCGTGGCTCGGGTCCTCAGCATCGCGGCGCCGCACGGCATGACCTGGGCGCTCGGCCTCGAGTTTGTGACCGGCACCGACCGTCAGCGTCACGCCGTCGAGGCACTCATCGCGCGGGGGCTTACGGCGGGAACCCGAACGCCAGCTTGACCGCGGCGTACTCGGGGTGCACGTCGCCCGAGACCAAGCGGATCACCAGCGCCGGCTCCACCCACGTCCGGCGCCGCATCTCCTCCGGCAGATCGCACGCCCGCATCATCGCGAACAACTCCACCAGCGGCGCGTCGCCGTCGCGAAACACCACCGGCCGCCGCCGCACGATCACCGCCTCCGCATCATCTGCGGCACGCTGCACGCGGTCCAGTTGCTTCGACGGGAAGACGCACGCGAACAGTCCGCCGGCGCTGAGGTTCGCCATCGCCACCCTGGTGTAGTCGGCAATGTCGCCCCGCACCTCGAACCGGCACTGGATCTTCTGCGGATGGTCGCCTTCAACGCCCGTGCCGAGCGGAAAGTACGGCGGGCTGCCAAGCACCAGGTCGAAACGCTCGTCGGCGGCAAGCACACCGGGGTCGCGGAAGTCGCCACACCTGATGTCGTAGCGTGCCGTCAAACCGTTGAACGCTGCCGACCTGTGCGCCAGCCGAACGCTCTCCTCCTGCGCCTCGATCGTGACGAAGCGGGCGCCGGGCAGGCGCCAGGCGGCCACCATGCCCACCGACCCGATGCCCGAGCCCAGATCGAGCACCGTCGAGGCCGTCGGCGCCCAGGAGGTGCCGTACCACGCCGTCAACACGTCGTCGGTCGAGAAGCGATGGCCGTCGCGGAGCTGGAAGAGGCGGAAGTGCCCGCTGATGGCGTCAAGCGACTCGTTGGGCAATACGTCCGGTACCGACTCAGTGCCGGGCGGAAGCGAACCGGGTTTGGCCCATCCGCGGAAGTGGGAGCTGCGCAGGTTCATCGGACGGTCGGCCATCGTTGGGTCCATCACATCACGAGTGGGGCCTTCGATGTAAGCGGATCGCCCGTGGCCGACACTTGAAACAGTGTAGTGTCGTGTGTCGTGAGCATTCAGCGCCTACCTGGGTTGGCGGCGCGCGGCTACCCGCTGGCGCCGGTGGGTGGCGTCATCGTATGAGCACCATCGCGCTCGTGCTTCCCCATCAGCTCTTCGATCTACATCCGGCGATTACTGGCGCCGACCGGGTCGTCCTCGTCGAGGAGCCGCTGTTCTTCACGCAATACGCGTTTCACGCGCAGAAGCTCCGTTTCCATCGCGAGACGATGACGCGGTATCGCGATCGGCTCCTGGCACAGGGCGTGCGCGCCGACAGGATCGACGCCCGCGAACTTCCCGAAACCGGTGCCATTGCTGACCGGCTCCATGCCGAAGGCGTTCGCGCCGTGCGCATCGTCGACCCGAGCGACAACTGGGTCGAGCGCCGGCTCGGGGCGGCTTTCGCGCGCGTCGGCATCGACATCACGTGGCTGCCCGACCCCCACTTCCTCACGCCCGATTCGGACGCGCGGGCCTGGCTGGCCGGCAGGACGCGGCTGTTCTTCGCCGACTTCTACATGCGACAGCGGCAGCGCCTGGGGCTGCTCCTCGATCGGCGGGGCCAGCCGATTGGTGGACAGTGGAGTTTCGATCCGGAGAACCGGAAGCGGCTCCCGAAGGGGCACGCCGTGCCGTGGACCACGTTCCCGCAGTGGTCTGCGCCGACGCGCGCGCACGTGCGGACCCACTACCCGTCAGCGCCGGGGACCGACGACGGCCCGGCGTTTCCAGCCGATCACGGCGACGCGGCGGCATGGCTCGACACCTTCGTGCAGGAACGTCTCGCGTCGTTCGGCGACTACGAGGATGCCATGGCACGTGAGCACGACGTGCTGTTCCACTCCGTGCTTACGCCGATGCTCAACGTCGGGCTGCTGTCGCCGACGCAGGTGATCGACCGGGCGATCGGGCAGGAGCACGTTCCGCTCAACGCGCTCGAAGGCTTCGTGCGCCAGATCATCGGCTGGCGCGAATACGTCCGTCTCGTCTACCGCGACCGCGGTCGTGCGCAGCGCACCTCGAACTTCTGGGGTTTCACCAACCCGATGCCGCCCGCCTTCTACGACGGCACGACAGGGCTGGCTCCGGTGGACCACGTGATCGGACGCGTGCGCCGCACCGGCTGGTGCCATCACATCGAGCGGCTGATGATTCTCGGCAACGCGATGCTGCTCTGCGAGATCCATCCGGACGCCGTCTATCAGTGGTTCATGGAGATGTTCGTCGATGCCTACGACTGGGTGATGGTGCCCAATGTCTACGGCATGAGCCAATACGCGGACGGCGGCGGCATGACCACCAAGCCGTATATCAGCGCGTCGGCCTACGTGCTGAAGATGAGCGACTTCCCGAAAGGAGAATGGTGCGGACTCTGGGATGCGCTCTATTGGCGCTTCATCGATCGGCACGCCGATGTCTTCGCGCGCAATCCACGCCTGGCGATGATGGCGACGATGCGTCTGCGGCTTGGCGCGAAGCTGGATGACCACCGCCGCGTAGCCGACGCCTTTCTCGCCCGCCTGCACAGCGGGCGGACGCCGCGAATGTAGAGCGTCGCGGCGGCTGAGCGGTTGGTGAACACTGGCAGCGGCAGAGTTACAGGCCAACGCAAGCGCGGCCGGGCGAAAAGGTGGACGACGCCGACGTAGACCAAGGTAGTGTGAGCGTCGGACAGTCAGGAAGACGAACGTTCAACTCATGGCTCAGCACAACGCCGAACGCCCAGCGTCCACCGCCAGCACTCCACCCGGGGACGGGTCGTTTCCCATTGTCGGCATCGGGGCATCGGCCGGCGGGTTGGAGGCGTTCGGGGCGCTCCTCTCGGCGCTGCCGGCCGACACCGGGATGGCGTTCATCATCGTCTCTCACCTGGACCCGACGCACGCCAGTGCACTGCCGGAGATTCTTGGCCGTGCGACAGCCATGCCGGTCGAGGAGGCGACCGACGATCAGGCGATCGAAGCCAACCACGTGTATGTCATGCCGCCCGGAAATGACATGGCGATCGATCACGGACGGCTGCAGCTGCAGCCGCGAGCGGCGCGTGCGCTGCACCGGCCGGTGGACCTGCTTTTTCGTTCGCTGGCAGAGGACCGTCGACACCAGGCGTTTGGCGTGATTCTCTCCGGGACTGCGAGCGATGGCACGCTCGGCACGCGCGCGATCAAGGAAGCGGGCGGCGTGACGTTCGCGCAGGACGAGTCGGCCCAGCATTCCGGCATGCCGCACAGCGCTGTCGCCGACGGCTTCGTGGACTTCGTGCTGCCGCCGGCCGGTATCGCCCAGGAGCTGGTGCGAATCAGCCGGCTGCCCCATGCCTTCGACTCAGCCGTGCCATCCCTCGCCGACGACAATGCAGAGCTCGGCCAGATCCTCGACAGCGTCCGGCAGGAAACCCGTGTCGACTTCACGCACTACAAGACCCCCACGCTGCGGCGACGCATCCTGCGCCGGATGATCCTCCACCGGAAAGACACCTTGAAGGATTACGCCCAGCTCATACAAGACGTGCCGACCGAAGCGCGGGCGCTGCACGATGACCTGCTCATCGGCGTCACCAGTTTCTTCCGCGATCCCGACTCCTTCGAGGCACTCACGCGAAGTGGCTTCCCGACGCTGCTCACCGTGCCACGGTCCGCCGAGCCGATCCGGCTGTGGGTGCTCGGCTGCTCGACTGGGGAAGAGGCCTATTCGCTGGCTATAGCGCTCACCGAGTTCTGTGAGGGGGCGGGCGTGCGGACGCCGTTTCAGATCTTTGCGAGCGACGTCAATCCGGTCGGCATCGGCATCGCTCGCGCCGGCGTCTACCCGGGCGATATCGCCCAGGACGTGACGCCTGAGCGGCTGAGTCGCTTCTTCGTCGAGCAGGACGGCCGCTACCGCATCGTCAAGAGCATTCGCGACGCGTGCGTCTTCTCCCGGCACAACGTGCTGATCGATCCGCCGTTCTCGCGGATCAATCTCGTCAGCTGCCGCAACCTGCTCATGTATCTCGAGCCTGTCCTTCAGCATGACGTCCTCCGCAGCCTGCACTATGCGCTGGCAGGAGGCGGCGTGCTGTGGCTCGGGAGCGCTGACTCCGTCGGGTCGCAACAGGATCTGTTCGATACGCAGGACGCGCGCCACAAGATCTTCAGGCGGCGGCCCGGCACGCTGTCGCACCCGACGTTGCGTCGCGCGCCCGTGCAGTGGCCGATTCCGGCGCACCGCCCGAACTCCGAGGACGTCGCCCGCGTGGTCGACCTCCTGAAGGAAAGCGACCGCGTCCTGCTATCCCGATTTGCGCCGGCCGGCATCCTGGTTTCCAGCAGTCTGGAGATCCTGCAGTATCGAGGCGAGGTTGCCGCCTACGTCTCCCCTGCGGCCGGCAAGCCCAGCGTGAATCTGATGCAGGTGCTTGCCCCGCGGCTGCAGGTGGCGGTACGGGCCGCGATCGACCGGTCACGCGCCGGGGAAGGCACCGTCCGAGAGGAAGTCGTCCCGGCCGCGGATCACGGCGACCAACGCGCTGTGTCGATTCAGGTGATTCCGATCGGCCCCGGCCCACAGGGGTTCCTGCTGCTGTTTGCGGGCGACCAGGCGGCGGCGCGAGACAACCCGGCCGAGCCGCAGCGCGCCGCGACAGCCGTCCCGGACGACCAGGGGCAACTGGCCCGCGTCGCCAGGGAGCTGGGCGACACGAAGGCCTACCTGCAACTGCTCATCGACGAGCAGGCGACCGCGCGTGAAGATCTGGAGTCGGCGCACGAAGAAGCGCAGTCGACCAACGAAGAGCTCCAAAGCCTGAATGAGGAGCTCGAGACGTCGAAGGAAGAAGTGCAATCGGCGAACGAGGAACTGACGACGCTGAACGAGGAGCTGCAGCACCGCAACACCGAGTTGATGCACAGCAACAGCGATCTCACCAATGTGCTGGCGAGCACGCATCTCGCCGTGATCTTCGTCGGTCTCGACCTGTCCATCCGGCGCTTCACCGACACGGCCGCCACCATGCTGGGCCTGCGCCCCGCCGATCGCGGACGCCCGCTGCGCGACCTGCGCTTGAACAACCTGATCGATCTGGACGCGCCCATTGCGCACGCAATCCAGACGCTCGAGTCGTCCGAGCGCAGCGTGCAGGACGAGGACGGACGCTGGCTGTCGGTCCGCATACGTCCCTACCGGACCATCGACAACCAGATCGACGGTGCGGTCATTGTGTTCGTCGACATCGATGCACAGGTGCGGGCTCGGCTACACGCGGAAAGCGTCATCGCCGCCGTGCGCGCGCCGCTCGTCGTGCTGAACGAGCAGTTCGTGGTGGTCACCGCCAACGCCGCATTCCACCGGATGTTCCAGACCGGTCCTCACGATACGGAGGAGCGCTCGTTCTTCCAGGTCGCCAATCGCGCGTTCGATCAGCCGCAGTTGCGCGATCTGCTCGGTCGTGTCCTGCCCCAGAATCAACCCGTCATTGATTTCACGGTGCAGGCACGCGCGGACAGCAACCAGCCTGAGATTACGCTTCTGAACGCCTCGCGCCTGGCCGATGCCGGCGCAGGACGGCCGCTGATGCTCCTGTCACTGGAGGACGTCACCGACCGGCAGCACGCCGAAGCCCTGCGTCAGGAGCGAGTCGCCAGCCTCGCCGCGGCCGATCGAAGCAAGAACGAGTTCCTGGCGATGCTCGCGCACGAGCTCCGGAACCCGCTGGCGCCCATTCGAACCGCGGCACAACTCCTCGGCGCCCCCGGCGTGCCGCCCCGCGTCTCGGAAAACGCCCGCATCATCATCGAGCGACAGGTGCAGAACATGACCCGCCTGATCGATGACCTCCTCAACGTCGCCAGGATTACGCAGGGCAAGATCGACCTGCGGCTGGCGCCGCTCGATCTGCTGGCCGTGGTGCGCCGCTCCGCCGAAACGGTGCAGCCGCAACTGGATGAACGCGCTCAGCATCTCCTGGTCACGCTGCCCGCTGAGCCGCTGTATGTCCTGGCCGACGAGACCCGACTCGAGCAGGCCCTCGTCAATGTGCTGACCAATGCGTCCAAGTTCACCAACCGGGATGGGAACATCTGGGTTCGGGTCGAGTCGATTCCTGGCACGCAGGGCGACGACGCATTCGTGTATGTGCAAGACGATGGAATCGGCATCGAGGCCGACGCGCTGCCGCACGTCTTCGAGTTGTTCAAGCAGGGCGGCTGGTCTCCGCATCTAGCGCCCGGGCTGGGCGTCGGACTGGCGCTGGTCCAGCGCATCGTCGAACTGCACGGAGGGCGGGTACAGGTACGAAGCGCCGGTGCGGATCGCGGCAGCGAGTTCGCGATCAGCCTGCCGCTGCTCCATGACGGCGAGGACGCAGGCCACGGACCGGCCCCCGGCGCACCACAGGCGGCGATGAGCCGCCACCGCATTCTGGTGGTCGATGACAACATCGATGCGGCGGAAAGCCTTACCGCGCTGCTGCGCGTCTGGGGGCACGATGTCCGCGCGGTGCACGACGGACCGGCGGCGTTCGAAGTTGCGCCGGCGTATGTGCCGTCGGTGATCTTTCTGGATATCCGCATGCCCGGCATGGACGGCTACGAATTGGCTAGCCGACTTCGTCGTGTCCCGGTGCTCGAGCGCGTATTTCTGGTCGCGCTGACGGGGTATGGCGGCGAGCAGGAGCGGCTGAGAACGACTGAGGCAGGATTTGAAAGGCACGTCACCAAGCCGGTCGACCCCGCTGTGCTGCGGACCCTGCTGGCCGACGCTCCCTCTTCGCCTCTGGCGGAACCGACAGGCGGGCCCGACGCGCCGGAGTCAGTGGATGTAGACCGCCGCGGCGAGTGAGAAGTCCGCGCTCGACGAGCGCTGGTCGCGCACGATGTCGACGCGCATGCGCCGGCCGTCCAGTAACTGCACCACCAGCAGCCCCACTTGGCGCGTGCCCGGAGGCGGGTGTATCTCACCCGATTGGCACCCTGACGTCGACGTCCTTCTCGAGCCGGACGGTCACCCGTGTGCCGACGGAGTGTTCCACTTCCTCGCCTGTCGTCGACAGGACGACCGCCGTGCCCGCGCCGCCACCGATGACCGCGCCCTTCGCGGCGCCGCCCTTGCCGCCCAGCAGACCGCCAATCGCCGCCCCCGCGCCGGCACCGATGCCGATCTTCGTCGCGTCCCGGCCCTTCGTGGCCCTGGCCGTCTCCGCGTAGGTCGCGTCGATGTCGTAACGGTCGCTCCGTCCAGCCGCTGCCAGGCTCGTGAAGTGCACGGCAATGCTCGCCAGCCCCTTCACTTTCGCTGAGGCATCAACGGCGCGCACGGTGCCTCTGACGACACTGCCCGCCGGCAGCACCTCGGCGCCACCCACCGACACCGCGTCCGCGAGGGTGGCTTCGATGCCATCTTCAATTCTGGCCGTGCCTGAGTTGATCGCGGTTGCGAGCCGCAGCGACACTGCCGTCCCTTTGGGCACGGTGTATTCACGAAACCTGGCAGCCGGCGGCAGACCGGCCGGCTTGGCCTCGTTCCTGACCCGCACGTCCACGATCTGGCTCTTCGGAATCAGCTTTGTGCTCGTGCCGGCAGTGACGTGGACGGTCGTCTCGTCAACGCTGGCGACCTTCCCCTCCACCACCCCGCCGTCGACCCTGGTGACGGCGACATCCTGACCGACTTCGACCTTGGCCAACTCAGGCTGGCTGTTGCATGCCGCCGTCCACAGCACCATGGCAAGACCGACGAACTGCGAGAGCTTCTTCACGATTGCTCCTGTAAGGGTGCCATGGTCCTAGCGGGCCACGAGAATGACGATGATGATGAGCAGCAGCAGGGTGGTCGTCGAGATCACGACCGTGTTCGACCCGCCGGCCAGTTGCACGTCGGCCTGACGCGCCGAATCGGCCAGGCTGGCCAGCTGGCTGCTGTCGAGCGACGACACGGCGTCTTCCGCGCGGGTCACGTCCAACCCCAGGCGACCAGCCAACTCGCGAACCTGCGACTGCTGCAGCACGCCCAGCACAGCCGTGCGATTCTGCTGGTCGCTCACGGCCTGGTCGGCGATGGCCTGTCGCATGGCGGCGGGAGCCACGACGTGGCGTTCCTGCGCCGTCGCGGCGGAACTCCAGCACAACGACGACACGAGGACAGCGACGACGATGCTTCGGATATGCATAGACACCTCAGATAGACACACGGCCCGGCGATCGAGCCAGACAACAGCAGAGTAATGACTCCGACCCCTGATCCGTTGTTCCGAACTGCACACCCGAGCCCGGCTCATCGCGGCCACACGCCACCCCAGCCAGCCGTGAGTCTGGTCCCACCGCCACGAAGGCCATGAGCGACATCGAGCCGCACGACGCCTGCGGCAGCGCGCATGCGCACGCCGACGCCGGTGTCCACATACAGGCGCGACGGCTCGAGGCTGTCGAGCCGATGCCAGGCGCGCGCCGCGTCCACGAAGCCGGCCACCGACAGGCCACCGAGCGCAACGCGTCCAAGGGGCCGTTCGTATTCACACGAGCCACGCGCCACGTCGCGGCCGAAGACCGGGCCGTCCAGCACATCGTGGGTGAGAAGCGCGTGCGCGCGCAGCAGACCGTCGCGTCCCTGACCACTGCCCGCTCCCTGCCAGAGTGCGAGCGGCGCCGCACGAGTCGCGATGCCCAGCTCGGTCAGTGCAGACCACGATGGGCGTGCCGCGTCGGTGGTTGACCGCCACGCCGCCAGCAGGTTGCCGGAGCCGAATCCGTCGCCGCCGGCGAAGGGCAGCCACCACCCGACGGACGCCGTCAGCGCGAGGCGGTCGCCGGCCAGGCGCGCGTCAACCGCGCCCTCCATCGCGACATCGTTGTGCGATCGGAAGAGACTCGACTCCTCGGCGTCGTCGATGTGCCAGCGGTCGAGGGCCACGCCCCCCTGCCACCGGAGCCAGCTGCTGGACCAATCGGCCAGTTGCACACCGAGGCGGCGTCGCTCTTCGCGGGTTCGCCGGACGTCGCCTGTCGATCGACTCTCGTAGGTCTGCCGCTCCCATGCGCCACCGAGCGTGAAGACCCCGGGAAGGCCATGGGGCGAGGGGAGGGCCAGCGCCAGCGCCAGTCGAGGCCGCTCCGCGGTCCACCGCCACAAGACGGTCTCCCGCTCACCGGCGCCGAGGCCGCCGGCGACATCGAGGGCGAGTTCGTCGAACAGGATGGCGCGGGCGCCGAGCGTCGTCAGTGCCGGCCACCCGCGTGGAGCAACCTGCCGTTCGGCGATGAAGGCGTCGACGCGCGCGCGCCCGCCGTCGAGCGTGTCATATCGCAGCTGCGCACTCGATGCGGCCGGCAGCTCGCGCAGCCGGCGCAATGCCTGGCCATAGGCTTCCGGCGTGAGCAGCTGCCGCGGTTGCAGCCCGGCCACGCGTACCACCACAGGCTGATGCGTGCGCACGGCACCGCTGACGTCGACCGCATCGATGCGCGGCTCGCCGGTGCGGTTCCACGCCGCGAGTGCGCCCATTGCGTCGCCCATCAGGTGCCGGCTCGTCGCGACGAGTTGCCACGAGTAGTCGTCGTCCGGCGCGAGGCGAACGGCCGCAAGCGCCAGTTCCGCCGCTTCGGCCCAGCGCGATTGCGCGAAGCGTAGTCCCGCCAGCTCCCGCTGCGGCGCGGCGGCCTGCGGGCAGAGGCCGGCCGCGGCCACCAGACCGCGCTCGGCGGCCTCGGCATCGCCCGCCAGTGCCAGGTCCACACTGTTCGTGACGAGTGCGTCGCAGGCGGTCGGCACAGGGACCTTCACCGCGACCCGCGTCGACGGCGTGAGCGCTGGCGCGCGACCGGAGGTGAAGCTGCTCGGCGGCAACACGAGCAGGGTCCAGCCGTCGGTACTCGTCCACGCACGCTCGAACTCGGCCCAGGTGAGCACGCGAAACGGTGCGCGTGCCGGGTCGTGCACCACGATGACCTGATCAGTGCTGCCGACAATGACGACGTAGTGATAGGTGTCAGGCGCCACTTCGATGAGTGCGACGAGCGGCCGTCCCAGATCGAGCTCCGACTGGATCCGCGCGCGCGGAGAAGCGGTGGTGGCGGGCAGAACCAGCGCTTGCCAGCCACGGTCGTGCACGGCGGCTGTCAGCGTGCTCGTCACAATCCCGCCCCGTCCCGGCCCCACGAGGGCGGCGAAGTCCTGGGGAAAGACGTCGCGCTCGCCCCAGTAGCGCAAGACCATGGCGAGTGCCGCGCCGCCGCACAACTCCGGCGTCTGAGCCAGGTAGGGCACGGCGAGGAGCGCGTGGCGCCGTGGCGGCTCAGGCTCGCCGGCAGCCGCACCGCCTGCGGCTCCCGACAGCGTCGCCGCGACGAGGATTGACACGAAGAGACGACACGTGCGGACCATTCACCGCAGCGTAGCGACCACGCGCACACGCCGATGTGTCGTAGTGAACAGACGAGCCCGTAGCGGCCGCCTCTCGTGGGTCTGGCTCCTGATCCAGCCCGGCCGTGACCAGTCGAGTTATCCTTTCAGCATGAGCAAGCGCAAGCCCATGGGCGACCGTTTCGACGCGCAGACCTTCCTGGAATCGGCAGGGCTGGCGAAAACGGTCGTGACCTTTCGACGCGACGAGCGCATCTTCGCGCAAGGCGACCGCTGCAGCCACGTGCTCTACATCCAGGAGGGCGGGGTCAAGCTGTCGGTCATCTCGAAGACCGGCCGCGAGGCCGTTGTGGCAATGCTGGGTCCGGGTGATTTCTTCGGCGAAGGCTGCCTGGCTGGCCAGCCGCTGCGGATTGGAAGTGCGACCGCCATCGTGCCCAGCCGGATCCTGAAGATCCAGAAGCAGCGGATGGTGGACCTGCTCCACCAGCGACTCGAGATGTCCGATCGGTTTATCGCGCACATGCTGTCGCGCAACGTCCGCATCGAACAGGACCTGATCGATCAGCTGTTCAACTCGAGCGAAAAGCGGCTGGCGCGCGCGCTCCTCCTGCTCGCACGCTACGGCAAGCAGGTGACGCCGCGCCAGGTGGTGGCGAAGATCTCGCAGGAAACGTTGTCGGAGATCGTCGGTACCACCCGGTCACGCGTGAACTTCTTCATGAAGAAGTTCAAGCGCCTCGGCTTCATCGACTACTCGAGCGATCTGGACGCGGGCGTCCAGATCAACAGCTCGCTGCTCACGGTGGTCCTTCACGATTGACGCCGCAGCGACGACCGCGGGCACGTTCAACGTGTCGCGGGTGTCGACTGGTTGCTGGGCGCACCCTTCTGCAGCACGTCCACGAAGTGGCGGCCTGACTCGGGAATCGCGATCGGACGCGGACCGGTGACAATCGCGCGCGCTGTCAACGTGCGACCGTACACCGCTCGCGTGGCGTCGTTGTCGGGGCGCAGCGACGAGCCCTCGAGCGAGATGCCGGCAAACAGGCCGCGGGCGCGCGAGTAACTGAGCACTTCCGCGCGCATCGTCAGGTCGGTCGACGCTTCGAGCGTGCGTCCCTTCGGTCCGGCCGCCACCGAGGCATTGCCGCCCAATTTCACCTTGCTGTTCAGCAAGGCGTCCACGCCGCGCCGGTTCATCACCAGCAGGACGACGTCGGTCGACTCCGCGCCGAGCTGCAGGCCGAAGCTGCCACCGTCGAGCGCATACATCGCCGGCGCACCCCACGATCCATTGAAGTTGGCGCCGGTGCGGCACGACATCGCGCCGCGGCCGTAGCCGCCGCCGATACCGATGGCGATCTTCGTCATCGACGGGATGACAATGACGCACTCGGCTTTTTCCAGCAACTCGTGCGGGATGTTGTCCGGAACGTCAAGCACTTCCTGCATGACGACGCCGACCTGTTCCAGGCGCTCCTGTTCCTTGTTCTGGGCGTGGAGCGCCGTAGGCACGAGCATGGCGAGGACGATGGCGACCGTTGTGAGCATGTCTGGCATCGTAGGACCGCTGGCGCCGCGACGTGTGTACCGTTGTGCACACGTCATCGTCGCTGTGCGATTGGGAACATCCGTGTGCGGAGTGGCAGGCCTAGAGTCGCGGCATGTCCAACCACGTATCGACGTCGTCGATCGCCGCCATCGCGCTGATCGTGCTCGGCTCTGCCGCACTGATCTACCAGGGCTTCACCTACACCACTCGCGAAACCGTGCTCGACATCGGGCCGCTTCACGCCACCGCGAATCGCGAGCGCACCGTGCCGTTGCCGCCCGTGCTGGGCATTGCTGCGATTGCCGGCGGCATCGCGTTGCTGGTCTTCGGCACCCGCGCGCGGGCCTAGCGGCGCCCGCCGCCGTCGTCCGTCAGCGCGCCTTCACGTTGTATTGCACATCGTCGATGCTCAGCTCGATGTACGTGTACTCGCCGCCAGACTCGTGCCAGCGTCCCTCGCCGAGTGCCGCGAGCCGCACCGGCCCGACGGGGCGGTAGCTGCGGAGTGGAGTCGACCACGGCACCCTCGTCGCCCTCTTGCCATCGGGTGCGGTCTGGTATCGATCGTCAGAGTAGAAGTCCGCCAGCTCGCCCGCGTCGTTGAACCGCAGCGCGGCCCGAATCGTGTGGCCGGCGTTCGTGAACGTCGCCCGTGTGGTGCGCGCATCGACGGCTTCCCAGACGATCGCAGGGTCAATCAATGCGCCAGGCGCCATGACGCAGAGGTCATTGAACATCGTGACGGTTTCGCCCCGGTTCATCTCTTCCCCTGCCATCGTGACCACCGGCACCAGCGCCGCCGCCTTCACGCGCATCGTGGCCGACGGTCCGACATAGCGGTGATATCCCTGGACCGGGATCATGAACATCGACCCGTTCAGATAGAACAGCCGTTCGGGCTGGTCGACAAACGTGTACTGCTCCGCCGTGAGCGGCATCCATGCGGCGTCGCGGCCGCTGCGAATGCGTCCGTGCATGCGGACATGGAAGTTGTAGATGCGCGGCTGTCCGACCACGCCGGCACCACGCAGATATCGCTGCACCGCATCAGGCAGGTGGGCCAGGTCGGCGTCAGTGATCGGTGGCGAGGGTGCAACGCGCGCCAGCCCCCGCGCAACATCATGCTCGTACTCAGCCCTGAGGCTGACCGGACCCTGGGCGAGGAAGCCAAAGACCACGCCGACGAGTGCGATGAGATTGGCCACTGCCCCGAACCTGGCGTCCACCCAGGAATGGAGGATGACGAACATCGAGACACTGATTGCGCACGCAGCAATCGCCCACCATCCGCGCGGCCAGACGAACACCGCAACCGCAGACGTGAGAAACAGGCACCCGGCTAGCAGCCACACGAGACCCAGCCCTGGCGAGACCGGCTGGGTCAGGGCTGCCAGATCGGCGATCCCGAACGCTTTGACAAAGCCGAGCAGGTGAATGAGGCCATGCAGGCCAAGCACGATGGCAAAGGCGACGGTCATGATACCCCTGACGTGCGCGAGGGGCAGGAAGCGTGCCTGCGCCTGCGTCGCTCCCTCAGGACGAAACGGCGAGGCTTCGCCGAAAAGTCGGCGCGCACGCGCAGCCAATGCCGGTGAGGGTGCTGGCTTTCCGGCGCGAAGGATCGCCGTGCAGCGCGCCGCCATCAGATGCGCGGCCAACCGCGCGACTATCTGGCGAGCACGTCGGCGATTTCTGGAACGCGGTCGAAGACGCTTCTGGCGAAGGGGCACAGCGGCAGAATCGTGACATGCCGCTGGCGCCTGCCTGAGACTCGCCACGAGCGATCGCGTCGAACAACTCGCCGGCCATTTTTGCAGCGCGGTCCGGCTGTCTCCCACCGGCGGGTTGGCCTCAGGCCCCGCCAGAAGCTCGACGCGGGTCGCGTGCTCGTTCAGGCCGCTTCACGTCTCCTGACCAGCAGCGAGGCGACGACGCCCCCGGCGAGAATGAGCAGGACCACCGCAAGAAGGTAGAGATTGAAGTACTCGCCCACCAGTGCCTTGAGCCAGACGTGAGTCATCATCTTCACGCCCACGAGCATCAGCACCAGTGCGAGCGACACCTTCAGGTACGGGAACTCGTCGATCATCCCCGCCAGGGCGAAGTAGAGACTGCGCAAGCCCAGAATCGCAAAGACGTTGCTGGTGAAGACCAGGAACGGGTCGCCGGTAATTGCGAAGATGGCCGGGATCGAATCGACCGCGAAGATGACGTCGGTGAACTCGACCATGATCAGGGCCAGGAAGAGCGGGGTGGCCAGCAGGGCGCCCGTCGGCGCGGCATCCACCACCCGGTCCACCTCCACGGCTGCGCCTGGCGTGGCCGCCTCGTGGGACGAAGCCGAACCGGCGCGGACGAAGAAGTGCTGGCCGTGGAAGCGCTCGCTGACCGGGAAGAGGCGTCGCGTCAGCTTGACCAGCACGTTGCGATTCGGGTCCATCCCGTCCGCCTTCAGCAGCAGCATCTTGATCCCGGTCACGATCAGGAAAGCCCCGAACACGTAGATGATCCAGGTGAAGCGCTGGATGAGCTGAGCGCCTATCGCGATCATGGCGCCACGCATGAGGAGGGCGCCGACGATTCCCCAGAACAGCACGCGGTGCTGGTACATCGCGGGAACGGCGAAGAAGCCGAACAGCATGGCGATGACGAAGATGTTGTCGACCGCGAGCGACTTCTCGACCAGGTAGCCCGTGAGGTACTTCACCGTTGCACTGGCGCCGTCGTTGTACACGAGCCCGACGCCCTCCACCGTCCTCGGCGCCGCGGTCATGAGGTCGGGAGTCAACCCCAGGCCAAGCCAGTGGCGCTCGTAGCCGAAGTAGATGAACACCGCAAAGGTGAGACCGAGCCCAATCCAGAAGGCGGACCACCCCAGCGCTTCCCGGACGGACACCACGTGAGCGGTCCGGTGAAAGACTCCGAGGTCGAGAGCCAGCAGGAGCAACACGAGGGCGAAAAAGCCGATATACATCCAGAGCATCACACAACTCCCGAGTAAGCGCGTGTCGCGTCGAACCCACGGTGGTTCGCGCTCCGTGAGGTCACCGTAAGGAAGGCGTGCGCAGCGCCTCGAGTTCCTGTCGCAACGCGCGCACCTCGTCGAGAATCAGCCGGGTGTGCGCCTCGCCATCGCCCTTCAGGTCTTCGGAGACCTGCGACTGCATGGCGTTGACGACCACCGCGATGAACAGGTTCAGGACCATGAACGTTGCGATCAGGAGGTAGGCGACGAAAAACATCCAGGCATACGGCGACTGCGCCATGACACCGCGCGCGATGTCGGGCCAGCCCTCGACCGTCATCACCTGGAAAAGCGTGAAGAGCGAGGCGCCGAGATCGCCGAAGAACGCCGGCGCGATCGCGCCGAACAGGTTCGTGGCCAGCACCGCCGAGACGTAGAGCACAAGTGCCATCAGCCCGACGATCGACGCCATCCCCGGCAATGCCGTAAGCAGGGCACTGACCACCCCGCGCATCGAGGGCACCAGCGCTACGAGCCGCAGCACACGCAGCACGCGCAGGGCGCGCAGGACGCTGAACGCTCCGCTGGCCGGCATCAGCGCGGTTGCGACGACGGCGAAATCGAACACGCGCCACGGCTCGTGGAAGAAGCGACTGCGGTAGACGAAGACGCGCAACAGCAGCTCGACGACGAAGACGGCCAGTACCGAGCGGTCGATGAGGTGCAGCCAGCCGCCGACGCCTGCTACGACCGCAGGCGAGGTCTCGAGGCCGAGCGTGACGGCGTTGGCAACGATCAGCGCGGTAATGGCCCTTTCGCAGCGCACATCCTCGACGAGCAGGCGAACGCGTTCGCGCAGGCCGGGTGCCGGCGCGCTCATGATGGGCTCGAACCAGCTGTGGCGATGAGGACGTGGAATGGTTGTGTCTTCGGCATCGTGCACTCGCGTGTGAGGTGACAGTAGCGCGCGGCCGTCCACCGTAAAAATAGATATTGCCGCGGCTTGACCCTATTTTTTCAGATACATTGCGTTCGCGTCGCGAGGTGGTCTGGTGGTAGACGCAGTCGTAGAGCAGCACCTCGAGCGGTCACGGTAGCGGCGCGGCGATATTCTTCGAGGCGCCGCAGTGGCCGTCCGCCCTACAATTCGCGGGACATCAGTTGTCCGGAGGGACCAATGACCATTCGCACACTACTCATGCTCGGAGCCGCGGCCCTGCTTGCGCTGTCGCCTGGAATGCAGGCGCAGGAAGCGGGATATCCGCAGACGGTGATTCCGATTGCCAAGGGGCCGTTCACCTTTCCGGCCGGATACCAGACGCCCTGGGACAAGATCGACATCCGCGTCACCGAGAAGATGTCGCCGAACCTGTTCGTGCTGCACGGCACGCAGGCGCTCGACTCGGCGCACCCCGACGCGTCGGGAGGTCGGGCCATGGCGCTGTTCGGGCCGGACGGCGTGCTGCTGGTCGATTCGCAGAACCGCCAGGTTACCGACCGGACGCTGAAAGCCATCCGCAGCTTCACCGACGGCCCGCTGAAGATCATGGTGAACACGCACGTGCACAGCGATCACACCGGCGGCAACGCCTTCTTTGCGACACAGGGTGTGGTGATCTACGCGCAGGAGAACCTGCGCAACGAGATGATTCGGCCACCGGCCCGCGCCAACGGCACCGTGCCCGAGGTCGATGCGGCCGGCGCGCCGACCGTGACCTACCAATACAACGCCCAGAAGCCTGGCGAACCGGCCGTCACCATCTACATGAACGGGGAAACCGTCGACTTCATTCCGATGATGCCGTCACACACCGCCGGCGACACGATCGTGCGCTTCCGCAAGGCCGACGTGATTTACATCGAGGACTTCTATCGCAACTTCGGCTATCCGTTCGCCGACCAGGCCAATGGCGGCTCGCTGCAGGGGATGATCGACGCGGTCGATCTCATCACGAAGCTGGCCGGACCGAACACCACGCTGATCCCGGGGCACGGCACGCTCATCAAGAAGGGCGACATGCAGCCGTACCGCGCGATGGTTGCCGACGTGCTCGCCAAGGTGAAGACGATGCGCGAGCAGGGGAAATCGCTGAACGACGTGCTTGCCGCCAACCTGACGGCGCCTTATGACGCCGGGACGCTTGGTGACACGCAGCAGAGCAAGGACCGCTTCATCACCGAGGCGTGGGACGAGGTGAAGGACTTCCCGGCTGTGGTCGACGGCAAGCGGAAGATGCCGGCGCACTGAGGTTCGTCACGCTTCGTCCCACAGCGTTTCCATCTCCAGGGCCAGCCGCGCACGAGCCCCATTGACGCTGACGTGGTGAAGGGGGCATTCTGGCGGTGACTGGAATGACCCACCCAACGAAAGGACTCAGATGATTCGGCACGTTCTTCTCGCGGCGCTCGTGCTCAGCGCCGCGCCGGCTTTCGCGCAGGCACCACCTCCCGACACGGAAGCAGGTCTTCAGTACCTTGCACTCACAGCCGCACCGGCAAAGGGCGGTGCGAAGCTCACCGTCAGCTCGCCGGCGTTCCAGCACATGGCGGACATTCCGTTCGAGAACACCCAGTACCGAACCAACACGTTTCCCGGCTTGAAGTGGACCGCCGGACCGACCGCGACGAAGTCCTATGCGGTGATCATGCAGGACACCGACGCGGTGATTCGCGGCACGGCCATCCTGCACTGGACCATGTTCAATATCGCAGGGACGAGCCTGGACGCGGGCATGACGACGGCGCCGGCCGGTTCCACCTTCGGTCCAAACATTCGCGGCGCCAACCAGGCCTACATGGGCCCGCGGACGCCGGCTGGACCGAAGCATCGCTATCACCTGCAGGTGTTCGCGCTCGACACGACGCTGGCGCCGGAAGCCGGTGCGAGCCTCGACACGCTGCTCGCGGCGATGAAGGATCATGTGCTGGCGTCGGGCGAGCTCATCGGCCTCGGCGTCGTCGATCCGAATGCACCGCCGCCACCAGCGCGCGGCACACCCGGACAGTAGACCGCTCCGGCGATCGCCCTGGTCGCCCGGTTCGCACACACCCAATGCCGACGGTGGCTCCATCCGGAGTCACCGTCTGATTCTCACCCCCACCGCTTCCGCCCTGCGGGCCGCGCCTCGAACGCGCTACCCTACCAGCCGTTGCAATCGAACTTGAAGTTGCAGGCCAGGCACTTGATGCAGCCTTTCACCTTGGCCAGCTCACGCGTCTCGCCGCAGCGCGGGCAGGTGGTGATCTCGACGTCGGTGACGGCTGACGGCAACAGCGCCGAACGCACGGGTGTGATCGTGCGAGTGGGCTCGCTCATGGGAAGGATTGTAACGCTGGCGCCAGGCCCGGGTATCTCGTGCCGGGGCTGGTCGGGCGTAACGGCGAGGCCATGCTGCGCCGAAACATCAAGTGCGAAGAGCGAACTGTTTAGTTCCTTATCTCCTCTTCGCTCCCCACATGCCGGGCCGGAACAGCGGGGCTGGCGATCGGAAGCCGGAGCGACGGCGGTGTCGCCTCGAAGTGGTGCGGCTGCGCATCTGCGTGCGTCGGCGGAAGCATGTTGCGTCGCATCGCGGCCTTGGCACGCTTCCTCTGCTCTCTCCGAAGCTCTTGCTCGACAGCGTTCACGACGAGACGACCAAAGAGCCCACCAGTGCGGCGCCACGCATCATCAAACAGATAGAAGCCTACGAAGGCCACCAACAGGGCCGACCCCGTGTGTGCCAGGGAATCGTTAGACACTTCAAAATGGGCAAGGTGAGCAGCGACTGCGAGCGCGGTGCCTAACGCCATCACAGACGCTACCCAACTCTGCCCCCCCGAAGCGCGCGCAGGACATCAACCATCCTCGCTTGAACAAACGGCCCTGGCGTATTGAATTGTGGACGATGGTCTAGTGTTGTGGCGATTACGTCGAGACTCAGTTCGAACGGGAGGTCATCGCCGTCGGCCCTGCAACGGTATGCGTTGGCTTCAAGCTGAACGCCGCGTACCAAGGCCCGGTCCAACCAGTCATCCGGTATCTCGAAGTCATAGCCGGAGGGCGCCCTGTAGTTCAACGAATGCCCCTGGATGCCTCGGCACCAAGCGGGAGTTCGTTCAACTCCTGCCGTGCCTCGCGCCAGGTCGGATAGTGCTTCGTCAGCAGGGTGACGAACTGCTCACTGTGCGTCGGAGCGATCAAGTGGATCATCTCGTGCACGACGACGTACTCGAGCAAGTCCTTCGGCTTCTTCACCAGTTCGGTGTTGAGGCGAATGTGCCCTGCGCGATGGTTGCAGCTTCCCCACTTCGTCTTCATGCGTTGCAGGAAGTAGCCACACACCTCGACGCCGAGCTTACGCTCCCACTTCCGAACGAGCAGCGGCACCGCCTCATGCAGGAGCGCCTTGTGCCAGTCGTGGACAACCTGGTCGCGCTTCGCCCGGCTACTGCCTGGACGAACGGTCAACGTGATCCGGCGAGGGCTGACGACGACCGACGGCTTCGCGTCGACCTCCCGGACCACCAACAGATAGCGACGTCCCCACAGGTGATGCGTTTCGCGCGTGATGAACTGCCTCGCCGATTCCCGCGCCTGCCCGCGCAGCTTGGCCTGGTGCTGCCGGATCCAACCCAGCCTCGATATCGCATAGGCACGTGCCACATCCGGACGCGTGTTCTTCGGCGCGACCAGCGTGACGCGACCATCAGGCGGATGCACCGACAGGTGGACGTGCTTCACGTCTTTCCGCGTCAGGGCAATCGCAATGTTGCCAACCTGAATCGTCTCGGCCATCAGTAGCCCGGCTGGTTCTTGACGAGCTCGAACAGCGCCTGCGTTACCTCGCGGTCACGTCCCATCAGCGGGTGCAACGCGTTCACCACCTGCGCCTCGCGGGTCTGGTCGCCCCTCCAGCCGGCGGGAGCCTGCTCCCGCATGACGCGGTCGATCGCGAGAGCCAGCGAGAGCCGCTCGTCGCCGTACTCCGGCCTGGGCTCTGCAGCCCTGTCGTCGTGGACGCGTCGCAGGGCGAGGATGCGAGGCAGGTTGCGGTAGACCACCGACGCCTCGTGCCTGCCGTGCAGGGCCGCTGGCACACCCTCGTCAGGCTGCTTCGCCGCCAGCCTGCGCACCAGCGCCTCGGCATTGCGCAGGAACGCCTCGTACGCAGCGGCATCAACGCGGCTCTGCTGAATCAAATCGTCCAGCAGCTTGGACATCTGGTCGTAGAAGCGTGGGTCGGTGAGCTGGTCGCGAATGATGGTCTTGCGAACGTTGTTGATGATGCCTTCGGCGATCGCATTGCGCGAGAGCGTACCCTTCTCGTTCAGCTTCCTGGCGATGGCGTCGTGGATGCCGGTGTCGACGATCAACTCGGTCAGCGACATATCCGCCAACTCGCCAAGACCAACGGCGGCGTCGGCCTGGACGTAGGTGTTGAGGAGGTGTCGCATGTCGGCCTCGTACGGCTTGATGTCCAACTCCTCGCCGGAGTGCTTCTTGATAGCCGCCCGGATCTCGCTGTAGAACGTCACGTCCTGCTCCAGGGCCGCAACGTCTGCCGGGGTGTAGCCCGCTTCCGTGAGGTCCGACGCAATCGCGGCAAAGGCGCGCACGAACGTGGCCGTCGCCTTGTAGAGCTCCACTCGCAGCGGCTCGGTCTCGCCGAGGGCGCTGGCACTGGCGGCATCACCGCAGAAATACCGCAGGAACTGCTCTACCTCGCGCGGCGGCGGCACCGGCTCGCACAGATACCGCAGCGCCTCTCGCCCCTCATCGAGCTTCTTGCGCCCCTCCGCCAGCCAGTCTTTCAGGTGGACATTGTTCTCGCCGCCCCCGCCATGGTCGGTGTCGAGCTCGTCGGAGCTGTAGACGGCAATCGCCTCCTGCACGTCGCCGAACAGTTCCTTGAAGTCGACGATGTAGCCGTAGTCCTTGTCGTCGCCGTCGAGCCGATTGGTGCGGCAGATGGCCTGGAACAGGTTGTGGTCGTGCAGCTCGTTATCGAGGTAGATGTAGGTGCAGCTCGGCGCGTCGAAACCGGTGAGCAGCTTGCTCACCACGATCAGCAGCTTGAGGTTGACCGGCTCCTTGATGAAGCGACGCTTGGTCTCCTCTTCGTACTGCTTCGTCGTCTGGCCCTTCTCGAGGACATGCTCGGTGTAGGTGTCGAACTTGTAGCGCTCGTCGCTGTCCTTCGGCTCTCGCGAGATGGCGTTGTGATTGGGTTCGTACGACGTGATGATGCCGCAGTAGCTGCCGAAGCTGGTGTTCTGGAGCAGGCGGTAGTAGTGGCAGGCGTCGTAGATGGAGGCTGCCACCAGGATGGCCGTGCCGCGGTCGTTGTTCAGCCGCGGCTTCAAGCTGAAGTCTTCGATGATGCTGCCGATGATGCGCTGCTTGCGCTCGCCCGCACTCATCAACTCTTCCATCGTCGCCCAGCGCTTACGGAGCGCCGCTTTCTGGAAGTTGTTGAGGATTCGCGTCTTGCGTTCGAACCACGCGTCGATGGACGCCCGCGACGTGAGGCGCTGCGGCACATCGCGCGCCTCGTACTTCAGGTCGAGCACCACCTTGTCGGCCACGGCCTGGTGGAACTTGTAGGTGTGGATGTAGGTGCCGAAGACGTCGCGCGTCATCTTCCGGTCTTTGCGCAGCAGCGGCGTGCCAGTGAAGCCAATGAAGATGGCGCCCTCGAGCCAGCGCTTCATCTGGCGGTTCATGTCGCCGCCCTGAGTGCGATGGCACTCGTCCACGAACACGTAGAAGCGTCCCTGCAGCTGCGGCGGTGGGCCGTTCAGGTCGGACGGGTCGAACTTGTGGACCAGCGCGCAGAGCAGGCGCGGTGTGGCCGCGCCGAGCTTCTGCACGAACTCGGCGCGCGACGTAATGCGCGGCGACGGCGAGTTCTCGCCGATCACACCAGCGTTCTGCATGACGCCTTCGATCTGCTTGTCCAGTTCGTCGCGGTCGGTTACCACGAGGATGCGGGCGTCGGAGTCGTGCTCGAGCAGCCACTTGGCCAGCAGCACCATCAGGATGCTCTTGCCGCTGCCCTGCGTGTGCCAGATGACACCGCCCTCGTGCCGGCCGATGCGCTCCTGGGCTGCTTTCAGGCCAAAGTACTGGTGAGGTCGTGGCACCTTCTTCTGGCCAGCGTCGAAGAGGACGCAGTTCCGGATCAGGTCGAGCAATCGTTCCCGGCTGCACAACTGCGCGAACGGCCGATCGAGCAGCGTGCCCGCCGCATCGTCCGCGTCGGCAGGCGCCTCGTCCTTCCACGCGACGAAGAACTGCTCGGGCGTACCCGTGGTGCCGTACCGGAGCCCCTGCGAGTCGCTGCCGGCCAGCACCAACTGCACAGTGCTGAAGAACGCCTTGTTGAAGATCTCTTCCTGGTTGGTGATGAGTTGCCGCACGCCGTCGGCCACCTCCACCGAACTGCGCTTCAACTCGACGACGGCCAGGGCCAGGCCGTTCACGTAGAGAACGATGTCGGGGCGGCGCTCGTAGCCGCCTTTCAGCGTCACCTCCTCTGCCAGGGCGAAGTCGTTCCGCTCCGTGTGCGCCCAGTCGATCAGGTGAACCGTCTCGTGCGCTTTCCCCGCCGCCACCTGCACCGGTACTCCGTAACGCAGGAGTTGATAGGTGCGGAGGTTCGCCTGGTAGAGCGTGATGCCGGTGGCGTCAGCCGCTGTCTCCAGCTTCTGGAGCGCGGCGCTGATGTGGGCGGGCGAGTAGCCGCGAGCCGCGAGATTCGCGCGGAGGACGTCTGCCTCGATCGGGCGGTTCTTCTCGCGCTTGTTCCAGTCACCCAGATAGCGGTAGCCCAGGCAACCCGTGCGTGCCGGGTCGGTGAACAGCGCAACAACACGGTCCTGGGTGGTTCGCTCGGGGCGGGGCTGGTCTGTCACGGCTGGTCGTCGCCCTTCCTGACACCGCGGAGGAGCGTCCGTCCCGCTTCTGTGATTCGATATTTCTGCAGGCGGCTGGTTGGCTTGTCGGGAATGGTCATCTCGATGAGGCCTTGCTCCAGCGCCGGGAGCAGGTACGCTTCACGGAAGTGCTCCTCGTGTTTCAGGTGCAATCCAGCCTGCATGGCTTGCCGAGTGAGGTCCGTGGTCATCAGATGCAGAAGCCTGACTTCCTTCGTGACTTCCCCGGTGACTTCCCCGGTGACTTCCCCGGTGCCACGGATGAGCCGCAGGTACTTCTTACTGAACGGGAACTCCGTCCACAGACCTGCATCAACCCGCAGGCGTGGCGCCGGAGTGCCGGCCGTCTTGCAGGCGGCGAAGATACGCTCGATGCCCCGCCCCCACGCCTCGATCTCACCGGCGCGAAAAAAGGCGTTGGCCACGTTCGGATTAAACGGGACCGACGGATGTTCGCGCAGGAGATCGGCCAGGCTCCATCCTTCGGGCAGCACTGCGGGGTTCCAGATGGCCAGCCTGTCGTCGAAGACCCGAATCTGCACCGGGGCCGCCACGGCGTAGTCGCGGTGGACCAAGGCGTTCAACAGCGCCTCGCGAAGAGCCGCATCCGGTACCGGAAACTCCTCGACGCGTTGAATGCCCTCGTAGCGGATGGCGGCCTTCATGTACTTCGTCCGCAATAACTCGACGGCCGTGGCGACCTGGGCAAACAGATCGCCTCGGATTTCATCGTGGTACGCCAGGTCGGACTCCGTGCGAAAGAAACCGATCTTCACGAAGGCACCGCTCACGAAGCGCTCAGGCTCGGCGTGGAACAGCAGCAGGGCCGCACGTTTGAGACGGGTTCCTTCGCGGAGCCTGAGTCTGTCGAGGAGACCCGTGACCGGCTCCCGCAGGATGCCAGGCTCGACGCGACCGCTGCCCCGGGCGAGCTGACGGAAACGCTTGATGGCACCAGCGGAGATGCTGCGAACTGTTACACCCGGCACTGGCACGGCGTCCCAGGTGCGCCCTTGCCTTCGGAGGAGAAAGCGATCGAGGGCGGCGCCTTTGAGTTCCTGCAGCGTGCTGCCGACGCGCTGATAGTAGTGACCGCGAAGACTAATCGGGGCGAGGTAGGCGGGAGTTACCACTTCGAGGTACTCCAGTTCGCCGACGTTCCGGAGGTTGACCTCGACGAGGATGCCGAGCACATCGCGGATCTTGTTGGGCAGGTCTTCCAGCAATTTCGCGGCGTGCGCGACACCGACAACCCGCCCGCGGTCGTCGCGCCCGATGGCGAGCACACCGCCGTCCGCGTTGGCGAATCCGCAGACCCAGCGCAGATGGTCGTCGCGCCACGACTCCTTCCACTCGGTGTGCTGCGATTCCTTCATACCGGACGCGCGCCTCGGGCGTCGGTGCGCCGACGGAGCCGCAAAGGTGCGTTATCGGCGCACGGCCGCGCGTTCTGAACGAGCGTCATGTCTGGAAATAGAAAACCCGCCAATTTGAGCGTGGCCTTGCGGCCAGAGGCTTGGCGGGTGAGCTGCGCGCGATGGTATCGCCTGCCCTGGCAGGTGTCAATGTCCGGGGCGATTGTGCAACGACCTGCTGCACAAATGCCAGCGTTCGCGGTTGACGGCCAGCGTGGCGCGTTGCTGCGCGGCGCCGATACGGCGCTTCAGGTCGGCCAGCCACTCGGCGTAGCCGTCTGGTGCAGGCGTCAAGGCGGTCGGCGCGTCGCTCATACCAGCCGCGTCCTCCCGGTCAGCAGCTCCTGCATCATCCCCTGCTTGAGGGCACGGGTCTTATCGCGGCGTGCTTCGAGGGCGGATAGCTCAGTGTCCATGTCTGAGAGAACAGTGGCAATGGCCTCTTGCTCCTGGGGAGATGGCAGCGTCACGGCGATGCGGGCAAGCGCCGCAGCACTGATATGCACCACGGCATCACCCTGTCCCTTGCTCGCCTTCTGGGCGTTGACCGACGCGGTGTTGCAGAAGTAACCCATGAACATCGAGTCTGCCCAGGCCGGCCTCAGAATCACAATGTCTCCGCCTGCATATGCCTCGCAATCATCGATGAACGCCACACACTTGCCGATTTCTTCTTTCGTTTCACCAGATCCGGCAAAAAGAAGGTCGCCCTGCCTCAGCCTTGTCGCGGTGGCCGCAACCTCGGGAGAGATCGACGAGTTGAATGACCTGACGTAGTCGTTGTGGCGCGTGTAGATCTCACCATACCGAACACAAGGCAGGTCACCACTCTGAGCCTGATCCTTCCTGACGCCACTGCCCTTCAGGAACGCTCCGACAGCTCCCAACCGTCCCGGCTTCCACTCCGCGCTGAAGCCTGGAAGACGGGTCTTGCCGGTGAGGAGTTGCTGCATGGCGGCCTGCTTGATGTCGCGCTTCTTGGCGATGAGCCGGTCCAGCCCGTCGAGCAGCGCATCCACATCGCTCAAGACCGCCGCGATGGCGCGTTGTTCGGGTAGAGATGGCAGCGCAATCGGAAGCTCGCCAAGGGATGACTTGCTGATCGAGGCGAGATTCGTCGTTTGCTTTCCCGCGACAACGAAGAAGCGTCGAGCTGAGGCGGCTTGCGTCCAAACGTTTAAGTACGATGGTGAGAGCCGAGGCCCGCATCGGACAACGAAGACGTGATTCTGATGAACGCAGGGCGCAAGCTGTCCACGCCAGACAGCTCCCCGTCCGAGCTTGTCACGGTCACCCCCTTCATTCATCAGGACATCGTCTGGCAGGACGGAGTAGCGAACAAGATCCTGGCGACTGATCTTGATCATCGCCACATCAGAGAGGTCGAGAAATCCGTCCTGAACATTCGCAACCCGCAAGTAGCGGACGGAGACGGGGTCCGAAATACTTACGTTTGTGTTCTTCGCAATCCCTCCTCTTACTTCCGCAAGGCTGGCTAGGTTGTGGACGTCCCAATCGACCGGAATGGCGCCTAGCGCGGTCTGCTTTAACCCTCCCACGACGCGCCCATCTTCCGGAGATGTTCGTCCACGCGCGCGGCGAGCGTCGCCACTTCGTCGGTGAGCTGCGGCAGCGGCGTGGCGTAGCGAACGGCCAGTTCGCGGATGCGGCCGGTCAGGGTCTGGGACACTCGATCGAGTTCACCCTGCACGGCGGCTGACACGCGCGCCATCCACTTGTCGTCAACAACCAGCGCTTTGACCTCCGTGTCCGTGAGCGTGGGATATTTCGCGTCGATCTTCTCGTCCAGTTCCTCTTGCGCCGCTTTGCGCCGGCTCCTGGCCGCCGTCTGCTGATCCAATAACTCAGCGTAGGCCACGAGCGCCGCACGCTCGTCGGCGAACACCGGGTCCGTGCCGATCTCTTTCAATCGCGCCTTGATGGCCTTCCCCGTTATTTTCTGCTTGTCGCCCTCGCCCTCGATCACTTCAGCGAGCAGCCCTTCCTCGGCGCTGTGCTCCTCACGCATCTCGTCGAGCTGTTGCTCGATGGTGGCCTGTTCGGCATCGAGGCCAGCAATTGCGTCGCGTTCGGGAACGAAGTAGCGGGCGACCAGAATCGACGCGGGAACGAGATCCGACTTGAAGCGTCGCCTGCCACGCAGGTAGTCGTGCAGCTCGGGCCAGGCGAGCTTGTTGTCTTTTCCCTTCACCTGGACGACCTCACGCGGCTGCGCGCCCTTCACCCAGCCGTCGGCCGACACCAGGTAGCAGTCGTCCTGCATGGTCGCGGTCCAGTAGTCCATCAGGTGCTGGTACACGTCGTAGGCGTCGAGCAACGGCGCCGTCTTGAACGTCTCGAGCAGGCTCTCGGCAATGGTCTCGATCAGCGCTTTCGGATGGCCATTCTTGTCGAACGCACGGAGTCGCGGCGTGGTGGCCTTCCGCCACGCGTCGAAGCGCTTGCGGGCGGTTGTGTTGAAGCCAGCAAACTCGGCGTGGCCCAGGATGAACGCCTTCACGTCCGGCAGCGGAACCCTGAGTGACACGTAGCCGGGGCGCCCGGCCGACTCGAACAGCGCGGTGCGCACACCAGGCAGCACCTGCCAGCAGGCGCCAAGCGCGTCGACATCGCGCTCGGGAATGCCGCCGCGCAGGTGACCGTCGATGTCCTGCATGTCTTCCGGCTCGCTCGAGTCGATGTACCGAGGCAGGTTCAGGTTGAAGTCGTTCTTCGGATCCGCAATTTCGTCGAACGGCACGAGCCGCGCGTACCGCGGCACGTCGGCCTGCCTGGCAAACGTGTCGACGATGCGGTGGAGGTCCTGCTCGCGGAGCCGGTTCTTGTTGCCGTCCTTGATGAAGCCCTTGCTGGCGTCGATCAGGAACACGCCCTTGCGGGCAGCGGCGTTCTCCTTGTCGAGCGCCAGGATGCAGGCGGGAATGCCGGTGCCATAGAACAGGTTGGCCGGCAGCCCAATGATGCCCTTCAGGATGCCGGAGCGCACAAGCTGCTCGCGGATCACTGCCTCTGCGTTGCCGCGGAACAGCACGCCGTGCGGCAGGATGCAGGCGGCCTTGCCCTTGCTCTTCATGCTGCGGACGATGTGCAGCAGGTAGGCGTAGTCGCCCTGCTTCACCGGCGGCTCGCCCCATGCGAAGCGCTGGAACGGATCGTTCGATGGCGTCAGCCCCGTGCTCCAGGTCTTGTCCGAGAACGGCGGGTTGGCCACCACGTAGTCGTAGGTGCGCAGCTTCTCGCCGTCCTTGAATTTCGGCGACGCCAGCGTGTTGCCCGAGAGGATGCTGGCCGTCGGAAAGTCGTGCAGGATCATGTTCATGCGAGCGAGGCCCGCCGTGGTCACGTCCTTTTCCTGCCCTTCGAGCGTGATGTGCTTCCCCGCTTCGGCCGCCACCTTCAGCAGCAGCGAACCAGAACCGCAGGTCGGGTCGTAGGCCGTGGTGGCCGCTTTCGTGTTCTTTGGAGAGATGCCGATCACCTTCGCGATGACGCGGCTCACTTCGGCAGGTGTGTAGAACTGCCCCTTGCTCTTGCCACTCTCGGTGGCGAAGTGCCGCATCAGGTACTCGTAGGCGTCGCCGAGGATGTCGTCGTGCTCGGCGCGGTTCTTCGAGAAATCGAGCTCGGGTTTCTGGAAGATGCCGACAAGGTTGGAGAGCTTCTCCACCATGTCCTTGCCTTCGCCGAGCTTGTTCGGGTCGTTGAAGTCGGGGAAGTCGGTGCGTGCCAGACGTGCGTTGGCGTCGATCAGCGGCTGGATGATCTGCGTGTTGATCTTCTCGCCGATGTCCGGCTTGCCCGTGAGCGCGACCATGTCGGTGAAGCTCGCACCCTTCGGGATGATGACCGGCGGGGTGAAGTCGTCGCTGTTCCCGTACTTGTCGCTGATGTACTTGATGAACAGCATGAACAGGACGTAGTCCTTGTACTGGCTGGCGTCCATGCCGCCGCGGAGCTCGTCGCACGAGGCCCAGATCGAGGAGTAGAGGTCGGATTTCTTGATGGCCATGAAGGGGATGCCGCAGGGGTCCGCGCCATTGTATACAGTGGCGAGCCCAGGTTCCCTGACCGGGGCGGCTCATCGTGGGTGGTCACGATGTTTTCGATCGCCGCGCTGTCAATGTGCCCAGAAGATCTCGACGCGTATACGAAACAGGTATTTCGTATACACGTCGAGTTCGACGTGTATAGCACAATGCCGGACGTCGGGATGCCGATCCGCCAGATCGCCAACTGGTGACATTGCCTTGGGGGGCCTGTGTCTGTCCGTTCCTTCGCGTGCGTCCTTGCGTGCGTCGTTGCCACATGGGCCGTTGTCGGTGCCCAGGAACCGCCGCGTCCGACGCTGCCCGTGCCGCCGCTCGGCGCGGGTCCGTACGCGGTCGACACCGCAGAGCAGCACCACCTCAGGCTGACCGTGATGGCGCGCGGCCTGTCGCACCCGTGGGCGATCGCCTTCCTGCCCGACGGACGCATGCTCGTCACCGAGCGGCCAGGGCGGTTGCGCGTCATCAGCGACGGCAGGCTGGAACCAACGCCGGTGTCCGGTGTGCCGGCGGTCCGCGCCGCCGGCCTTGGCGGCCTCGAGGATGTTGCACTCGACCCGCGCTTTGCCGAGAACCACTTCGTCTATCTCACCTACGTCAAGCCGCTCGACAGCCAACGGGGCACACCCGCGCTGGCGCGGGGACGGTTCGAGAACGGCGGGCTCGTCGACGTGAAAGACCTCGTCGTTACCGACCCGGGTCCGGCCGGGTCGTCGGCGGTGAACAGCCGCATCGTGTTCGGGCGTGACGGGCTGCTCTATATGTCTGCCGGCGGCAACATCGGCAATCTGGCGCAGGACCCAGGCAGCCTGCGCGGAAAGATCCTGCGCATCCACGCGGATGGGTCGGTGCCGATGGACAACCCGTTCGTCGGTCGCGCCGGCTACCGTCCGGAGATCTTCACGCTGGGGCACCGCAACACGCTGGCGCTGATCGTCCATCCGGCGACCGGCGAGATCTGGAACAACGAGAACGGCCCCAATGGCGGCGACGAGATCAACATCATTCGCGCCGGCCGCAACTACGGATGGCCGCTGGTGAGCTTTGGCCGCGATTACCCTGGCCCCCGGGTGTCCGAGCACCCGACGCGCGAAGGCATCGAGTCGCCGCTCGTGGCATGGATTCCCTCCATCGCCGCGTCGGGCATGGCGGTGTACACCGGCGACCGATTCCCAGCGTGGAAGGGCAACGTCTTCGTCGGCGCGATGCGAGTGGGAGAGATCGACGGCACCGGCCACCTGCAGCGCATTGTGTTCAACGGGAAGATGGAGGAGATCCGCCGCGAGTCGATGCTCACCGATCTGCGACAGCGGATTCGCGAGGTGCGGCAGGGGCCCGACGGGCTGCTCTATCTATTGACCGACGCGGAAGATGGCGCGCTGCTGCGCCTCGAGCCGGCGCCGTAGGGCGATTGCGGTCCGGCCGCATCGACGCTTCATCGGGTTTCGACCGACCCACACCCGACGGCGGCGAGCCGACGCTGCGACCTGAGGAATTCGCTGGCGTAATGTTCGTTCAGCACACGCCGATAGGTCCCGTCAGTCTCGATGTGGTAGTCCCACAACCCGCTGTTGTGCCAGTGCACCGGATTGTTCCATTCGAATCGGTCGATGATGGGATAGAGACAGATGCCTTCGAGCGGAAGCCCTGCTCGAACAGCGATCAGCACTTCGTCGGTCAGCTCTCGAATCCATTCGGCGCGTCCGGACCCCACGTGGCTGGTTTCCGCGATGATGATCGGGCGCGTGTATCGATCGTAGGCGCCGCGAATGAGCTGGCTGAATGGTACCCACCGGGGATCGCGTGGCTGGAAATGCCAGGCGATCTTGCGGCCACCCGGCACCTCCCACTGGTTATCGTGATAGAAATTCACGCCGATGATGTCCAGGTAACGGGCGTTGCCACCCAGCTCTGGCTGTGAGCGCCCGGTGATCATTTCCCAGGCTTCCCATTGGCTCTCGTTCTGGGCCGCGGCGAGTCCATCAACGTCCGGTTGCCCACGCGGAGGGACCGTATGGATCACCGGTTCGACAGAGACGATTCGGGCGTCCGGATCCACGGCTCGGATCGCGTCGACGCCCGCGATCCACGCCCGCACCAGTTGTCTCTTGAGATCGCTGCCTCGGTTCTTCGTGAACGGGTGAAACCAGCCAACCTCCCCTGCCGCCCACGCGCAAAACGAGATCTCGTTGACGGGTGTGTAGAAGCGCACGCCCGGTACGCGAGTGCGCAGGTGGCGCGCGACAGCCGTGCAGAACGCCGCAAACCGCTCGACGAACTCGGGCGAGTAGACGTCAAGATTCTCCGGCCATCCGTAGTGGAGCAGATCCCAGATCACCTCGACGCCAGCATCGTTCGCGGCGTCGATGTACGGATCGACCGACGTGAAGTCATAGCTGTGAGACACCGCTTCGACGCGATGCCAGCGGATCGTGTCACGTACCGTTCCGATACCTAGCTGCCGAACCGCGGAGTAGTCCTTGGCGACGAAACGGTCGTGCTGGGTGTCGCGCAGCATGTCGAGCCGGACGCCCGCCTCGTTGATGTGACACGCCGATTCGAAGCCACCCATCCAGAACGAGCGGAAAAGAGAGGGACGGAAATTGTTCATGAGATTGGGATCGATGCTGACCGCCGCATCGCCGGGGACGTCCGATTGTATCGGCGGCACGCCCCTGTCGCGTCTATCAGAGTGGCCGTCTTGTAAGGCTCGGAAGCGAGAACCGGAACGTTGAGCCAACGCCTTCCGTGCTTTCGACGGCGACCTGCCCGCCATGCGCTTCCACGAACGTCTTCACGATGGCGAGGCCGAGGCCGACTCCATCTTCTTTCTGAGGATCGGTTTCATATTTGTCGAATATTCGCTCCAAGCGGTCTTTGGGAATTCCGGCTCCATTGTCGGTGACCCAGCACTCGATGGCACCGTCCGCTTCGGTTCCGCGTGCCCCGATGACCACCTCGCCGCGAGCGGTATACCTAATCGCATTCGCCACCAGGTTCTGAAAGACGCGTCTCAGCAGACTGGCATCTGCGTACACCGTCAATTCATCGGGGACGTTGTTGATGAGTTCGGTGCTCTCTGTGCCGGCCACGGGATGCAGATCGTGAATCAGAGCCTCCACGAGCGGCCATAGATCGAGGATACGACGCTCCAGCTTCACGCCGGCCTCTGTCTGAAGATGCGCGTTCTCCTTGAGCACACTGTCGACCAGCGAATTCAGATGGTGCACGTTTCGTTGGAGGGTCTTGAGCATTCTGGCCGTCTCAGGACTGCCTCCCGCTCCGGACAGCGTCTGTTCCAGGACAGTGCCGGCCAGAGACACAGCATTCAGCGGCGTGCGAAGGTCGTGCGCCACCAGGGCCAGGTACTCTTCGCGACGCCTCTGCACTTCGAGAGCGCGCTCGGTGGCAAACGTCTGGACGGCCAATCCGATCGCCTCGTCAAGAACGCGGTTCAGGATGTGGAATGCGGTGCCGCTCAGGCTGAGGCCATGGCTTTCGGCGAGGTCATGGATGCAGCCACGAAGGATGTTGTATTCGGCGACGACTTCGACGATGTCGAAGCCGTCGTGGTGTCGTTGCCGACCGTGGATCGGCGGACTGCCGGCAAGAAGTGCTTCCGGAATCGTTTCGTCAGACACCGCTCGGAATGCGGCAGCCAGTTCGGCAAGGAGAACGGGAACGTGATCGTCGATCGTCGGTGTGTCGAGGTGCTTCGCGGATGGGAGTTGCCGGACTTGTTCCCTCCACCTCGTGAGCAACCGGTCGCGCTCGCGGGTGATGAGTAGTGCCAGCTCGTCCAGATTCTGGATGTTCATCCCTGTTCCACTTCTTCACGCTGGTTGTCGCGTAGCTCCACAGGCTTAGCAAGGCAGAGACCGGAGAATCGGGGCGGTCGAGCTGGGAATCGCCTGTGAGCGGAGTCACGCGCGATGCGGTACTGTGGTCCACCTGAATGTTCGGATCGGTCCAGTACCTCGTCGCCCACAATGGCTATTGGGTTGTCGCGGCGCTCGTTGCCCTGGAGAGCATGGGCGTGCCCGCGCCGGGCGAGACCGTGCTCGTGACCGCCGCCATCTACGCGGGCACCACCCGGACACTCGACATCACGTTCATCATCATCGCGGCCGCCGGAGGTGCGATCGCTGGCGACAACATCGGCTACCTGATTGGTCGCCGGTTCGGACCCCGCCTGCTCGAGCGGTACGGCGCGCGCATCGGGATGAACGCGCGACGCATCCGTCTCGGTCACTATCTTTTTGAACACTATGGGGGTTGGGTCGTCTTCCTGGGCCGATTCGTCGCGATTCTGCGCACCATGGCGGCCGTGTTGTCCGGCGTCAATGCCATGAACTGGCGGCGCTTCCTGTTCTTCAATGCCACAGGCGGCATCGTGTGGGCGACCGTGTTCGGGACTGCGGGCTATGCGCTCGGCGAAGAGATTCATCGGCTCCGCGGGTCCCTCGCGGTCATCGGCGTTGTCGGCGCGATGCTCGCGAGCATCGTCGGCATCAGGTTCGTCGCGCATCACCAGGCGGCGTTCCAGGCCGCGGCCGACCGGGAAGCCGGGAGATCGCACTTCTAGTTCTGTCGCGTGCGAGCGGACGGGCTGTCTGGCAGGGCGAACGCGACGTACTGCCCTGGGACATTCGGACCGCTGATGGTCACGATGATGTACTGCTTGCCTTTCCACATGTAGGTCATCGGCGATCCGGTTTGCGGCGCCTCCATCAGCACGGTGCCCGCGTCCTTGCCCGTGCGCGTGTCGTAGGCGCGGAGCAACGCGCCGCGTGGATGCCCGGCCGTCGAGATGCTCGGCTCGCCGGCAATGACGAGCCCCTTCGTGACCACGGTCCCAACACTGGTCTGCTGTCCGGTGCGCGGAATGGTCAGCCCCTTCAGCGCCGGATGGTTGCGAATGGCGTCCGGCGTGTCGCCGTGCGGCACCTGCCAGCTCAGTTCGCCCCTGTCCAGGTTGATTGCCGAGATGACCCCGTACGGCGGCTTGTTGATGGGCAGCCCGTCCACCGTCGGCGCCGAGAGGAAGCCGGCCCCCATGCCGGATGGAGGATTTGAATTGCCCGGCGCGATCGGGTTCTGCGGTGGGCGGCCTCCGTTCAGGCGCGGGCCATCTCCGGAATGCCCCTGCACATCGCGGAGTCCGGCCAGCGCGTCGCCGCCGACATAGTCGGCTTCGGAGAAGCGCCGGTCGGTCACCTTCAGCAGCCCCAGTCCCACAACCTGCTGATTGGCGGAGGCGAACACCGTGTGCGTCTCCGGGTCGTACGAGCCGCCCGGCCAGTTCGTACCGCCGAGCGCAGACGACATCAGCAGCGACTTGTACGGACCCTCTGTCCTGCTCAGCACGAGCGGATCGAACAACTTGGCGAGCGCGTACTTCTTCGAGATGTCGAGCGCCTTGGCGCGCAGCTCCGGCGTGAAGTCGTTCAGTTCGTCAACGCTCATGTTCTGGCGCGCGTAGGCCGGCGGCCTGGTGGGGTACGGCTGCGTCGGCGAGTACCACTCGCCGGGCACATCGCCCTTCCGCACCGGCCGCTCCTCGATGGGCCACACCGGCTGGCCCGTTACGCGGTCGAAGACGTAGAGGAACGACTGCTTGCTCGGCATCGCCACGGCCTTGATGGCGCGGCCGTTCACGGTGATGTCCGCGAGGATGGGCGCCGACGAGAGATCCAGGTCCCACAACGGGTGATGCACGATCTGGAAGTGCCACTTGCGCTGCCCTGTTCGCAGGTCCAGCGCCACGAGGCTCTCCGCAAACAGGTTGTTGCCGGGTCGGCTCGCCCCGTAGTAGTCATTGGTGGGCGTCTCGACCGGCAGGTAGACCATGCCGAGTTCCTCGTCGATCGCCATCTGCGTCCAGACCCCGACGTGGCCGGTCTTCTCGCTCGACCCGCTCTGCCAGGTGTCGTATCCGAACTCGCCCTTCATCGGCACCGTGTGGAACGTCCACAGCCGCTTGCCGGTCCGCACGTCGAACGCACGGACGTAGCCCTTCACTTCGTCCAGCCGGTACGGTGTCGTGCCCTCCCGGCCAGCCGCGCCAACCACGATCGTGTCCTTGCCAATCACGGGCGACGCATGCAGACCGATGTCCGCCATCGTGAGCGCATCTTCGCCGTTCCTGGCAAAGCGGCTGAGGTCCTGGTCGAAGTCTTTCTTCAGGTCGACGACGCCGGCCTCGCCAAAGCCAGCAATGAGCTGGCCGGTCTTCGCGTTCAGCGCCTTCATCCGGTAGCCGGTGGTGACGTAGATGATGCGTTCCTCCCGGCCGTCGGTCCAGTAGGACACGCCGCGGCCCGAGGTGACGCGCGGCGCGAACTCGGCCCGATGCCCCTCATCTTCGGTGTGCACCCACAGCAGCGTGCCGTTGGCGGCATCGACAGCCGCAACCGATCGGCGCATGCCGCCGCCGTTCACGTAGACCACTCCGTTGGCTTCGATCGCGGTGGCGCCGAGGCGGAAGTCCAGATTCGGCCCGAGGTTGTCGGTCCTGAATCGCCACGCGACCTGAAGGTTGCTGAAGTTCTGGGCGTTGATCTGGTCGAACGGCTTGTAGCGCCAGTTCTTCGCGTCGCCGCCGTAGTAGACCCAGTCGCCGCTTCGGTCTCCCGTCGCGGGCCGAGCCGATTGACCCGACGGTTGCGCGAGCAACGCACCGGTGGTGAGCGCCACGACCGACACCGCCGCAACCCGACGCATCCTTCCGGTCATGAACGCTCCCTCCGAACCACTACACGAAGACACGTGCCCGACACGAGGACGGCTGAGTCTGCCACCACCCGGGCACGCTGGCAAGAGCGGGACACGCATTCCTTCACACTCGCGCCGTCCAATCAGGCGGATGGTCTGGTGGCAGTGGCTCCGATTCCGGAGCGAAGCCACCAGGCATGATCTGGAGGAACTGACATGGTTGGGATCTTCTTCGCGGTCGTCTGTGCCCTGATGCTGAGGCGACTCTGGCGACGTCCATGGTGGGGACCGCACGCCTACGCGAGCGGCGGCTACGGACACCCGCGGTGGCGTGGACGCCACGGCCGGTGTGGAGGCCCGCCCTGCGGCGGCGCGCCGTCCGATGCGGCGTCCGACGCTGCCCCGGCGACGCCGAACCAGCCCGCAGGCGGCGACCGCACCCAGAACTGAACCAGGCAATGTCCATGTGACGCCGTTGGCGTCGCGTCATGGTCCGCCCTGGCTGAGGCGCGGGCGTCCGCCCTTCAGGCTGCACCGGCAAATCTACTGGTCGCTTGTCGGCTCGACGACCGCGGCCGTCGTCCTGACATCGCTGTTCATTCAGAGGTGGATGCCCCTGGGGCCGCGGTCCCTGTGGGCGGCGGCTGGTTTCGGAGCGGTGGTACTGGCGCTGCTGTGGCTGGCGTCGTGGCGGGTGTCGTGGCGCCTGGTGGCACCACTGAATCGGCTCGTCGGCGTCGTGCGGCAACTTGGCTCGGGCGACCTGTCGGCTCGTGCGCGCTTCCGACCCGACGCGCGCGATGAAGTGGCGAGGGTCGCTCACGCGATCGACACCATGGCGGATCGCTTGGAGCAGCAGGTGAACGATGAGCGGCAGTTGCTGGCGGTGATCTCGCGCGAGCTCAGAACGCCGCTGGCGCGTGTGCGGGTGCTGACCGCACTGGCCAGGGACGGGCGTCCGGACGCGCTCGACCACATCGACCGGGAAGTTGCCGAAATCGACGACCTCGTCGCGAAGGTACTGGCGAGTTCCCGGCTGATGTTCGGCGCGATGACACCGCGCGAGCTGTCAATGACCGGAGCCGTGCGCGAAGCGATCGAGCGTGCGGGATTGCCAGCGGGGTTGCTGCTGACCGATGACGTCGGGGATGACCAGGTTCGTGCGGATCCCACACTGCTCCACCGCGCCATCGCCAACATCCTCGACAATGCCGTGCGGCACGGCGGCGGCGTCGAGACGGTCATGATTCGCGCCGGGGATGGAGACGTGCAGGTTGACGTGTTCGATCGCGGGCCAGGCTTTCAGGGTGCCGATCCCGCGACACGCTTCGGCGCGTTCGCGCCGGACGAAGGACGCAGTGGACGCGGCACCGGGCTTGGCCTGGGCCTGCACCTCGTCGCCCGGATCGTGTCGGCACACGGCGGCCGCGTCTGGGCCGAGAACCGGCCCGAGGGTGGAGCGCGAGTTGGATTCGCGCTGCCGCCTGCGGATCAGGGCGGGTCGCTAGCCTGAGAGTCAATGACACTCATCAGTCGCGCGTCACTTCGCCGGTGAGAATGTCGAACAGCCGTCTGTTGACGTAGTAGTTCGTCTTGCCGATCTTGGTCTTCTGCAGGATGCCCCCTGCCGTGAGGGCCTCCAGATACTTGCGTGCGGTCAGCCGCGACACATCAAGATCGCGCTCATGCATCCGTACACGAAGATCGAGATCCTAGTAGTCGGACTTCGTCCGGAGGATGTAGCGGCTGAGATACAGGGTGGCGGGTGGATGCTCTCGAACTGGTGGTGGATCAGTGCCATCTTGATGAGCGGGTCAGCCGCAAACACGCACTCATCGTTCACGACGTGGTCCAGGTCGCCCATCAGCCCAGCAATCTGGTCAGGTGACGGAGGCGTGTAGACCGTCTCGCCGGTAGTGGCCCTGAGCACTGTTCCAGGCAACCTGCGAAACCCAGGCTTGGAGGCCTCGAGCACATCCTGGATCGTCAGAATGTGCGCTGTTGTCAGCAGACCCGACTGGGCAACCGCTTCGAAGCCGGTGCCAAGCGCCTGCCGGTATCGAGCGACTTCTTTGGCGGCCGGACTCGCGGCCGCGTCGGGAAACGCCGCGTCTCGAAACAGCTCATCGTGGGTGGTCACGATGTTTTCGATCGCCGAGCTGTCCTTGGCCTCCTGAAGCGCCAGCGTATTGATCAAGAGGGGCGCGCCCATCAGGATGCCCTGGTTCGGAATTGACGAGACGATTCCCTTCAATTCAGCAAGTTGCCGGCTGGCCGCAGCCAGGGGCTTGAGGAGGCGCCGGCTCGGGCAGCACAGGAAGCAGCCAGGGAACCCCAGCGATCGCCGCTCGCATGTCCAGACAGTTGCGGGCCGGTAGCTGTCCTGGCCCGCCCCTCCGCCCTCGTCCGCGCATCGCGCGGTTCGGGTAGGATTACTCGCGGTTGACTCCCAGCACGCTGATTCCGGGTACTCGACTCGGCGCCTCCCCCTCAGGAGCAGCCATTTCGGGATTCAGCCTCCATCCCAACGGGAGGAGCTTCGCAACCGGAATCGGCAACGCCCGGGATGACATCTGGCTGCTCGAAGGGTTCACGCAGCCATCCGGCTGGTTCAGATTCTTTGCCCCGGGCCAATGGCCGTGACGCCAACGACGCTGAGAGGTCGTGAGTAACGGGCACGTGGCGAGAGACCGCGATACTGAAGGAGCACTCACGATGACTGCGCGACGTTCCACGCCGGAGAGCCGGCGTCCCCTTCCCAGGTCGGCGGCCATGCTGCTCTGCCTGGCCATGCTCGCGATTGGGCGGACTATTGGTGCCGCCGGTGACGGTCGCGCGCACTGGGCGGCCAGCTGGGCGGCCTCGCCAGCCGCATACTTCCAGTACGTCGCACCGGTGCCGCAGAATCAGGCGCTGGCGCCGGCACCATCGCGATTCGCGCAGGCCAACATCCAGCCCGACCTCGCCTTTCCGTTCCCAGCGGCCGACACCCACGGCGCTACGACCCAGACCATTCGCTCGATTGTCAAACCCGACCTCTGGGGCAACCGGATGCGCGTCCGGTTGTCCAACGTGTTTGGCGACACACCTCTGACCCTGGACACCACCACGATCGCGCTCCAGGAGTACGCCGGCAATATCGTCAAGGGCGCCATGACCCCGGTGACGTTCGGCGGAGCGCCGTCGGTGACGATCCAGGTCGGCCAGGAAGTCTGGAGCGATAGCATCCGTCTGCCCTGGGTCAAGAGCCCCGACGATCCGTTGGTGCGGGGACGCAATCTGGCGATCAGCTACGCCGTCCACGGCGACAGCGGCCGGATGACGTATCACAGCGGGGCGAATACGACGTCGTTCGTCACCGCGCCCGGCAGCGGCAATTACGCGAGCGACATGGACGGCTTCGCGTACGTTTACACCACCACCTCCTGGTTCTTCCTGACCGCCGTCGATGTCATGGCTCCGGCGGATACCGTTGTCATCGGCGCCTTCGGGGATTCCATCACGGACGGCACGCATACCACGCTCAACCTCAACGACCGCTGGCTCAACGTGCTGTCGCGACGCCTGCACGACGCTTACGGCGACAAGGTCACCATCGTCAACGAGGCGATCGGCGGCAATCGGGTGGTGAATGCGGCTCCTGGCAACCTCGCCTCCGGTCCGGCCGCCGTCGATCGGCTCGACCGCGACGTACTTGGACTGTCGGGGCTGACCCATGTGATCTGGCTCGAGGGGATCAACGATCTTGGGGCCGGCCACTCGACAGCCGACATCATCGCCGGCTACCAGAACGTCGTCGGCCGCCTGCACGCCAAGGGCGTCAAGGTGTACGGCGCCACGCTGACGTCGGCGTTGGGGCTGAACAATCCGGCGGCGGGATGGGACACGACCACCTTCCCGACCTTCCGGGGCTCAGGGGACAGCGGGCCTGCGATTGACGCCAACCGGCGTGTCCTCAACACGTACATCCGGACATCGGGCCTCTTCGACGGCGTGGTGGAGTTCGATGACGCCACCTTCGACGCCGCGACCGGCAACATGAAGGCCGACTACGTGCCGAACAGCCAGTTCACTCAGCTGCCCTGGGACTATCTCCATCCCAATCACGCGGGCTATAACGCGATGGGGCTCGCCGTTGACATCGCCCCCTTCGCGCCGGGTCGGCATCGGTAGTTTTGAAGCGCGACGCGGCGCTGCGATATCTGGATTTACGACGCACGCGCCTACCGACGCGGGCGTCGACACTCAATGGTCGCTGGTGCCGCCGCCTTACTGTTGCGGCGTTGCGGAGGTGACCTTGCGGTGCCTGTTGAAGAACTCGAACAGGCCGGGGAAGTTCGGGGCGACGACGCTGCCGTG
>JAYTXA010000026.1:0-190177 GCA_043743165.1 Acidobacteriota bacterium
CTGGCGGCCAACTCTCTCCATGCTGTTCTTCGATAATGAAGTCTTGGACTGAGTTCAAGACTGCCCAAACAGCCGCGGATATGTCCGCGGACTGGTCAGATGTCTGCGCCAACAACTCGCGAAACTGAGTAATCGTGAAGTGTCCGGTGCCGACTGACTTCGCGCGGACGGATATGTCACCATCTAATCTGCACGAGAAGCTGCGCTTCCGGCTCGAACCTCGCAAGCCTCTCGGGGTCGTGCGCAACCTCCGGCAGCAGCACTTTAAGGCGACCTCGCGCTTCAGCCGCGTGCCGCGGCAACTCCGATGTCCATTCCGCCTGCACCCGTGGTGGACTCGACCTCGTACGGACCGAGGCGAGTGCCGGCATTGAAGGGCAAGCGGCGGGATTGTAGCAGGAGAGGTGTCGCGCCGATGGCCGATGGCCTTTGGCCCTGACGCGCGGTCCAGCGTCAGAACAGGTCGCGCCAGGTATAGAACAGCGCGGCATTGAACGCCTGCATCCCCATGAATGTCGCCAGCCAGCCGCTCCGCTGCCGTTCCGGAATGACCGTCGCCACCCAGATGAAGGCGGGAAACATGACCGACGAGAAGCGGCCGACCGACAGCAACCCACCAGCCGCCATCGGCGGCAGGATGTTCACGAGAATGAAGACAGCGTAGGCGAGGCCGAGCTTCCGCGCCACTGGAATGGCCGCGCCGAGCGCGAAGAGCGCGCCGAGGCCGTTCAGCAGATCGCCGGGCACCTGCGTCGTGTAGTCGTAGAGGCCGTAGCGGAACAGCCAGATGTAGCGGTCCACGAGCAGCTGGTAGAACCCGGTATATTGCCGGCCCCACGCGGCATGACCAGCGGCCCACGCCAGTGGGTTGCCGGTGAACTGCCACATCCAGGCCGAGTAGAGCAGCACGCCGATGCCGGGCATCGCCGCTGTCAGCATCGCCGGCACCAGCGCCCGGAACGTCCGCCGGTCGTCGGCCCGCTCGATGTTGAGCGCTGGCCCGCCGTTCAGCCACCGCGGCAGCCAGGGCGACACGGCAATGACCGCCAACGGAATGGACACGAAGCAGCCGTTCGGGCGGGTGAGTCCGACAAGCAGACCCCAGGCGCCGGCCACCCAGAACTCGCGCCGCCGAAAGTGGAAGAACGCCGCGGTGGCACCGAGCAGGTAGAGCGACTCGGTGTACATCGCCCCGAAGAACAACGCGAACGGATACGCGGCAATCAGCCAGAGGGTGTAGCGCGCAGGGTCGTCATCGCCCGTGAGTTCACGCGCGAGCCGGAACAGATACGTCAGGCCCCAGAAGAAGCAGACAAGCGATACCAGCGTCCCCGCGGCGACGAAGGCCATGGTCTGGCCGCCGAGCATTCGGGCGACCACGCGCACGGTCATCGGGAATGCGGGAAAGAACACGATGTTCTGCTGCCCGGTGTGGTTCTCCGGGCTGAACTTGTAGCCTTCGGTGGCGATGCCGAAGTACCACGCCATGTCCCAACGAACCTGCAGGTTGGCGACCTCGTTGTCCGACAGGCGCAGCGGCGGCTCGCCCCCCTTGTAGCCGAACATCACCACGGCGAGGAAGCCGACGAAAAGAATGGCGGGCCTGGTGAACAGCAGCGCATTCCACGCGGCGCGTGCGGGCGTGGTGCCGAGTCCGGCTCGCACCTGTCGCGGCAGGTAGCTGTAGATGCGCGGTCGCGGGGAGAGGCCGTGCCGGATGGCCGCCAGCACGAAGGCCGAGAGCAGCAGGCGCCAGGGGTCGGTGAATGCGATGCGAACTGGCCCGAAGCGCTCGCGAAAACCGCCCCACGCCGCCACCACCACGGCAAGCAGCAACAGGACCAGACAGACGATGTCCACGGCACGCGCCCAGCGTGGTGGCAGGCCCGTTCCGTCAGCGTGTGCGGATGCTGGGGACGACGACATCAAGGTGTTGAGGAGTGAGGACTTACCCGCGCCGGAGTATAGCATCCAGGGCGCGGTTCTCGACCCGCACGCGCGCCGCCATCAGCCCCGTGAACATCAGTGTCCCGAGCACCCCCGCAATCGGCGCCGCCGCGATGAGTCCGGCCCCGGCGCACTCGCCGAACACACCGACGTAGTTCGGATGGCGAAGGAACCGGTACGGCCCGGCAACGACCGGCGAGGAGCCGGGCACGACGATCACACGGAAGGTCCAGTACGGACCGAGCGCGCTGATGGCCCACCACTTCAGCAGCTTGCCCATCGCGAAGATGACGAGCCCGAGCACGAGCAGCGCGCGAGACGGCGCGGGGTGCAACAACCCTTCCGCGATCATTGCGAGGAAGATGCCGGGATAGGCCACCTGCATCGCCGGGTAGACGTCGTGCTTCGGCTCGATGCCCCCGCGAGCCCGCTGCGTTCGCTCGTTCGACGCCGCACGACGCGCCTCGACGAGCATGGCACCGAACACGACCACGAAGAGGAGGAACAGTCGACTCATGCACTCACTGTGCGGCGAGATGGCAATCGCTGGCGTGCCGAATGAGGGCGCGCACCAGGGCCGGCGCCACGCGTCCGCCGAGCGTGGCGCCGCGCACACCAGCCGTGGAGCCGACCAGGCCGCGCAGGACACGGTTGAAACGCCACTTGCCCTGGAACTCGGTCCGTCGTGCCGCGTCGAGCGCCGCGTGCACGCCGGTCCAGCCATGTTCGAGCGCGCGCAGCGCGGACATCGCGGCGAGTTCGCCGCCTCGGACGGCAAAGCGCAGCCCGTCTCCGGTCATCGGATCGATGAAACCGGCCGCATCGCCGGCCAGGAGCAATCCGTCTGGTACGTCGGCGTCGGCGACGCGGTCGACGGCAAGCGGACCCAGCACCATGGGCGACCTCAGCCAGCGGGCATCGGCTGCGCGCTCGCGCAACATCGGGTCGGAGGCGACCGCGTCGGCCAGCGCCTCTTGCGGACGCTGCAGCGCTGGGTCGCCACCGGCCGCGGGCCTGACGACACATACGTTGGCCAGTCCGCTCGGCAGTGGCGCGATGCCGATGTAGTGTCCCGCTCGGATGTGCATCTCGCCGAACGCCGACAAGCCGTGCACGCCGGCGGCGCAGGCACCAATCGCCCATCGACGAGGCGTAGACGGATGGCGCGCCAGGCCGAGCGCAAACGCCAGCGTCGACCGGCGGCCGTCGGCAGCAATGGTCACAGGCGCGAGCAGTTCGAACCTGGCGCCGGACTCGTCCGTGCACAAGATGCCGGCCACCGTACGGCCGTGCGCCGTGTCGCGAAGCACCGGGGCGCGAGCCGTGACCGCCTCGCGCAGCTCTGCACCGGCGGCCACCGCGGCCTGCACCAGCGCGTGGTCCATCTGCTCCCGCGGCAGCGACGCGCCGCGCCGCCCGTCCGGGTAGCGCGCCTCCACGGTCACGCCGTCGCCCGTGACGCGCATCCCCTCGAGCGGCAGCGCCGCGGCGTCGATGCAGGCCGCCATCCCGAGCCGTCGGAGCACGGCGAGCGCGCCCGGGTTCAACGTATCGCCACAGAGCTTGGGCCTGGGGAAACGTGCGCGATCGACCAGGCACACACGGGCGCCAGCCCTGGCGAGCACGGTGGCCGCCACCGCTCCGCACGGACCGGCGCCGATCACGAGAACATCGAACAGTGACGGACCGGGCACGCTCATCCGGCTGACCCGATCACCACGGCGCTGTTCTTCGACCCGAAGCCCAGGCAGCTGCACAAGGCCGCTTCGAGCCGCGCGGGGCGCCCGGTGTTCGGCACGTAGTCGAGGTCACAGGCCGGATCGGTCTCGCACTGGTTGATGGTGGGCGGCAGGAACTGCCGCTCGATCGCGAGCGCCGCCGTGACAATGCCGGCCGCGCCGCTCGCACCCTGCGGGTGTCCAATCATCGACTTGGTAGACGACCCGGCCAGCCGGTCCGCGTGACGCCCGAAGACCTCACGCACACATCGCGATTCGATGGCGTCGTTCAGCACGGTGGAGGTGCCGTGGTAATTCACGTAGCCGATCTGGTCGAGCGCCCGGCCCGACTTCTCGATCGCCTTCGAGATGGCACGCACGATCTCGACGCCGTCCGGCGCCATCTGCACGCGGTGGAACGCATCACAGGTCGAACCGTAGCCCTCGACCACCGCATAGATATGGGCGCCGCGGGCCTGCGCCCGTTCCTCGCTCTCGAGCGTCATCATCCACGCGCCCTCGCCGAGCACAAAGCCATCCCGCCCCTTGTCGAACGGACGCGAGGCGGCGGTCGGGGTGTCGTTGTAGGCCATGGATGTGACGCGCATGCGGGAGAAGCCGTACATCATGCCCGGCGTGACGCAGGCGTCGGCGCCGCCGGTCAGGATGACGTCAGCGTCGCCAGAACGGATCAAGCCGGCGGCGTAGCCGACGGCGTCGGTGGAGCTGGTGCAGCCGCACGACAGCACATGGCTGACGCCGCGCACCCGCAGCGAGATGGAGATCTCGCTCGACATCATGCCGACGATCGAAATCGGAATGGCGTAAGGCGTCACCTTCTTCCCGCGCTCGACGAAGAAGTCGTAGTACTGCCGTTCGCCGACGTCGATGCCGCCACCGCCGCTGCCGATCACCACGCCGGCGTTGGGCTCGCCCACCTTCAGGCCCGCATCGTTCCAGGCCTCTCGTGCGGCGATGACAGCGATCAGCGCGGCGCGCGAATAGCGTTTCGGGTCGGCCCGGTAGTCGGGGTCCCAGATGTCGTCGCCGGCCAACTGCGGCACGTCGTCGATCGTGACGCCGACGACAGGCGCGGCCACACGGCACGCATACGACGCGCTGTCGAGGTCGTCCAGCAACCGCGCGCCACTCTGCCCGGCGCTGATGGCGTCCCAGAAGCGTTCGCGGCCGACGCCGAAGGGGGAAACGACGCCAATTCCGGTGATGACGACTCGTGGCTGCACATAGGTCTTATAGCATTGGTTCATCGCGCTCCCGGTCGAGCGACCGGGCGGCGTATCAAGGTGGTGATGACCCAGGCTGTGCGTGCCATCGGTTTTGCGCTCTTCATGAGCGCCATCGGCTATCTCGGCTGGTGGTGGCTGCAGTTGCCGCACGCCGCGGATGCACCGCTGTGGCCGGGCGTCCTGCTCGATACGCTGCTGTTCAGCGCGTTCGCCCTGCACCACAGCCTGCTGGCGCGACCGTTTGCCAAGCGCCTGATCAGCCGGGTGCTCCCGCCCAGCCTCGAGCGCTCGCTCTACGTGTGGGTGGCCAGCATCCTGCAGTTCGCCGTCTGCGTGGGCTGGCAACCTGTGGGTCGCACGCTGTATCACGTCACCGGCATGGCGGCCGTCGCCGCTGGTGCGTTGCAGGTGCTCGGAGTGGCCATCGCGGCCCTGGCGCTGCGCCGCATCAGCGTGCGCGAACTCGGCGGGCTGGAACCATCGCGGGGCGACGCCACTATCGAGGTAACCGGGCCATTCAGGATGGTGCGGCACCCGCTCTACGCCGGCGTTCTCCTGGTCCTGTTCGCCCCGGCGCACATGACCGGCGACCGCCTGCTCTACGCCGCCCTCGCGCTGCTCTACATCGTCCTCGCCATGCCGTTCGAGGAAGCCGGACTGGAGGCGCAGTTCGGCGAGCGGTATGTCGAGTACCGCACGGCCGTACGATGGCGTCTCATCCCGTATATCCACTGAGCCGCGATATCCTGTGACTATGGCGACCGACTCCGCGCGAATCTATCCCAGCGAACTTCCCGCGCTCGCCCTGCGCGACACCATCGTCTTTCCGCTGACGCTGCAACCCCTGGCCATCTCGCGTCCGCACTCGGTCGATGCGGTGAACCGGGCGCTGGCACAGGACCGCCTGCTGTTCCTGACGCTGCAAAACGGCGACATGGACGACCCGCAGCCGGGCGACTTGCGCGACATCGGCACGATCGCCACCATTCGCCAGATGGCCAAGATACCGAACGGCGGTATCCATGTCATCGTCGAAGGGCTTCAGCGCGGCCGCGCCGATCTCATCACCAGGACGGAGAACGCGCTTCGCGCCGTGGTGCGGCCGGCGCCGGAAGAGGCCGAGCGGACGCTCGAGGTCGACGCTTACATCCGACGCCTCCAGGAACTGATCGACAAGGCGCTGTCAGTCGGCAACGGTCTCTCGCAGGAACTGCGGACGATGGTGGCAGGCATCGACGACCCGCTGCGGCTGGCCTACCTGTTGTCGAGCCTGCTCGACATGAAGGCCGACGAGAAGCAGCGGATCCTCGAAACCGACACGCTGCTCGACAAGCTGCGCTCGGTCGAGTCGGCGCTCAACCGCGAGATCTCGCTTCTCGAACTCAAGGGAAAGATCGAATCGGCCGCACAGCAGGAAATGACCGACGCCCAGCGTCAGTACTATCTGCGGCAGCAGTTGAAGGCGATCCAGGAGGAACTCGGCGAGGGCGAGAAGCCCGAGGTGCAGGACCTCCGCGCGCGGATCGCGGCGGCGACGCTGCCCGATCACGTGAACACGGTGGCGCTGAAGGAAGTGGAACGGCTCGAGCGCATGACGCCGGCGTCGCCTGAGTACCAGATGATCCGCACCTACCTGGATTGGGTGCTCGATGTACCGTGGGCCACGACCACCGAGGACCGGCTCGACCCCGTCGCCGCGAGGCAGGTGCTGGACGAGGATCACTACGACCTCGAGAAGATCAAGGACCGCATCGTCGAGTACCTGGCGGTGCAGAAGCTGAAGGCGCAGCAGACCGGGTCGATGGCGATGAAGGGGCCGATCCTCTGCTTCGTCGGCCCTCCCGGCGTCGGCAAGACCTCGCTCGGCCAGTCGGTGGCGCGCGCGATGAATCGCAAGTTCGTGCGCATTTCGCTCGGCGGCGTGCGCGACGAGGCCGAAATCCGCGGCCACCGCCGCACCTACATCGGCGCCATCCCCGGCCGCATCGTTCAGGCGCTGAAGCAGGCCGGCGCGATGAACCCGGTGTTCATGCTCGACGAGATCGACAAGATCTCGGCCAGCCATCAGGGCGACCCGTCCGCGGCGCTGCTCGAGGTGCTCGACCCGTCGCAGAACTCGGCGTTCCGCGACCACTACCTCGAGGTGAATGTCGACCTGTCGAAGGTGCTGTTCATCGCCACGTCGAATCAACTCGGCAGCATCCATCCCGCACTGCTCGACCGCATGGAGATCATCCAGCTCTCGGGCTACAGCGAAGAGGAGAAGCTGCACATCGCCACGCGTTACCTCGTGCCGCGGCAACTTCTCGAGCACGGGCTCACGCCGGCGCAGGTGACGTTCGAGGACGGCGCCGTCCGCCGCATCGCCAGCGACTACACCCGCGAGGCTGGTGTGCGCAGCCTCGAACGGCAACTCGGCACCGTGGCGCGCAAGGTGGCGGCGAAGGTCGCCTCGGCGACGGAGGCGGTGCCGCTGACCGTGGTGCGGACCGAGGACGTGCCCGACTACCTGGGACCGCCACGATTCCAGCAGGAAGTGGCGTTCCGCGTGTCGCGGCCCGGCGTCGCCACCGGGCTGGCGTGGACCGAGGCGGGCGGCGACGTGCTGTTCGTCGAAGCCAGCCTGCTGCCGGCCGGACACCACAACCTGATTCTCACGGGTCAACTGGGCAGCGTGATGCAGGAGTCGGCGCGCGCCGCGCTCAGCCACGTCCGCGCCACGTCGAAGGAACTGGGTATCGATCCCGACATCCTCGACAAGCACGACCTGCACGTGCACGTGCCGGCAGGCGCCATCCCGAAGGACGGGCCGTCGGCCGGCGTCACCATGGCCACCGCCATCGTCTCGGCGCTGAGGAACCAGACCGTGCGTGAAGACGTGGCGATGACGGGCGAGATCACGCTCAGCGGCCTCGTGCTGCCCGTGGGCGGCATCCGCGAGAAGGCGCTGGCGGCGAAACGCTTCGGCATCAAGACGCTCATCCACCCGGCGCGCAACAGCGCCGATATCGCCGAACTGCCGCCCGAGGTGAAGGAGCAGATGACGTTCGTGCCGGCGTCCACGCTGGACGACGTCCTGAGGGTGGCGCTCCCGACACCTCCACAATCTGCAATCTGAAATCTGCGATCTGCAATTTCAGACCGTGAGGCTCCTCTTCTACATCTCCGGCCACGGCTTCGGCCACGCGTCGCGCGACATCCAGATCATCAACGCGCTCGCGCGCCGTGTGCCTGGCCTCCACGTGGTGCTGCGCACCATGGTGCCCGAGTGGTTCCTGCGCTCGTCGCTGATGACGACGGTCGAGATCATTGCTGGCGATACCGACGTCGGCGTTGTGCAGCCAGACAGCCTGTCGATCGACGAGGCCGACACCGCACGACGCGCCGAGGCGTTCTATGCGCGATTCGACGAGCGCGTGGCGCGTGAAGTGGAGCTGCTCCGCACGCTCGAGCCGTCGCTCGTGGCGGGCGACATTCCGCCGCTGGCGTTTGCGGCGGCGTCTGCCGCGGGTATCCCCTCCGTCGCCATCAGCAACTTCACGTGGGACTGGATCTACGGCGGCTTCCCCGGGTTCGACGCGCTCGCGCCAGGCGTGCGCGCGGTGATCGCGAAGGCGAATGCGCGGGCCACGCACACACTGCGGCTGCCGTTCGCCGGCGGCTTCGCGTCGATGCGCAACGTCGAGGACGTGCCGCTGGTGGCGCGACGCGCGACGCTCTCGAAAGCCGACACTCGCGGACGCCTCGGGCTGGCCAGCAACCGGCGGATCGTGCTGGCCACCTTCGGCGGGCATGGCGGCAACATCCCGCTTGAACGCGCGGCCGACAACGACCGCTTCCAGGTGGTGGCCACCGACTACGAAGTCGGCGCGCACGTCCCGCCGCATCCGAACCTCCGCGTGGTGTCTGGCGAGGAACTGCGCCGCTGCGGCGCAACCTACACCGATCTCCTCGCCGCGTCGGACGCGGTCGCCACGAAACTCGGGTACGGCATCGTGTCGGAGTGCCTGGCCAACGGCGTCGCGCTGCTCTACACGCTCCGCGGACGCTTCATCGAACAGGACGCGTTCATGCGCGAGATGCCGGCGGTGATGCGCAGCCTGCACATCGGCACCGATGACCTGCGCGAGGGGCGATGGGCCGAGTCGGTGGAGGCCCTGCTGGCGCAGCCTGCGCGTGCGCCTGTTCCGGCCGATGGTGCTGAGGTCGCGGCAATGCGGATGGTCGAGATCGTCGCGCGGAGCGCGACGGCGATGGGCGATGGGCAGTAGGCGATGGGCGCGACACTGCGACCAACGACCAACGACTATTTGTTATATCCCGCCCTGATCCGCAGCAGTTCGAGCGGCACGGCGATCATCGCCCCGAGACCGAGCTTCGACCCACCCACTTCGGTCCAGCGCGAGAGCGGCACTTCGCAGGCGGCGGCCATGCCTTCAAGGCCGATGGCGTTGCGCAGCCGCACCAGCATCTCGAGGTCGAACAGCCAGCGCGTGAGGAACGGCTGCCCGAAGAACACGTCGACGGTGTCGCGGCGGAACAGCTTCGCGCCGCACTGCGAGTCGTAGACCGAGAGGCCGAGGATGCCGCTGGCGCAGGCCGCGAAGAGGCGGCCAAGGACGTGGCGCGCAAGGCGGCGATCGATGTTCGAGCCGAGGCGTTTCACCCGCGACCCCATCGCGAGGCGACAAACCGGATTCGCAAGCAGCGCCGCACGCAGGTGGTCCACTTCCGAGAGCGGCGTGGAGAGGTCGGCGTCCCAGTAGCCGATGTACGGCCAGGGACCGGCGTCGCGCGCATGCCGGACACCGGCACGCACCGCTGCAGCCTTGCCGCCATTCGGGGAGACCGGCACCACCAGCATCCGGTCGGGCCGTTGCGCCTGCAGATCCCGCAGCACCGCAAGCGTGCCGTCCCGGCTGCCGTCGTCGACCAGGCAGAGCGAGACGTGCGCATGCGCGTCGAGGAACGCCAACAGCTCCGCCGTCGGCAGCCGCTGCTCCTCGTTGTAGCAGGGAACGACTAGACAGACGTCTGGCATACAGCGAAGTTTGACAGACCGGGCAGACGGATGCCGAGCGCAAGGAGAGCCAGGGAGAGCCGCCCATCGAGTTCGAGCACCGCGGACATGATGCGCGCCGCCGCTTCGCTGCCGCGCCAGCTCGCCAGCGCGGTGGGCGGCGTCTGCGACGACGGCACCAGCCGTTCGCGAACCACTTGCACGATGCGAAGCGGCACCAGGCTGGTGAACAGGTGCCCGGCCGACAGCGGTGCGAGTCGTGCCGAATCGAGCAACGCGCCGAACTCGGTAGACGAGTAGCGGCGATAGTGGCCCAGGAAGCGGTCGTGCGAGCAGAACAGCGCGCCGTAGGCGGGAACGGTAATGAGAAACCGGGTGGCGGCCGAGCCAAGCGGTCCACTCGCCAGCCCACGCAGCAGGCCGCGGTCGTCCTTGACATGTTCGAGCACGTCCATCAGCAGCACCAGCGACGCTGGCCGCGCGGCAGGCACCTCGCCGGTCGACGCGAACAGCGCGACGTTGCTCACGGTCATGCGGCTGGCGAACGTCTCGATCAGTTCGGGCGTGAACGCGTTATCGACGGCATAGAACTGGACGCGCGGGTAGGCACGCGCGAGCGACTCGACGACGAACGTGTCGCCGCAGCCGACGTCCAGCACCACGTCGCCATCGCCAGGCGGCGCATGCCGCGCGATCAGGCGCGACACCAGCGCGAGCCGCGCGCGCTCCCATGGGTGGCGCGACGTCTGCGCGGATCCGCCGGACTTCACCTCGACCAGATCCATCGTGTGCGCCTCTCAGTCCATCGCCTGCAGCCGCGACTCCGGACTGCACTCGGCAAACGGGCCGGGCAGGAGCAGGACGGTGTCGAGGAAGGGAACCATCGGCGGCGCCACGCCGCCAGGCAGGGCGAGCCGGCCGCCGCGCGAGCGCAGCCACTCCTCCCAGACGGCATCGCTCAACAACACCGGTCGCAGTGCTGCCGGATCGTAGAGGTGACGGTCGATTGCCGGATCGAGCGCCACGGCGGCGGTCGTCCACGGCTGCACGCGCCGGAAGTTGTAGTAGAGCGGGTGCCAGATCCCCTCGGGGATATCGACAAATAATCCGGCCCGCGTGGCGAGCCGCTGCTGCACGTCGACCAGGCAGGAGGCGGTGTCGCGCATGGGCGACTTTCCGGATGACAAGCGGTCCAGTTGCCCGCGGTACGACGCGAGCGGCATGACGCTCAGCACCAGCAGCGCCACCACCAGCCGATGCACCTGCGCGCCGGTTCGGGTGAGCAGCGCCAGCAGCACCATCACGGCGAGGGGACGGAACACGCCAGCGCTTTTGAACAGCGTGATGCCGTCGACGCGCAACCGCACGCCGCCAAAGACGCCGGACCAGATGGCAACCGCCGCAGCTCCCACCAGCAGCACAGACGCGACGCCTCTCGCGGTCGGGCTCCCGAACAGCGAGGCCACCTGCGGCACCGGCCGCGCGAGAAGGTCTTCAGCCCACTCGAACAGCTTGCGCAGCTGGGTCGGCGCCAGCATCACCACCAGTGCCACCGCGTACCCCGCCGCCAGTGCCAGCGGCGGCAGGAACGGATAGGCGTAGTGATACAACTTCGACGTGCCGGCCGAGATGATGGCCAATGGCACGGCGGCCCAGAGCAGGACGACAGCCCCGTCGAGCCAGCGCCGGCGCACCGTCTGCACGATCAACACGAGCAGGCCGGTCACCATCAGCCACTGCGTCTTCTCGCGCACGAACTCGTTCCAGCTCGCCTGCAGGTAGTAATGCCAGGGGTGTAGGTGCGACGGGACGAGCGTGCCCGTCAGCCGCCGCAGCACGTGTTCGCCGAGGATGGTGTCCCAGAACAGCCAGCCGAAGCGCACGTGGGAGTAGATGAACCACGGCGCCACCAGCGCCAGGACGAGCCCGGCCAGCCCGAGCCACAGGCGCCACTCGAGCAGCAGGCGGTTCCTGAGACGCGGCGACCCGAGCACCACGATGCCGAGGGTGAACGGCAGGAAGAGCGCCGCCACGAACTTCGTCATGAAGCCGAGGACGAAGTACAGCGACGCCCACAGCGCGTGCCGCCGGCGTCCGCGCTGGTCGTCGAGCGCCGTCCAGCGCAGGAAGTGGAAGACGCCCGCGCAGTAGCTGAGCACGAGCGACGCTTCCATGTTGTTCGTGCGCAGCCCGTGCTCGAACACCAGCGGCCAGTTGATGAACAGCAGCAGCACGGCCACGCCGCCGCACACCGGCCCGGCGAGCAGCGTGCCAATGGCGAAGACGTAGACGAACGCGAGGCTTCCCGCCACGGCGTCCGTGGCCCGCATGCCGAAGAGCGAGCGTGGCAGCAGGCCCGCCTTCATCGGCGCGGCGACGAGCCAGAACTTCAGCGGCGGTTTTTCGAGGAAGACGACCGTCTCGCTCGGGCTGCTCTTCGGTTCGAGCCAGTCACCGACTTCGAGGATGCGCTCAACGGCGAAGGAGTAGATGGCTTCGTCGGTCTCGAGATCGGGACGACCGAGACCCACGAATAGCGGCAGGCAGAAGGCGACGAGGATGAACGCCAGCCAGAGCCGGCTCAGCCTCAGGCCTTGATGCAAGTGACGAGCGACCAGATCCTCGGGATGTTGATCTTCTCGATGGAGACTGGCTTGAGGTCTGCCTGGGCGAGGAACGCCGGCAGGTCGAGATCGGACTTGAAGCCGATGTGGACGGTGAACGGCGAGATCGCGCGCTCGATCCAGGCCAGCAGCGGGTTCGGACTGAGGAAATGGTTGAGGACGATGACCTTGCCACCGGGACGGCAGACCCGCACCATCTCACGCACCACCGCGACCGGGTCGGGCACGACGCTGATCAGGTACGGTGCGTAGACGATGTCGAAGCTGTCGTCAGTGAACTTCATGTGCGCTGCGTCCATCTCGAGCAGGCGCACGTTGTTGATGCCCTTGCGGGAGACGCGATCGCGCGCCTTCTCCAGCATCGAATCCGACAGGTCGATGCCGGTGACGTGGCAATCGCGCGGATACAGGGTGCAGTTGATGCCGGTGCCGACGCCGACCTCGAGCACAGTATCGTTGCTGCGGATGCCCATGCGTTGCAGCGCCTGGACACGGCCTGGGTGGAGGGTAGGGCCGAAGGTGAAGTCGTAGGTGGACGCGAGCTTTTCGTAGACGCGAGCGACGAAGTCGTTTTCGACGACGGTGACCGACAGCGCCCGTGTGGCGGCGTCGGAGCCAACGATCTCGTCGTGTTTAGAGTGCGGCGACTCGAATAGCGGCATCAAAAGGGACTATACATCCTGTTCCTCAGCGAAGTCCATCGAGGACGCCGAGCGCTGCGTCGATGTTGCCGGTCTGGGTCGACACCTGAATACCCTGCACCGAGTGACGCAGGCCGGCGGCAATCTCGCGTGCGATGGCAATCCCTTCGGCCACTGCGGCGTCCTGCCCATCGGCCCTGCGCATCCGTTCCATGAGTGCATCGGGCACGCGCACCCCGGGCACTTCGTTCGCCACGAACTCGGCGTTGCGCGCCGAGTCGAACGGGAAGATACCGGCGATGACCGGCAGCCCAGCCGATGCGATACGCGCCAGGAACGGCTCGAACGCCGCGAGGTCGAACACCGGACGGGTGACGATGAACTCGGCACCGGCTTCGACCTTGTACTCGAAACGGCGGAGTTCCTCGTCCATGTTCGATGCAGCCGGGTTCACCGACACACCGACGTGAAAGGCCGTGGGCGCGCCGATCGGCTGGCCACCGATGTCGCCGCCGTGGTTCAGACGGGTGACAAGGTTGGTGAGGCCGATGGAATCGACGTCGAATACCGCTGTCGCGTCCGGGTAATCGCCGACACGGCCGGGATCGCCGGTGATGAGCAGCAGGTTCCGCAGGCCGATGGCGTGGGCACCGAGCAAATCCGACTGGATGCCGAGCAGGTTTCGGTCGCGGCAGGCATAGTGCAACACCGTCTCGATGCCGGCCTGCTGCTCGACGAGCAGCGCCAGCGCGAGTGCGCTCAGGCGAGCACCGGCGCGCTGACCGTCGGGAATGTTCACGACGTCGACGCCGTAGCGCTTGAGTTCGCGGGCGCGCTGGATGGCCGGCTCGGCCTCGAAGCCGCGCGGCGGCAGTAGTTCCACGCCGAGCACGAAGGTGCCGTTGGCCAGCGACCGAGCGAGATGCGACTTCTGCTCGCGCGGCACGGGCGGCGCCACGATGACCGCTGACGACTTCACCACCACGCGCGGCGTGCTGACCTCGGTATGCCCGGCCTGCGCGCCACGCACCGCCGCTTTCATCTGCCGGATGTGTTCAGGCGTCGTGCCGCAGCAGCCGCCGACCACCCGCACCCCGTGCAGCACGAAGCGACGGGCGTACGACGCCATGTACTCCGGCGAGCAGAGGTAGATGTTGCGCCCTTCGACGTCGCGCGGCTTGCCGGCATTGGGCTGCGCCGACAGCTTGAGCGGGGTGACCGCCTCCATGCGCTCGATCGTCTCGAGCATCGGCCCCGGCCCGACGGCGCAGTTCACGCCGATGATCGTGGCACCCCGCTTCTCCAGTTCCGGCGCGAAGCGCTCGGGTGGCGTGCCGTCGAGCGTGTTGCCGTCTTCCTCCGTGGTCATCTGCGCGATGATCGGCAAGTCCGACACCGCACGCACCGCGTCGATCGCCGCGCCAATCTCGTTCAGGTCGCGGAAGGTCTCGAGGATGAAGAGGTCGACGCCGCCTTCGGCGAGTGCGGCGGCCTGTTCGCGGAAGTACTCGCGCGCTTCGTCGACACCGGTCTTGCCCCACGGTTCGATGCGAATGCCGAGCGGGCCGATCGCCCCCGCGACGTAGGCGCGATCGCCTGCAGCACGCCGGGCAATCTGGGCGCCGGCGATGTTGATCTCGCGCAGCCGATCCGCGAGTCCGAACGACGCCAGCTTGATGCGGTTCGCGCCGAAGGTGTTCGTCTCGAGGATGTCGGCCCCGGCGAGGACGTATTCCTGGTGCACCGCCTCGACCAGCGGCGCCTGCGTCAGGTTCATCGCATCGAAGCTCTTGTTGATGAACACGCCACGCGAGTAGAGCATCGTGCCCATCGCGCCGTCACATACCAGCACGCGCTCGCCGAGCGCGTCCATGAATTTCGTCATTGATTCAGTCGTTCATCCGCGTTCAGGTGTCGAGCCGCTCGCAGCGGAAGGTCTCCGCATCGATCAGCAGGTACGACTTGTTCACGACATCGAGCCCGATGGACCGGACGCCCTGCCGCACCGAGTCGGTGAACTCGTGGTGGTGTCCGAACAGGTGCAGGCGCGGACGCATCGAGGTCAACACTTCGTTGATCACCGTCTTGCCGGCGTCGATGCGGCGGCCGGCCGGATAGAAGGGGCGCGGCGCTTCGTGCGTCAGGAAGACATCGATGCCGGTCAGCGCCTTGCACGCCAGCACCTCCTCGCGCACGAAATGGCGGCGCTTGTCGTCGCGGCTCTTGCCGAGTTTCATCGAGCTGGTGCCGGCGCGCTTGCCGCGCGAGGGGGGCAGGAGCGACACCGGCGAGTGGTACCAGCTGGGTGCGAACGTGCCGCCGAGGGCGGCAACGTGCCACGGCCCCACCGCGTGGGGGCCGCCGTTTGGAAGGTAGTGCAACGTCGGCGCGGGCGGCTGCCCCGCCATGGCGCTGGCGACGACGTCGAAGTCTTCGTTGTTGCCCTTGATCCAGTAGACCGGCTGCGCGGGCGTGAAGTACTCGCCGTCGTTGCTGGCCATGTCTCCCACCTGCACCCACATCGTCACGTCGGAGTGCCGCGCCATGATCTCGGCGACCGCGTCGAACGCACCGTGGATGTCGCCTAACGCACCAATCTGCATAGCGGATGAGGGCGGTGAAGGCTTGTGAGGCGGAACCGCCGTCAGACACGGGTGGTCGGCGCGTCCCCGCCTGACCTAGCCGTTGCTGGCGGCTCCGGTTGCGGACGGCACCAGGAGATCGGTCTTGTCCCAGACGAAATCGTCCTTGCTGTAGACCGCGAGTTCGTAATCCTTACCCATGAAGATCGCGCCGACCGGGCACGCTTCCTCGCAGAAGCCGCAGAAGATGCACCGGGTCTTGTGGATCTGGTAGACCGAGGCGTAGCGCGGGCCGGCCTGCACCGTTCCGTCGTTCTCGGCCGGTTCCAGGTAGATCGCATCAGCCGGGCACGCCACCGAGCAGAGGCCACAGGCCACGCACTTCTCGAGCCCGTTCTCGTCGCGCATCAGCACCTGTTTGCCGCGATACTTCGGGAATACCGGAACTTTCTCCTCCGGATAGTTCACCGTGATCGGCTTCTTGAACATGTGCCGGAAGGTAGTCGCGAACCCGATGATGAAGGGACGAATCACAGCCATTGCTCTCAGTGTACCCCGCCGATAAGATCGAGTAAATCAAGGATGCCCGGCCCACAGTTTCTCTCAGCCGAGCAAGTGCTGCTCACGACACTGGTCGTGAAGCTGGCGGTCATGGCGACGTTGGCCACGATGCTGGTCCGCTATCGCCGGTTCCGGCACATCCTGATCTTCGAACGCCGCGGCTGGGCCGACCGCCTGCTGCTCGCGATGGCCCTGGGCCTCCCGCTCACCGCCGGCATCGCCTCGCGGCTCCTCCTGAACTATAACGCGGCCGATCTCACCCTCGAAGGGGCCTTTGTCGTCGGTCTCATTGCCGGCCCTTATGCCGGCGCCATCGTCGGGGTCCTCGTCGGGCTGCCCCCCCTGGCCAACGGCGAGTTCATCGCCCTGCCCTTTGCTGTCGGGTGCGGGTTTGCCGGAGGTGGCCTCCGCGAACTGTGCCCGAAGGAAGCCATCTGGCACTTCTCGCCCTTCATTGTCACGCGACTGCCCATCCGGGTGTGGGAGATGCTGCGACGCCAGCAGATCGACTGGCAGATCATCCTGCTCCTGGCCCCCGTGGCGCTCGAGCTGATTCGGCAGGCCCTCGGCTTCCGCTGGAACAGCCACCATCGGCTGTTCTACCTCCACCCCGAGCCGTTCTGGACGCTTGCGGTGATCCTGCTGGCCACGGTGCTGGCCGTGGCCACGCCGATCAAGATCTGGAACAACGCCCGCATCGAGCACCGGCTCGAGGAGCAGGAGAAACTGCTGCTCGCCGCGCGCATCGAGGCGCTGTCGAACCGCATCAACCCGCACTTCCTGTTCAATACCCTGACGTCGATCTCGTCGCTCATCCGGACCCAGCCGGACACGGCGCGGATGCTCATCACCAAGCTGTCTGGCCTGCTCCGTCGTCTCATGCGGAGCACCGACCACTTCGTGACGCTCCGCGAGGAGCTCGAATCGATCGACCAGTATCTCGACATCGAGGTGGTGCGCTTCGGCCCGCAACTGCAGGTGGTGAAAGAGGTTGGCGCCGGCACGCTCGACCTGATCGTCCCCAGCATGCTGCTGCAGCCGATCATCGAGAACTCCATCAAGCACGGGCTGACGCGCAAGGTAGGTGGCGGCCGGATTACCATCAGGACCGAACGCCGGGGAGACCGGACCCTGGTCGAGGTACATGACGACGGCCTCGGCATGACGGAGGAACGGCTGGCGGACGCCCTGTCGGGCGGCATCGGCCTGAGCAACGTGAACGAACGCCTGCGCACCATCTACGGAACGGCCTGCATGCTGAAGCTGTCGAGCCTGATTGGCCGCGGCACCACCGTCAGCGTCGAAATCCCCGACCTCGCCCTGTCCGAGCGCATTTCCGCGTGACCGACCTGCGGGCGGTCGTCGTCGACGATGAGCAACTGGCGCGGGAGGAACTCGGCTACCTGCTGGGCCAACTCGGCGGCGTTGACGTCATCGGGCAGGCCGGCAACGGGCTCGAGGCGGTCGACACCATCGACCGGCTGCAGCCCGACCTGGTCTTCCTCGACGTTCAGATGCCTGGACTGACCGGGTTCGAGGTGGCGCGGCGCCTGGCCGAGGTCGACGCTGGCGCGCAGATTGTGTTCGTCACCGCGTTCGACCAGCACGCGATCGAGGCGTTCGAGGTGAATGCGGTCGATTACCTGCTGAAGCCGGTCGACCCGGCTCGGCTCGAGACAGCCGTGCAGCGCGCCCGCCGTCGCATCGCGGCCGAGCGGCAGAGCGACACGGCGGAGACGCCGGGATTGGTCCCGGAGCAGTTCGAGAAGTTGCTGCAACTGGTCAGCGAACGGCAGAGCCGCCGGGAGCGGCTCGCCGTGAAGGTGGATGAACGGCTGCTGCTGGTGCAGGCCGAAGAGATCATCCACGCGTCGCTCGCCGATGAGACCATCACCATCGTCACCAGCCAGTTCTCGGGCACGTCGAACTACCGCACGCTCGACGAACTGCAGGCGCGACTCGATCCGGGCGTCTTCTGGCGCGTGCACCGGTCGCACCTGGTGAACATCAACATGATCAAGGAGATCGTCCCGTGGTTCAGTCGGAACTACATCCTGAGAATGAAAGACGAGAAGGCGACCGAGATTCCGGTCAGCCGCTCGCAGACCCGCCGCCTCAGGGAATACCTGAAGATCTGAGCGTCACAGCGCTGCCGGCGTTCGCGCACGTGCCGCACGTGGTCGCGCGGCAGCAGCCGTCGAAGCTGCAGCAGGTGCAGGAGGAACTGGTCGCCTGGCTGAAGACGCTGTTCTCGGCAGCGGTCTACGCGATCCTGATTGTCACCTTCGGCTTCCAGGTGGCGCGTGTCGAAGGCCAGAGCATGGCGCACACGCTCGAAGATCAGGACCGGCTGATTGTGAACAAGCTGGTCTACCGCATCAGCGAGCCGCGGCGCGGCGACATCGTGATGCTCTACTACCCGCTCAACCCGGACAAGTCGTTCGTGAAGCGGGTGATCGCCGAGGAAGGCGACAGCGTCCGCATCGTCGATGGCCGCGTCTACGTGAACGACATCCCGCTGCAGGACGACTACGTCTCGGCCGAGTTCCGCAGCCACGACGACTGGGGTCCGCAGATCATTCCCGAGGGTTACGACTTCGTGATGGGCGACCACCGGAACAACAGCTCCGACAGCCGGCACTGGGGCATGGTGCCCAAGAAGTACATCATCGGCAAGGTGCAACTGCGCTGGTGGCCCGTCCCGACCGCGCGTGTCTTCTGAACGCTACGCCGAGGTCTCGCGGGTTCTCACGCGGGTCCTCGTCCTCAACCTGATCGTCGCCGTCGCCAAGATCGCGTTTGGCTATTCGAGCGGCGCGATCAGCATCCTCTCGGACGGATTTCACTCGCTGACCGACACCGCGTCGAACGTGGTCGGACTCGTCGGCGTGTACGCCGCGCGGCGTCCGCCCGATGAGGACCATCCCTACGGTCACCGCAAGTACGAGACGGTTGCCGCCGTCGGCGTGGTCGGCTTCCTCGCAATAGTCATGTTCGAGGTGCTGCGGAATGCGTTCAACACGCTGAGCGGACGCTCGGCGCCGCCCGACATCTCGGCCACCGGCTTCATCGTGATGGGCGTCACGGTGGCCATCAACGTGCTCGTCGTCCGCTACGAATCGGCCGCAGCCGAACGGCTCGGCAGCGAGGTGCTGCTGGCCGACGCCATGCAGACGCGCGGCGATGTCTGGTCATCGCTCACCGTGATCGGCGCCCTCGCCGGCGCCCGCGCCGGCTTCCCCATCCTCGACCCGCTCGGTGCACTGGTCGTCGCGGCCTTCATCGGCCATGCGGGCTACCAGATCGGGATCACCACGACGAAGATCCTCAGCGACCGGATCGTGATGTCGGAAGCCGACATCGAAGAGGTAGTGATGAGCGTGAACGGCGTGCTCGGCTGTCACCACATCCGCACACGGGGTGCGGCCGACCACGTCTTCCTCGACTTCCACGTGTGGCTGCCGGCCGATATGCGGCTGACCGATGCGCACGACATCTCGCACGTCGTGAAGGATCGGTTGATGGCGCGCTACCCGCAGATCGTCGACGCGGTCATCCACCTCGAGCCACCGCCGCGTCCCGACGAGATTTGACGATAGAATCGCTTCCGCACATGCGCCTGCCTGTCGTCGTTCTGTTCTGCGTTCTCGCTGCCGCGTCTGCATTCGGACAATCCGTCGACCCGCCAATCGAGGGACCACCACCGCCGACCGCACCAGACATGATCGCGCGCGATGCCCAGGGGCGCGTGACGATGCGCGCCCTGCGGCTGCCGGCGCCGATGGTGTTCGACGGCGTGCTCGATGAGCCGTTCTACCGCGACGTGAAACCGGTGGGCGACTTCACCCAGCAGGAGCCGCACGAGGGCGCCCCGGCGACCGAGAAGACCGAAGTCTGGGTCTTCTTCGACCGCGACAACCTCTACGTCTCGGCCCGCATGTACGAATCCGAGCCCGGCAAGCGCGTCGCCACCGAGATGCGCCGCGACGCGAACAATTTGTTCAACAACGATCACTTCGGTGTGTCGCTCGACGGCTTCTACGACCGGCGTAACGGCTACGGCTTCGTCGTGGCGGCGTCGGGCGCCCTGCTCGACTGGTCGACGACCAACGAGGCGCCGAACAACAGCTGGAACGGCGTCTGGGACGCCAAGGTCGGCAACTTCTCGAACGGCTGGACGGTGGAGATCCGCTTTCCGTTCCGGTCGTTCCGCTACCGCGAGGGCGGCACCATCTGGGGCATGAACTTCCGCCGCCGGGTGATCGCCAAGAACGAACTCACCTACCTGGCGCCGGTGCTCGCCTCGTGGGGACGGCCGGCGATGTCGAAAATGTCGGTGGCCGCCACGGTGGTCGGCCTCGAGACGCCGCGCGCCGGCAAGAACATCGACGTCAAGCCTTACGCGCTCGGCTCGATGCTGTCGGACACCACGGCGCGGCCGCCGGTATCGAACAATGCTGACGGCGCGGTGGGACTCGACGTCAAGTGGGGTGTGCGGCAGACGCTGGTCGCCGACTTCACCGTGAACACCGACTTCGCGCAGGTAGAGGATGACCAGCAGGTGGTGAACCTCACCCGGTTCAGCGTGCAGTTCCCCGAGAAGCGCGACTTCTTCCTCGAGGGGCAGGACACGTTCAACTTCGCGAACGGATCGTCGGGCACCGGCGGCACCGGCGGCGGCGGCGGCGCCCAGGGCAGCGGCCAGAACAGCAGCACCGCACCCGTGCTCTTCTACAGCCGGCGCATCGGCCTGAACAACGGCCTCGAAGTGCCCATCCGCGCCGGTGGCCGCCTGCTCGGGCGAAACGGCCTGTGGCGCTACGGCCTGCTGAACATCCAGACCGGCGGCTCGGAGCAGGCGAACACGCCCGCGACGAACTTCTCGGTCGTGCGCGTGAACCGCGACTTCCTGCGCCGCAGCCGCATCGGCGGCCTCTTCACCCGCCGCGATCCGGTGGCGGCCACGAAGTACAGGACGAGCGGGTCGGACAACCTCGCCTACGGCGTCGACACGCTCATCAGCCCGACGAATGACATCAACATCCTCGGCTATGCGGCCAGGACCCACTCCGACGGACGCACGGGCGACGACACCAGCTATCGCGGCCGCTTCGACTGGAACAACGACAAGTACGGCCTCCAGGCCGAGCACCTCTCCGTGGGCGCCGACTTCAACCCCGAGGTCGGCTTCCTGCGCCGCACGGCGTTCAAGCGTTCCTACGGCCAGGCGCGATACAGTCCGCGTCCGCGAAGCCTGGGCGGCATCCGGAAGCTGTTCTACATCGCCAGCCTCGACTACATCACCGACCCCAGGAACCGGCCGGAGTCGAAGGAGACGCAGGGCGCCTTCCAGTTGGAATTGAACAACAGCGACACGTTCACCATCGACCTCAGCCGCAACTACGAGCGGCTACCCGCGCGCTTCGAAGTGGGACGCAACCTGTTCGTGCCGGCCGGCGAGTACCGCATGACGCAGTCGCACGCCACCTACACGTTCGGACAGCAGCGTCCGGTGTCCGGCTCGCTCACCGCCGCACGCAGCGGCTTCTACGGCGGCGCGTTGACGGAACTGAGCTGGAGCGGACGCGTCGAGCTGACACGGCAGTTCTATGTCGAGCCGCAGGTGTCGTGGAATCGGGTGGACGTGCCGCAGGGTAAGGCGAACAGCAACCTGTACAGCACGCGCGCCACCTACACGCTGTCGACGCACATGTTCGTGTCGGCGCTAGTGCAATACCAGTCGCGCACCAACAGCGTCACCACCAACGCGCGCTTCCGCTGGGAGTACCTGCCGGGGAGTGAACTGTTCGTGGTCTACAGCGACGGCCGCACCACGCTCGACGCCCGCGGCTTCCCCGACCTGCAGAACCGATCGTTCGTGGTCAAGGCCACGCGTCTGCTGCGCTGGTAGGACGCCCTACTTCCTCGTCACCCGCACCTCGAACACCCGCGGCCACAGCTTGCCGGTGATGAAGAGGCGGTCAGTGGCTTCGTCGTAGGCGATGCCGTTCAGCACGTCGGTGTAGTTGCGCTCGGCCGGGGTCAGCAGACCGCGGAAGTCGATGTAGCCGGTCACCGCCCCGGTCGCCGGATCGATCCGGGCGACGTAGTCGGTCTGCCATACGTTGGCGAACACCTCGCCCTGTACGTACTCGAGCTCGTTCAGGTTCTTCAGTGCTTGTCCGGCGACGTGGACGCGCACGCGCTTCTTCTCGGCGAACGTCGCGGGATCGAGGATACGGAGGAACTCGGTGCCGTCGCTCATGATGAGCGACGTCCGGTCCTGCGTCAGCCCCCACCCCTCGCCCGTGTACCGGAGCTGCCGCTTGGGCGCGAATGTGTGCCGGTCGTAGACGAGCGTGACGCCAGACTTCCACGTCAGCTGGAACAGTTCGTGGCCGCGGACGGTGATCCCCTCGCCGAAATACGTCTCGGGCACATCGCGCTTCTGCAGCACTTCGCCCGTCTCGATCTTCACGCGGCGGATGGACGAACGCCCGTTCAGCCCCGTGCCCTCGTAGAACACGCCGTCGACCACCTGCAGCCCCTGCGTGAACGCCTCGCGGTCGTGGGGATAGGTTTTGACGATGGTGTAGCCGAAGGTGGGGACGGATGGAGCCTGCCACGCGGCGAATCCCGGGCGACGTCCAGGAAGCATCACGGCCAGCACGACGACAGCGAGGAGGTAGCGCGTGCGCACACCCGCCATCATATTTGACGCGGTGCCGATTGCGTGAGAAACGCGGACGAGAGGCGCTCGCCCTGTTACCGCGTGAAGCTGCCCGACTTTCCGCCCGTCTTCTTCATCAGGCGGATCTGGCCGATGACCATGCGCTTGTCGACGGCTTTCACCATGTCGTAGATCGTCAGCGCCGCCACGGCCACCGCCATCAGCGCTTCCATCTCGACGCCGGTCTGTCCGCTGGTGCGCACGCGTGCTTCGATGTCGTAGCCGGTCCTGGTGGGAATGAGTTCGACGTTGGCGCTCGAGATCGGCAGCGGATGGCAGAGCGGGATGAGCGACGACGTCTGCTTGGCGGCGAGGATGCCGGCGATGCGCGCGGTCTGGAGCGGATCGCCCTTCTTCACGTTGCCCGCACGAATCTGCGACAGCGCCTCTGCCGACATGCGGATGGAGCCACGCGCCACGGCTTCGCGCTCGGTCACGGGTTTGTCACCCACGTCAACCATCGTGACGCGTCCGCTGTCGTCAACGTGCGAGAGCCGGGGTGCGACGGAGGGACGCTTGGCCAAAGGGGAACTCCGGGGATGAGGGTGGAGGTCAGGGAACGGTCGGCTCCGCGAGCTCGCCGTGCGCGAGGAAGAACGACAGGCTCTCGAGCGACACGGTGAGATCGACGCCCTTCACCTTCACGTCATCGGGCACCTGCAGCGTGCCCGGCGAGAAATTCAGGATGGCCTTGATGCCCGATGCTACCGCCAGGTCGGCCACCTTCTGCGCAGACGAGGCGGGGACGGCGAGCACGGCAATGCTGACACCGTCGCGTTTCACCGCCTTGCGCAAATCGCTGATGTCGAGGATCGGTACGCCGGACCTGGACTGCTGCCCGACTTTCTCGCGCTGATTGTCGAACAGCGCCGCGATCTCGAACCCTTCCTGGCGGAAGCCGGGATAGTCGGCCAGGGCGAGCCCGAGGTTACCAGCGCCGAGAATGGCGACCCGCAGCCGCCGATCGAGGCCGAGGATCTGGCGCAGGTGCCGCTTCAGGTCGCGGACGTAGTAACCGACACCGCGCACACCGAACTCGCCGAAGTAGGCGAGGTCCTTGCGGATCTGCGCGGCGTTCAGGTGGAACTGCTCGGCCAGCGACTGCGAGGAGACCGTGCGGATGCCCTTGACCTCGAGTTCGGTGAGGCACCGCAGGTAGACCGACAGGCGATTAGTCGTCAGTTCCGAGACCTGATCGGCGGTCTGTCTCGTCTTGGGGGAACGAACCCCGGGTTTGATCCGTTGTTTCACAAGCGCCGCCAGATTGTAGCAAAACGCCGTGCTAATATCCGGCCACATGGCCACTTCCGACCCGGAATCCTCCACCGGCACGGCCTTTCCGACCGCCTCCGCCGTCTTCGAACCCTACGTTCCCGCCAGCCAGTCGCCCGCGGAATTCACGCTGAAAGCCGTCGTCATCGGCGCGCTGTTCGGGTTGCTCTTCGGCGCCTCGACGGTGTACCTCGGGTTGCGTGCGGGCCTGACGGTCAGCGCCTCGATTCCCATTGCCGTGCTCGCCATCTCGGTGCTGAAGCGCCTGGGCGGCTCGACCATCCTCGAGAACAACATCGTCCAGACCATCGGCTCGGCCGGCGAATCGGTGGCCGGCGGCGTCGTCTTCACGGTACCGGCGCTCATCTTCCTGGCGTCGGGCGTGTCGTACTTCACCTATTTCCAGATCACGATGCTGACGCTGGTCGGCGGCGTGCTCGGCACGTTGATGATGGTGCCGCTGCGGCGCGCGCTGATCGTGAAGGAACACGGCGTGCTGCCCTATCCCGAAGGGACGGCCTGCGCGGAGGTGCTGGTTGCCGGCGAACGCGGCGGCAAGCTCGCCGGCCTGGTCTTCAGCGGCCTCGGCGTCGGCGCCCTCTGGAAGGGGCTGTCGTGGATTTTCAACCTGTTCCTGACCGAGGTCGGCTACTCGACGCCGCGCACCAGCCAGTTCCCCAATGCCACGCTGAACATCGATATCTCGCCTGAGTATCTGGGTGTCGGCTACGTCATCGGTCCGCGCATCGCCGGTGCCATGTTCGCCGGCGGCGTCCTCTCATGGCTGGTGCTGCTGCCGCTGCTCTCGATTCTCGGCTCGTACATCACGGTGCCGTTCCCGCCCATCCATCCGAACTTCGCCAACAACCCGGCCACCGGCCTGCCGTTCCTCATCTCGGAGATGGCGCCAGGCCAGTTGTGGAGCGCCTACATCCGCTACATCGGTGCCGGCGCGGTGCTGGCATCGGGGCTGATCACGCTCGGTCGGACGATTCCAACCATCGTCAGTTCCGCGGTCGACGGCATGCGCGGCTTCGGCGCGGCCGCCGGCGGGGTCATCGCCCGCACCGATCGCGAGATTCCGATGTCGGTCGTGCTCATCGGCACGCTAATCGTGGCACTGGTGCTGGCGCTGGCGCCGGGGATGCCGCTGCAGGGCAATGTGCTCGCCGCCATCCTCACGGTGGTCTTCGCGTTCTTCTTCGCCACCGTGTCGTCGCGCATCACCGGCCTCATCGGCACCTCGTCGAACCCGATTTCGGGCATGACGATCGCCACGCTCATCCTCACCTGCCTGCTGTTCGTCGCGCTCGGCTGGACCGGCGACAGTTATGGTCCGGTCGCCATCTGCGTCGGCGCGGTCGTGTGCATCGCCGCCGCGAACGCGGGCAACACGTCGCAGGACCTCAAGACCGGCTATCTCGTGGGCGCCACACCGCTGTATCAGCAACTGGGGCTGCTGATTGGCGTGGCCGCATCGGCGATCTCGATTGGCGCCACGACGCTCTACATGCATCAGGTGTTCGGCATCGGCTCGGCAGACATCCCGGCGCCGCAGGCGACGCTGATGGCCACCATCATCAAGGGGCTGCTCAGCCAGAACCTGCCGTGGGGGCTGGTGCTGGTGGGCGTGTTCGTCTCGCTCACGCTCGAGTTGTGCGGCGTCCGGTCGCTGTCGTTTGCGGTCGGTTCGTACCTCCCGATCGCTACGACCGCACCGATCTTCGTCGGCGGTCTGGTGCGCTGGTGGGTGGAGCGCGGGAGTGAGACGAAGGAGTCCGACCTCGGCGCCGGCACGCTCTTCAGCTCGGGGCTGATTGCGGGCGGCTCCATCTGCGGCATCCTCTACGCGGTGCTCGTCGGCACGAAGAGTATCGGGCCGTTTCAGGCCATCGGCAACGCAATCCCCTGGTTCCACGTCGAAACGGGTATGGCGCAGGTGGCGAGCGCCGCGCTGTTCCTCGTCCTCGCCGTGGTGACGGTGCGCATGGCACAGCGGAAGGTGATGTAGCCGGTCGTGCGCGGAGGCCCCTGGTCGCGATGAAACGTCTGTTCCTGCTGTTCCTGCTCGTCGCGGCCACGCTGTCTGCACAGCCCGCGGCCACACGCCGCGCCACGAACGTCGCGGCGCTGCTGGCGCACGCGTCCTACTTCCACATGCGGCCGGTGGTTGTCGTTGGCGAACTGACGCGGCTCGACAGCGGCGAGCTGCGGCTGACGACGGACGGCGTGTCGGTCAGGGTTGTGCACCAGGGAACGACGCCGAACGGACTGGCGGAGGTGCGCGGCGAGTTCTGGGACCTTGGCAAGTTCAACGCCGATGACCCGCGGCTGGTCACCTACGACCTGAAGCGGACGTTCGGCATCGATCCGGAAGCCGGCTGGCCGCGTGTCGGTCAGGTCACCGCGCTCATCGCGTCCACCATCTCAGCAGCCACACCGCCGAGCGCTCCCAGCATTCGCAACATCGTCTTGAACCCGTCGCGGTACCTGGACCAGAAGGTGACTGTCGTTGGCCAGTTCGGCGGCCGTAACCTGCTCGGCGACCTGCCAGAGGCGCCGGCTGTGAGCCGATGGGACTTCGTGGTGCGTTCGGCAGACGCGGCCATCTGGGTGACGAACCTGCGTCCGCGCGGCAAGGACTTCGAGCTGGCGCTCGACGCCCGGATCGACACGGGCCGCTGGGTGGAAGTGTCGGGCACGCTGCAACAGGGGCGCGGGCTGCAGTGGCTGAACGCCGAGGCTGGGTCGATCGCCATCACGCAGGCGCCCAAGGACAGCGCGGACCTGGCGACCATCCGCGTGGCGGCGGCGCCGCCGCCGGAGGTGGTGTTCAGCGCACCGATCGGTGGTGAGACCGACGTGCTGCCGACCAGCAGCGTCCGCATCCAATTCTCGCGCGACATGGACCCGGCAACGTTCCGCGGCCGCATCCGCGTGCGTCAGGCCAACGCCCCGGACACGCCAGTGGCCTTCACCACGAACTACCTGCCTGGCACGCGCGTGCTCGAGCTGAAATTCGCACAGCCGCTCGACCGGTTCGGCCGCGTGGTCGTCGAACTGCAGGACGGGATCGTTGGCAGCGACAAGCAGCTGCTCGCGCCGTGGACGCTGACGTTCGACACCGGGACGTAGCTGCCGACCGCGGCTACGTCTGGTTCGCACCCAGCGTGCGCAGCATCTCTTCGATCTGGGCGCGGACCAGCGTAATCAACCGGTCGCGATCGTCGGGCTGCATGCCGGTGGTCTCGATCGGCGTCCCGGCGGCGATGTCGATCACCACCGGTCGAATCAGCCAGCTTCCGCGTTGCATCGCCGCTCGCCCGCCGCGAATCGCCACGGGTACGATCGGCACCTGGGCGAGGATGGCCATGTGGATGCCGCCCTTCTTGAACGGCAGCAGTTCGTCGGTGCGACTGCGCGTGCCCTCGGGGAAGATCAGGAACGAGTTCCCCGACCGGATGGAGTGAGCGCCGTTCTCGATGGATCCGAGCGCGGCTTCGCGATTGCGGCGGTCGACCGGGATGAAGCCACCCAGCCGGAAGGCGCGCGCCAGAATCGGAATCTGGTCGATCTCGTGCTTGTAGAGAATATGCATCCGCGGATGCAGCGCCTCGAACAGCACGGGAGGATCGACGTTGCTCTGGTGGTTCGAGCAGTAGACGGCGGCGCGGTCGAGCGGCAGGTGCTCGCGGCCGCGTACGCGAAATGTGATGCCTGACGTGAAGAGCGCCAACCTCACGCCCAGGTGGCCGAGCCAATAGAGCAGGCTCTTCCATTGGAACAGGATGGCCAGTAGCATGCCAAGCGGACCGGCGATGAGGACGTAGAGCGAGACGGCCACGTAGGTAGCGACCGTGCGCAACGCGGCGATGATCACGAAGGCTGCATGATAACGAAAAAAGCCCGCAGGCTGTGGCCCGCGGGCTTTCTTGGGTTAATCGAACAGGTGTGCGGCCGGTTAGGAGGCGCGCGCGGCGCGGCGCGGCGCCGCGGCAGCAGTGGCGCGGGGCGGCGGCGCAACAGACGCCGTCGCCTTGGTCACCTTCGGACGGGCAGTGGCGGCAACCGCAGCGGCAGCGGCGACTTCCACGGCGGCAGCGGTGCGCTCCTTCGTGCTGAAGCAGCGCTCGAGAGCGGTGTCGACTCGGCCTTCGATGGCCGCAGCCGTTTCACGCATGACTTCCGAGACTTCCGAGATAATGAGGAACTTGGCGCGATCGAGCATGCGCTTTTCGCGGAACGAGAGGCTCTTCGACTTCGCGAGGAAGGTGAGGCTCTTGAGCACATCGGCCACGTCGTAAATCGAGCCGCTGCGCATCTTGTCCGAGTTGTCCTTGAAGCGCCCCTTCCAGTTCTGGTGGTTGTCGATTTTTCCGTCACCGAGGAGACCGAAGAGCCGATCCACATCACCGTCGATGATGGCTCGCCGGAGGCCAACGCCGTCGACGTTCGCTACGGGCACGAGCACGGTGGTGTCGTTGGCCACGATCCGAAGATGGTAGAAACCGCACGTCGTACCGAGGATCGTTTTCTCCTCGATGCGCTCGACGATTCCGAGACCATGATTCGGGTAGATGACCTTGTCGCCGACTTCAAATGTCACGGGTCCCCCTGTTAGGAGCGCTGGATTGGTAGACCGATACAGGTCCGGCAGTTCACTCAGTATAGACCACCAAGTGCACGCTCACAACGCGAAACTGGCCTGAATTCACGCCTTTCCCCTGAGTTTCGCCCCCCTCTGCGCGCCTCATCGGGTCATGTACCCAAAGGCCTTTCGGCGTCGGACTTGTCCCTGATTGTCGCGCTCAATCCTTTGCGGTCCATGGAGTTGGCAGGGTCTGTATGATGGCGGCGTGCGTGCGGCCCCGCTCGAGCGGACCGGGTCGACACGCGGCAATTGGCGAGCGACTTTCGTACAGACTCCGGATTCTTCATGGGGTGGCTTGTGTTACGAACCTGCGTCCTTCTGCTCACTCTCTTGGCCATCGTGCCGCCCTCGCTGTCCGCGCAGACCAAGCCAGCGCCCAAACCGGCGCCTGCCCGCCCCGCGCCGAGGCGACCTGCCCCCACCACCCCGGCAACCAGGCCTGCCGCCAGCACGCCTGAGCCGCCCAAGCGCACGCCGCCCGACTTCCAGGTTGCGACGGTTCACACCACGGCCGGCACCAGCACCCTGAGTACGGTTCAGTTGAAGGGCGCCAGGACGCGCATCAGCGTTGGCGACAACCTCTCATCGATTCAGCAGTGCGACGCGCGGCAGACCGTGCAGCTGAACACCCAGGCGCGCACCTCGCTGTCGCTGCCGTTCCCGAGCACCGCCGCGCCTGATCCCGCCGTGCTCGAGGCGCGCAAGAAGGGCGGGGCCATTACCTACGCCACGACCGTGACCGACACCGGTGACAAGCAGCAGATGTTCGGCTTCACGGCGCGTCACCTGACCAGCGTCGTTACCAAGGACTTCACGCTGGACGCGTGCGACAAGCGGCCGCAGCACATCGAAACGGACGGCTGGTATATCGAGCTGCCGGCTACCGTGTCGTGCGCCACACTCCCGTCGGCGCCGGTCACCCTGCAGGTCGACCCCAAAAACGCCGACTGCATCGACCAGGTCACGTATCAACCTCCGACGATGGCGGTGGGCTACCCGGTGAAGTACACCAGCACCTCGACCACCGGCGACGAGGCCGCCGTCACCACGACGATGGAGGTGCGGCAGCTGGAGCGGGTCGATGTGGAGGCGGCGCTGCTGCAGGTACCGTCCGACTACGTCGAGGTACGCACCGTGTCGCAGCTCACCGCCGACCATCGTCCTGGGGAACCCGGCACGAAGAAACCGGGGACGATTCGCATCGGCCTGACGCCGCTCAGTAACCGCTCGGATGCCAGGCTCGAGACCGCGCTGTTGAACGACGCGTTGATGGAGTCGTTCGGTGATACCGACGTCGACTATGTGAAGCTCACCGGCAGCAGTCCGGCGGAACTCGAAGCCGACGCCAAGGCCAAGGAGGTGGACTTGCTGCTGACCAGCACCATCGCCGAGGTGAAGACGCCGCGAGGCGGCATCGTTGGCAAGATGGCCGGCACGTCGGGCGACGCGTTTACCGCGAAGGTCGACTACGCACTCGTGGCGCCGGGCCAGTTGAAAGCCAGGGCGAGCGGCTCGGAGCGAAGCGGCGGCTCGACGCTGAACAGCGCCATCAACATCGCCAAGAAGGTGGTGCAGTTCTCACCGCCGATGCTGATGGCCAGATACGGCTACATGAATGCCTACGGCTCGATGCTGTCGCAACCAGGCGCCGCGACCGGGGGCATGCGGCAGACACCGGACCCGGTGATGAACATGGCGTTCTCGCTGCTCGACCGGGCATCCGCGAAGACCGCGCCGGAACAGTTCAGCACGCAGGAGGCCGCGGTGGCGTCAGCACTGGAGAAGGTGTTGAAGTCGGTGATCGATGATGTGGGTAAGGTTGCGTCAGACGCGAAGAAGGGACGCTGAGGTCGGGTATACTGAAATTCCTCCTCGTGCCGGAGTGGTGAAACTGGCAGACGCGCGGGACTCAAAATCCCGTGTCCGAAAGGACGTGTCGGTTCGATTCCGACCTCCGGCACCACACTCATAACGCCCGCGGGTTCCAGCGCTTCTGCCATGTGGCGAACTCGGCTGGCCTGAGCGTGTAGCGCGCGAAGTTGCCCTCGTGCAGGCCGAGCAGTTCGGTCTCGGCAACCTCACGAAACGAGGCGCGGTCGGCTTCCTCGACATGCGCGGCTGCCCATGACTCGACGTGGGCAGCCGCCGTTCTCCGGTCCATCTGCCCACGCACGACTTCCCCGACGACCGCGCGCAGCGCGTCCCGATAGCGCAGGCGGAACGGATCGGGCTCGCCGAGGGACTGCCGCACGGCGGCGTAGCGCGCCGCCGATCGCTGATACGACCAGACGAAGACATCGCGCAGGAGCTCAATCCGGTTCAGCTCGTAGACGCCGAGCACGGCATGCGCGTACAGGCCGCGCGGCAGATCCGTGAACGAGAGCGGCGAGAGGTTCGCCTTGATGAACGGAATGTTCGCGGCCATTCGCGACACCCGCTTGTTGACATCGTCAAATGGCTGCAGGTACGGCAAGTGCACCATCACGAAGAAGGATTGTTCGAATGGATCAGTGATGGTGTCCGCTGTGGCGAGTCGGCGGGGCGGTAGGCGGTCAGAAACTCGCGGTTGTAGCCGACCGGGGCGCGCGCGCAGCGAGCGGCTGGCGCAGATGTGTTCTGATCTCCTGGCCTTCCGGCGACAGGGGAATAGCGGCCTCGTCAGCAGCAGTTCCGGGTTCTGCCGGCGCAGGGACACCCGCTGGCGTCCGATACCGCGCCCAGCGGTCGTCGCCATCGCGGATCAGGCGGCCATGGTCCACCAACCGCTTCAGGTGGTATTGAAGCGTCCGGCGCTTCGCGCCGCCGGGCAGTGCCGCTGCAATCTCGGACGACGTGGCACCAGGGCGGGCCAGGACGACGGCTTCAATCGCTTTCAGATCTTCTTCGGGTAGCGGTCGCGCCATGGGGGATATGCCTTGGTTGCGCTCATGTCGTCTAGACGCAATTACACACATGCACGCGCAACAATCAAGGCGTAGACGCAACAACCATTGCGCGTACGTCCAGAGACGCAACTATCGGGGTTCAACCTCCAGAACGATGGGGCTGAACAGTGGCTGGAGGAATCCGTCCCGGCGCAGCTGTGGCTGGCCGAGAAGCTGCGCCTGCCGGACGCCTGACGATGGCCAGCCAATGGTCCACTTGTTCTCCCGGCAGCTGGACCGCTATGTCGATGGCGATTGAGCAAAAATTGAACCCGTCGACGAACGCTCTGACTTGTGCGGACCTGAAGGTCCGCAGCTACGCCACGCAGAGTCGAACACCGCGCGCTACTCGTTCGGGAAGTGAAAGACGCCTTCCTGCACGGTCAGGTTGTCGAGGTCGGTGGTGCTACCGCAGGCCGGACACGTGGCGTTGCTCGTCTCTTCGACGATGGTTGCATCTAAGCCGTCGAGATCCTGATCCACCGAGGCGCGTCGCCACGCCTCGAAGTGGACGCCGCACGAGGGGCACTGGACGGTAATCTGCTGGGGCGCACTGGACATGAGTGAGTTCCGCTGAATGGCGATGGCCCACCTGAAGGTGGGCAGCTACGACTGATCCCGAACGCCCATCTCACGGTGGCACTTCGACAGGACCACCGGCATCGTATCAGGCTGCGTTCGCGCGCACAGTAGCCGCAGCCGGCGCGGCCGACGCGCGGTTTCGGTTCAGCGCGGTTAGCAACCGTCGCAGCGCCAGCGACAACCCGGTCCACACCAAGAGGGCGCTCCCGAGGCACGCCAGTCCCGCCAGCGCCTGTCCGGGCACACCCCACTGCTCGCCGGTGTGCGCAAACCGCACCCAGCTGCGCACGCGCTGGAACAGGCTGCCGACGACAGGCGGCTGCCAGCGGATGACGCTGCCAGACGTCGCATCGACCTCGAGCTGCGATCGTGCACCAGGCGTCGCCCCGCCGGTTGACACCATCACCGCCAGCGTGGCGCCAGCGGTCCGCGGCATCTCGATGGCCATGCTGCTCCACTCCGCCTGCCTCGCTGTGGCCTCGCTCACTGCCGCGTCGACAACCGCATCGTCCACCACCACCGAGGCCTGCCCCTGTTCGGCGGCACCGGGCCGCCCGCCGCGCGCCGGCCCCGCAGGTCGTCCCCGCTCGGCGCCAGGACGGCTGCCCTCGCCAGTTGCCCCGCCTGTCATCTGCTGCAGCACGCTGTTCAGCGCGGAATAAGACATGACGGCGCCGGTCGCGGTCATCACGACAATCATCGGCGCCATCCAGATGCCGGCGACGTTGTGCCAGTTGAAGTCCCGGGCGCGGCCGGTGGACGCTCGCCGGAACCATAAGATTGGGCGCAGGTGCCGCAGGCTCCAGCCGCGCGGCCACCACAGATAGATGCCGCTCAGCGCCAGGAACAGCAGCGCGACGTTGGCCACACCGGTGACGGCACGCCCCGTCTCCCGCCCGTCGCCAGACAGGGCGAGCCAGCGGTGCCAATTTTCGATGGTGCGAAACAGCTCCTGCGCCCGCACGGACGACTCGCCGAGCAGCTCACCCGTGTAGGGGTCGAGATACAGCGTGGACGCGCCGACCTGGGCCGACGCCGGCAACTCCGCGTCGCGCTGCAGCGTGATGGACCGTACGCTCTCGCCCGGGCGCTCGGCACGGACCGCATCAGCTAGCGCCGAGGCCGCGAGCGGCTGACGACCGAGGGCGGCGATGTCGAACGCCGCCGTATCGACCGCCCGCAGGATCTGCGGCTTGAAGGCCAGAGCGGCCCCACTCAGCGAGAGGACCAGGATGACAAGGCCCGCCGCCGAACCGGCAACGAGATGTGCCCAGAAGAAGACCGCGCGCAACTGCTTCATATCGATACCCACCAATGAGAGTGCGTCGTGCACTCATTGATGGCTTCGACGGATCAATTGCTGCGCGGGCGTGACGAGGCTGTGACAGAAGAGTGAAAGGCAGGCGCGCGCCTGCGTACGCCTGATCTGAGACCAGCGACTCGCCGACTAGCGACTACCAGGCACCTCGCAGCGGAAGTTCGCCGCATCGTCCACGCTGCCCGTGCCGGCGTAGCGCGCCACCTGCGGGTGCGGGCAGAGCGGGCGCGTGCGAGTGACGACACCGTTCTCGCGGTGCGTGGCTGTGACGGCCGCTGGCGACTGTCCCTTCTCCACCCAGTTCTCGAGCGCAGTCAGCATGTCGAACTCGTTCGGGCCAGGGCCGCCGCTGCAGTGATGCATGCCGGGCACGAGATACAGCTTCGCGAAGGCGTCCGTCTCTTTCTGGCCACCGACGACTTTCGACACCGTGTCGTAGTACCCGACCGTGCCGTAGGCGCTGATGGCCGGGTCCGACCAGCCGTGATACAGCAGCAGCTTGCCGCCGCGGTTCTTGAAGGGACGCAGGTCGGCGTCGAGCGGACTGAGGATTTCGCTCATCGTCTTCATGCGTGCGAGATCCTGGGGGAACTTGAAGACGCGCCAGGTGAAGGCTGGGTCGTCGGTCTCGAGCGCCAGGAAGCGCATGTTCGAATCGGCGAGGCCGTAGCCGCTCGGCAGGCGACGGCCCGTGTAGGCCAGCGTGCCGTCGGGCTGCTTCGCCGGGTCCTCGGGACCAGAGATCCACGCGCGCCAGCCGCTGTTGCTTCCTTCGTGGCCGAACGGAAATCCCCACGCATAGGGTTCGCCGTTGATCGTTGCGCCGTCGTAGATCTGCTTCACGACGGCAAGCTGCCCTTCGTTGAGGCAGTTCGGGGCGTCGGGGCCGGCGCATTTCAGTGTTTCGGGCTTGAAGCTGCACGTGCGGGGATCGGTGACCAGGCCGTCTTCGAGGCCGTCGGCCTTGTCGCACGCCGCAAGCGTGGCTTTCGAGAGCAGCTCGATCTTCTCCTGGGTCAGGAAGTTCTCCGGCTTCGCGAGCATCTTCTGGTAGACCAGCGCGCGCCCCACCTGCATCGGCGTGCCGGTGGCCGGGTCGCCGCCGATGATGCCGTCGAAGTCGGTCGGGTAGCGCTGCACTTCCATCAGCGCCTGACGTCCGCCGTTCGAACAGCCATCGAAGTAGGCATGCTCCACCGTGCGTCCGTAGAACGCGCCGGCAAGCTGCTTGCCGGCCACGGCGGTGACATGCGTGCCGCGATGGCCGTAGTCAATTTCCTTCGCGCGGTTCGCCATCCACGTCTCGTCGTCTGACACATGGCCGGTGTCGGTTGACGCCGACGCATAGCCACGCTCGAGCCCCTTGCCGAGGCCACCGATCGACCCGCCGAGTCCGCCGACGCCGACGAAGTAGTACTTCCCGTTCCACCGTTCGGGCAGCGCGAGCCTGAAGTTCACCTGGTTACCTGGAGACGCGGCCGTGCCGTCCACCTGGCAGTGCTTCGGCACCTTCCCCGCTGCGTTCACCACCTTTGCGCCGGTGACGGTGGTTCCCTGCGCGGCCCGGCCCTGCAGGGCGGGCACGGTGCAATCGGCCAGCGTGGACGCCGGGCCTTGCGTGTAGACCTGCACGCCGCACGCGGCCACCACGGCCACCGCCGTCATGGAGGTCAGTCGGATGAATGTCGTCATGGTCGAAGATGCTAACCCACCGGCCTGCGGGGCGCACATGTAACAGGATTTTCATATTACGGGCCTGGCCCCCCTGCTGTAACGACCTCAACACCTCCAGTACACGAGACGCATCCGCATGTCCAGATTCACGCGCCGCAAGGCGCTCTCCTGCTCGGTTCCTCGGATGTCGCCGCCGTTGCGGCCGCGTGCAGTCGCGCAACCGGGCTACTGCGGCGTCGGTGACGCAGATTGCATCTCCGGAGGATGTGTCGGCGCAGGTCTACGCGCAGGGCGTCGCGTCCGGACTGACGCCCAGCCGGTCCATCGGGATGTCAGCGTAGGGTGAGATTGCTGCTGGCGCGGGTCTCCGCACTGGCAGCCACCCAGACAATTACGCGCCCTACCACCTTGTCGGCAATCGAGCCGAGCGCCCCGCACAGCACAAACATCACGGCAGCCACGATGAACTGGGCGTGGGCCTTCATTCCTCGTCTCCCTCCATCCACGCAACCTTGGACCAGCGGAACGGACCGAACGTCAGAAGTGTTCGATCGTCAGCGTGAACGCCGTGTCTTCGGTCAGGCGTCCGGTATCGAAGAGCTGGACGCAGTAGACGCCGGCATCGGCCGAGGTGACGATCTGCGGCGCGTTGCCAGGGCTGGTGACGACCGACTGCGCCAGGCTGCACGGGGCGCTGGTGGCCGGCACGCCGATGCCCAGCCCAACCGTGTTGCTGCCGCTGCCCAGCGTGGCGAGCCTCACCTTCACGGTGCCGCTCGTCGAGGTGATGAACGTGCGCGCGGCGCTTCCCCGAACGGCAATGGCGCTGACGAACGTATCGGTTATGGCGGTCGGGGTAGTTGTCGTCGGCGACGTGGTCGTGGCGGCCGAGTCGCTGCCGCAGCCGGCGGCAGCCAGGGCAAGGGCGAGCGCGGCGAGACGGACGGAAATCGTTGGCATGTCAGGTGTGCACGATGCGAAGGACGAACAGGGAGTCGCCGGACAGACCGGCCATGTCCGCGACGTTGATGCAGTAGATGCCAGTGGCGCTGCCGGTGGCGGAGAGCTGCGACGTCAGGCCAGGCGTGGCATCGACAGCCGACGACACGGCACAGCCGAAGCCCGACGGGATACCGAAGCCGATGGAGAGCGGCGCTGTGCCCGCCGGCCCGATCCTGGACGTCGTCGCGCTGACCAGCGTCACCGACACCGTCCCGCCGGTCGTGACGCCGAACGAATAGAACGTCGAGCCGCGCGGCGAGAGCGTGCCGGTGAACAGTTCGGATGAGGTGGTCACCGTGGCCGTGGTGGTCGTCGTCGGGGAGGTGGTGGTGTTGCTGCCGCAGCCCGCACCAGCGAGCGAGGCGAGCACGGCGACGGACGCGAGCAGGCGCCTCATGAGTGGGCCACCACGGCGGAGATGGTCGCCCGCGCGGGTAGCTTGCCGGTGTCGGTGACGCGGACGCAGAAGATGCCGGGGCCATAGACGCCCGTCAACTGCGGCGTGTCGGCCGGCACGGCATCGACCGAGCTCTGCGCCGTGCACGACGTGCCGCTCGGGCGGCCGATGCCAATGTTCAGCGTGAAGTCCTCCGGCAGTTCGGCACCAGTCACACCCGTGAGCGTCACAGCCACGTTTCCGTACTGGGCCATGGAGAACGAGTAGAAGATGGCGCCGCCGGTCTGGAGCGTCGTGGTGAACGGCTCGTTGATGGTGGCGTCGGCGGCGACGGCGGAGGGCGAGGTGGTGGTGGCAGACGACGCGTTCTTGCCACAGGCGGCGACGGCGAGGGCGCTGGCGCAGACCAGCACGAGCGCCGGACGGACGATGAGCATGCGCACTATTGAACCGTGCGGCTGCAGTAGCCGCGTGATGGACCGGTGACAATTCTGTGACACGTTGTCACAGCGCAGACAGCGAGTCGGCGGCGGCAAGGTCGGCCATCCGGTAGCCGACGCCGCGCACCGTCTCGACGTAGTCGTCGAGCCGCCCCACGGCACGCAGTTGATGCCGCACCCGCTTCACGAGGGCATCGACACTGCGGACGGTGACATAGGTGTCGCTGCCCCAGACCGCATCGAGCAGCGCCTGCCGATCGAAGACGCGGCCAGGGTTGCCGGCGAGGAAGTAGAGCAACTGGAACTCCTGCTCGGTGAGCCGGAGTTCGCGACCACAGATGCGCGCGCGTCGACGGGCCGGGTCGATGTCGAGTTCGCTGATGCGCACCGGACGCGCTGAGATAGCCGGCGGGTCGGTGCTCCGCACCGGCGACTCTGGCCTGGCTCGCCGCAGCATCGCACGCACGCGGGCAACGAACTCGCGCGCGCCGCACGACGCCGCGATGAAGCCGTCGAGCCCGCGCTCCACCAGTTCGACGCCGCGCATCTCGTCGCCCTGCGCGACGATGGCCAGCGTAAGCGGACGCGCGTGGCACGCATCGACCACGCCCGCTGCGATCGCCTGCGTGCTCGCCCGCAGACGCATGTGGTTCAGCACCAGCAGGTCGGGGCCGAACGCCGGGAGTTCATGCAGGTCCTGCCGGACACACCGGCCGACCGTGATCCCTTCGAACTCGAGCAACTGCGCCAGCTGGTCGGTGTGCGCGCTCGGTTCGATGATCGCGGTTCGATAGCCAGGCTGGGACGGCATGGGGTGCACTGTGGAGATGCCGGGGGCCAGCAACGGCGCTGCCAGCTTTCGATCGCTTGTAGTCAACAACTTAGCGTGGGCTGTCCACTCGCGGACGCGTCTCGCTGTCGCCCGGATGAGACAGACCAGCCATTTGGGCTATTGCTGAGCCTCGTCCGCCCGGGTATAACCGCGCCTTCCGTCTTTGTCCTACACACTGAGCCCGCATGCCCGGCGTCCGTTGCTCTATCTGATGACGTTCATCGGACTGAGTGTCCTTACGCGCCTGGTGGTGTCGCATGTCGACATCATCAACGTCGACGAGGCGTCGTACATGGTCGGCGCGAGGGAACTGCTGCAGGGGCGACTCCCCTACACGGCATTCGGCGACAACAAGCCGCCGCTGATCTACGCCTACTACGCCGTGGCGCAACTGCTCGGCGGCCACGGCATCGCCGGTGTCCGTCTCATCACCGCCCTGGTCACCACGCCGCTCACGGCCTTCGCGGTGTCGGCGTTCTATCGGCACGACCGGCGCGGTGTCGTTGGCGCGGTGCTGTTCCTGCTCTACAGCGCGTCGTACACCGCCAGCGACATGCTGGCCGTGAACTGCGAGCCGGTGATGATGCTGCCGCTGGCCTGGGCGCTCGTGGCGATCCGCGACGAGGACGAGGCGGTCCGGCCGGAACGGGTGTTTGCGGCCGGCATGCTCGTCGGCCTCGCCTCCCTGGTGAAATATCAGGCGGGGCTCTGGGCGGTGCCAATCGCCTTCGCCCTCTGGTACACCGCGCGCGCGGGCCGTGGGCGCCTGCGCGCACTGGCCGGCGCGATGGGCCTGGGGTTGTTGCTGCCGGTGCTGGCCACCGCCACCGTGTTCGCCGTGGCAGGCGGGCTCGAAGGCTTCCTCTACTGGAACGTCACCCACAACTTCGAGTACCTCCACAACCCGATCACGGGAGTCGACGCACTGTCGCGCGGCGCCGCGCGGGTCGTGCCGTTCATCGCCGTGACGTCCGTGTTGTGGTTCGGCTGGTTCCGCTCGGCGCTCGCCGCACCGTCGCGCTACTGGGAACGGCTGGTTGCCGGGCTCATCGGGGCGTCCGCGGCCGCGGCCTGCCTCGGCCTCCGCTTCTTCCCGCACTACTTCATCCAGTTGTACGTGCCACTCGCGATCGCCGCCGCGCCGTGGGCTGCCGGGGCCTTCGTGTGGCCGGTGCCACGGCGAGGCTGGGTTGCGGCCGGAATGACGGTCGCGCTCGTGGCCGGGTGGACTACCGTCAACATGGCCCGAATCGGCGGCAGCGCAGGCGCGGCACTGAACGGGCCGGCTACCGCGGTGGCCACGCGCATCAGGGCAGACGTCTGCGCGGACGGCTCGCTGTTCGTGTGGGGGTCGGCGCCAGAGTTCTATTACCACGCTGGCCTGCCGCTCGCGAGCCGCTTCTTCTTCCCCGAGTTTCCACTGGTGCGCTACTACGCGGGCAACCCGACAGCCACTGCGAGCCAGGCCCGGACGGGACGCCGTATCCCTCGCGTCCGGCACTGGTCCCGCCTGATGGCCGACCTCGCGCGCTCGAAACCGAACTACATCATCGACACTGCGCCGGCCGGTATCGCGCGCTGGCAGACCTTCCCGATGCACGACTATCCGCTCCTGCATCGGCTCGTGACGCGCCGTTATACGGCACTCGACACCATCGACGGCGTCACCGTCTACCGGCGGAATGGGTGCGAAGCCGAGGCGCGGGCGAACGGCCCGGCGCTTGCACCGTCGGGACGTGGAACATCCTTCCACACGAGGTGACACATGGGATTGCGCGACACGTACAGCGCGGCCATTCAGGCCGCGAAGGGACACATGCAGGGCTCGGCAGACGAGCGCGACGGGAAGCTCTACTTCCACGGGACGGTGCCGACCGAGGCCGACGCGAACCGCATCTGGGACGCAATAAAGACGGTGCCGTCGTGGCGCACCGACGTCGTGGCCGACATCAAGGTAGTTGCGACCTCGCCCGCACCCCAGACGGGTGGACAGACCTACACCGTGAAGGCGGGCGATACACTCTCGAAGATTGCGAAGGAACTGCTGGGGAGTGCGAATGCCTACCCGACGATCTTCGAGGCCAACCGCGATCAGCTGTCCGACCCCGACACGATCAAGCCGGGCCAGGTCCTGAAGATCCCGGCACGCGGCTGACCGAGCGGGTTCCGAGCTGGCGAACCTGAAGGTTCGCGAAGACGATTACACGGCTGGCGCGCGCTAGTCGACGCCCGAGAACTTGTGCCTGACGAGGATGTCGACCGCGTGCCAGCCGTCGCGCCAGCGGATCTTCTTGCCCGCGGCCTTCGAGCGCGGAGAGAACGTGACGGGCAATTCAAGGATGCGCGCGCCGCGCTTGAGGAGTTGCACCGTGATTTCGGGCTCGATCTCGAAGCGGTTGGAGACCAGCGGCAGGCTGCGCGCCAGCTCACCGCGCATGATCTTGTAGCAGGTCTCCATGTCGGTCAGCGCCGAACCGTACAGCAGGTTCGTGAGCTGCGTCAGCGTGGCGTTGCCGAACCTGGTCATCAGCGGCACATGCGGCGCCTCGAGCATGAAGCGCGAGCCGTAGACGGCGTCGGCGTCGCCGCGCAGAACCGGCTCGACGAGCACCGCCAGTTGCGCCGGGTCAAGTTCGAGGTCGGCGTCCTGGATGGCAACGATCGACCCGTTGGTACGGCGCAGTCCGGTCCGCAACGCCATCCCCTTGCCGCCATTCTTCTCGTGATGAATCACCGAGATCAGCGGACTCTTCGCCGCCGCGGCATCGAGGGCGGCAGCCGTGCCGTCCTTCGACCCGTCGTTCACCGCGATGATCTCCCGCGGCAACGGCAGATCGATCGTCAGCAGCCGTTCGAGGACGGCAGCGATCGTGGCGCTCTCGTTGTAGACGGGAACGATAATGGACAGAAGCGGCTGCAAGCGAGCGTTCATGATACCGGACGTGAGGCGTGCGGCGCTCACGGCGCGGCGTCACAGGCCGTCGGCCCCCGCCGCCGCACCATTGCCGCTGTGCCGAACAGCTGGATCACATCTAGTTCCTCACGCACATCCCTCGGTAGGGCCGACAGGTCGGCGATGGCGTAGGGCAGGCCGTTCGGGGTGAGCCAGCGCATCACGGCGTCGTTCGGCTCGTAGGTGGCGTTGTTCCCGGTCCGGTCCGACATGCGGGGGTTGCCGAGCACCGCCAGGTGCAGCCAGTACGCCGTCTCATCGTCGCCAACGAGATACTCGATGCAACCCGCGGGCACGTGGGTCCGGGCCCAGCGTGCGGCATCGTACAGCGGCAGGGACACGGCAGGCGGCAGTGGGTGCAGCCGCCCGGGCGCCTTCGCCAGCGGCCGTGCCACCAGCACCATCGCCACGGTCACCACGGTGGCGGCCACCGCCGCCGCATGCTGCGGCCCCGGCTCGCCGAGCAGCCGCTCCGTCAGCAGCCACAGTTCGCCGACCAGCATCACTGCACATGCCGCCATCGGCCACACCAGCAGATAGCCCATCTTCAGCGCCATATAGGGCTGCGGCGCGCCGGCCCGCGTCGCCAGCACATAGAACGCCGCCGCCTGGGCCAGCACGCTCAAGACGAAGAGTGCCGTGCCTCGGCCGCGGCGACGGAGGAGCGCCAGGCCGAACCCGGCAGCGGCCAGCGCCACGAGCGGAAGCGAGTACGCGGCAACCGACGGCCAGGGCGCGGCACCGCCGGTGCTGGCCAACTGCAACCAGCCAAGCCGTCCCACCAGATAGAGGAGCGCGAAGAACACCAGCGGCACGTAGGCCGCGAGCAGGTGACGGAGGCGCGCAGCTATGGACAATTCATGCCGCAGCGCGATCACCAGGAAGAATGCCAGGGCCGGCGGACCGGTGTACACGGGCCAGGTCAGGAACGCGGCGGCACCGGTGAACCCGAACACGAGTCCGAGCCGTGCGTCCGGCCTGGCGTCCCAGGCGACCGCGACCCACCACATCGCGACTACGCACAGTTCGGCCACGACCTGCGCCACGAAGCCGTATTCGGTGAGGGCACCGAGGCTGTAGCGAGGCGCGGCCAGCAGCAGCACCACACCGGTCAACGCCAGCGCGCGGGGGGCGCGCGGCGGCAGCAGGCGAAGCCCGACCAGGAACAGGAAGCCGCACTTCAGCGCCACCGTAAGCGCTTGCATCGGGTGCAGCGCGCGCAGGCCGTCGGTGCCGCTCCAGGCCCCGGCCAAGGCGGCCAGGATGTGGCTGCCCGGCGTGTACTGCGCCATCTCTCCGAGCCACCGCTCGAGCCCCGGTTCGTGCACCAGGCGCCAATGCTCCTCGATGTAGCGAATCAGCATCAGGTGATGCGTGAGATCGGGACCGGTGCTGAGCGGCAGCAGCGTCGGCCGTGCGAGCCACAGCAGCCATGTCGCCGCGGACAGCACCACGCCGGCCAGCATCAGCCCGTCGGCGCGGGAGGGCGCTGCATCACGGACGCTGACGAACGACAGCGTGGCTGCCGCGAGCAGCACGGTTAGCATGCGGGCCGGGGTGAACGCCAGCCCCGCGAGGTCGAACAGATAGGCCGCGAGAATGGGCGACACGCACGCCGCCAGCGCCGCCACGGCGGCACGCTCGGCGTGCGTCAGTCGGAAGTCGTCGGTCGGTGGTCGCACGGTGTGAGGAGGATAGCGCGGGTATCGCACCTTCCCCTAGAACCGGAACAGCCGCGTCAGCTTGACGATGAAGGCGCGATTGCGGAGTTCGGGAAAGCCGGTCGGCGTCGTGTCGCGGTTATCGGTGAGCACGACGAAGAGGTCGCTGCCCGGCCGATACTCCCAGCGGAAGCGGACGTTCGTACTCACGCTCGACGCGCCGGAGTTGTACTGCACGAGCGCGCTGGTGCTCATGCGCGGCGTCACTGTGAACGTTGCGCGCGTTGTCACCAGCGTGGAGGTGAAGTTGCCGTCCGGCAGCTTCACCACGTTCAGGGTAAGACCGGGCTCGAGCGAGAGCTGCGGCGTGAGCTGTACGCGGCCGCGTGACGCAGCGATGCTCTGGCGCGTGCCGTTGTAGAACTGCCCGTACTCGTAGGTGAGGTTGGCCGACAGCGGACGCTGCGGTCCGAAGTTGTAGAGCAGGTGCAGTTCGTTGAAGCCGTACGCCCCGGCCGGAATCAGCACGCCGGGCGCCACCTCGAACGGCTTGTCGAGCGACTCGTAGTTCTGCGTCAGCTCGATCGCCATGGCGTCGCCGCTCTGCCGTTCCGAGCGCACCGCCACCTGCCCCAATCGCGACTCGAGCCGGTTCTCGGGGTCGGTGACGTAGTCCAGGTTCGCCTCGTAGAACATCTTGCGGATCGTCGTCGAGGCCGGACGCGGGCTGTAGCGCGCGTAGGCGGAGTTCCTGGCAAACGCCGTGCGGCGCGTGAAGCCAACGTCGGGGCGGAAGTTCTGGTCGAGCGTCAGCCGTTCGAGCTGCAGGCCCCAGGTGTCGGCGTTGTAGTCCATCTGGGCGCGGTAGCTGAGGGTGCTGCCGGACAGGCCAGGGTTCGCGGTGGCGGCGACGTAGGCGTTGAAGTTCAGGTTCTGAAAGAACGAGAAGACGCCATCGGCGCCGATGGTGCGCCCGTGACCGTCACCGAGTGTCGACTGCGATCGATCGGTGACGAGCACGCCGACCGCGCTGCGTCGAAGGATGTCGCGCTTCACGCGTACGACGCTGAAGTTGGTGGCGGTGACGTTGCGCTCGTCGACGTTCGCGGTCCGGATGTCGATGACGCCGATGCTGTAGGCGCCGGCCTTGCCGGTGACGCGCGCGCCGACGTCGATCGGCACCTGCTTGCCGTCGAGCAGGCCGATACGCCGGCTGAAGAACATCACCGGCACATCGGCCGGAATCGGGTTGCCGAAATTGCTGCTGCCGCCGCCAGACGGGCGGTTCGAGACGCCGCCAAAGGCAAAGATCCCCTGGCCCTCGAGGAAGAAGTCGCGCTTCTCCGGAAACAGGACGCTGAAGCGGGTGAGGTTCGCCTGCTGCTCGTCCTCTTCCACCTGTGCGAAGTCGGTGTTGTAGGTGAAGTCGGCGGTGATGCCGTCGGTGATCCCGAGCTTGACGTCGAGGCCGGCGTCGCCCTTGCGGTTGTTCGTCGCACTCGCACCAGACGGCTGCTCGGTGGTGATGCCGGTGATGCCGTACGGCTTCAGTTCGAAGTTGCGCCGCGCCTGCGGCGTCTCGATGCCGACCAGCGTGGCGGCCGATGACAGCTTGTTGATGGCACGCCGGCCCAGGGCGCCTGGCATGCGCGTCAGGTACTGGTTCTCGTTCTTCCACTTCACGACGCGCTTCAGGTTGATGCCCCACTGATGCTCGCCGGGCGGGAAACGCAGCGACTTGAACGGGATGGCCATCTCCACCGTCCACCCCTCTGGCACGCGCGCCGTGCGCGCATCCCACACGGTGCTCCAGTCGCGATTCATGTCGCGTTCGTCGGTGATGTAGCCGTCGTAGAGCCCGCCGGCCAGGCTCACCTGGAACAGGAAGCCGTTGCGGCGGTCGTGAAAGGTGTCGAACACGACACCGAAACTCTCGTTATCGTTCGTCCCCAGACCGTCGCGCCGCATCTCGGTGATGACCTCGCGCTCTGGCTCCGAGTCGTGCAGGCGCGCCGACACGTAGATGTTGCGGTCGTCGTAGAACAGCCACACCTGCGTCTGCTCAGTGACCGGCTCGCCCTCGTTCGGCTCCTGCTGCAGGAAGCCATCGATCGCGGGCACGCGCGCGTAGACCTCCTCTTTCAGCTCGCCGTCGAGGACCATCGGTCCAAACACCCGGGTGGCGCGCACGGTGACGGCGCCGTCGGCACCGCGCACGACGACAAGCGACTCAGCGGTTCGTGATGCCGACGGAAGAGGCTGGACCGGTTGTGCCTCCGCCGTTGCCGCGTTGAGGCAGAGGAGTGCACACAGGACGGCAGCGAATCGGAACATCTGAGTTTCGCGTTAGGAAGAAGCGGGACCACACCGAAGACGAGGTTCCACTTTACCAGCAGCATTCGAGGTTGCGGATGCACAACTTGTGCGTCGCGCCGAAGGCGACAGACTCGTCAATTCCTTACGGCGCGCCGTTTGCTCTAGCAGGCGGGAGCACGGCGGCGATCACGCCGACGCGCGGGAGGGAGAGGCAATGCTGTTCACACTGGCGCTGATTCTGTTCGTGGCGTGGCTTCTGGGGCTGGTTGGTGTGTACACGATCGGCTCGATCGTGCATGTGCTGCTGGTCATCGCACTCGTGCTGTTCGTCGTCGGCATCATGAGCGGACGCAGGACGGTGGTTTAGGGAAGTCTGGAGGACTGAATGAACCGGGATGAAATAAAAGGCAAGACCGAGGCGCTCAAGGGCAAGATCAAGCAAGCCGCGGGCGACCTGACCGACAACGAACGGCTGAAGAACGAAGGCGTGGCGGACGAAGCGGCTGGCGATACGCAGGACGCGATCGGCCGCGGGCGCCGCAAGGCCGGTGAGTTCATCGAAGATATTGGCGAAAAGATCAAGGACTAGCCGAGCACGCTGGTCAGGTGGCGTCCGGCTTCGAGCCGGACGTCACTCGAGACTCGTGGCGCCCACCCGCGCGCCACTCCACGACCGCCGCCACTGCACGGCCGCCGGTGATCGGCACACACCGGACTGGTAGGATGAAAGCGTGACACGTCCTATCAAGCCGGCACTTGCCGTCGTGGCGGCTCTTCTGCTGATGGGGGTCGGCGTGGTCTGGTGGCGTGCACGCCCTGATGCGACTCCATACACCGTGCCGCCAACTGTGCTGGAGAAGTGGACGCTGGTCATCAGCGACGGCACCGACCCCTGGATCGTCGCCATGAAGCCGCCCGAGGCGTTGACGGCCTCGCTGTTCGACGAGGCGTCGCGCCGCGCCGGCCGGACTCTGATGCCCCCCTCGCATCCAGGGTTGCCGCTCGTCTTGCGGACGGAGTTCGACGAGGGGTTGCAGGGGGTCTACGGTACCGACTCGGTGCTGCGCATCGCGCGGGAGTCGGGTGTCGAGACATCGACGTTCGAACCAGTGTGCCTCGCGCACCATACGGTGAGCCGTCCGGATGGACGGGCCGAGGTCTACTTCGTGCCGTTCGTATCCGACGCGTTCACGAAGGTGCGCGTCGATCTGGTGCCCGTCCAGCCCGAACACGGTGGGATCGGCATCTACGAACCGTCGACGCTGATCCCGGCGCTCATCGTCGGCAGCACAACTGCCGACGTTGATGGCTGGTGGCCGCTCGCCTTCGACCAGGCGCGCGATTGCGAGGCGCCGATCGTCAACCAGTAACGCTCAGAACTGGAACAGGCGGTTCACTTTCACCACGAACGCGCGATTCTTCAGGTCGGGAATGCCGGTGAGTGCCGTGTCGCGCTCGTCGGTATAGACGACGAAGATCTCGCTGCCCGGGCTGTACTCCCACCGCAGACGCAGGTTCGTGCTCATCGCCCTGGCGCTGGAGTTGTACTGCACGAGTCCGCTGAAGAACATGCGCGGCGTCACCGTGAACGTGGCCCGGTTCGAGAGCAGTCGTGTCATGAACTGCCCTTCCACCAGGTCGACCCAGTTCAGAGATACGCCGGGCTCGAGCGAGAAGCGGGGCGACAGTTCGATGCGCCCGCCGCTGTAGCCAAGCGTGGTTCGGTTGCCGTCGTAGAAGCTGCCGCGTGACACGCTGAGGTTGCCGGCGATCGCGTGCTGGTTCCCCTGCGACCACGACAGCGTGACGTCGCCGAACCCATACCCGCCGACGGGCAGGCGGACGCCGGGGGCGATGGCGAACGGAGACGGCAAGAGCTCGTAGCTGCGTCCCACCTGGGCGTTGAACCCGTCGCCGTTCTGGAAGGTGATGCCGTAGCCGGCGTTCACGTCGCGGCTCTCGAGCCGGCCGTCGGGGTTGGCGATGTAGTCGTAATTCAGCGAGTACGAGTACTTCCGCACGCGCCGCGAGCGCTTCGGGCGCGGGCTGAAGCGCAGCGACCCGTACTGACGGTCGAACGCCGAACGCCGGAGGAAGCCCACCTCCGGGTTGAAGTGTTCCTCCACGCGGAGCCTCTCGTACTGCAGGCCGTAGCGGTCGCCGTTGTAGTTGACGTTGGCGCGGTAGCTGGTGTCGTGGCCGTCGCGGCCGGGCGTGTCGCTCTTCGCCCAGTAGGTGTTCACTGTCCAGTTGTCGAAGAAGCCGACCGTGGCGTCGACGCCGTAGGCCTGGCTTGCATCGGGCCCTGCCACGCCGTTCGATCGTCCGGTGTAGAGCAGGCCGACGTTGCTGCGACGCCCCACGTCCTGCTTCACGCGCACGACGGAGAAGTTGGTCGATGGTGTGACGTCGGTGTCGCCGGCGCGCACGTCGATCACACCGAGCGTGGTCTTCCCGACCTTGCCCGTGAGACGACCGCCGGCATCGATGGGCACCTCGGCGCCATTGTTGAGGCCGATGCGCCGGCTGAAGAAGAGCAGCGGCGTGAGCCCGCCGCCGCCGCTCGCGGTCGACACGGCGCCGCCGAAGTCGAAGATCCCCTGCCCCTCGAGGAAGAACTCGCGTTTCTCCGGGAAGAAGAGCGGGAACCGGGTGAGGTTCACCTGCTGTTCATCCACCTCCACCTGGGCGAAATCGGTGTTGTAGGTGAAGTCGGCGGTCAGGTTCTGCGTGAGACCGTACTTCACGTCGAAGCCAACGTCGCCGTCGCCGTCGTTGGTCACGGCCGGCTTCGCCCGCAGGTCGCTCGAGAGGCCAGCGATCGCATACGGCTTCAACTCGAGGTTCTTGCTGCCTGACGGCGCATCGACGCCCACCAGCGTGCCACCCAGCGAGATCTGGAAGATGACGCTCCCCTGGTTCGGCACCATCCGCTGGATGAACGACTCCTCGTTCTTCCACCGTACCGTGCGGCGCACGTTCACACCCCACACCTGCGAGGCGCCCGGCTTGTAGCGGAGCGCGCGGAACGGAATCGCCATTTCGGCGATCCATCCCTTTTCGAACCGGCCAGCCTGACGGTCCCACACCGGGTTGTAGTCGGCATTCCCCGGTGGACGCTCATTGGTGACGTAGGCGTCGTAGATGCCCCCGATGGGAGAGAGTTCGAAGAGGAAGGCATTGCGGCGGTCGTAAAAGGTGTCGAAGTAGATCGAGAAGTTTTCGTTGCGCACGACGTTCATGCTGTCGCGCCGCATCTCGTTCGCCACCCAGCGATCCTCGGTGCTCGAGTCGTAGCACTTCGCCCCGACGTAGATGTTCTCGTCGTCGTAGAAGATCCAGACCTCGGTCTGCTCGGTGGCCGGTTCGCCGCGCCGCGGCTCGGTTTGCACGAAGCCGCCCATCGGCTGGACACGCCGGTAGACCTCCTCGTCGAGCTTGCCGTCGATCTTCATGGCGGCAGTGACGCGGGTGGCGCGCAGCGTCACGCGCCCTTGTGCATCGCGTGCCACCGTCTCGGGAGCGATGGGCGGCGCCGGTCCGTTCACCGTCACACCGTTCACCGTCGTCGAGCCAGGCGACTGAGCCGCGGGCTGAGCCCCGGCGGCGCTGGTGCACGCGCAGAGCGCGACAGCAAGAGCGCAGAATCGCGCGGTTGGGGTCAAAGCGCGGCGATTATAGCGTGGCGCCTGTCGAGGTTGCGACCGGCCGGACTCAAGCGCTAGCATCGCTCTCGTCCGTGCGGACGCGGACATGTTCTCGGTGTTCCCCTGTGCTGCGACTCTCGCTTCGCTTTCAGCTTGGCCTCGCCCTGGTCGTCGTCAACGCGCTGCTGACAGCGGGCGTGGCGGTGCTGGCGTACCGGGTTGCGCACGATGCGATGGTGGACCAGGCCCTGCGCTCGGTGTCGCTCGTGGCCGAGAGCCGCCAGCGGGAACTGATGGACCTGCTCGATCACCGGCAGGAACGGCTCACCGGATTCCTGCAGAGCCTGCAGTCGCTCTGCGGCGAGCGTGGCCCTTCCGGCGGCTTCGGCTTCGAAGACGAGTGCACACGCGCCGCCGTCGGCGGATTCCACCGCAGCGAGCGCGCCATCACGACCGAGGTGTCGTACGGAAGCCGGCGTATCGACGCTGTCGGCCCGCCGCCCACGGTGCCACCGCCGGTGCCCGGTCACCTCATCCGCATCCAGTCCGCAGCCGAACCTGGACGCTACAGCATGGCGGCCAACGTCGGCGACCTCGCCGTGCACGTCGAATTCTCACTCGAAGATGTGAATGCCGTGCTGGCCGATCGCGCCGGGCTCGAGTTGAACGGCGAAGCCTTCCTCACCGACAGCGCCGGCTACCGCCTCACCGAGACCCGGCGCACCACCGCCGCGCAGCATCCGGTGGCCATGGCACCCATCGCGTCGTGCCTGCGGGGGAACGATCTCGCCACGCCGACCACCGACGACCGCGGCGTGCGTGTCATCAGCGGCCTCCGTCCGGCGGGCTCGCTCGGCGGCGGCTGCCTCGTCGCCAACGTCAACTACGACGATGCCACGGCACCCATCCGGCGGCTCGGCCAGTTGCTGGCGTACGCGTCGGGGCTGGTGGCCATGCTCGGCGGGCTGGCGTCCATCGCGATCGCCACGGTGGCCACCCGCCCGCTGTGGCGACTGACGAAGGCCACGCATGAACTCGGAGCCGGCCATCTCGACACGCCGGTGCCGATCGGCGGGCCGTCCGACGTCCGGCAGCTGGGACGGACCCTGTCCGCAATGGCGTCGTCCATCAGCCGGCTCGTCAACCAGGAGCAGCAGGCGCGCCGCGAGGCTGAAGCCGCCAACCGCACCAAGGACGAGTTCCTCGCCACGCTGTCCCACGAACTGCGCACGCCGCTCAACGCCATTCTCGGCTGGGCCTCGATCCTGTCGCGCAGCGACTATGACAAGTCGCGCGTCAGCCACGCGGTGCACGTCATCGAACGTAACGCCCGCATCCAGGCACAGATGATCGAGGAACTGCTCGACGTGTCGCGCATCTCGGCGGGCACGGTCACCTTGAACGCCAGCGCCGTCGCCGTGGGAACGGTGCTCGAGGCTGCGGTCGAAACGGTGCGTCCAGCGGCGGAGGCGAAAGGCGTCGTGCTCGTGAAGCGGCTGAGCGAACCCGACCTCACCATGCACGCCGACGCACGCCGGCTGCAGCAGATCGTCTGGAACCTCCTGTCCAACGCCGTCCGCTTCACGCCGGCTGGCGGCCGTGTCGAGGTCGCTCTGCGACGCGAGGGTGACGAGGTGGAACTGCGCGTCGAAGATACCGGCTGCGGCATTCCCACGGAGTTCCTGCCCCACGTCTTCGAACGCTTCCGCCAGGGTGATAGCAGCACCACCCGGGCCCACGGCGGGCTTGGGCTCGGGCTGGCCATCGTCCGCGACCTGGTGGCACTGCACGGCGGCACGGTCCGGGCCGAGAGCGCCGGCGACGGCCGGGGGTCGACGTTCACGGTGCGACTGCCCGCCACGCTCATCCAGCACACCGCGGCGTACACGCCGCTGCCGCCCGACACCACTCCGCTCATCGGCGCGCGCGTGCTCGTCGTCGACGACGATGCCGATACACGCGACGTGCTCAAGGCGGTGCTCGAGGGGGCCGGCGCCGAGGTGCTGCTCAGCCGATCGGCGGTAGAAACCCGGGCGCTCTTCATGCGGGCGCGCCCCAATCTGCTGATTGCCGACATCGGCATGCCGAACGAAGACGGCTACTCGCTGATGGCGTCCATCCGCGAGATGGAAACCGGCACGTCGCATGTGCCGGCCATCGCCCTCACCGCACGCACCCGGCCCGAGGATGTGGCGCAGGCGCTGGCGTCGGGTTTCCAGCTGCACCTCGCCAAGCCGATCGATTCGCGGCGACTGGTGGAATCGATCGCGCAGCTCGTCGTGCGGTCGTAAGGTGGAGCACGCCCGTGTTAGAATCCGCGCCGAACGCCTACATTCTTGGAGGATTGCGAACGATGGCTCTTGAACAGTCGCGACGCGACATGTTGAAAACGCTCGGCCTTGCCGGCATCGGTCTCTCGGTGGCAGCCAACCTGCCCGAGTTCGTCCTGCCCGCGCTGGCCCAGGGCGAGACCGTCGTCCCCTTCTCCGACTTCCCCGCCACCTTCAACCCGAACCCGAACGCCACGACGCGGACCTTCGACATCCGCAAGATCGACGGCCCGTTCACGCCCGCGGATCAGTTCTTCACGACGCAGCACTACGGACACCCCACCGTCGACCTCGCGGCCTACCGCCTCAAGGTGACCGGCATGGTGGCATCGCCGCAGGAACTGACGATCGACGCCCTGAAGAAGCTGGGCAGCCGCGACCTCGTGGCCGGCTTCGAGTGCTCGGGTAATAGCCCGCGCCTGGTGCAGGGCTTCGCCGGCAACGGCAAGTGGACCGGCATTCCGCTCCGGCTCGTGCTCGACCGGGCGGGCGTGCACCGCGATGCGCGCGAGTTCGTCTTCTTCGGCGCCGACAAGGGGCAGGAAGAAGTGGAATGGCGCACCCAGAAGTTCACGGTGGAACAGCAGTTCGGCCGCAGCCTGACGCGCGAACAGGCGCTCTCGGGTGAGCCGTTCCTGGCCTGGGCGCTGAACGGCCAACCGCTCACCGTCCACCAGGGCGCGCCGCTGCGCCTGCTGGTACCCGGCTGGTACGGCGTGGCCAACGTGAAGTGGCTGTCGAACCTGCACGTGCAGGCCGAGCCGTACATGGGCAAGTTCCAGACGCGTTGGTACCGCACCCTTCGCGAGGAGAACATCGGCGGCGTCACGATGCCGAAGGAAACCGGCATCTCGAAGATGCGCCTGAAGTCGGTCATCGCGCGAGTGACGACCACGGGCAAGGCCCACAAGGTGACCGGCTACATCCTGAACGACGGCACGCCGATCCGTTCGGTCGAGGTGCAGGTAGACGGCGGACCGTGGCAGCGCGCGACGCTGTCGGCCGACACGTCGGACACTTACGGCTGGAAGCTCTTCACGTGGGATTGGACCGGTGCGACGCCTGGCGAGCACACGCTGGTCTCGCGCGTCACCGACACCAACGGCGCCGTGCAGCCGACCACTGCGGAACTGTCGAACAAGAAGACGTTCCTCGAAGACAACGGTCAGTTCCCGAGGAAGATCACGATCGCGTAGGCGGGCGCTTCGTTACGCCTACTACGCGGGCTTCAGGCTTCAGGCTCTGGGCTTTGGGCCTGGGCAGCGTCACTGTGTGACATGCCCAGAGCCCAGAGCCCAAAGCCGTGCGAGCGCTCACCACCCCGCTTACCAGTGAAACGTCCACCCCTCCCGCTCCAGTTCGGCTCGCCTCGACTTCCCCTCTGCCACCGCTTCCGCCCGAGTCGCGCATCGGCGCGATGAGGTCAGCGTCGTCCCGTAATAGACCAGCAGGTCCCACTCGCCAGAGTCCGGCGCCAGCCTGAGCTCCGCATCGACATACAGATTGCGCTTTCGCAATCGCCAGATCCGCAGTTCGTTGGTGGCGTCCATGCCGTGTCGAATCCAATTCTATGCAGAACCATTGCACCGGCCCCAGCCCTATGACAGTATTGCGCGCGTGCTATCGACGCACGAACTACCTTCTGGAGGCAGCATGTTGAAATCATTGAGAATGAGCCTGTTCGCGCTTGCCTGCCTGGCCGCCGGCCATGGCCTGGCGTTTGCGCAGCAGAACGGGAGCATCTCCGGCGTTGTCCGAGATACATCGGGCGGCGTCATGCCGGGCGTGACGGTTGAAGCCGCCAGCCCGGCCCTGATCGAGAAGACCCGCGCCGCCGTCACGGACTCCGACGGACGCTACAGCATCATCGACCTCCGCCCCGGCACCTACACCGTGACCTTCTCCCTCGTCGGCTTCAGCACGGTGAAGCGCGACGGCGTGGAACTGACGGGCGGATTCACCGCCACCATCAACACCGACCTCAAGGTCGGAGGCCTCGAGGAGACGATCACCGTCTCGGGTCAGAGCCCCCTCATCGACACGCAGAGCGTGCAGCAGCGCAAGTCGCTCACGGCCGACATGATCGATGCGCTGCCGAGCGGCCGCAGCTTCCAGAGCCTGAGCGTGCTCGTGCCCGGCGTCACCATTGCCCTCGGCAGCCAGGACGTCGGCGGCACGGGCGGCGAGCGCTACCAGACGCTGTCGGTGCACGGCAGCCGCTCGGACCAGATGCCGCTGGTGATGAACGGCATGCCGTACAACAACATGAACAATACGGGCGGCGGCTACAACACCACGCTCGTGCAGAACACCGGCACGGTCCAGGAGATGACGATCACGACGAGCGCGCTCTCGTCGGAATGGCGGTCGAGCGGCGTGTTGAGCAACACGATTCCGAAGGAAGGCGGCAACACGTTCCGCGGCTACTTCTTCGGCAACTTCTCGAACGACAGCATGCAGAGCAACAACCTGACTGACGACCTGAAGAAGATCGGCCTGTCGCGCGTCAACAGCGTAAAGAAGATCTGGGATGTGAACCCAGCCGGCGGCGGCCCGATCGTCAAGGACAGGCTGTGGTGGTACGGCGGCTTCCGCTTCTCGGGCGCGCAGAACTACCTCGCCGGCATGTTCGACAACCTGCGCCCTGGCGCACCGCAGTACTGCAACAACGTGAACGGCTGCTCCTACGGCGACGCGTTTCATGCGACGACGCTGGTGGCTAACTCGCAGAACCTGGACAAGCCGGCGGTCGGCGGCGACACCTGGACGCGGGGTGAAACGCTGAACCTGACGTGGCAGGCGGCGCAGAAGCACAAGATCACGTTCTACGGTCACTTCAACCAGCGGCTGGTCGACTGCAACAACTGCTCGGCCACACTCTCGCCGGAGGCCGGAATCTACTTCACGCACCGCCCGGAGTACATCCTTCAGAGCACCTGGAGCAACCCGTCCACCAACAAGTTGCTGTTCGAAGGCGGTTTCACGTTCTACAACGAGCGCTGGATCTTCGGCCCCGAGCCGTACAACGTCAACGGCTACGGCCCCGACGCCGTCATCTCCAAGAACGAGTCGTCGCTCGGCATCACCTACGGCGCGAACAACGTCTTCACCACCGCCTACAACCACCAGTTCAACATCCGCGCCGCGGCGAACTACGTCACCGGATCGCACTCGTTCAAGGTCGGCATGCAGAACATGTGGGGCACGCGGCAGTACACCTACGACACCAACCAGGCGCAGGCGTGGTCGTTCACGCGCGGTATCCCGACGTCCATTACCCAGTACGCGCGTCCGCTCATCGACCTCGAGAAGCTGAAGTCGGCACTGGGGCTCTACGCGCAGGACCGCTGGAACATCGGCCGCCTGACGCTGAACTACGGCGTCCGTTTCGACTACCACAACGCCTACGTGCCGGCGCAGGAACTGGCCGCCATCCCGTTCGTCGTCGCGCGCTCCTACGAGCCGATCTACGACGTCCCGAGCTGGAAGGACATCACCCCGCGCATCGGCGCCACCTACGACCTGTTCGGCAACGGCACGACCGTCGTCCGCGGCAACTGGGGACGCTACCTCGCGAGCGAGTCGACGAACATGGCGACGCTGAACAACCGCGTCAACACGTCGGTGAACAGCGCGGCGCGCAGCTGGTCCGATACCAATGGCAATTTCTCTCCCGACTGCAACCTGTACAACTCGGCCGCCAACGGTGAGTGCGGCCTGCTGAACGCCCCGCTCGGCTCGCTGAACGTCGCGGCGCAGTACGCCAGCGAGATCACCACCGGCTGGGGCGTGCGTCCGAACGATCAGGAGGTGGCCATCGGCCTGCAGCACCAGATCGTTCCTCGCCTCGCGCTCGACGTGCAGTACACCCGGCACACTTTCGGCAACTTCATCGCCAGCCAGAACACCGCGCGTCCGCCGTCGGCGTACGACCCGTTCTGCGTGAGTGCCCCGGCGGGCGCCGCGGCCAACAGCGGTTTCACGCTGCCGAACGCGGGCGAACAGGTGTGCGGCTTCGTCGACCTGAACCCGTCGTTCTCCACCAAGGTGCCGTTCTTCCAAGTGCAGAAGGCCAGCAACTTTGGCGACGTCAGCGACGTGTACACCGGCTACGACTTCAATTTGAACGCCCGACTGCCGCGCGGCGGCATCGCCTCTGGCGGCGTCAGCTGGGGCCATGAAGTGACCGACATCTGCGACGTCGCGGGCGATGCGAGCATCACCTATGCCTCGGTGGCGGGGGTTGGCGCATCCACGGCCGGCACGCTCCCGCCGACCTACGGGGCGACGAGCGCGGCTGGAACACCGAGCACGCTCTACTGCCGCGTCGCACCGCCGATGCAAGCCGACGTGAAGGGGCTCTTCAGCTATCCGCTCCCCTGGTGGGGCCTCACGGCGAGCGCGACGATGCAGAACCGCCAGGGGCCGCAGATTCTGGCCACCTATACGGTCACCAGCGCGCTGGCGCAGAACCTGGGGCGCAACCTGAGCGCCGGCTCGGCGACCACCGGCCTCATCGCGCCGGGCACGCTCTACGGCGATCGCTTCACGCAGGTCGATGTCCGCTTCGGCAAGAACTTCCGCTTCGGTGGCGGACGCCGCGTCTCGGCCTCGATGGACCTCTACAACCTGCTGAACAGCAACGCCATCCTCACCCAGAACAACACGGTCGGACCGAACTGGCGGACGCCAACCAACATCCTCCAGGGACGCCTCATCAAGTTCGGCGCGCAGTTCGACTTCTAGCGCACGCGGCGCACGCTCCGCGTGCGAGGCTGTGGGCTCTGGGCTCTGGGCCTGCACGCGGGTCACACTACGCGGCAGGGGACTTCGGTCTCCTGCCGCTGATTGTTGTGTGGCGTAGCGTCCGCCTTCAGGCGGACCTCCCTCGTCCGGCTGAAGCCGGACACTACGTACAGTCCCACCCGCCCCACCCGACCAACCTGCCCTTCCTGCCCTTCCTGCCCTTGTTACAATCCGACCCGTGAAGCTGCTCGTGCTTGCGGCGCTGGTCATCCCACTTGGTCTGGGCACGACGCTGCCGATGCCGGTGGACAACCCGGTGACCCCCGAGAAGATCGCGCTCGGCCGTGGGCTGTTCGCCGATACGCGGCTGTCACGCGACGGCACGATCGCGTGCACGTCGTGTCACGACCCGGACCGCGCCTTCACGAAACCCGAAGCGGTGTCGCCCGGTGTCTTCGGCCGGCGCGGACGACGCAACGCGCCGACGGTGATGAACCGTGCGTGGGGACGCGTCTTCTTCTGGGACGGGCGAGCCGCGACACTCGAGGCACAGGTGTTGATGCCGATCGTCGACCCGAACGAGATGGACCTGCCCCTCGAGGAGGCGTCGCGCCGCGTCGGCCTGCCAGTGGACGAGATGGCGCGCGCGCTGGCCACCTACATCCGCGCACAGATGTCCGGCAACTCGCGCTTCGATCGCTACGTCCGCGGCGAGCGCACGCTGCTCACGCTCGAGGAACAGAACGGGCTCCGGCTCTTCCGCGGACGCGGCATGTGCACGGTCTGCCACGAAGAGCCGAACTTCACCGACGAGAAGCTGCACAACACCGGCGTGGCCTGGTCGCAGGGCCACGGGCTGTTATCCGCCGGACACTTTCTCGATGAGGGAGGCGCGCCGACGACCGGCGCTTCCGGGGGACTCGGCGCCTTCAAGACGCCGACGCTGCGCGAGGTCGGCCGCACGGCGCCCTACATGCACGATGGCTCGATGGCCACGCTCGACGAGGTCATCGACTTCTACGATCGCGGCGGACGCGCAAATCCGTTTCTCGATCGCGACCTGCAGCCACTCGGTTTGTCCGACAACGACAAGCGCGCGCTGGTGGCGTTCCTGAAGAGCCTGTCCGGCGAGGCGGCGTCGGACACTCGTTAATCCGCGGCTCGAGCCGGACCTCGGATCGTCCGGCTGAAGTTGGACACTACGTGCCCAGGCGGGTACGCAGCCAGGTCCAGAAGTGTTGCTCGTCCGAATCAACGGGCCGGGCACCTGCCGCAAGTTGACCGGCCAGGTCAGTGCGGCCGCTGCGCAGAAGCGCGTACGCCATTAGTGGCCGCAACGTCGGAGCGGTCATCCCTCGCTGCGAAGCGAGGTCGAACCACTGCACGGCGCCGGCCCAGTCGCGGCCCGACAGCGCTCTGAGGGCGCGCGCGTACTCCGTCGCTCCGCCGTTGTCGCCCCCTGCCTCCGCAATCCCCTGCTTCACCTCGTCGCTGCCGAGTATCCAGAGCGGCAGGGTGCGCAGCGTGGTCGTCGTGAGCACGGCGTGCAGCTCGTCGATCTGCCGCATGGGCAACCCACCCTCCCAGTAGACCCGGTTCAACGCCGCCTGCGTCTCGAAGTACGGCAGCGAGCGCTCGATGAGCGCCGCCGGCCACCGGGCGCGGATGAACGGCGACGCCGCGAACGCGTCGCGCGCCCGTCGCACGTCGAGCAGCGACTGATACATCCGCGTGACAGACGCGTCGGTGCCGTAGGCCGGGTCAGACAGTGACGGCCGTCCCCGCACTGGCGCCAGCCGGTGCGGGAAGTTGTCGGTCAGCGGCGGCGTCTGGCGCGTCAGTTCGCGCAAGGAGTCGGCGTCGCCCAGAAAGGTGGCGCCGATCTGCTCGGGCCGCTCGAACGCCACCTCGCGCAGGCGCGCCTCAATCCCCGGTGTCTGCCACGGCGCGGAGAACTGCGACATGGTGCGCGGGCCAGACAGCCCACGCGATCCGACGAGCATGAGGTCGAACGGTGTCGCGTTCCAGAGTGAACAATCACTGAACACGTCACAGAAGGCGCGAACGATCGTGTTCACGTCGGTGCCCGGGCGCGGCCGTGCCACCGGCAGCCAGTAGGTGGCCAGCCCACCGTCGGTCAGCCGGTCGTGCATCAACTGGAAGTACTCGCGGGTGTAGATGTTCACCGCGCCAGGGGTGCGCGGCGGCGGCGGCTCGCCGGTAATGAGATCGAACCGTTCGGTGGTGGTCTGGAGGAAGAAGCGGCCGTCCTCCAGATGGAGGCGAACGCGCGGGTCTTGGAGCGGCCGCGAGCCTGCCGGGTAGATGGCGTCGCTCAGACCGACTACGTCCTTCGAAATCTCGGCGACGTGGATCTCCTGCACCGACGGGATGTGCGTGACCGCGCCGACCGTGACCCCGACGCCGTAACAGATGACCAGCGCCTTCCGCAGCGGGCCGTCGTGCAGCAGCATGGGGTAGTACGCAAACGCTCGCATGTAGCGCTGCCCCTGCAGCGCGGTGCCGGACATGGAGAACCCGTTGGTAATCAAACGGCTGTAGACCGGCTGCCCCAGCCACTGCTGCTGCATCACGAACAGCGTCTCGGACGCGCCCTCCCTCGACGCCACCACCCTCGACCCGTCGTCGGCATACGCGACTGCGGCCCGGGCGAAGTACGCGCGGTTCAACGAGCCAAACGGAAACGCCGCGGCGGCCAGCACCAGCGCACCAGCGCCCATTAGGCGCAGGCGCCCCTTCGATGGCCGCGCCGTCAGCAGCGCCACGAGGCCGTACGTGACGCCGATGCCGAAGATGGCGCCCTCCATGCCCAGCCGTGGCAGCAGCACGTAGGCGGCCACGGAGGGGCCGCAGATGGCGCCGGCCGTGTTCGCCAGGGTCAGCCGCCCGGCGGCAGCGGCATCGTCGCCACCACGGCGCGGCAGCGCCTCGCCGACCAGCGTGAACAGCGCACCGGACAGCAGCGAGACCGGCAGCGTGAGCGCAACAGCGAACCAGAGCACCGACGTCCACTCGCCCACCTGCGTCCCCGACGTGAGGCGGCCGAACAGCACGTAGCTGCCCAGGGTCGTCAGTCCTGCGGCACAGGCCACTGCCGGCAGCAGGTCGCCAACCTCGGGCCGGCGCCGCAGCCAGGCCGAGGCCAGCAGTCCGCCCAGGCCGATCCCGCCCAGCACCACCGCCAGCATCAGGCTCGTGGCCAGTGTCGTCACCAGCACGTACATCGACAGGAAGCGGAACCAGATCACCTCCAGTGCCAGCAGCAGCGCCCCCGACAGCGCCGCCGCCAGGTACAGCGAGGCAGCAGGGCCAGCGTTGCGTTGGTCGCTGGCAAGGCTCGGCACGACAGGGGCAGCCATGTCCTGCGCGCGCAGCGCCAGTGCGGCGGCACACAGGTTCAACACCGCCGCGACCCACGCACTGCCGGTCACGCCGACGGCATCGACCAGCAGCACCTCCGACACGATCACGCCAGTGACCGCGCCAAGGGTGTTCCATCCGTAGAGGCGGCCAAGCGCGACCGCGAAGCGCGTGCCCTGCGCGCACAGCGCCGAGACCAGCACCGGCAGCGTGGCTCCCATCGCCGTCGCGGGAACGAGCAGGAGGGCAAACGCGACAAGGAACCGCAGCGCGTTCAGCGCGCTACCGGAGTCCGCCGCCGGCGCGAGCAGCGCCCCAGCATGTGGCAGCAGGTAGGTGACGATGACGCCGGAGAGGGCAACCAGCAGTTCCAGCCCGGCGTAGACACGCAGGGGATGCCTGAGCCGGCGACCGCGCACGGCCACGGCCGCATTGCCCAGGGCCAGGCCGGCCATGAAGCCCGACAGCACGACGGTGACCGCGGCCACGCTGCTGCCAAGCACGAGGCCGCAGCGGTACAGCCAGGTCACCTGGAAGATCAAGCCTGCGGCACCCGAGAGGAAGAATGCGGCCGGGAGGGCGAGCGACGGGAACATCGTGGCAAATGATATAACTCTCCGGCGCCCGGCCCAGAGGCGGGCAGCCCTGGAGGATGCCGATCCGATGAAGCGCTTCATTCCCGCCCTGCTGACCGCCACTGCACTGTCGTCGGCCCTCGCCGCACAGCAACCGGCCGCGCCGGCGGCGCCGCTGCTCTCGCCCGGTCCATCCGCCGCGCGCTATCCGAAGAACGCGGAAGAGTTCGACCGGATGTTCAACGAGGTCAAGAACTGGGGCCGCTGGGGGAAGGACGACCAGCTCGGCGCCGCGAACCTCATCACCGAGGCGACGCGCAAGAAGGCCTTCGCACTCGCCAAGAAGGGCATCGTCGTCGGCCTGGCGCACTCGCCGTTGACGGAGGCCGCTCCGGACAACCCGAGTCCGTTCAGCCACACGATGAACCGCGGCTGGTCCACCGACACCTACAGCGTCAGCTATCACGGCTACGCGCACAGCCACATCGACGCGTTGTGCCACATTCTCTACAAGGACCAGACCTACAACGGCCACGCGCGCGCCGACGTGCTGACCGAGAAGGGCTGCACGCAGCTCAGCGTCGACAACCTGCGCAACGGCGTGGTGACGCGCGGCGTGCTGATCGACATTCCGCGCATGAAGAACCTGCCCTGGCTGGAACCGGGCACGCCGGTCTTCGTCGAAGACCTCGAGGCGTGGGAGACGTTCGCGAACGTGAAGATCGGACCTGGCGACGCCATCTTCCTGCGCACGGGGCGCTGGGCGCGTCGTGAGAAGGTCGGCCCGTGGAACGTGGCGCAGAACGAGGCCGGCTATCACGCGTCCGTGGCGCCGTGGCTGAAGGCGCGCGGCGTGTCGTTCCTTGGCAGCGACGATGCGCAGGACGTGACGCCGTCGCTGGTCACGGGCATCAACCTGCCGGTGCACACCCTCGCCATCACGGCGCTCGGCGTCGACATCCTCGACAATCAGGATCTCGAAGCCGTCGGCGACACCGCGGCACGGCTGAAGCGATGGGAGTTCCTGTTGACCGTGGCTCCGGTGCCGGTGACAGGCGGCACGGGATTCCCGGCCAACGCGCTGGCAATCTTCTAGGCGATGGGCGATGGGCGATGGGCGTCCGCCGTGTTCAATGTTCGTAGTGTCCGGCTTCAGCCGGACCTGGAGTGCAGCACGATGAAATCGATGATGACAATGCTCGCAGTGCTTCTGTTTGCGGGGACCGCTGCGGCCCAGGCGCCGCGACCAGCCGCCGAACCGGCGCCACCGGCTCCCGCACCAGGCACGGCCGGCATCTTCAAGGCGAACACCGACCTGCAGAGCGTGCTGAAGGCGGCCATCGCCAAGACAAACGACATGGCGACGTCGCCGATTGCGTTGACCGATCAGTACCGCGTCAACATCGTCCACCGGCCAAAAGCCAACGGCGCCATCGCCCACCCTGGCAACACCGAGCTGCACTACATCATCGAAGGGTCGGGCACGGTGGTGACGGGAGGAAAGATCGTCCGCAAGCCCGGCGCCCCGGCAGCCGAGGCTACCATCGAGGGGGGTGAGAGCCACAGGGTGATGAAGGGCGACGTCGTCATCGTCCCCGCCGGCTCGGCACACATGTACAGCGTCGTGAACGGCGAGATCACCTACCTCGAGGTGCGGTTCGTCGCACCGAAGTAGGCGTTGGGCTTCGGGCTTTGGGCTCCGGGCTACCGCCTTCGGACTTCAGGGCTCATTGGCTCGTGGTCCGGCGCCGACACCGCCCAGAGCCCGAACCCAGAAGCCTGAAGCCTCCGGCGCTCTGAGCTACACCTCGTCGGCGCTGACCACGACGTCGAACGGCACCCCGAGCGCTTCGAAGTGGCGCATGCCACAGCGCACCTTGTCGGCTTCACTGTTCCGAAGCTTCAGGAAGTCGCGCGTGCTCTTGGTTTCGCGTACGAGATAGAGCGTGTCGGTGTCGTGCTTCAGGATGGCCCAGTCGGGGTTGTAGGTGCCAACCGGGGTGTCGATCTTGAACCAGTCCGGCAGCTTGACGAAGAGACGAATGTCCTCGCGCGCATCCAGCTTTCGTGCGAAGTCGCGCTCGACCTGCGACTCGTAGACCACATAGTCGTAGATCGACTTCGTCACCTCGAGGGCGCTGAAGTAGTTCACCAGCTCTTCGTCCTTGAAGAGCAGCATCTCCCACTCCGAGTCGGCGCCGTTGCCTGGAATGCGGTCGTACTTGATGCCGTCGACGAGCAGGCGATGGAGCTCGTGCCGCAGCACGCCGGCCACCTGGTCCATGAAGCGCTGCGGGTTCACCAGGAAGTCGTCCAGGCGGCCAGATGTCTTCAGGATGCGCACAAGCGTGCCGCGCGTCAGTTCCGTCTCGTTCTGGAGATACGCGAGGATATCGGGAAGCGGGCCTGTGAACGCCAGCCTTTCCTCGGATACGCGTGTGGCCGTCGCCGTGACGCCGGCCTTCTCCACCCGAACGGCCGCCGTCGTCACCAGCACCGATGGGCTGTCGATTCGGCCCATCTTGCCGACCGCCTCGGCCGCCTTCTGCACCAGCAGCTCGGTCTCGAATTCAACCCGGTAGGTTGTGCGCGGCTTGATCCTGGACCACAGAGCCTCGAACTCCGGACTGAGCGTCACCTGCTTCTTCAGACGATTGGTTCGCTCGTCCCTGTCTCGTCTGATGTGTCGCTCGATCTGGTAGCCGGAGAGCAGGTCGACCACTGACGGCGCCAGGTCGTGCGAGGCGTCCGGCAGGTCGAGCTGGAACCCAGGCCTGCGCGGGTCGAACGCTGGCAGGATGCGACCATCGGCCGCCATCAACCCCTGCGACACGAGGGCGGCACGGATCGCAGCCACCTCCGCTTCGGGGATCGGTTGATTCTCCCCGTCGACCACCCGCGACAGCCTGGCGAACGCGGTGAGCGGCACCTTCCCGAACGTGACGCCGCAGTCGTCCTCGTACTCTTGCTGCAGCGCGCGCGCAAAGTCTTCGTAGCTCTCGTTCGCCATGACGAAGAGCCGGTTGACCGACTCGTCGAACACCCGCTGGCCGTGCTGGTCCACCGGCAGTCGCAGCCCGCGGCCGATCTCCTGCCGCTTCTTCACCGTGCTCTTGGTTTCGTTGAGTGTGCAGATCTGGAAGACGTTCGGGTTGTCCCATCCCTCGCGAAGCGCCGAGTGACTGAAGAGAAATCGGAGCGGTTCCTCGAGGGAGAGAAGCTGCTCCTTGTTCTTCATGATCAGGTCGTACACCTCATCGTCGGCCTGGGTGTCACCCCTCGTGTCCTTCAACACGCCCTTCTTGTCTGCCGCGAAGTAGCCGTTGTGCAGGCTGCTCACCGGCCACTTCAGCCAGGGGATTGCGGCGAAGCGCGGTTCGGCCGCCAGCGCGGCGAGCGCCGCCTCGAATGCTTCGGCGAACCTGCCCGGCACGGCGTGGCCGTCCGCGTCGTAATCGCGATAGTTCGCAACGCGGTCGACGAAGAACAGCGTCAGCACCTTGATGCCGCGCGACTGGAGCTGCAGTTCCTTCTCGAGATGCTTCTCGATGGTGGTGCGAATCTGCAGACGCCACTCGTCGGCCTGCATGCCGCCGATTTCCTGTCCCAGCCGAATCTGCTGGCCGTTGCTGAACCGGACGAATTCGTTTCCAGGCTCCGCACTGATTTCCGCAACGGCGAAGCCCTGCTGGTACGCCGCACGCTCACCCGACAGTGCGAACAGGTCGGCCCCGTGCTTCACGGTCACCGCCTTCTCCTTCGTGCCAGCCGCCGCCTGCGCGTGGATGCGCAGCCGGGCCTTGATCCCCTTCTTGTTGTCCACCTGCTCGACGCGCACGAACGCGCCGTTTGCATTGTCCTTCCCGCGAACGGTGCCGACGACGATCTGCTTCACGAGCCGAAGATCGAAAGCACGCAGCGGGTCGAGCCGGTAGATGAGGTTGTACGGGTTACGGTGCGTGGCAGAATAGCGGAGCGTGCACAGCGGATTCAGTGCCTTGATGGCCTCCTGCGCCTTCTCGGTGCCATCCACACTCTGGGGTTCGTCGATGATGACGATGGGGCGAGCGGCTTGCACGAACTCAATCGGCATGCGACCGGAGAGCCTGTCACTCTCCTTGTAGATGACGTTGCTCTTCTGCCGCTCGTCGGTGTCGGCGAAGTTCTTCCGGAACGCGTCGATGTTGATGATGAGAATCTGCAGCGTGGTGCTGAGGGCGAACTGCCGCAGCATGTTGACGCGCCTGGCGTCGTAGACGAAGTGCTCGAACGGATGGTTGTTGAACAGCGCCCGGAAGTGGTCGCGTGTCACCTCGATGTTCTTGAGCGTGCCTTCGCGGATGGCGACGCTCGGCACCACGATGACGAACTTCTGAAGACCGTAGCGGCGGGACAGCTCGAAGATGGTCCTCAGGTAGACGTAGGTCTTGCCGGTGCCGGTCTCCATTTCCACCGAGAAGTGCGGGCAGGCTCGTTGCGTGTTTGCGGGCACGTCGAACAGCTCCCACGACTCGAGCAGCGCAGAGGCGTCCGGCACCTCGATGTCGTTCCTGGCCTGCACCAGGCGCGTGTTGGCGCGCATCCGCTCCGGGTCGAGGATGAGCGGGTTCCCCATGCCCAGTTCCGTCTGCTGCTGACCGGCATAGAGTGGACCGGGCGCGGCACTCGTGATGACGGAGAATTCGGGCTCGCGACGAGCGAAGCCGTCGAACAGATCGGTCACGGCCGACACCGCGTCGAGCTGGAACGTCTGGTTGGCGTCGAACTGGAGCTTCACGCGCCGGTCCTACGCGACATGTTTGCGGGCGTGCCTGGCCAGCACGTCGTTGATGAGCGTCTGATAGCCCACCTTTTTGCGCCGCGCCTCTTCCCTGAACTGCTCCAGCACCTCGGGGTCCAGGCGAATGGCGATCAACTGGCGGGCGCTGCCACCGAGCGGCGGCCGCCCCACACGCTTCATCCGATCGAGCTGGCTCGCTGACGCCTCAGGGATATCCGAGTAGTCAATCGGTCTGCGGACGGGCGTACGCCGAACGCTCTTTGCGGCTCGCACACCGCGCGCTGATGATTCGGATGGCTTCGCCACGTGCCGTTCTCCTCATGGTGTAGGCCACGATCAGCGTTCGCCCGGTCGCGGAACGCCCGAGTCTGAGAGGGTCGCCGCCGCCTTGGCATCGTCCCACTCGAACACAGTTCAGTATATACAGAACGACGTCAGACCGTCTTGAAGACGACGTTCTTGCTCTTGAAGATCTGGACGGCGTTGGCTTTGAGCTGGTCGTTGCCGTCGAACGCGGCGTCGAGGCACACCACCCGTTCAGGCGCGCGGTCGGCCATCGCGCGAATGGCCTCGAGCGTGAGCGTGCGTGCCAGGCAGATGAACAACAACCCGCCGGCGACGCTAGCCAAAGGCGTACCAACCACCGTGAGCGTCTCGATCGCCTCGCTCGGCGGGTAGCCGCTCTTCAGCAAAATCTCGAACAGCAGGTCGTCGTCTGTGCGGCCGGCTCGGATGTGACTGACATGCAACTCGAGTTGCCGCTCGAGTTCAGCGGGGCTCTGCGCTGGCTGCGATGACCATGCGCCGAAACTTGAGTCGGCGAGCTTCATGACACGGAAGCCCAAGTCCGAGTCGGACTGCCCGGCCTCTTTCAGGGTGCCCGCGCGCACTCCCCTCAAAGTGGCGCTAACGGTTCTAACTCGCTGCTTCGTGATATCAGCGATGCTGGTCAATTGCGACTCAGTCACGGGCAGAGGCTCAGGTAGCTGAACAAGAACAAACCGACGCTTGCCGCGATCGCTCGCGTTCTTCGCTAACACCGCATGACCGGTGGTTCCGGTGCCTCCAAAGAAGTCCATGACAACGTCTTCAGAGTCCGCGTCCGTTGCGATCTGAAGCATTCGATCGACCAGAGCCGTAGGTTTTACTGAGTCCACTACGTTGTCACTGCTAGAGAAGGCGACCGTCTGGATTAGTTCCTTCTTTGCATCTTGGGTGTGACCGACTTCTTCGTAGGTCCAGAGCGTCTGCGGTACAACCCCGGCCTTGGTTTCGCTGAGGAACCGCTTAATCGCTGGAATGTTGCTGCCGGACTCGCCCCACCAAATGCGGCCATCTCGATCGAGTTCGTCAAAGCGCTGCTTCTTATAGCGCCAATAACTTCCCCGAGGCGGTCCGGCAATCACTCTGCCAGACGGACACGTGATCGAGTAGGTGCCCTCGCTGTAGAAGTTCCTGGCTGAGAGGTCTCCTGGCTTCCAGTCTCCACGAGGGTCATCGTCCGGGTTGGAGTATCTCGCCTGCATCTCCTCGCTGCGCGGTAGGAGATGAGGACGCCAGTCGTCCGCTCGTTTTGCGTAGGTGACGATGTAGTCGTGATCTTCTGAAAAATGACGGGCTGAGTTCTTGGGAGAATAGACCTTCTGCCAAATCAGAGTCGCGACGAAATTCTCTTCACCGAATACTTCGTTCATCAGACTGCGAAGGGTGCTGACCTCGCCGTCGTCGATGCTGATGAAGATCACGCCGTCATCGCGGAGCAGATTCCGCGCGAGCGACAGCCGCGGATACATCATGTTCAGCCACTTCGAGTGGAAGCGTCCGTCGGTCTCCGTGTTCGTGCTGAACTTCCGCCCCTGCGCGTCCACCTGCCCGGTGAACTCGAGGTAGGTCTGGAGCGACTCGGCGTAGTTGTCCGGGTAGATGAAGTCGTTCCCCGTGTTGTACGGCGGGTCGATGTAGATCATCTTCACCTTGCCGAGATACGCCTTCTGCAGCAACTTCAGCACCTCGAGGTTGTCGCCCTCGATGATCAGGTTCTGCGTGGTGTCGAAGTCGACGCTCTCCTCCCGGCACGGGCGAAGCGTGGCGGTGCTGGTGGCCTGGATGGTGCGGAAACACTCAGCCTTCCCCGGCCAGTTCATCCCGTAGCGCTCGCGCCCCACATCTACCGTCTCGCCGAGCGCCAGCTTCAACTTGTCGAAGTCGAGCTTGCCGCCTTCGGTCCGCACTTCAGGGAACAGGCGCAGCAACTCGCGGCGCCGCTCCGCGGCCACGTCCAGGGAGTGTCCGTCCAGCGTCTCGGGGTCGTTGTTCGTGGTCATGCGTAAGGCTCGAAGTGGTGGCCGTCCGACGCCAGCAGCGTCAGCAGCTTGGGATGCAGGAACAGCTTGTCGCGGCCGGCACGCTGCTCGCGCAGCACGCCGATGTCGCACAGTTGCTTCAGGTAGCTGGAGGCGGTCTGGCGATGGGCCAGGCCGGCAGCCACGACGTTGGCGATGCGGCAGTAGGGTTGCTCGAACAGCAGCTCCACCAGTTCGTGCGAGTAGATGCCAGGGGTCCTGGCCATCACGTGTCGCTTCGTCTCTGCCAGCAGCGCACGCATGGCCAGGATCTTCGCTGTCGTCCACTGGGCGGTGCGGTGAAGCACGTTCACCATGTAGAGAATCCACGACTCCCACTGCCCGGCGACGGTGACGTCGTGCAGCAACTGGTAGTACTGCGCCTTCGTCGTCATGATGTTACGGCTGGTGTACAGCACGGGAAGCTCGAGGAGTTCCTGCTCGACCAGAAACAGCAGATTCAGGATGCGACCCGTGCGACCGTTGCCGTCGGTGAACGGGTGAATCGCCTCGAACTGGTAGTGCCCGATCGCCATCCGGACAACAGGGTCGATGTCCGTCGCGTCGTGCAGGTAGCGCTCCCAATTGCCCAACAGATCGCGCAGGTGCGCTTCGCCCTCCGGCGGTGTGTAGACCACCTCGCCGCTTGCGGCATGACGGAGGGTGGTGCCTGGCACGGAGCGGACATCGACATCGACGGCACGCAGAGTCCGACACACGTCTACCGCCGTTCGCGTGCTCAGAGGCCTGACCGCGAGTGACTCGAATCCCGACCGCAGTGCCGTCCGGTAACGGAGCGCTTCCTTCGTGGCCTGGTCGGTCGGCTGGCTCTCGTCCTGGGCGTACTGGAACAGCCGGTCCGTTGTGGTGACGATGTTCTCGATCTCGGAGCTGGCGCGCGCCTCGAGGATGGGGATGGTGTTGATGAGGATCGTCTGGTTCGGTACCAGATGCCCGGCCTGCTTGAGTTGGGCCAGCGCGGCTCTGGCCTCCACCACCGCCTTGAGCACTGCCCTGGTCTCGACCTCCGCGTTGGGAGGCAATGGCGGCAGACCGTTGTACGGCCGGTCTGGAACGAAGCGGGACTCGGACATGTTCACGTGGTCGACATATTAGCTAAACGTGTCGAACAACGCCGCATATTTCGACATGAGAGCCCGGAGCCCTGCGACGTCAGCGTCAGAACCTGAGCAGCCTGTTCACCTTCACCACGAGCGCGCGGTTCTTCAACTCGGGGAAACCAGTGGGAATCGTGTCGCGTTCGTCGGTGTAGACGACGAACAGCTCGCTGCCGGGGCGGTACTCCCAGCGGAAGCGCAGGTTGCTGCTGAAGACGCGGTCGTTCGAGCTGTACTGCACCAGGCCGCTGACGAACATGCGCGGCGTGAACGCGTAGTCCGACCGGGCCCGGAGCACCGTTGTGGTGAAGTCGCCGGCCGGCAGGGTCACCGCATTCACCGACAGGCTCGGCTCCACCGACAGGCGCGTGGTCACCGACACGCGCGCACCGCTCACCGTGAACGCGTTGATGTGGCCGTCGTAGAACTGCCCGGCCTGATACGACACCGTGCCCGACAGGCGCCGCTGCTGGCCGAAGGCGTAGCGAGCGGTGACGTCGTTGAAGTTGTAGCCACCCGCCGGAATGCGGACGTCGCGCGCCACGCTGAAGGCGGCGGGCAGCCACTCGAAGTTCGTGCCGCCCTCGAGCGACAACTGATCGCTGTTCTCGCGTTCGACGTTGATCCGCGCCGTCTGCTGCCGCGATTCCATCTGCGCGGTAACGCTGCTCTCGATGTACTCCAGGCTGCCCGTCATCGACACCTGACGAATGCCCATGATGCGCTTCGGGCGCGGGCTGTAGCGCACTTCACCGTAGGTGCGCTCGAAGGCGCGGCGGCGAAGGAACCCGACCTCCGGGTTGAACGCGTCGCCAACTTTGTTGCGCTCGAACTGGAACCCGTAGTTGTCCGGCGCCCACTCGGCGCGCGCCTGGTAGCTCGACTCGTCGCCGGTGACGCCGGCAATGTGCGACTTCGCGTAGAAGCCGCCCGCCGTGAGGTTACTGAAGAAATTGAAGACGCCGTCGACACCGTACGCCTGGTTCGACTCGCCGGCCTTCGCCGCCGACTGCGATCGGCCGGTGAACATCGCACCAATGGCGCTGCGCCGGAAGATGTCGCGCTTGACCCGGACAACGCTGAAGTTCGTCTTCGGCGACTTCGACGCCGCTTCGCTGTCGGTCTCGATGTTGAGCAACCCGAGGCTGAACTTGCCCACCTTGCCGGTGATGCGACCGCCGGCCTGAATCGGGACGACACGCCCGTTGTTGAGCCCGATGCGCCGGCTGTAGAACAGCAGCGGCACCGTGCTGGTGAACGAGGCACTGCCACCGCTGGCGGTCGACCCGGTGGTCGGAAAGGCCGCGAAGCTGAAGATGCCGCGCCCCTCGAGGAAGAACTCGCGCTTCTCGGGCAACTGCAGCGAGAAGCGGGTGAGGTTCACCTGCTGCTCGTCCACCTCCACCTGCGCGAAGTCGGTGTTGTAGGTGAGGTCGGCCGTGAGGTTCGCGGTGATGCCGTACTTGGCATCGATGCCGAAGTCGCCTTCGGTCTTGTTGTTCACGGCCGGCGCCACAACCCGATCGGTCGTGGTGCGACCAATGCCGTACGGCTTCAGCTCGATGTTGCGGCTGGCCGGCGGCAGCTCGAGCCCGACCAGCGTGGCCGCGGCCGAGATGCGAAAGAAGCCCTGCGCGCCGCCCATCACCGTCGGCAGCGGCGTGAGATGCGCCCACTCGTTCTTGCGCCGGATGGCGCGGCGCATCTGGATGCCCCAGGTCTGGCCATCGCCGGACATGTAGCGGATCGACTTGAAGGGCACGGCCATCTCGATGGTCCAGCCGCCCTCGAAGCGCCCCGTACGCACCGCCCACACCGGGTTCCAGTCGGCGTTCGAGTTCCCCTCGTCCGCTTCACTGAGGTCGATGCGGCCGCCAACCGGGTTCGAGTAGAAGACGTAGCCGTTCCGCCGATCGTGGAACGTGTCGATCATGAAGCCGAAGTGATCGTTCTGCCGCACCTGGTTGGCGTCTCGCCGCATCTCGTTCGCCACCCACTTGTTCGGCGGCGCCGAGTCCCAGACGCGCGCCGAGACGTAGAAGTTCACGGCGTCGAACATGACCCAGGCTTCCGTCTTCTCGGTCGGTTCCTCGCCGTTGCGCGGCAGCGTCTGGATGAAGTCGGTGATGGCCGGAGTGCTGTAGATCGCCTCGTCGAGCCGTCCGTCGATACGCAGCGGTTCGGTCAGCTTCACGGCGCGCACGGTGGCTTGCTTCGCCTCGTTCCGCGATATGACGGCGGGCGGCACCGGCGCAGGCGGCGCCTGGGCAGCCGCGAGCGGCGCCAGCATCAACACCACGGCCGTCGTCAGTATTGCGATTCGCACGTCAGTCTCCTCGAAGGGTTTCGGGGCTCCCGGCTTCAGGCTCAGGGCTTGCCGACTTCAGGCCGGAAGCGGCCGCCGCCCGAAGCCTGGAGCCCGAAGCCCGAAGCCTGTCTAGAACCGCAACAACCGCGTCGCCTTCACGACGAAGGCGCGGTTGCGCAGGTCAGGATAGCCGGGCTTCAACGTGTCACGCTCGTCGGTGTAGACCACGAACAGTTCGCTGCCTGGCTTGTACTCCCAGCGAAAGCGAACGTTCGAGCTGAGCACATGGGTCGATGACGAGTACTGGAGCAGGCCACTGATGAAGCGGCGCGGCGAGAACCCGTAGTCGGTGCGCGCCACGAGCACGGTGTTCGTGAAGGTGCCGGCCGGCAGCGCGACATGGTTCACCGTCAGCGTCGGCTCGAGCGACCAGTTCGACCGGATGGCAAAGCGCCCGGTGCCGAAACTCACCGCGTTCAGCGTGCCGTTGTAGAACTGACCCGTCTGGTAGGTCAGCAGGCCAGACAGCCGGCGCTGCTGGCCGAAGCCGTAGCTCGCGGTCACGTCCGAGAAGGTGTAGCCGCCAACCGGAATCGTTGCGCCCGGCGCCACAGTGAACGGGCGCGACAGGAATTCATGGCGGTTGGCGGCCACCACGGTGACCATGTCGCTGTTCTGCTGCTCGATGATGAAACGTCCGGTTGTAGCGCGCGTCTCGAGCCTGCCGGTAGTGTCGGTGACGAGGTACTCGTACGAGCCCTCCGATGTGTACTTGCGGACGCGCCGGCTGTTCTTCGGCCGCGGACTGTAGCGGCTCGACACGTAACTGCGGCGGAAGTTGCTGCGGTTGGTGAAGCCGACTTCGGGGCTGTAGTTCGCCCCCACCACGAGATAGTCGGCGCGCACGCCCCACTTGTCCGGCGCGTAGTCGAACTTGGCCTGATAGCTGGTGTTTCCTGTCGTCCGGCCGTCGACGTCGGACTTCGCGAAGTAGCCACCGGTGCTGAGGTCGTTGAAGAACGAGAAGAGGCCATCGACGCCATAGGCCAGGTCCGACGCTCCCCTCACCAGCGTCGACTTGTCGCGGTTGCTGATGATGCCGCCGATGCTGCTCCGGCGCAGGACGTTCCGCTTCAGGCGCGCGACGGTGAAGTTGGTCGGCAAGCTGCCGCCGACCGGCTCGTCACCGGTCTCGAGGTTCAGCGCGCCAATCGTCCACTTGCCGACGCGGCCGGTGACCCGTCCGCCGGCGCGGATCGGCACGACGCGTCCCGAGTCGAGGCCGATCCGCCGGCTGTAGAAGAACGTTGGTGCGCCCGTGACCGGGTTGCTGTTGCCGCCGCTGCCAAACCCGAGGCTGGCGCCGCCGATGCCGCCGCCCCTGGCGAAGTCGAAGATGCCGCGCCCCTCGAGGAAGAAGTCGCGCTTCTCCGGGAACTGCAGGCTGAACCGCGTGAGGTTCAGTTGCTGCTCGTCCACCTCCACCTGCGCGAAGTCGGTCCGCACGGTGATGTCGGCGGTCAGGTTGGAGGTGATGCCGTACTTCATGTCACCGCCGAGGCTGCTCGTGATGTCGTTGCTCAGGGGCGGCGTACGGAGGCGGTCGGTGGTGGTCGTGCCGATGACATACGGCTTGAGGTCGATGTTCGCGCTCTGCGGCGGCAGATCGAGCCCGACCAGCGTCGCCGCACGCGACAACCGGAAGCCACTGTTCGGGCCAGCTCCAGCGGCTGGCAGCGCCGTCAGGTGCGCCCACTCGTTCTTGCGGCGGATCGAGCGCCGCAGCTGCAGGCCCCAGGTCAGGTTCGAACCAGAGACGTACCTGAGCGACTTGAACGGGATAACCATCTCGGTGGTCCAGCCACCATCGAAGCGCCCTGGGCGGACGTCCCACACCGGGTTCCAGTCACCGTTCGGGTTGCCTTCGTCGGTGACGAGCTGGTCGGTGAAGCCGCCGAGCGCGTTGGTGTAGAAGTGGAAGCCGTTGCGCTTGTCGTGGAAGGTATCGAGCAAAACAGCAAACGTGTCGTTCTGGCGCATCTGGTTCGTGTCGCGGCGAATTTCATTCGCCACCCACTGCGACTCCGGCACCGACTCGTACAGCTTTGCCGTGACATACAGGTTCTTGTCGTCGAACATGATCCAGGCCTCGGTCCGCTCGGACACCGGCTGCCCGTTGCGCGGCACGGCCTGGATGAAGCCGTCGATCGGCTCGTTGTCGCTGTACACCGCTTCGTCCAGCTTGCCGTCAACCGTCATCGGCTCGCTCAGCCTGATGGCGCGCACCACCACCTGGTCGCCCTCGCGCACCACCGTCTTCGGCGGCACCGGTCTCGGCTGCGCGGACGCCGCCCCGTTCGTCAGCACCACCGCGCCGATCACGGCCGCCCCTATCACCCGACACTTCATCATTGAAACTTCCCGTTGGGCTCGCTCTTCACTGTCACGAAGGCACGAAGACCGCGACGGAGCCCCGAGGACACCAGCGGTGCGTCGCCACCTTCGTGGTCTTCGTGATGTTGTGTTCTCAGAACCGCAGGAGGCGGTTCACCTTCACGACGAATGCGCGGTTCTTCAGATCCGGGTAGCCGGGCTTGGTCGTGTCGCGTTCGTCGGTGTAGACGACGAACAGTTCGCTGCCCGGCCGGTACTCCCACCGGAAGCGCAGGTTGCTGCTGAACAGATTGCCGGTGGACGAGTACTGCACCAGCCCGCTCATGAACATGCGCGGACTGAAGCCGTAGTCGGTGCGGGCGCGCAGCAGCGTGGTGGTGAAGTTGCCAGCTGGCAGCTTCACGTCGTTGATCTGCAGGCTCGGTTCGAGCGACCACTGCTTCAGGATGGCGAAACGCGCTCCCGTCAGGCCGTAGCCGGTGATGGTGCCGTTGTAGAACTCGCCGCGCTGCAGCGACAGCGTGCCGTTCAGGCGGCGCTGCTGCCCGAGCTGGTACGACACGACGACGTCGTTGAAGTGGTAACCGCCCGCCGGGATGCGCACACCGGGAGCGATGGCGAACGGCGCCACCAGCAGTTCGTAGTTCGTGCCGCCCTCGACGACGAACAGATCGCTGTTCTGGCGTTCGACGGCGAAGCGTCCGGTCTGGTTGCGGGTCTCGAGCTGGCTGGCCGAGTTCTCGATGTACTCGACGCTGCCCTGGTAGGTGAACTGACGGATCCCCTTGAAGCGCGTCCGCGGCCGCGGACTGAAGCGGGCCGAGGCATAGGTGCGGTCGAACCCGTAGCGCCGCACGAAGCCAACCTCCGGCCTGTAGTTCGCGCCAACGTCGAGAAACTGCAACTGCGCCCCGTAGCGGTCGGCAGCGTAGTCGAAGCGCCCCTGGTAGCTCTGGTTGTCCGTCTTCTTCCCCTCGGTCTCCGAGCGCGAGTAGTAACCGCCCATGCTGACGTTCTGGAAGAACGAGAACGCAGCGTCGGCGCCGTAGGCGATGTTCGACGCGCCGGCCACAACGTTCGACTCCGACCGATTCGTCACCATCATGCCGATGCTGCTGCGGCGGAGGATGTCGCGCTTGACGCGTGCGACGGTGAAGTTGGTGGCCGGCGTGTTCGACACGTCTTCCTCACCGGTCTCGATATTGAGCAGCCCAATCGAGTATTTGCCGGTCTTGCCCGTCACGCGGCCGCCCGCACGCAGGGGCACGACGCGCCCTGAGTTGAGGCCGATGGCGCGGCTGTAGAACAGACTCGGGGTGAGCGAATTGCTGGCACCTGATGCGCCGCTCTGGCCGGGCGTCAGGCCGCCGCGCCCGAAGTCGAAGATGCCGCGCCCCTCGAGGAAGAAATCGCGCTTCTCCGGGAACTGCAGGCTGAACCGCGTGAGGTTCAGCTGCTGCTCGTCCACTTCGACCTGCGCGAAGTCCGTATTCACTGTGATGTCGGCGGTCAGGTTCGCGGTGATGCCGATCTTGGCGTCGACGCCGGCGTTCGGCTCCAGGTCGTTCGAGACGCTCTTGGCCACGTCGCTCGTGACCTTCGAGATGGCGTAGGGCTTCAACTCGATGTTCTTGCCGGCAGGCGGAAGATCGAGGCCCACCAGGGTGGCCGCCGCCGACACGCGGAAGATGCCCTGCGACCCGCCGGACGAGGCGGGCACCTGGGTGAGGTGCGTCCACTCGTTCTTGCGGCGGATCGAACGGCGTAGCTGGATGCCCCACGTCTGGTTCGTCCCCGAGTTGTAGCGCAGCGACTTGAAGGGTATGGCCAGTTCCGCGGTCCATCCGCCCTCGAACCGGCCGGTGCGCACCTGCCACACCGGATTCCAGTCGACGTTCGGGTTCCCCTCGTCGGTGACGATCTGGTCGGCGAAGCCGCCAAGCGGGTTGGTGTAGAAGTTGAAGCCGTTGCGCCGATCGTGGAACGTGTCGAACAGCACGCCGAACATGTCGTTCTGGCGCAGTTGCCCGGTGTCGCGGCGCAGCTCGTTGGCGGTCCATTGCTCGGGCGGCACGTCCTCGTACATCTTGCCGGTGACGTAGATGTAGTTGTCGTCGAAGAAGACCCAGGCCTCGGTCTTCTCGGTGGAGGGCTGCCCTTCGTTGGGCAAGGTCTGGATGAAGCCGCTGATCGCCGGAACGGAGGCGTAGACCGCGTCGTCGAGCCGGCCGTCGACGCGCAGCGGCTGTGTCAGGCGGGTGGCACGCACGACCATGCGGCCGTTGTCGCCGCGCGAGATGACCTCGGGAAACACAGGCGGCGGCGGATCGTGTTCAGCCGAGGCCTGCGAACCGCCAGAAGTCGGACGCCGCTGGGCGACCGCGGGAGACACCACACAGACACACGCGAGCAGCGCGATGCCGACCCGCGCCAACCAGTAGGAACCAGGAATCATGAAGAACCGGAATCAGGAACAGAAGAGATGATGGCTGGACCGATCACACTGCGCCGGCGCGGGAACGCCGCGCTCGCGAACACGTCCAGAAGAGCCTCCGACAGAAAGAACCCATCCGATTGAACGGGCAACAAAGTGTACCCGATGGAACGGGCGGGGCGCGCTGAGGGAAGCGTAAAGAGTGAACCCGAGCGCGATGCAACGTCAGAGAGGGTATGGCAGCGTGCGTCCCAGCAGCGTCACCAGGAGCAGCACGGTCGGGAGCAGCACGGCGAACACCACGAGCGTGTAGCCCATGACGTCGCGCGCGCGAAGCTGGAACAGTCCGAGGATGGGCAGCATCCAGAACGGCTGCAGCAGGTTCGCCACCGCCTCCCCAAGGTCGTAGGCCGCCACCACCCAGCCCAGGTGCACGCGCAGATCGTGCGCGGCCGCCATTACGTACGGCGCCTCGATCACCCACTTCGACCCGCCCGACGGGACGAACACGCCGAGCACCGCCGAATACACGGCCACGAGTGGCGGGAACGTCGTGGGTGTCGACACGCGGACGAACAGCGTCGCCAACTGTTCGTTGAGGTGGGTGGAGGTGATTACCCCGGCAATGCCGGCATAGAACGGGAACTGCAGGATGACGCCCCACACCGCCGGCGTCGCGGCCTGCACGGCGTGCATCAGCCGCGCGGGCGTGCCGTGCAGCAGGAAGCCGGCGAGCAGGAAAATGAGATTGAGGACGTTCAGGTTCAGCGCATTCAGCGGGTCGCCCGCTCGCGCGAAGTACTGCGCGAGATACCAGGCGCCCAGACCGACGATGACCCACGTGAGCACGGGCGAGTGTTCGAGCCAGGCGCCGGGCTGGATGATGGCCGGTCGCTGCGGCGCGGCCGCTTCCTCGGTGCCGAGGTCGATGCCGAGCATGCGTGCGGTCTTGGCCCGTGACGCGGGCGGTGTGGCCAGCCACATCACGCCGGTCACCACCACGAGTTCGACCGCGACCGACAGCAGGCTCTGCCAGAGGAAAATGGTGTGCGTGAAGCCGATGATGCCGCCGGGCACCAGGCCGTCGTGCGCCACGATGTCGCGGATGGCCGGCTGCAGCGCCCCGGGCGATGCCATCTGCAGGGCGGCTGACCCGCTCAGCCCCTGTGCCCAGATGCTCCCGAGCCCGAGAAAGCTCGCCGCCGCCAGCGCGCGGTAGTCGACCCCCTCGATACGGCGGGCCACCTCGCGCGCCAGCACCGCGCTGAACACGAGGCTGAACCCCCAGTTGAACCAGGAACTCACGAGCGCGAAACCGGTGACCAGCGCCACGGCGCCCTTCGGCGTCGTGGGCCAGGCGGCCACCGCACGAATGAGGCGGCGCATCGGCGGGGACGTCGCCAGCACGTGCCCGGTGATAATCACCAGGGCCATCTGCAGCGTGAACGGAATGAGATCCCAGAAGCCGCGGCCCCACGCGTTGACCACCTCACCAAACGTCGATGGCGTCACCGTAACGCCCGCGCCGACCACGATGACCGTCGCCAGCAGCGCGAAGACGAACGCGTCGGGCACCCAGCGCTCGGTCCATGCGGTCAACGCCAGCGCGAGGCGCGCAACGAAGCCGGTGTCGTCCGGGAAGGGAACTCCTACGTCAGGCGTGTCGGCTGGCATGTGCACCGTCTCCGCGCGCGGTAGTCGCCCGAGTTTATAGACATCATGCCGCTCACCGGCGAGACGCAGTGTAAGGGATGAGGCGCGGAAAAAAGAAAACGGGCGCCCGGAGGGGCGCCCGTTCTGGCGGCTGGGTGTCGAGCGAGCGCCTACTTCTTCTTCGGACCGACGCTGCGGAGGTAGTTCACGATGCTCCACATTTCGTTGTCGGCGAGACGGCCCTTGTACCCCTTCATCTTCATCTCGGGGCCGGCGCCGTCGCGGATGACGAGGAAGATCTCGCCGTCAGTGGCGCCGCGATCCCACTTCGCGTCGGTGAGATCCGACGGGTGTGTGTCGCGCGGAGCCATCTGGCCGTTACCCTTGGCATCGGGTCCGTGACAGAACCGGCAGTTCTTGGCGTAAGCGGCCTGGCCCGAGGCGATCGACTCGGCGCCAGCGACGGGGTTCTTGAGCGCCTTGCCCTCGGGGCTGCCACCAGGATTCTGCGCGCTGAGCCCGGTCATCATCGCCATGACGATGCCGAAGCCGACGATCAGTGAAGATGCGACGCGGTGCATGTATCCCGCTCTCCTAATCAATTGCTGAGTCCCACGAAGCCCGTGTCCGACGAAGCCGCGTGCCGATAAGAATGCAGACGAAGCGACAGTATCAGAGTCGAATCTTGCCATACGCTACCCACCCCCGCAACACTACCTTCGCTATACTTCACGAGCTGTGACCATCCATATGACTCGTATGACGCTCGGAGCCCTGCTGACGTTCGCACTTGTGGCGCGCAGTGGCGCGGCGCAGACAGCGGCGGCGCCGGAACCGGTATCCGACGCGACCGTGCAGTTGCAGATGGCGGCAATGAACGGCGACCTCGCCCGCGTGCGAGCGGCCATCGCCGCGAAGACACCGCTTGATGCGCCAGGCGACTCGCGCATGACGGCACTCGGCATCGCAGCGCTGTATGGCCGGGCTGACATCATCCGCGCGCTCGCAGAGGGCGGCGCGAACGTCGCCGCGGACCAGGACGGCGAGTCGGCGCTGACGGTGGCCGCGCACGAGGGGCACACCGACGCGGTGAACGCACTCGTTGCCGCCGGCGCGAACGTGAACGTGAAGGACAAGGACGGCATCACGCCACTCATGGCCGCCGCATCGTCGAACCGCGCCGGGGCAATTCGCGCGCTGCTCGCCAAGGGCGCGAACGTCAACGAGGCGAACGGCGACGGCGCCACCGCGCTCATCGCAGCAGCCTACGGTGGGCATGCGCAGGCGGCCGATGCGCTGCTCGGCGGCGGCGCCGACACGGCGGTGCGCGATCGCGCCGGGCGCACGGCCATCATGGCCTCGGCACTCGGGGGCAACGAGGCGGTCACGGCGCTACTCCTCGCGCGCAAGGCGGATCCGCAACTCGAGGACGAGAACGGTATGAACGCGCTCGTCTACGCCGCGTCGACCGGGCACGACGAGGTCGCGGCTGTCCTGCAGAAGGCCGGCGTGACCAAGGGCGCCGACCTCGCCCTGGCGTTTGCCATGCGCGGCTGCCGCGTGCCGCTCGCGGCATCACTGCTGTCGTCAGGCGCCAACCTGACGACCGACCTGAACGGCGACAACCTGCTCATGCTGGCCGCTGGCGCGAACTGCCCCGCTGGCGTGGAGTTCCTGCTGTCGAAGGGGCTGAACGTGAACCTCGCCAACGAGGAGGGCATGACCGCGTTGATGCGCGCGGCCGGAGACGGCTTTGCCGACATCGTCGCACTGCTGCTCGCCAAAGGCGCCGACATGGAGCTGAAGAACAAGCAGGACCAGTCGGCTTGGCTGTTTGCGGCCATGGGCAACCACACCGAAGTGGTCGACCTGCTCCGCGCCGATCGCGAGGCGCGCCAGAAAAACGACGCGACGGCCGCTCCTCAGCGCTGACGCGCCTGCACCCGCCTGGCCTTCGCCGTGGCGGCCGCGGTGAGATCGACGTACTGCGACACCTTCATCCCGGGATTAATGGTGAACTGGATGCGCCGCGGCGTGCCCGCACCGCGCAGTTCCACCGTGTGCTCACCGGGATCGAGCGGTAGCACCAGCGGCGTCAGGCCACGGCGTGTCCCGTCGATGAACGCCTCCATCGCGGCCGGCCTGGTCGACAGCTCCAGCGTTCCCAGCACGGCCACGTTGCCGCTGTTCTGCCACCCGCGGCTTGCAACCACCGTCACCGCCGCCCCCACGACGGTCAGCACGGCGAGCCCGACCGCAAGCTGCCGCCACGTCTTCGACCAGTCTCGACTGCCCCCGATAGGGACGTGTGCCCAGGTGCGTGCCGGCGCGGCCACCGGGGCCGGTGGCGTGGCCAGCACCGGCACGACGCTGGGAGCAACCGCGTCGCCAGCCCGGTAGCGCGCGAGGAAGGCATCGAGGCTTGCCGGCGACGAAACCAGCTCGCCGTCGCCGAGCACGGCGTCGAGTTCCGTCCGGGCGTCTCGCGGTGTAGCAAAGGCGCGTTGCGGGTCGAGTTGCAGTGCCTGCGCGAGCCAGCCGCGCAGACCGTGAGGAAGCGGCTCGAAGCCGCCGCGCGGAGACACGGCCCAGGCCGACGACACGAGTTCGCTCGTGCGCAGCGGGAACTCGTCGTCGCCAAGCGGACGGCCGAGCACGAGCGCCAGCGCCACCACGCCGATCTGCATCACGTCCGTTCGGGCATCAAGACGAGTCCGCGCCGTGCCAGGCGGGACAGCCACGCGCAGTTCACGCCAGTAGCGCTCGCACGGCAGTCGCAGTTGTTCGATGGCCGCACCGAGCACCGGCTCGGCGATGAGCAGGCGTGCCTGCGGCGTGACGAACAACCGCTCGGGGGCCAGCGTCCCGTGCGCCACGTCACCCACGCCCTCGTGCAGCATGGCCACCCCTGATACCAGCTGCCGGATGAGACAGAGGGCTGCATAGATGTCGAGCGGCACCCGGCGCGCCTGCGCACTGGCGAGGATGACGGAGAGGCGCAGGCCGGGTGCCGCATCAGAGGCCACCGTCAGCAGCGGTTCGTCGCCGCTGCTCCGCTCGACGCCGCGGACGCGCACGAATGAAGGGTGACGGAATCCGGCAAGGCGTCCCGCTCGCTCGCGAAGGGCGAACTCGAACGACGGCACGGTGCCAAACGACGGACGCAGCCGGAGCACTTCGATGGCCAGTCCGCCGGCCGCATCAGCATGCCGCGTGCGTGGCCCGAGGCCGTCCTCGAAGACGATCGGCGGGGAGTCGGGGAGCGTGTAACGCCGGGCAGCTGCGTCCATAGTGGTCAGGTCCCGGGAACGGGACGCGACGCACTACTGCCGGAAGCGTGCCGGATGAGGCACGCCTGACAAACCAAGCGAAATCTAGAGGTTAAGCGTCGAAAGCCGGTTGGGGGCGGGGAAGAGAAAGGGGCGGGCCGGTTACAGGACCGTGCCTGCCCCCCGAATTACGTAAGGCTTACTCGGGCGAGATCGAGGTTCTGCCGCAGTCGTCACAACGCAGGTAGATGACCGGCAGCGACTCCGAGCGACCAATCACTTTCGCACTCGGAACGCCGCACCGCGGGCAGACAATCGCACCGGACGAAGACCGTTTTGCCATAAGAACTCCCTCTGCATCTTAGACCGGTACGACCCTTGGGAGGATCCCCAAAACGGGAGGCAGGCTAAGAATTCGTGCGGAGCGTGTCGATCAGCCCTTCCATATCGGACGGCAGGGGCGCCTCGAAGCGCATCGGTAGTCCTGTCAGGGGATGCATGAAGCCGAGCCGCCAGGCGTGCAGGGCCTGCCGGTCGAACATCACATTCCGCATATCGTCCGGGCCGTACACGTAGCGCTGTTCGCCGATTAGCGTATGGCCCCGAAGCCGCGCCTGCAGCCTGATCTGGTTGCGCCGACCGGTAATCAGCGTCACCTGAAGCAGCGACGAGCCGTTATAGGCTTCGAGCACTTCGTATTCGCAGCTGGCCTCGCTGGCGCGCGGGTCCTTGAAGCTGGTTTCCTTCTGGATGAGCGAGTCCTGGTCCCAGACGATGTGATCGCGCCACAGTCCCTGCGACGGCGAGGGCACACCGTAGACCGCGGCCAGATAGATACGCTCGGCGTCGTGGCGGCGGAACTGGTCCTTCAGGCGGCTCTGCGCGTCGGCGCGCGTTGCGAACACCACCAGTCCCGACGTGTCGCGGTCGATGCGGTGCACGACAAAGGGGCGTCGGCGTCCCTTGGACCGCAGGTGCTCGACGAGGGCGTCCTCGACCGATGCGGCCTCCTCGCGGCGCGGGAGCGGCACGGTCAACAGCCCGGCCGGCTTGTTCACCACGACCAGCGCCTCGTCCTCGTAGATGATCGGCAGCTCGCCGGCGCGCGGCGCACGCTGGGAAATCTTGCGGGAACTCCCCGGGCGGTCCATCCAGAGACGCACGCCGTCGCCGGTTTTCAGCTTGAACCGTGCATCCTTCGAGGTTGCCTCGGCGTCATTCAGGAAGATCTTGCCTCGTTCGAGCGCATCGGAGGCGCGCCCGCGCGAGCCTAGCCGCGTCGCGGCGGCGAGAAACTTGTCGAGGCGCAGCCCAGCGTCGGCTGCCTCGACGATCCAGGTATCGGCCATTCCCTTGATTTTAGTGCCAGAACCGTCGCCATCTCCGGAAGAGCGCGCCCTCCCCCACCGGGTGATGTGCCCGGCGCGGACGTCTGCCACGCTCTGGTGGGAAGTCAGAAGTGGGAAGTTAGGCCTCTGCTTCTGAACTCGGCGTTCTGACTTCCCCGTGCGTCCCCCGCAGCGCCCTGATGCCGCCGATCGAGAAGTCGGCGATGTGCTGGGCAAGGCGGTCGATGAAGGCCGAATCGATCGTCAGCCCTGGCACGAGCCGCACCGACACCGGATTGGCCATGGCTACCTGGAACTGCGACTGGACACTCAGCACGCACCGCAGCACCCGCTCATCGTCGGGCGTGGTGCCGAGCAGTTCCGCCACCAACTCCGCCACGTAGGAGATGCGCGGCGCAATCACGTCCCGCACGACATCGTCGAGGGCCTCGGTCGGGTTGGCCATCTCGTGCGCCATCAACTGGCGAATCCACGCGTCCGGCGACTCCCCCACGCGGTGGAGAAAGACGCGGATGAACGTGCGCAGCCGCTGCTCGGCGGTGCCGCCGTCCCCTTCACTCCGCGCCTGCATCGTCGTCTGTCGCATCAGCTGAATGGCCGATGACAAGACCTCGCGATACAGCCCCGTCTTGCCGCCGAAGTGATAGTTGATGGCGGCGACGTTGGCCCGGGCCGCCGCGCAGATCTCCCGGACAGTCACGCCGCGGTATCCCTGCGCGGCAAACAGCCGACGTGCCTCGTCGAGCAGTCGTGCGCGGGTTTCGCGGTCCTGCACCGGCACCGGCACCGGCACCGGCACTACAACGTCCTCCGGAACAGCATCGTCGCGGCCCCCATCGAGACGATCGAGAAGATGGCCAGGAATCCGAGGTCGAAGGCGATCGCCTGGAAGCCGGTGTTCTTCAGCAGCAGGCTCTTGAAGGCGTGCACGGCATAGGTGAACGGATCGGCCGCGGCAATCACCTGCATCCACTTCGGGAATCCCTGCTGGGGATAGACCGCGCCGCTCGGGAAGTAGAGCACCGTGTTCAGCACGCCGAACACCGCGCGGGGCAGCAGCGGGTCCGAGATGCGGACCATGATCAGGAACATCATGCTGATCAGCGCGAACGCCGTGACGGTGATGACCAGCAGCAGGCGCATCATCCGCATCGGATCCAGCGGGTTCGGCACGCCGGCAATGATCGAACCGATCACCATCAGGAACGCGCCGGCAATGACGGCGCGGATGGTGCCCGAAATGTTGAAGCCGGCAATCAGCTCGAACTTGGTGATTGGGGTCACCAGGTAGCCCTCGTGCAGGCCGCGCGCCTTGTCGTCGATGAAGATGATGCCGCCGCCGATCATCACCATCATGAAGATCGACATTGTGATCGACCCCGGCAGCAGGTACTGGATGTACGGCACGTACGGATACACCTCGACAACCTGGAGCGAGGGCTGCGACGGTGTGCGGATAGTCGTCTTCACCGGCTGGCCCAGCGAGCCGACCACCTGCGCCATCGTCGCCGACAGCGTGGCCGACACGAAGTTGTCGGTGTTGTCCGAGATCAGCGCCACCGTCGGTTCCTGCCGGCTGACTACCCGCCGCGAGTAGTCGGGCGGAATGGTCAGCACGCCGTTCACGACGCCGTTGCGCAGGTCCGTGAGCGCCACCCCGGCGTCGGCGTAGTCGATCACGTCGAAGGTGTGATTGCCGGTGGCAATGGCGCCTGCCAGTTCGCGAATGCGCACGGCGGGCACGCCGTGGTCCTGATCGACGATGGCCACCTTCAGGTGCTTGACGTTGCCGCCGAAGGCGTAGCCGAGGACGACGAGCTGCACGATCGGCATCATCATCGACATGACGATGAGCATCGGGCTGCGGCGGAAGCGCCGCATTTCCCGCTCGATGATGGCGAGGGTTCTGTGCATGGTGACTACCGCCGAATCATGAACGGGTTGTCCTGGGCCGATGGCGCCTGGAGGGTGTCGCGGAGGGCGCGGCCGGTGTAGTGCACGAAGACGTCGTCGAGCGTCGTGCTCTGCACGGCGAGCGAATCGACCGATACCTGCATCTGGGCGGCCGTCTGGAGCATGGCCATGGTGGTCGCGGGGCCGTTGCCGGTAGCAAGCCTGAACACGTGGTCGTGGCCGGTGACCTCCTCGACGTCAGGCAGGCGCCGCAATACCTCGGGCCAGTCGGCCGGCGCGGACGAGAAGCTCGCCTCCAGCACGTTCTTCCCCGGCACCGACGCCTTCAGCTTCATCGGCGAATCGAGCGCCTTCAGTTCGCCATGATCGACGATCGCGATGCGGTCGCACAGCTTGTCGGCTTCGTCCATGTAGTGCGTGGTGATGAGCACCGTCAGGTCGCGCTCGGCCTTGATGCGCTGCAGCATCTCCCACACGTGCACGCGCGACACCGGGTCGAGGCCGGTCGTCGGCTCGTCGAGGAAGAAGATCTTCGGCTCGTGCACCAGGCCGCGGGCAATCTCGACGCGGCGGCGCATGCCGCCCGAGAGGTTGCGCACCTGCTTGTCGCGCCACTCGGTAAGTTCGACCGCCGCGAGCAGTTCGTCGATGAGCCGCTTGCGGCGGTCGCGCGGCACGCCGTAGAGCTTGGCGAAGATAAGCAGGTTCTCCTCGACACTGAGTTCGAGGTCGCTGGTCATGGCCTGCGGGATGACGCCGATCGCCCGCCGCACGTCGTCGGCCTGGCGAGCAACATCGAAGCCGTTGATCAGGGCGGTGCCCTCGGTCGGCGGCAGCAGGGTCGTAAGCATGCGGATCAGGGTCGACTTGCCGGCGCCGTTCGGCCCGAGCAGGCCGAAGATCTCGCCCGATGCCACCTGGAACGAGATGCCCTTCACCGCGGTGAAGTCGCCGAAGCGCTTCACGATGTTGCGGACGTCGATGGCCAGCATGGCTACTTCAGGGGGAGAGTGACGTAGGCGGTCATGCCGACGGCGAGCCGGCGATCGGTGTTGTCGCAGCGCAGTCGGATCTCGAAGGTCTTGATGTCGCGCTTGGTCCGGCTGACGTCGCGCTGGGTGGCAAAGCCGGCATCGACGCCGCGGTAGAACACCGGGCAGTCGAGCACGGCATCGGACGGCAGGCGGACTGACATGCGGTCGCCGATCTTCACGCGGTCGATGTAGGTCTCTTCGACGTCGGCCCGCACCCACAGATCGTCGGGATTGATGAGCGTCACGACCGGCTGTCCGGCGGTCACCACTTCTCCCAGTCGTGCGGCGCGGACATCGATGATGCCGTCGGACGGCGCCTTCACGTCGGTGTAGCCGAGCCTGACCTCGGCCCGGGCCTGCTGCGCCGCGGCGGCCTCCTGCAGCGACTGGTTGACCAGCACCTGGCCGCGCTTCACCGAGACCTGCTCGGTGCCGGTGCGAGCCAGCGCAATCGCCACACGGTGCGCATCGACCTGGCGGCGCAGCGCGTCGAGCCGCGCCACGGCGGCATCGTGCGCGGTCCTGGCGGTGTCCAGTTGCTGGGTGGGCGCCACGCCTTCGCGCGTCAACTGCTGTGTTCGCTCGAGCGTCAGCCGGGCCGACTCGAGTTCAGCCACGGCGGCCGCCTGCTGCGCCTCGGTGGCGGCCAGGTTCGACTCGGCCTGCCTGACCTGCTCGGTCATCTGCTGCTGTTCGTAGCGGAGGGCCGCCTTCGCCTGCTCGATCTGCGACGCCACCCCTTCCACCGTATGCAGGGCGTAGGCGTTCTCGGCGCGCAGCTCGTCGGGGGCGATCACGGCGATCACCTGACCGGCCTTCACGCTGTCGCCTTCCTGCACGCGCAGGTCGGCGATCCGCCCGCCGATCTGCGGCCCGACGACGATGTCGTTGGTGGTGATGACGCCGGTGAGGACGAGGCTGTCGGCAGGCTTCGACAGGTAGACGTAGGCGCCGCCAGCCAGGGCGACGACAAGCAGGAGCGGAATCAGTTTCTTCATAGATGAACAGCTCAGGTGAAACAGATGTATAAAACACTTGTTTCACAGCTGTCAAGGGAACTGGGAACCTGGCAGGCCGGCCGCGATGCTGTAGCCGAGTGCGTTGAGCCAGGCGAGCGCGCTCACCCCATGAGGGACGATTCCGGATCGGCAACCTGGTACGACAGGCTCAGGACCAGCGTCAGCAGCAGGCACGCGGCCGCCGACATGTACGGCATGCCGTCGCCGTAGCGCGCGAGCGCCGCGTTGCCCCACACCGGCCCCATCGTCCGGCCCAGGCTCTCCATCGCGCCGGCTGCGCCCTGCACGCGCCCCTGTTCGTCGGCACGCCCCGCACGGCTCACCAGCGCGGACACCGTCGGGTGTCCGAAGCCGATGCCGAGCGCCAGCGGCACGAGCGCCACGGTGAACAAGGTGACCGTGTGGGCATAGGTTGCGCCGACCAGGCCGACGGCCGCACACACGAGCCCCAGCACGAAGGTGCGCTTGTCGCCCAGCCGGTGAACGACCGGCCTGATGGCGCCGCCCTGAACGATCGCTCCCAGCACGCCGAAGGCCGCGAAGAAGTATCCGGTCTGCGACACGCCGAAGCCGAAGCGGCGCGCCACGAACAGCGCGAATGTCGTCTGGAAGATGGCGAACGCGAACCAGTAGATGAAATCGATCCAGAGCATGCGGCGCAGGCCTGGTCGCTTCAGCATCTCGGCGAGGTTGCGGAACGGCATGCCCGTGCCGGCCGCCGCGCGGTGCACGGTTTCAGGCAGCCAGAGCCAGGCCATGAGCGTGGCCACCAGCGTCAGCGCCGCCGCCACCCAGATTGGCGCGGTGTAGCTGTAGGCCGCCAGCACCCCGCTCAGTGCCGGACCCATGATGAACCCCATGCCGAACGCGGCCCCGATGAGACCGAAGGCTCGAGCCCGGTCCTTCGGCTCGGTGACATCAGCCACGTAGGCGCGCGCCGTCGAGATGTTGCCGCCCGACAACCCGTCGACGATGCGGGCGACGAAGAGCATGGCAAGCGAGTGCGCCATCGCCATCATCACGAAGCTGGCCACCGTGCCGAGCAGGCTGAAGATCAGCACCGGGCGCCGGCCATGCCGGTCCGACAGATCGCCGAGCAGCGGTGACGCCACGAGCTGGCACAGCGAGTAGACCGCGAACAGCAGGCCGATGGCGAGCGGACGTGCGCCGAACGTCTCGGCGTAGAACGGCAGCAGCGGGATGATGATGCCGAAGCCGATCAGGTTGACGAAGATCGTCAGGAAGATGACGAGGAGCGGACGTGTCAATCGCGGGTGCCTCGCCCGGCGCGTGGCCCCTTGAAGTCGCGTGCCGGCGCGTGGTCGAGATTGCCGAGCCTCCACGTGGTCTCGTAGACCAGCTGCGCGACGCGCGCGAGCTTCGGGAACTCGATCTTCGACACGTCGTCGGTGTTCGCGTGATAGTCCGGATGCAGCCCGGTTGTGAAGAAGATCACCGGGATACCCTTCGCGGCGTAACTGTAATGGTCGCTGCGGAAGTAGATTTGCTCCCGGTCGGCCGGGTCGTTCATCTCGTAGTCCAGCGTCAGCGGCTGCTCGAGAGCGCGATTGGCGGCGCGGTTGATGTCGTGCAGTTCCGAGCTGATACGGTCCGAACCGACGAGATATAGCGTGCTTGCTTCGGTCGTCTTGTCGTCGCGGTTGCGGCCGATCATGTCGATGTTCAGCTGGGCGACGATGCGGTCGAGCGGCACGGTGGGATAGTCGGCGAAATAACGCGAGCCGAGCAGCCCCCGTTCTTCCCCGGCGTGCCAGACGAACAGCACCGAGCGCTTCGGCCGCTGCCCCTGCGCGAACGCGCGGGCAATGGCCATCACCGCCACCGTGCCCGAGCCGTCATCGTCGGCACCGTTCCAGATACGGTCCGATTCGCGGCCGGGGGTGACGCGCCCAGGCGGGGAGGGGCGCTTGTGGTCCTCGCCGAGCTCGCTGTCGGCGTAGCCCACATGGTCGTAGTGCGCGCCGATGGCCACGTAGCTGTTCTTCAGTTCAGGGTCGGTGCCCTCGAGGACGGCGACGATATTCTTGGTGAGCTGGGTGCGAAGCACCTCGTAGCCGGCGTCGAGGTTGTAGGTGAGGGTGACGCCGTCGAGCCGGAAGCCTGAGAGCGCCTCACGCCCCTCGGCCTTCTTCTTCAGGTCGTCGTACTTCACGGGTGAGCGGCTGAAGAGGAACTGGAGAAACGCGTCGTTGGCGGTGACGCTTGGCGAAATCGTCCGGTCGAGCCGCTGGGTGGTGACGAAATCAGGACGCTCCTGGCGGGGACCGGCCTGGGACTCCGGTGGCGGGTCCGCGGACTGCGCCTGGCCAATGGCAGCCGCCGCACCCATCTGCTCGGTGAGGTAGCGGCCGCGGCCGCCGATAAGGCGTTGCGCCAAGTCGTCGTCGAGCGCCTTCGGGCCCGACGCGCCAAGGAAGATGACCGCCGCACCGCGGTAGTCCTTGCCCGCGACGTCCGAGTAGTTCGCGCCGGGGGCGTCGACGCCGTAGCCGGCAAATTCGACGCGGTCGACGGTGAAGGTCCGCTTCGAGCCGACGAACCTGGGGAACACAACGCCGTCGCCGTCCTTGAAGGTGCGCGACTCCCGGCCGACCTGCACAGTGACCGACGAGCGGCGGGTGGTTTTCACGCTCCGGACCCTGACGGTCTGGAGGAATCCGCCGTTGTCGCCGCGTGGGCTGAGCCCCCAGGACTGGAGGTGCGTTTGGATGTAGCCAGCCGCGAGGCCGAGCCCCTCCGTATACACTGCTCGCCCCTCGAGCTCATCCGAGGCAAGATAGGTAAGCCACTCACGGAGGTCCGTGGGGCTAATCGAGTCGCGGCCGCCCGCGGCGGATAACGCATCGGAACACAGGCTGGCGACCAGCGCCAGCGACAAAACGAACCGTTTGCCTGACATCCACAGCCTCAGACCTACTATAGTCGCTTGCCTTGGCTGGAAACTTCAGGTAAGGTTTTCGGCCTAAGCCTAGCTTGCCCACCGTGTATTTTTCGCCTGCACTCCCCAACGCGTATCCCGCGATCCCTTTCACACAGCAAGGAGATATCTGATTGGCTGTCCGGTTGTTCGTCGGTAACCTGTCGTACACCACGACCGAGGCGGATCTTCGCACCTACTTCGGTGCCGTGGCTCCCCCATCCCAGGTGGTGCTCCCCGTCGACCGGGAAACAGGTCGCCCGCGTGGCTTTGCGTTCGTCGAGTATCTCGATCGCGCCAATGCCGAGACGGCGATTCAGCGTTTCAACGGCGTGGCCTTCAACGGGCGGCCGCTGGCCGTTAGTGAAGCGCGCGCCCGTGAAGATCGCGGCCCCGGCGGTCCGGGCGGGTTCAGCGGCCCGCGTCCCGGTGGTCCGGGCGGGTTCAGTGGCCCCCGGCCCGGCGGATTCAGCGGCCCGCGGCCGGGTGGTCCGGGCGGTGGGTTCAGCGGAGGCGGCGGCTTCAACGGTCCGCGTCCCGGCTTCAGCGGCCCACGTCCGCCGTTCGACCCGAATGCACCGGCCGCACCTCGCGCCAGGAACTTTGGTCCCGACGCGAAACCGCAGAAGGGGCCAGGCTCGAAAGCGAAAAAGAAGGACGCCGATCGTCCTCGCGGTCCGATCCCCACGAAGTTCACCGGCCGCTCATTCTCACTGGACGATGACAGTCCGGACGAAACGGTGTCTGGAGAACTGGACGATTTCGCCACCAGTAAGCCGGAAAACACTGCCGACGACACCGGCGGCGAAGAGTAGCACCGACCCCCACGTCGCGGCTGGCCTTCGGGCCGGCCGCGCGCCGGGACGCCTCGTCCTCCCCCATCGGCCGTCCTCCCCTGCCGGCTCCCTCACCCGTTAGAATGTGCCCCATGGCCGAGAACGTCTGGACCACCATCCTCGAGCGGTTGAAGGGCACCATCGACGGCGAAGAGTTCCGCCGGTGGTTTCTCTCCTCCTCGCAGGCCAGCGACTCGGGCGACCAGATCACGGTGTGGGTCCCGGCGCAGACGGACGTGCGACACATTTCGGTCAACTACCTCGACCGCATCTATCGCGAACTCGAACAACTGGAGCGCACGAACGTCACGGTGCGCTTCGTCGCCACCGGCTACGAGGACGACGACGACGAGTACGACGAGAACTTCCACGAGTGACAGAGCCGTGACCTGGTATCGCAGTCTCTACTGGCGCATCGCCCTCGGCTTCATCGGCTGCCTCGCCCTGCTGCTCGTGGTGCAGGGGATGCTCTTCGTCTGGATGATGTCCCAGGCCGGATCCGCCGTGCCGAACCAGCCGCCAGAGCGGCTGGCGCAGACCATTGCCAGCGACGTGTCCCAGGCGTTCGAACGTGACCCCTCCCTGAACATCGAGCAGTACGTGCGCGACGAGTTCGCGCGCGATGCACAGCCGTTCATGGTGCTGCTGTCGTCGGGTGCGACGCTGGAGATCGGCGCGCGCTTTCCCGAGTCGATGAAGACCGAAGCCCGGGCACGCCTCGATGCGGCACGCGCCATCGACCCGGCGCGACTCTTACGCGGCGGCCCCTTCGGGCGCGGCGGCCCGTTCCGTTTCGGTGAGCGCGGCGGCTCGCCTGACGCGCCCGAGCGCCGCCCTGGCGACGCCGGCACACTGAGTCCGCAGGAAGCGCCGTTCCGCGTTCCGCCGCAGCGCACACCACGCGACGACGACCGCTTGCGCCCAGATCCCGGCGGGCGCGACGGCGGACCTGGCGGACGGGGCCTCGCCGTTCGCGCCGGACGTCCGTTCCCCATCGTGGCGGCGAACGCGCTGGTCGGCGTGGTGCTGGTCCCGCCGCAGCCACCGTTCTCGTTCCTCCTCACCCGCTACGCGCCGACGCTGCTCACGGTGGCTGTCGCCACGCTGGTCTTGGGCGGTGTGCTGACGGCGTTCGTCATTTTCGGTCCTACCCGGCGACGCCTGAAGGGCGTGGAAGATGCGGCGCGCCGACTGGGTGCAGGCGACCTCAACGCCCGGGCCCCCTCGGACGGGAACGATGAAGTGGCCGCGGTGGCGTCGGCCTTCAATGCGATGGCCGCAGATCTCTCCGCACGGACCGAGGCGCTCGTCGCCGCGGACCAGGCCCGCCGCCAGTTGCTGGCCGACGTGTCGCACGAACTCAACACGCCGGTTACCGCGATGCGCGGCTACCTCGAAACGCTCTCGATGCCCGAAATGAGGCTCGACGAGGCGACGCGGGCACGCTACCTCGGCATCGTGGGCGACGAGACGGCACGGCTCGAGCGAATCATCGGCGACCTGCTGGATCTGGCGCGGCTCGAGGGAGGCGGCGGCGCCCTCGAGATCGAGCCGCTCCGTGTCGGAGACCTGTTTGCACGCGTGCTGGCGCGGCACGAGCGTGCCGCAGCGGCGGGACATGTCGACCTGCGCGTCGTCATCGAACCTGGCGCCGACGTCATCGCCGCCGACCGCGCCCGCTTCGAGCAGGCGGTGCAGAACCTGGCGGCTAATGCGCTGCGCTACGCGCCTGAACAGTCGGTGATGGAACTGCGGGCGCGCAACGATGGCGGCACCGTCGCGCTGCTCGTGACCGACGCCGGCGCGGGGATTCCAGCCGAGCACCTGCCGCGGGTATTCGATCGCTTTTACAAGGTGGATGAATCGCGGGCCGCCCAGCTGGGCGCGGCCGGCGGGAGCGGGCTCGGACTCTCGATCGTCAAGGCCATCGTCGAGCGGCACGGGGCCCGCATCGCCGTGAACAGCCGCCCGGGACGAACGGTGTTCGAAATCGTTGACATGCCGAAGTCTGAAGTCAGACGCGGCGGGTGCTGAACGGGCTCGGGGGCCGGTCGCTCAGCAACGACTGCGGCTTGGGCAGGGTCGCCGCATCGATCTGCGAAAGAATCTGCTCTCGCAGCCAGCCCACCGGCTCGGGACGGCGGGCGGTGAACGCCTCCCACTCAGCCTGACTCAGCGGCACGCACACCACGCGATCTCGTCCTTTGCCCATGGGATTCAATCTACTCCCGCTCGACACCCACGGTGACGATAGAAAGTTCTGATTGCAGCGATTCGCCGGGGTTATGTGATGGTGCCGACTCCCGGCTTCGGCGCCAACTCCAGCAACTCCGTGATGGCCGCAAACGCCGTCTGAAGTTCATGCACCATGCGCGGCACCCGGTTGGCACGCGGGTAGACCCAGCCGGTTTCGCGCATCAGTTCGTGCCCCTCGATGCGGGCACAGAAGAACTGCCCCTCGCGCACCTCCCGCGCCACCGCCTGGTAGGGCACGATGCTGATGCCAAGGCCGGTCTTCACCATCGCCTTGATGATCTCGACGTTCTCGGTGTCCATCACCACCGTCGGCTCGATCTTCTCGGTGACGAAGAGCGAGTCGATGACGCGGCGGGTGGCCGAGCCCGGCTCGAACAGCACGAACGGTTCCCCCGCCAGGTCCTGTGGCGACACCTTCTGCGTCCTCGCCAGGCGATGCGTCGGCATCGTCAGCAGCAGCAGTTCCTCGCGCATCACCGGGACGGTGACGAGGTCCGACTCTTCCACCGGAAGCGTCAGCAGGCCGGCGTCGTGACGGCCGGAGCGGATCTCGTCGACCGACCGGGCCGCTGTGGCCACGGTGACGCGCACGTCCAGCTGGGGATGCACCCGCTTGAGGTACTGCAGGAGCGGCGGGAAGACGTAGAGGCAGACGGTCATGCCGCCGGCGAGCCTGAGCGTGCCACGCAGTGCGCGCGTGTGATCGGTGATGGCACCGACGGTGTCGCGCACGTCCTGGAAGACGCGTTGACCGAGTTGCACCAGGCTCTCGGCGGCCGGCGTCATACGCACGTGACGCCCGACGCGCAGGAACAGCGGCTCGCCAAGTTCCTCCTCGAGCAGGGCGATCTGGCGGCTGATCGCCGACTGCGACACATGGAGCTTGCGGCCACACGCCGTGAACGAGCCGGTCTCTGCGATCGCCTGGAGGATTTCGAGCTGCCGCAGATCCATGTTTGAACTCAGGATTGCAGAATTACCCGATTGCGGCAAGGATCGTACGACCAGATGGACGACGCGCAGTACTACCTCATTGGCACCGACGGCCGGCAGCACGGTCCGATCCCGCAGGACGAGGTGCGCACGCTGCTGACCGACGGCCGCGCCAGCCGCTACTCGCGAGCGCGCCGCACGACCGAGAGCCAGTGGACGGCGCTGCGGGAGCTGGCCGAGTTCGAGGAGGAGACGCGTCCCCCGTATATCGTCCCGTTCGATCCGGACGGAGCCGCCCAGGCGGAGGCTCCGCAGAGCCATGTGCCCGACAGCACTGGTCAGGGTTCGTCGTCCGGACTCGATCCGGTGGCCTGCTTCAAACGTGCATGGCACCTGGTGGCTCACGACTTTCCCGTCCTCGCCGGCTGGACGCTCCTCGTCGCCTCCGCCATCATCCTCACGAGCGCCATTCCCTACGTCGGCTTCTTTCTCGGTTTGCTGCTGAACAACCTGCTGATGTCGGGCGTGTACGTGCTCTACCTCGCACGCATGCGCGGCTTCCGGCCGTCGTTCGGCGACGTCGCCACGGTCGTCCGTACATCTGGCGTGGCGATCGTCCTTGCCGGGCTGGCACAACTGGCGATGACCGCTGCGGGGCTGGCGCTGCTGATCCTCCCCGGCATCTACCTCGCCGTCGGCTACGCCTTCGTCATCCCGCTGATCATCGACCGCGGCATGCCGGTCTGGGCGGCGATGGAGTTGAGCCGCACCACCGTGCACAAGCAGTGGTTCCAGACGTTCGGCTTGCTGGTTGCCGCGGGCATGCTGCTCTTTGCCTCGGCGCAGCTCTACGGATTCCTGCTGGTGCTCACCCTGCCCATCTGCACGGCCGCGTTGATGTTCGCCTACGACGATCTGTTTGGGTAGTCGGGTGGTCATTGGTCGGTTGGACTGACGACGAACCACCACTGGCGACCAACCGACAACGATGATTCATCAGCGTGTGTATACTCCGTCAGCCTGAGGAGGCCCTGATGATCCCTGCGATGTTCTCGGCTGCGCTCGCGGCGCAGTTGCTGGCTCCGTCCACCGCTGCCCTGCCAGCGCTCCGCCTCTCACCACCGGCCCAGTCGCAGGGCACGGCCGCGGCGCCCCCGCCGCAGGCGGCGCAGCTCGATTTCGACGTCTTTCGCACCTACGTCGAGCCGCTCTTCACCGTGAAGCGGAACGGCAACGCCCGCTGCATCGACTGCCACGCGCCAGGCGCCGGCACGCTGCGCCTGCAGGTGCTGCCTGAGGGACGCTACGCGTGGACCGAGGCGGAGTCGCGCAAGAACTTCGAGGCGGTGGCGCGCTTCGTCGTGCCCGGCACGCCTCGCGCCAGCCGGCTCCTGCGTCATCCGCTGGCAAGGGCCGCCGGCGGCGACGCGTTCCATGGCGGCGGCAAGCACTGGACGTCGCAGGACGATCCCGAGTGGCAGACCATTGCCGCATGGGTGAGCGGCAACACACCGAAGACCTACACCCGCACGGCCACGCGCATCGTCCAGACCAACGCCGCGGGCGACTCGACCGACGTCATCGATCCGTCGACCAACACCGTGGTGGGCCGCATCCAGGACATCGTCATTCCGCACGGCGTGACCGGCGCACCGGACGGCAGTCACCTCTACATCACGAACGAGCACCTGTCCACCGTCGACGTCGTGAACCCGATCACGTTGCGCGTCGATCACCGCATTCCGCTGTCGGGACACCCGAACAACCTCACCATCACGCCCGACGGCAAGAAGGTGTACGCCGGCATTGCGCAGTCACCAGGCGCGCTGAATGTCATCGACACGGCGACGCTGACCAACGTGAAGACGATTGCGGTGAACGGCTCGGTGCACAACGTCTACGTGACGCCCGACGGCAAGTTCACGGTGTCGGGGTCGGTGGCCACCGGCGTCATCAGCGTCATCGACACGACGACCGACGAGGTGGTGTGGACGCTGAAGATGAGTGCAGGTATCCGTCCGATGACGTTCGACACGAACCCGGACGGCTCGACGAAGCGGATCTTCGTGCAATTGTCGGACTACCACGGCGTGGCCGTGGTCGACTGGGCCACGCGCAAGGAAGTGACGCGCTGGGAGCATGCGGTGGTGCCCGGCGCCGAGTTGCACAGCGACGGCCTGCAGGCCGCACCGGCGCACGGCCTCGGCATTCCTGACGGCAGGCACCTGTGGTCGACCAGCAAGGTCAACGGCTACGCCTATGTCTACAACCTGTCCGACCTGAAGGAAGTGGGCCGTGTGTTCGTCGGCCAGCACCCCGAGTGGTTCTCGTTCACACCCGACGGCAAGACCGCCTACATCGCGGCGGCCGGCGACAACAGCGTGACGGTGGTCGACGTCGCCACGCTGAAGGTCACCTCGCACATCCCGGTCGGCCAGGTCCCGAAGCGGAACGGCACCGTCACCATGCGTGTGCCGTAGCGGCGGCGTCAGCCATCGGCTAGCCGAGGCGGGCGCCGGTCATGGCGACGATGGAGTCGCCGGTCAGGTCGACGTACTTGCGTCCGGCAATGGCGCGCACCATGTCTGACGTGACGTAGCGCAGGTGCGGCGTGGCGGCGGTTGCCGCCTCCACCATCACGCGCGCCACGTCGGCGCCGGTCTGAGCCATGGCGAACACCTGGCTGGAAGCCGCCAGATAACTCTGACGCATCGCCGCGTAGGCGGCGCTGGCCTCGGTCGGCTCCACCTGTTCGAGTTTCTCGCGGACGCTCGCCACGAACTCGGTGTTCACGGGGCCAGGCTCGATGATCGACACCTGGATGCCCAGCCGGCTCGCCACCGGCGCCAGGCTCTCCATGAAGCCTTCGACAGCGAACTTTGCCGCGCAGTAGGCATCGTTGAACGGCTGGCCAATGAGTCCGCCGATGCTGGTGTTGGTGATGATGCGGCCGGAGCCGGCCCGGCGCATGTGCGGGAAGACCGCCTCGGTGACGCGCCACACACCGTAGAAGTTGACGTCCATCACCTGCGTCAGCTGTTCGAAGCTCGTCTCCTCGAACGTCGCGAGGAAACCGCTGCCGGCGTTGTTCACGAGCAGATCGATGCGGCCGTAGTCGCCGAGCACGCCGTTCACGCAGGCTGTGATCGAGCCTGCATCCTGGACGTCGAGCGCCCGCACGTCGAGTTCGACGCCAGCCGCGGCGGCTGCCGCCTTCAGCGCCTCAGCCTTCGACGGATTCCGCATCGTGGCCACGACCGCGAACCCGGCCTCGGCAAGCTGCACCGCGGTGAACAGGCCGATGCCCGACGACGTTCCTGTGACAAGCGCAACAGCCTTCATCAATCCTCCTGACGTGGGTGCGTGAACGAGACCTACAGGCGTGGTGCCGTGGCCCTCAGCCTACGGCTCTGGCCAATCGAGGGCCGAGCATGGAAACACGGTCCCCTCGGGAAACCGGAGGTCGAAGTCGGCCGCGAGCACGTCGAGCAGTTCGGCCGGCGTGCGCAGCAGTCGGGTGCGCGCCTCACCGCTTCTGCCGCGGATGCTGAGCTCGCGATTCACGAGCGTCAGCCGTTCACCGTCCGGCAGCGCGCGCGCCGCCACCAGCCGGTGCCTGAAATGCGACTGCGGATGCGTGCTCGTGTACCAGTTGGCGAGTTCGCGATCGATGGGCGGCATCTCCTCGCCAGTGAACTCGAGCACGTCGTGCCACTCCGCGCCGAGCCGGGCCTGATGAAAATAGCGGCCGTCCTCGGCGATCAGCCGCCTGGGTTCGTGACGCGTGGCCTGCTCGCCCTCAACGTCGAAGCGGATGGCGGAGGTAAGCGACAGCCCACCCACACCCACGTCGGCCACCCACGGCACGTCGTCGATCGTGACGCGCAGGAAGAGGTGCGTGCGGGCCGGCGTGAAGTCGCGTGGCCGCTGGTACCGCACGCGCGCACTGAGCGGGGTGACAGCAAACCCGAGCTGCGTGAGCACCAGCAGCAGCAGGCCGTTCTGCTCGAAGCAGTAGCCGCCGCGACGCTCGTGAACGATCTTGCGCTGGATGGCGACCGGCTCCAGGCTGATGCCGCGGCCGAGCAGCACATCGAGGTTCTCGAACGGCACGTGCTGCACGTGTGCCGACAGCAGGTCGTTCAGCGTGCCGAGCGTCGGTGTGCGCGAGCCGGCATACCTGATGCGCGCGCAGTACGCGTCGAGGTCCACCGTCCCGGTCACGGGGGCGGCACCTGACTGAATGACCGGAGGAAAACGGCGCGGTCCTCAGGGTCGGCAATCGCGTCACCCAGGCGCTGCGCCTCGGCGTAGTGCTCGCCGTGCAGGTCGATGTTGCCCGCGGCCTTCGCGGCGGCGGCGACAGCCGCATGCGCGAACGCCTGCTCCCAGTCGGGCGCCTCGTGCTCGTTGAAGTAGTTGAAGGCCGACATCGCGTAGCGCAGGGCAAGCGGACCCTCGCTGGCCAGCGCGTGCGCCATTGCGAGCAGCATGTTGGCGCGCGCCTCGTTCACGGCAGTGCCGACCCGTGCCCAATGCCACGCCGAGGCATGAGCCGCGTGCAGCATCTCGTGCACCTCGGACGGGGTGCGCTGCGCGCGCTCGACGAGCTGCCATGCACGGTTGTTGCAGGCAACGGCGAAGCGCTTCTGCCAGGCGGCAATATCGTCAGCAGACGGTCGTTCGGACACAGAAAGTCACCAGGGTGATGGGTGCGAGCGAGCAGCGACGTGAAGAAGCGGGTGCGGCCGGACCGGGCCGCACCCGACTCGAATGGCGGTCGTCAGGCGCCCGGCTTGGTATACGGCACGGACTTGTGTGCGGCGACGTCGACCTCTTCACACGTCAGCAGCGGCGTCAGCTCGATGCGCACGGCACCAGTGCTGTTCACCACCATGCTGAGGGCAGCCGCGGACGTCGTGTCCGGCGCGTCGATGATCAGATACGCATCGGTGGCGCCGAGCGCGTAGTAGAACGCGTCCACCGCGCCGCCCATCGCCTCGGTCGCCTTGGTCACGGCAGTTCGGCGTCCCGTTCCACCGTCCTTGAGCAACCCCTTCGTCCCTTCCGCCGTGTAGTTCACCTTGATCAGATACTTCGCCATAGTCCCTCCGGCAACGCTGGCCCGGCCAACTCGGGGCTCGAGCGTGAGCCCCGCGCATCATGGCACAGGTCGAAGGCGGTTCAGCTGCGGTCGGGCGCCGGACGGCTGGTGTCGAGCGTCGGCAGCAGCACGGCCCTGGCATCGTTGCTCCACCCTTCGTCCCACGTGGGACGGGCAGAGCGGCGGGCGCCGGCGCGCAGGCGTTCAAGTGTCGACTGATCGGCCGGAAACGTCTCGAGTAAGTCGAAGAGCAGGTCGGCCAGCTGGCGGCCGGTCGAGAACAGCACACCGTTGTCGGCGTGGCGCACGCGCTCGGCCAGACACGCCCCGTAATCGAGCGCACAGACCGGTACGCCGGCACCGAACAGGTCGGCTACCTTCATCGGAATGTCGAGCCCCGACGACGACCGGTGAAGGCACAGGCCGAGATCGGCGCTGCCCACCACCCGGGGATACTCCTCGGGATCGAGCCACCGCGTGCGCAACTGGACGCGCCTGGCGGGCAGCCCGGCGAACAGACGTTCGAACCGCGTGCGGCGTTCGCCGTCACCGGTCACGAGAATGACGACGTCGGTGAAGCGGCGGCCCGGCGCTGCCGCCTCCCAGCCACGAATGCGGTCCTCGAGACGGTTCACCGCGTCGATGACGAGGTCGAAGTCCTCGTCTTCGGTCCAGCTCGTGGGACAGACGATGAGGGCATTGCGGCCGAGGCGAACGCCGAGGCGGCCATAGAGCGCCTGCTTGAATCGTTCGCGCTCGCCGCGCTCGATCGGCGCGAACACGGCAGCCGGCCTGTCGTACAGCACAGTCGGTGGCGCCACCCCGAACTTCTTCTCGAGCCACGACGCCATGCCGCGCGAGACGCAGATGTTGGCGTCCACACGCCGGGCATCGCGTCGCTCGTACCAGCGCGCCAGCCTGACAAACGGGTTCCAGCGGCCAAGCCGTTGCCGCAGCACGGTGAAGCCGAGGTTGTGCCAGTCGACGACGAAGCGGACGTTGCGGTGCCGCAGCGAGAACCACGACACAGCCAGCGTCGGGAACGCCGGCGGGTTCTGCATCAGGACGAGGTCCGGACGTGCCAGCCTGCGAAGGACGCCCCAGAGGTCGAGCGACACACGCAGCGTGTCGAACACGGCCACCATCGCGTAGGCTGTGCCGCTGGTCTGCTGGAAGCGCTGCGTCGCCGGCGCAAAGCGATGAACTGTGATTCGCGGGTCGTCGAGAATCGCGCGTGACAGCGCGGTTCCTTCGAATCCGACCAAATCAACATCGACGCCGCTGGCGGCAAGCGCCCTGGCGTGATACTGCATGCGAGCGCTTTTGCCCAGGTCGGCCAGCGCGATGACGACGGCACGCATGTGTAAGAAAGGGTGAGCGTCGATTATAGACGAAGGTCGCCCGCACCGGTGATCGACGCCGACGCGGTCGGGTCGAGCACCGGCACCGTCCCCTGTGCGCGAGCATGCGAGCGCCGCGTCTACTTCGCTGGTTTGATCTCGAGCGCGTTGGCGAATTCCTTCACGCCGGCGGCGCCCTTCACCAGGTCGCTCACCCGCGTCTTCTCGGCGGTCGTGCGCACCTCGCCCTTCACCGTGACGACGCCGTTGTTCACGTCGAAATCGATGTCGCGGTCGCGCAGAACCTGGTCACGATCGACGACGTCGTTCAGGGCAGACCGGATGCGCCCGTCCATGTCGCCGGCTGTGTCTTTGTTGACGTTCTCGATCGTCAGTTCGTTGAGGACGCGCCCCGAGGTGCCGACGGCGGTTTCAGCGACAGAAGCGGCACGTTCGCGCTCGGTTGCGGAGTTGACGGTCCCTTTCAGGTGGGCCACTCGCGCGTCCTTGTCCCAGTCGAAGTTGACGTCCTTGAGATTGGCGTCCTTCAACGCCTGTTCGGCGCGATCGGACGGATCGGGCGTGGTGGCGGTGCTGCAGGCGCCTGCGGCGAGCGCGAACGTGAACGCAACGGCAACGCTGGTGTGGGTGATTCGCATGAGGTTCCTCCTGTCGCCGGCGACCTGCCGGCGCGCAGCCGCATCAGGCGCGGCGCTGACCTGATCCAAAGCAAGGACAGATCCGCCGATGAACGGCAGAGCGGCGTGCGCCGCTACGGCTCTCAGCTGTTTCGGTGTTGGCCCTGACTGGGCCAGAGCTTCTCGCCGGTGATGAGGCGCACACGGCGCTGCAGCGAGAAGAACGCCCAGGCCCACTCGGACATCACCGCGACGCGGCTGCGGAAGCCGATCAGCCAGAAGATGTGGATGAGCACCCAGATGAGCCAGGCGAAGAGTCCCGACGCGTGCAGTGGACCAATGTCGGCCACCGCCGACCCTCGGCCGATCGTCGCCATGTTGCCGAAGTCGGTGTAGTGGAACGGCCGCAGCGCCTCGCCTCGCACCGCGCGCGCCACGTTCTTCGCGGCATGTTGACCGCCCTGTTTCGCCACCTGTGCCACGCCCGGGAGCCAGTTGCCGTTCTGCTGCAGTGCGCAGATGTCGCCGACGACGAACACGTTCGGCAACCCTGGCGCCTGCAGCGTCGGCTCGGCCAGCACGCGGCCAGCGCGATCGAGCGGCACGCCCAGCGACGCGGCCACCGGCGACGCCGCCACCCCCGCCGCCCACAGCACGGTCTGCGCCGCAATCCGCTCGTCGCCGATCTTCACGCCCTCGTCGTCCACGGTCGTGACGATAGCGCCGGTGCGCACCTCGACACCGAGTCGGGTCAGCGAGGCAGCAGCCGCACGGCGGAGCACGTCGGGAAAGGCCGCCAGCAGGTGCGGACCGCCTTCCATCAACACGATGCGTGCGGTCTCGGGACGGATCGCGCGGAAGTCCTGCCGCAGCGACTGACCCGCGATCTCGGCGAGGGCACCCGCAAGTTCCACACCCGTCGGCCCACCGCCCACGATAACGAACGTCAACAGCCGGCGCTGCGCCGCCGCGTCGGTCTCGCGCTCGGCGGCCTCGAAGGCGAGCAGAACCTGCCGCCTGATATCGAGCGCATCGTCAAGCGTCTTGAGCCCCGGTGCGCGCGTGGCCCATTCGGGGTGTCCGAAGTAGGCGTGCGCCGCGCCGGTGGCGACGATCAGATAGTCGTAGTCGAGACGTCGCTCCGCCTCGCCGGCCGAACCATCGAGCAGCACACATCGGCGCTTGGGGTCGATGCCGCGCACATCGGCGAGCAGCACGCGCGCGTTCGCCTGACGACGCAGAATCCAGCGGATGGGCGATGCCACATCACCCGGCGACAGTGAGGCTGTCGCCACCTGATAGAGCAGCGGCTGGAAGAGATGGTAGTTGTGGCGATCGACGAGCGTGATGCGAACCGGCGCCGCGGCAAGGGCGCGCGCAGCGTCGAGTCCGCCGAAGCCGCCGCCGAGAATGACGACATGAGGCTGCTGTGGCACTAGGCGATAATACCCACGATATGCCTTCTTCTGTGAAGCCGCCGCGCGGCAGCGACGTTCAGCTCAACGGTCCCATCTCTGTCGTCGACACCGCGTGTCCGCTCGACTGTCCCGACGCGTGCAGCCTCGCCGTCTCGGTGCAGAACGGCAAGGTGCTCACCATCGACGGGTCGAAGCGCAACCCGGTGACCGACGGCTTCATCTGCGCGAAGGTGCGGAAGTTCGACCAGCGCGTGTACGGACCGGACCGCATCCTCAGCCCGGCGATCCGCAAGGGCCGAAAAGGCGAGGGTCGCTTCGAGACGGTCACCTGGGACGTGGCGATGGAGCGCATCGTCGAGAAGATGGAAGAGGCAAAGGCCCGGTGGGGCGCCGAATCGATCCTGCCGTATTCGTACGGCGGCTCGAACGGCCTGCTGACGCAGAACACGCTCGACGCCACGCTCTGGCGCCGCTACGGCACGTCGCGGCTGGCGCAGACGGTATGCGCCGCACCGACGGGGGCGGCCAACATGGGCCTCTACGGCAAGATGCCGGCTGTCGTCTACGAGGACTATCCAGACGCGAAGCTGATCATCCTGTGGGGCGTCAATCCGAACGCCTCCGGCATCCATCTCATTCCGTACGTACGCGAGGCACAGAGCCGCGGCGCGACGCTGGTGGTGATCGATCCGCGCTCGACGCAGCTCGGGCGCTCGGCGGATGTCCACCTGGCGGTGACGCCCGGCACCGACGTCGTCGTGGCGCTCGCGATCCACCGACATCTCTTTGCGAGCGGCCTCGCCGACGCGGCCTTCCTGCGCGAGCACGCACGTAACGTCGATGCGCTGCGCGACCGCGCCGAGCCGTGGACGTTCGCGCGGGCGGCGGAAGTGGCCGGTATCGACGCCGCGCAACTGGAACGTGTGGCGCGCCTGTACGCCGACACGTCGCCCGCATTGGTGCGATGCGGCTGGGGGCTCGAACGCAATCGCAATGGCGGCAGCGCAGCTGCGGCCATCCTGGCGCTGCCAGCGGTGGGCGGCAAGTTCGGCGTGCGCGGCGGCGGCTACTCGATGAGCAACTCGGCGTCGTGGGGCATCACGCCGACGTGGATTGGCGCGGACGAACCGGACACGCGCGTGGTGAACATGAACCACCTCGGTCGGGCGCTGCTGGAATACACCGATCCGCCGGTACAACTGCTCTTCGTCTACAACTGCAACCCGGCGGCAACGGTGCCCGACCAGCGCCGAATCCTCGCGGGACTGCAGCGCGAAGACCTGTTCACGGTGGTCTTCGAGCAGGTGATGACCGACACAGCGCTGTATGCCGACGTCGTGCTGCCGGCCACGACCTTCCTCGAGAACTACGACGTGGCCAGGTCCTACGGCAACCTCAGTCTGGAACTGGTGCGGCCGGTCATCGAACCATACGCGGAGGCGCGCCCGAACGCTGACGTCTTCGGTGAGTTGTGCACGCGTCTCGGCCTGCTCGACGACAGCGAGCCGGCCGGCGAACTCGACATGATGCTGAAAGTGATCGCGGGGTTGCCGTCGCACGTCACGGCGGCCATCCGCGAAGACCGCGCGCCTGCCCCGCCGTTCGGCACCCGCCCAATCCAGTTCGTCGACGTCTTCCCGAACACGCCCGATGGGAAGGTTGATCTGTGTCCGGCCGATCTCGACGCGGCGGCACCGGCCGGACTCTACGCGTACCAGCCCGACCCTGCCACCACAGCGTATCCGCTGGCGCTGATCTCGCCCTCGAGCGAGAAGACCATCAGCTCGACCCTCGGCGAACTGCCCGGGACCGACGCGACACTGCTGATGCACCCTGACGATGCCGCGGTGCGCGGCCTTGATGACAACGACGGTGTGCGGGTCTTCAACGCGCTCGGCGAGGTGCACTGCACGCTCAGCGTGCTGCCGACGATCCGCCCTGGCACCGTGAGCCTCGCCAAGGGACTGTGGCGCCGGTCGATGCGGAACAACCAGACCGGCACGGCGCTCGTGCCAGATACGCTCACCGACATCGGCGGCGGCGCGTGCTTCAACGACGCGCGCGTGCAGGTGGCCTCGTTGCCGTCAGCGTAGGCGCCGGTTATCGCTGCCGTCAGTAGCTGAAGGTGAAGATCAGATCGGCACCGCTGCCCTGATTCCGCTGGAACACCGACTGCTGGGTCGAGGCGCCCTGCATCACGTTGGTCTGCAGCCGCAGCCAGCGGGCGATCTCGTACTCGAGAATGACGTTGGTCGTGCTCTGGTCGCCAACCCCCTGCTGCACCTTCACGTAAAGGTTCTGGCCCACCTGCTGGCCGAGCGTCACCTCGGGTCCGCCGCCGTTGGCAGGCGCCAGATCGATTTCGAAGGTGTCGAGGTTCAGCGCGTTACCGATCGACTGCGCCAGTTGACCCGCCACGGCCCCCGTCGCAATCGACTGGGCGCGCTGCGCCAGCGATACCTGTTGCCCTTCGCCCAGCTGATTCAGCGGCTGGTTGAAGACGATGAGCGCGAGGATGTCGGCCTGTTCGAGCGGCGGCGTGCTCGACAGCACAATCTCCGGCTTGAGCAGCGTGCCGCGAACGTTGACGCGTGCCTCGACGCCCTGAATGAGCCGGCGGGTGCGGAGGTCGAGGCTCGGGTTGAGCTGCTCGAGCCCCTCGAACCTGACGGTGCCGTCGCGCAGAATCTCGAAGCGGCGTCCCTGGAAGTCGTAGTTGCCGCGAACGGTGTTGACCTCACCCATCAGCTTGACGGCGCCGCCGGGGTCTTTCGTCGCGGTGAGGTCGCCGCCAAGGGTCAGGTTGAGGGCGCCGAGACCGACGGGCGACCCGGGCGTCTGCAGGTTGCTGGCCTTCACCACCAGATCGTTCGGTACGGTCAGGCTCAGGTTCATCCGCAACGCATCAAATGGGCTGAACGCGGCCGGGGCGGGCACGGCCTGGGCGAGGACCGCGGTCGTGTTGCCGGCATCGACCGGCACGGCCGACTCGGTCGCATAGGGCGACGCGCCGAACACCGCGATGATCTCGTCGAGGTTGATGTTGCCGGTGGTGACGCCCAGATAGCCCTGCACGATCGGCGACCGCAACTGTCCTGACAGCGACACGGCGCTCTGGATGCGGACGTTGCCCATCTTGTTGTCGATCACCTTGAAGTCGTCGGCGTTCACCCAGATCTGGAACCCGCCCACCTCTCGCGCGTGCACGCCGAGATCGCCGGTGATGGAGAGGAAGTTCTGGTGGTTGTCGAGCACGGTCAGTTGCTCGATGTGCACCCGCTCTGGTTGCAGTTCCACCGTGCCGGCGATGTTCGAGTAGGTGACGCCCGTCGGCGTCACGGTGACGCCGCCGTTCGCAATGGCGATCGACCCTTCCGGATGCGGATCCTGCGCGCTGCCGGTGACGCGCACGTGCGCCTCGAGCGTGCCCTTCACATCGGTGACCGCAGTGGTGAAGCCCTGCACGAGTCCTAGGTCCAGCGGACTGCTCGCCACCGTCAGATCGATCCGGTCGCTCGCCGTGGCCGGCTCGACGTGGCCCGAGACGCGGCGTTCGGCACTGGTGTCGGCCGGCGTGCTGGAGAACAGCGCGACGGGCAAGTAGCCCTTCGCACTGATCCACTGCGCCGTGTTCTGCTGCAGACGCGTGTCGAGGGTGATGCCGCCGGGTTCGTAGGCCACCGTCCCCGTCAGCGTGTCGTAGCGGAACTGGCGGAAGCCGCCCGAGGCGACGTCGAAGCGCCCGGACAGCTGCGGCGCCAGCCTCGATCCGGACAGCGTGGCGTCGGCATTCAAACGGCCCGTGAACTGCGGCGGACGCAGCAGGAGTGCATCGACCGCGGCGAGGTCGACGTTCGACACTCGCAGCGTCAGCGTGTCGCCGGGCTGGCCGAAACGGCCATCGGCCGTAATCTCCTGGTCGCCGTTCGTGAGCCGCAGCTGCTCCACGCTCACCTGGTTCGCTGCGTAGTTCACCGTGGGCGTGACGCCCTCGGGCACGAGCCATCGCTGCGTCCCGGCCGTCAGGTCGAGCCGCGTCAGGTGCACCTCCTGATGATCCTGGTGCAGCACCAGCGTGCCGCCGGCCTCGACGCGGCGCGCTGGCTGCGCGGCTGTCGCCTCGAATGCGACCGCCTGGTTCTCGAAGGTGGTCCTGGCCGTCAGCTCGTTGAGGTTCTGTCCGCCGACGGTCACGAAGGTGGCCTTCGTATCCGCCTCGACCGAGGCCCGCGCAAACGTCAGGTCCGGCACGGTGACCGTGTAGGTGGACTTGGTGTTCAGCGCCCCGTTCGCTTCGTATTTGATGCCGTCGGCGCTGAGCGTGCCTCGCACCTGCAGCGACGGACGATTGCCTGTCACCGTGCCGTCGACCTTGGCGATCCCCTCTACCGGCACGTCGAACAGCGACCCGACCCCCTGAAGCCGGGGCGAATCGGCGTGGAAGGTGAGGTTCGATTCGCCTGTCTGGTTGAGCGCGAGTGTTCCCTGCGCGTGCAGGTTCAGGTCCCGCGCCGCGAGGTCGAGCGCACGAATGTCGCCAATCTGCTCGCGGTAGTCGGCGTCCAGCACGGCCGACTCGATGACCAGTCCGCCGACGGTGGATGGCGCCAGGGTGAGTTTCACCGTGCCATCGACCGTGTCGGGGGTGATGCCGGTCGACAGGCGAGCTGCCTGCGCGTTCACCTCGAGCGTTCCGGCGACGCGCCCGTCCATAGCCGGCTTGCCGCTCGCGACCGACGGGTTCAAGTCGGCAAACGACCCCTGCGCGGTTACCGTGGCCGTGTCGTCCGCCACAGTCGCGTCGAACGTCAGTTCCGGCACATGCCCGCCAAGCAGGTCCGAATCGGCGATGGTGCCGCCCGCCGTGACGGCCATCTCCTTCACCGTGGTGCCGCTGCCCTCGGCCGTGACGTGCGCGTTCACCCGGCTGGCATAGCGCGGGTCGGCCAGCGCCGCCACGCCAAAGGCGCGCCCGGCCTCCTCCATGTTGACGTCGACGACATGAACGTCGGCGCGGTAGGCGAGCGCGGCTCCGTGCATGGTGACGCCTGCGGTGCTGCCCGCTTCGATGCGCGCGCCAGGCAGCGTCGACTCGGCGAAGGCGGCATCGGCGGTGAGGCGACGCGCCGCGGCGTCCTTCGACATCGAGCCTGAGGCGTGATAGTCGGCGGTGATGTTCGTATGCGCGGCGGGAAGCGTCAGCGACCGCGGCAGCGCGGCCAGGTCGAGGCCACGTGCTTGCCCACGCAGGTCGAACACCACGGGTTCGCTCCCCTGCGGAATCGTGATCGGTCCTTTGGCCGTCAGCCCGGCCCCGTACGCCGACGCGCGTGCATCGATCGCGACGTGACGCCCCTCGATGTGTGCGCGCGCCACAATCTGCTGGGCCGTGTAGCCGTTGCTGCTGACGCGCGGCGACCGCAGTTCCGCCGTGCCCCGCATCGACGCGATGTCCGAGAACGTATCAGCCGTGAGGTCGGCGTTCAGGTCGGCGGTGAGGTCGCTGCGTTGCGCCGGGTCCTTCAGCAGTGGTGCGAGGTCGAGATGACGCACATGCAGCTCGCCGCGTACGGCCTGACCGGGTACCAGCAGGTCTGCGACGAGCTGTCCGGTGAGCTGGCCTGCCGACGACCGCAGATTCATGTCGACGCCCAGCGCGCCCAGCGGCCCGTTCAACCGTAGCTCGAACGCCGGCCGCAGCTCGATACCGGCAAGCGCCGGGACGAGACGCGCCACCTCCGGCAGCGAAAACGTGTCGGTGCTGATCTGGAGGTTCAGCTGAGGCTCGGTCAGGTAGTGCTGCAGCGCGCCGTCGATGAGCAGCGACGTCTCGGCCGTCCGGACGGCCAGCTGTTCGACGAACAGGGTATCGTCCTTCACCGAAACACCGCCCGACAGCGCCTGCAGTTCCAGCTCCGGTCTGGACGCGCGAAATGACACGTGCGCAATCTCGAGCGAGTAGTGCACCGGTTCGTACTTGAAGGACAGCCTGGCGTCGAGGCCTTCGATGCGGCTCGGCAGCACCACACCCGAGGTGGCCACCGGTTGAGCGATGACGATGGTTGCGTCGCTGATGCCGATGTCATCGATCGTGATCGGCACCTGCGGCCCTTCGCGGTCGGCTTCCTGTTCCTGCTTCTTCACCAGCCTGGCCAGCGACCAGGCGTCGCCGTCGCGCCGCAGGTAGATCGTCGGGTGATTGAGGCTGATGTTGTCGACCGACAACCCCTGGGTGATGAGGTTGAACACGTTGTAATCGACGCCGAGGCTCTCGACCGCTACCACCTCGCTGCCATCGAGCGTGATGCCGACATTGTCGAGTTCGACGCCGAAGAACAGGTTCCCGCCCAGCCGCTCGATGGACAGCTGGCCGTTCAGGTAATGTCCGGCTTCAGCCACGATGTAGCCGCGCAGCCAGTTCTTGAACCACAGCGTCTGCGACACGATGATGACGACCGCCGTTGCACCGACCACAAGCGTGAGAACGAGAAGGAGGGCGTGGACGATTCGGCGAGCTGCACGCATATCGCACGCATGCGTCGCAAAAGACGGGCCGGGCCTAGAACGCCTGGCCGATGCTGAAGTGAATGCGCCAACGCCGAGGCTGCGGCTGCCCGTTCACCTTGAGTCCTGGAATTTCGTTCAGCTGATAGCCGACATCGAGCCGGATCGGTCCAACCGGAGTTTCGTAGCGCAGCCCAGGGCCGACGGCGTAGCGCAGTTCGTTCAGCTTGAACTGGAAGTCGCCACTCCACACGTTGCCCGCGTCGATGAAGGCCACGGCGCCGAGACTCGCCCCAAGCGACATGCGCGCCTCGGAACTGAAGGCGAACATGCTGTTGCCGCCGATCGGCAGCCCTGAGCCGCCGAGCGGACTCACCTCGTAGCGTCCCCATCCGCGGACGCTGGTGGCGCCGCCGAGGAAGTACTTCTTCGAAAACGGCACCTGCGCCGGTTCGTCGCCCTGCGCATTGATGGCGCCGATCTGCAGGCGATTGGCCACCACGAGCCGCCTGCTCAACGGCAGATAGTGCCTGCCGTCGGCCGAGAACGCGGTGTAGTTGAAGGTGCCAGGCAGGAGACGACCGGCTTCCTCAACGTGCAGCGCCAGCTGGTAGCCGCGCCGGGCATTCAACACGTTGTCGGCGGTGCTGCGTTGCAGGTCGAAGCCGAGGGCGCTCAGCGTCCCCTCCTGCTTGCCGGTGGTCGGGTCGAGGCCGAGCGCGATCAAATCCGAATACAGCTGGGGATCGTTCAGCACCTCATCCTTGATGGTGCTGTTGTTCCGCTCGCTCGACATCGACACCGACCACGAGAAGCGCTGACTGCGGCGGTGCATCAGCGTGGTTCTCGCGCCGGTGACGATGGAGTAGTAGGCCGGTGTGTAGGTGTACCAGCGCTGCGCTTCGCCGCCAAGCGACAGATGTGGCGCGAAGAAGTAGGGCTGGTTGAAGTCGAGCCTCACCCCGCGGTCGAGCGACGACCAGCGTCCGTGGAGACCGGCGGAGCGTGCGCCACCCAGAAAGTTCACATGGTGATACTCGCCATCCACACGCCCCTTCTCTTCGGTGCCGTAGCCCACCCCGAAGTTCACGCGCTGATGTCGCCCTTCCGCGACGGTGACGCGCGTGTCCACGTCGGTACGCTGCTGCTCGGGATTCAGCGCCTCGACGTTGACGAACTGAAACAGCTCCATTTGGTACAGCCGTCGCTGCGACTCTTGCACGACACTGCGCCGGTAGAGATCGCCCGGCTTGAAGGTGAGCTGCCGCTCGATGATGTGATCGCCGACGCTGTGGTTTCCCGCAATCTCGAGATTGCCGAAATGCGCCAGCGGCCCTGGCGCGGCGGTGAACACAATCGTGGCAGCACGGCCGTCGGCACCGTCGTTCTCGTCGGTGGCGACGCGCGCATATGGATACCCATGGTCGCGCAGTTCGTTCACGGCCAGTTCGTGCGCAGCGGTCACCGCCTGCCGATCGCGCGGCTGCCCGATGCCGAGTGGATTCTGCTTCTGCAACTGCTGGAGGTGATCGGGGGGTACGGCGTCGAAGCCACGGAACTCGACCGCCACGACGTTGACCGGCTGACCCTCGTCGATGGTGAGCGTGACATCGACGGCGTCCTGCTTGCGGTTCAGCCTGACGTCGAAGTTGGTGACGCGTGCATCAGGAAAGCCACGGTCGGCGTAGAACGCGCTGATGCGTTTCAGATCGGCATCGAAGCGGCCACGGTCGAAATAGTTCTTCTTCGACCAGGGTAGTTGCCAGCCCACGACCGGAACCTCAATGTTCTCACGCGTCGCGAGGGCGCTCTTCAGCAGAGCGACGTCAACATGCGTCACGCCCTTGAACTCGAGCGAATGCACGGCTACGGTGCCGCCGTCCTTGCAGGCAGAGATGGCGGCAGCGAACACAATGATGATCGACGACAGACGAGCGCGGCTCATGCGGCATCAGTAGACCACAGACCGTGCCACTTCGGTGTGGCGGCTGATCAGCCGGCGGTGTTGTTGGGTCTGACCGCTGTTACAGCCAGGATGATGCCCAGGCCAACAACAACGAGTGCGGCGATGCCGAGCCAGGCGGGCGAGACGTGACGAACGACGCCGGCCTGCCACAGGGCAAGGCCGGCGCCGATGACGAGTGCGAAATAGCCGATCAGATACAGGTGAATGAAGCGCATCTACCTGATGTTGACCGTGAGGGCCGCACGCCGGTTCAGGCGACGCGTTTCTTCACGCGCGTTGTCGTACTTGGGCTGCTCCTCGCCGTAGCTGATGCTGCGGAGACGTTCGACGGACACGCCTCGGCTTACCAGGTAGTCGCGGACGGCATTGGCGCGGCGGTCGCCGAGCGCGAGGTTGTACTCAGCCGTGCCGATGTTGCAGGTGTGCCCTTCCACTTCGATCCGGAGGTTGGGATCCTCGCGGAGCGCGGTGACGGCCTCGTCGAGCACGCGCGTCGCTTCGGCCCGCAGCGTGTAGCGGTCGAAGTCGAAGTGCACATCCTCGAACGTGTAGTTCTTCACCGGTGTCTTCACCACCTGCACGGTGACGTTGGCTGATGCCGTTCCACCCTTGCCGTCGTCGACGGTGACCGTGGCCTGCGCCGGCCCTTCCTGCATTCCGGCCGTCCACAGCGTCGAACGCTCAGCCGGATTGGCCAGCGAGCCGGACGGCATCGTCCACCGGTAGGTCAGCGGGTCGCCGTCCGGGTCGGTGGCAGTTGCCGCCAGCGTGGAACTCTTGCCCACGTCGACCGTGCACGGATCACACTGCGCCTGCACCGTCGGAGGACGGTTCTGTGGTGCCACTGCCGGCGGCGGCGGCGACGGGGGCGGTGGCGGCGGTGGCGGCGTGAAGACCCGCACACCCGGGTGGTAGCCGAGACGGACCTGCCAGTCGACGAAGTCGCCAGTCGCGGTTTCGTCGGTGCGGTAGCGATCGCGGTCCTTCGTCGGCACGTTCCAGCTCAGGCCACCGCCGACGAAAAATCCGCTGCGGTGCTGCCAGGTGAGACCAGCGGTGGCGCGCGTGATGTTCTCGACAGCCGAGGACACGGGCGGCAGGCTGAAGTCGACGCCTGCGAGCTTGGCCCCGGTGATCGTGACGGTCTCGCTGTTTGGCACGAGCCCGTTCACTTCGAGCGTGCCGCGCAGTGGTGAACGGCTCGGGAACCCGGCGCCGCCACCCCAGCGGAATGCGCCACTCGGTGCGTCGAAGCCGTCCGGTTGTCCGCGGAACTCGTACCCGGCATAGGCGGAGAGTTCGACCATACGGCGCAGTTCCGAACTGGCGATCGCGTCGAAGGCCGCGTCGGCCTTCCCGGTCGAGACGCCCTTCGAGTCCTTGCCGGTGGGGGCCTTGAGGATGCCGCGCACGGCAACTGCCGCGGGACGGTTGTCGCCCTGCGACAGCAGGTTGACCTTGGCCCCGACGTAGAAGTCGCCGAGGTTGTCGCCGCTCCAGCCCGCATTCGCGAACGGGTATCGATCGACGATGCCGCCGACCGCGGAATCGGTGCTGAAGAGCGGACGCAGGTCGCGTTCCACGCGTGTGTCGAAGAGGAAGGAGCCGAAGACCTCGGCCCGGTTGCCCAGGCCGACGGCGAAGGTCCCGGCAAAGTCGCCGATGTTGGTGAAACCCTGTACGTAGTTGGTGCCTCGGCGATAGCCGCTCACCGACCACTTACCGTGGGACAGCACCTCCGCGGTTGGCACAAACCATAGGCCCGTATCGCCGAAGAACGTCGTCGTCGCCGGACGTGTCCCCCTGGTGTCTGACGAGGCGGGGCCCGTCTGCGTGCCCGAGGAATTCCGCGCCGTGGATGTCCCGGAAGTACCGGACTGCGCGCTCGCGGTGACCGCCGCCGCGAGCGTCAGTGCCCATACCACGGCTACTCGTCTGAACATGCTCCGTCTCCACTCTGCGCCGGTCGGCCATGAACGGCACCACGGTCGCGTCGGTCACTGGGCGCTGCCGTCTGAACTCGTGGCGGGCGCAACGTCATCATTAGCTGCAAGCAAGCGACCGCGTCCGCCGCGGCTGACCTGACCACCCTTGCGGCCGGCCGACCGCGCCTCGTCGGCGCTCCACTCATGAGCCGTGCCCTTTTCGTGCGCCGCGCGTCCGCCCTTGCTGGCGATCTCGCGCTGCTTCTCGGGCGACATGGACGCGAATCCGCGACGTTCCTTGCGTGGCTGTTCTGTACTCACGTTATCCTCCGTCGATGGTCCCGTGTCACCAGGCATTGACAACAAACGGGCCCTTCTGCTCCGGCTCCGCTGGCGGATCCTGCATGGGCACGGGAGGCGGCTCGTCGAGAGGCGGCTCGGGTGTCTCATCCGGCTCCTGATCGCGGTCGTCGTCCGGCTCCCGGGGAACCAGCAAACGTTCAATCGGACAGGTGGGGCGTTCACACACCATCACCCCAGCGATATCAAACGATGTGCCACGTCAGCCGCAGCGCCGGTTTTCCAACTGGAAGTGATTCAACGACTTGCAGGTGAGCAATTCGGGTGCTATCCCGACTGTGCAGTAGATCGCTGCAGTCGGGCTGGTGTGGAGTAGCGAACCACGACGCACCTCGATGCTGGCTGCAGGTGCAAGCCCGATTGTCGCGTTCAATTCACAGGCGTGCGGTGGGTGCGGGGGCGTGACGGGGGACGCTCGGACTAGCTGGCCGAGGGTGAGCGCCGGGCGCGATAGTAGTCACAGCCTTCACAGTTGCGGACGTCGAATTGGTAACCGACGACCGGAAAGAGCATCGGATGGGCACAGTAGAGTAAATGCCCGTCCTCGATGGTGTGAAAGCCGATGTTGGGGGGGATGTCTGGTGTTCGTCGTCCGTACCAGCACGCGCGATGGCGATCTTCCTGCTCGGGCATGGGCGTACGGCGTCGCTACTTGGTCTGTTCGGGCTTGTAATCCGGCGGCAATGCGGAGCCTTCACCGAAGAAGAACTCCTCCATGTGCTTGGCGACGAGTTCCTGCGCTTCCTTCTGAAAGGGCATGAGACGGTACTCGTTGAGGATCATCTTCATGCGCTCTTCCCAGAGTTTCCAAGCCTCGACCGACACGTTGTCGAACACGCGCTGCCCGAGTTCGCCCGGCCACGGTGGTGACGCGAGTCCGGGCAAATCCTTCTGGAGTTTCACGCAAAAGACGGTACGTCCGCTGTCAGCCATGGGTCGATTGTAGCACCGGCAAATCGGGAATCACGGTGAAGGCCAGGCGGTGATGCGCGGCTCGCAGCGCCAGGTCGGCCTGCGCCGGCGTCTTGCCGTGCGCGAAGATGAACCCGAGGTAGCTGGCCCCCTCGGGAAGCGGCAGCAGCAGTTGATCGAGCTTCGCCGTGATCACCACATCGTCAACGCCGGGCACCTCGCGTGCGGCGTCCACCCCTGTCACCCCTTTGTATACGCCACGTCGCGGAATCGGAATCATCATCACGCCCGACGCCTGCGCCTCGCGCTGCCAGCCGCTGATGTCCTCGCCGAGGGCATGCCGCAGCAGCAGTTCCTCCAGCGAGATGCGTGCGCCACCTCGCGGTTGCTCGAACCGGAGCGAGCGCGCGCAGATGCCACCGATGGGTCGCGCCGCCACTTCGAGCACGAACACGCCCGTCGCATGGACGCGGCACTCCGCATGAATGGGTCCGTGACGCAGGCCGATGCCGAGGGCGGCGGCGGCCACGGCCTCCTCGATCCGCCGTGCCTCGGCCTCACCCAGTCCGCTGCCCGCGAGGTAGATGGTCTCTTCGAAGAACGGGCCGTCCAGCGGATCGGGCTTGTCGAAGATGGCCAGCGTACGCAGCACGCCGTCCGTCAGCACCCCTTCGAGCGCGAACTCGTGGCCGGCGATGAACGACTCCACCAGCAGCAGCGCGTGTGCCGGATCGCGCTCGACGCGGATGTCGGGCCGCGCCATCAGCGCACGCAGGCGCTCGATCGCCCGGGCCAGCCCCGCCTCGTCGTCCACGCGCATGACACCCCGGCTGCCCGAGAGCGACACCGGCTTCACCACGGCCGGGAAGGTGACGATCTCAGACAAGGCCGCCGCGTCTGAATCGAGGGGCCGGACGATGAACGAGGGCGTCGGGAGGCCTGCGCTGCGCAGACGGGTACGCGTCTCGACCTTGTGGTGCGCGGCGCCGGCTGCCTCTGCGGAATGCCCCGGGAGCCCGAGGACCTCGCGCGCTCGCGCCGCCAGCACCGCCGGGCGATCGCCCACCGCCATGACCGCCGCGAACGGCCGGGCGCGGTGCGCGGCGGCGATACGCTGCACCGACGCAGCGGGCGCATGGAACCGGACCGGTATGGCGGAATCGCGCCATGGGTCGTCGAGCACGGCACAGCGGTCGGTGGCGAAGACCAGCTCTACACCGACGCAAGCCGCGGCGTCGCCGAACGCCCGCGTCTGATAGCCGGTAGTGGTTGCCACCAGCAGCACGCGCCTCACAGGTTCGCCCGACCGCGCCGACCTGACCAGCCTCCGCCAAGGCTACCCATCAGACCAGCGTCAGCTGTTCGGGGTTCGGTTCCGCGCAGCAGTACCACGGTTCGTCGAACTGCGGCACGTCGCGCGCCGGAGCCGCGGCCAGCGACGGCGCCGGACGTCCGGCTCGCTCGAACGCCAGGGCGGCGATGGCCTGGAACAGTTCACGGCGGTGCGACGTGAGGCGTCGGCCGACCAGCGACGACACGTCGGCCTGCAGCGCATCGACCATCGGGTCCGGATGCTCCCAGCGATGCGTGAGCGTGTTCGGGTCGAACACGCCGGCCAGTGCACGCACGTCCGGCAGCTCCAGCAGCCTCGACCCGGACGGCACGAGCAGTCGAATCGCCAGCTGAATCGGGGCGATGTGATCGACGAGGTCGAGGCGCACCAGCGCGTCGAGCAGATCGCAGTAGTCGTCGAGCGACATCCACGGGTGGAACGGCACAAAGGTCGGCACCAGCGTCAGCCCCGACGCGCGGCACAGCGCGACCGCCTCCTCGAAGTCGGCTCGCGTGTGCCCCTTGTCCAGGATTGCCAGCACGCGGTCGTCGATCGACTCGACCGCGCTGGTCACAAAGAGACAGCCGGTGTCGCGCAACAGCGGCAGCAGCGCGCGCTGCTTCAGCAGGTGCTCGACCTTGATGGTGACGTCGTAGGTCAGCGATGGGTGACGCGCGTGCAAGCGCTCGACGATCCGCATCGCGTGCGTCGGACCATTGAAGAAGTCCGGATCGCCGAACGTGATGTGCTGTGCGCCAGCCGCCACCTGCGCGTCGATGTCTGCCAGCACCACGTCCGTCTGCACCACACGGAACTGCCCGCCGTAGACCGGAACCACCGGACAGTGCCGGCACAGATGCCGGCAGCCCCGGCTCGCTTCGGTGTAGCCGGCGACGCGCGTCGAGCCGTCGGCCACGCGCAACGTGGCGTAGCGGTGCAAGGGCGGCAGTCCGCTCCGGTCCGGCGTGAGGAAGGTGAGCTTCGCCAACGACACGACCGCTCTCACGGCGTCCACAAGCGGTGCGCCTGTCGGCGCTGCCATGAGGGAACGCGCAATCGCGGCAAGGTCGGCCTCGAATTCGCCGCCGACCACGCTCTGCACACCAAGCGTACGGAGCCAGTCGGCATTCAGCGGCGCATAGAGCCCGTAGGCAGCGAGGTGCACCGACGGATTGAGCGTGCGCGCCTTGCGAATCACCGGCGCCGCCATGCGTGTGGCGGTGTGCATCGGCAGGTGGAACGCGATGAGATCAGCGCGGGCGAGCAGCGTCTCGTCGAGCGCCTGCTTCGAGAGATCGAGGCACGACACCTCGCATCCTTCGCGCGTCAGCCACGCCGCTGGCGACGCCAGGCCGAACGGCTGGTGGCCAAGGTCGTAGGTCGAGACAAGCAGGGCACGCAGCATCCGGTCATTCTGGCATACGTCTGCTAGAGTGAACCGGCAGACGCGCCATGCCAGCACGCTCCTCCGCAGCCCATCGCCATCCACCCGGCCTGTACGTCCTGTTCTTCACCGAGTTGTGGGAGCGCTACAGCTTCTACTCGATGATGGCCATCCTCACGCTCTACATGGACGAGGTGCTGCATTTCGACGCGGCGCGCATCGGCCGCGTCTACGGTGGCTACATCGGCGGCGTCTACCTGCTGCCGCTGCTCGGCGGCCTCCTGGCGGACCGCGTGCTCGGCTTCTACCGGGCCGTGCTCGTCGGCGGCGCCCTGATGATGCTCGGGCACCTGGTGCTGTCTGTCGAGTCGCTCCCCTTTTTCTATACCGCGCTGGTGCTCCTGGCCGCGGGCACCGGTCTCCTCAAGCCGAACGTCTCCACCATCGTCGGCAACCTGTATCGCGATCGTCCGGAACTGCGCGATGCCGGATTCAACCTCTTCTACATGGGGATCAACCTCGGCGGGCTCCTGTCGCCGATCGGCGTGGCGTGGCTGCGCGCGCACTACGGCTGGAGCGTGGCCTTCGGTTCGGCAGCGCTCGCCATGGCGCTCTCGCTGGCGTGCTTCATCGGCGGCAGGCGCTATCTCGGGAATGCGGCCGACCGGGTGCAACCAGAGTCGTCCGAACACGCCTCGCTCTCGCCCGCCGAGGCGCGGACGCGCGTGACGACGCTGCTGGCGATGTTCGCGATCGTGGCGGTGTTCTGGCTGGCGTTCTACCAGAACGGCTTCACGCTGACGTTCTGGGCCCGCGACAACACCGTCACGTCGTTCGCACCGGAAACATTCCAGTCGGTCGAGCCGCTCGGGGTCATCGTCTTCTCAGCCGTCTTCGTCGGACTCTGGACGTGGCTCGGGCGGCGCGGTCTCGAACCGTCGACGCCGGTAAAGATTCTGCTCGGCATCCTGCTGGTTGCGGTGGCGTTCGGCGTGATGGCGGTGGCCGGACTCGTCGGCGGCGACTCGGGCCGGGTGTCGATGTCCTGGCTGGTCGGCGCCTACCTGCTGATTGCTCTGGGCGAGGTCTGCCTCAGCCCGATGGGCTTGTCGCTGGTCAACCGCGTGGCTCCGCCGCGCAGCCGCGGAGTGATGATGGGGGCCTGGTTCGTCGGCCTGTCAGCCGGTGGCTACTTCTCCGGCGCGCTCGGCGCGTACTGGGGCACGATGCCGCACAGCCGGTTCTTCCTGCTCGTCGTCGCGATCCTCCTCATGGCGGCCATCTTGCTCACGCTGCTGCTGCCGCGAATCCGCCAGGTGCTGAGCAGGGCCGAGGCAGCTCAGTCTTCAATCTGAAATCTGAAATTTCCGATGGCTCTGGACGAATACACGCGCAAGCGCGACTTCACGAAAACGCCCGAACCCGAGGGGACAGTCCCGGAGCGCAAGGGCGCCACGCTTTACTTCTGCGTGCAGAAGCATCTGGCCAGTCACCTCCACTACGACCTCCGCCTCGAGCTCAACGGCGTGCTGTTGTCGTGGGCAGTGCCGAAGGGGCCGTCGCTCGACCCGAAGACGAAGCGGCTGGCCATGCAGACCGAGGATCACCCGTTCGATTACGGCGAATTCGAAGGGGTCATCCCCGAGGGCTACGGGGCCGGCATCGTGATGCTGTGGGACAAGGGCACCTGGACGGCCGAGGTCCCCGACATCGAAGCCGCGCTGAAGAAGGGCGACCTCAAGTTCACACTCGACGGTTACAAGCTGAAAGGGTCGTGGGTGTTGGTACGGACGAGCGGCCGCTATGTCGGCGCGCGCGGTGGCAGCGGGTCGGGTCAACGGTCGTGGCTGCTCATCAAGCACAAGGACGACTGGTCGTCAGGCGAGCTCGACATCGCCGAGTTCGCGCCGAGAAGCGTGAAGAGCGACGGCGACTTCGAGGACATCCTGGCCAGCGACAACCCCGCCGTCTGGCAGACCAACCGGCCGGCGAAGGGCGGCGACTCCGGCACCATGCTGGCCACCATCATCGAACGGGCGGCGCGGCTCAAGGCCGACCGCGACGGGGCAACCACGGCGGCGCCAACGACGGCGGCGCCAACGACGGCGAAGAAGAAGCCGCGAGCGAAGGCTGCGACCCGTCCCCGCCGCACGAAGAAGGACTGACGACCAACCGACCAACGGCTACGTGAGCAGTCGCTGCGACAGCACGCTCCACACGGTGTAGGCCAGACGCAGGCGATCGTGACGCGCGATGTCGCCACGCCACAGTGCGGCGCTCACCTCCTCGACGTGCGACGGGAGCGTGCCGACCTGCAGCGGTTCCTTGTGCTCGACCGCGTATCGGTCGAGAACCCCCTGGCTGGGCCATCTGTTGTTCGTGATCACCAGGTCGACGCGCCGATCGATGGCGCCTTCGATGGCGGCCACCGCGTCGGCTGCGGTGAACCCGGCCATCCCCCGCCCTTCGGTCAGCAGGTTCGCCACGAGAATGACCGGCCCCGTCATGCTCTTCAGTGCCTCGGGCACGCCGCGCACGAGAAAGATGGGCATCAGGCTGGTGTAGAAGCTGCCAGGCCCGATAACCACGGCATCGAACTTTTCGATGGCGCGCGCGACGGCGGGATGAATCGACACCGGCGGCTCGAGCCAGATCCGCTGCACGGCAAAGCCGGACGATTGGCCAGCGTCCACTTCCACTTCCCCGCGCGTCATCGAACCGTCGTTGTACTCGGCGCAGACCGACGCCTGCTGGACGCTGACGGGCCAGACGCGGCCGCGGCAGCCGAGCAGCGCGCGCAGGCCGTCGATGGCATCGAGGAAGTCGCCGCTGTAGCGCTGCATCATCGAGAGCAGCAGGTTGCCGCCGGTGTGTCCGCCGAGCTTGGCGTGCTCGAGCGTCGGCAGCCGCGCCAGCAGCACGCGGCGTGCCTCGCGCGAATTCCGGGCGAGGGCAAGGGCGCACTTCAGGATGTCGCCCGGCGGCAGCACGCCCAGTTCGTCGCGCAACACCCCCGAACTGCCGCCGCTGTCGAACATGGTGACGACGGCATCGGCGTTGATCCAGGGGTTGGTCTTCAGCCCGCCCAGCAGACTGGGAAGCCCGGTGCCGCCGCCGAAACAGCCGACGTTCAATTCGCGGAGTCGCATCGAGGGAACATTGTAGAGGATGGAGGATGGAGGATGGGGGTTGGGCGATGGACGATGGGCGATAGCGCTAAGATCAAACACGATGCGTAACGCCGAAGCCATCCACGACCTCGATGCGGACCTGCGAACCATTTTCGGGGCTCGCATGCAGTCGCTTGCCGTCTACGGCGCCACCGGCACACTCGAAGGGCCGGTCGCGACGCTCGCGGTCGTCGACACGGTCACCTCGACCGACCTGCGCTACTGCTCTGAACGCCTGGCAGCCTGGCGCCGGCGCGGACTGGCCACGCCGCTCATCCTCGAAGCCAACGAGTTCGGACGCTCGCTCGATGTCTTCCCTTTCGAATTCGGCGCCATCCTGGCTGATCACGAACTGGTGTCTGGCCCGAACCCGTTCGAGGGACTCTCAATCGCGCCGGCCGACCTCCGGCGCGCGTGCGAAGTCCAGGCGCGCAGTCACCTGCTGCACCTACGCGAAGGCTTTCTCGAAACTGAAGGTCGCAACGACCGCCTGGCCGATCTGGTTGCGCACTCGGCAGCGCCGCTGGCCGCCCTGCTGAAGAACGTCGGGCGCATGGCGCAGGCACCCGTGGCCCTCCCGGTGCTGGCCCGCGTCGTGGAACTCGCCCCGAACGGCACGATTTCGTCCGATGAAGCCCGCCGCATCTTCGATGACTACCTGACCGCGATGGACGCGCTGGTCGGCGCACTCGATCGCTGGAGTGCGGCGTGACACAGGCGCCCGCGATCGTCCGGCATGGACGCCGTCTGGTGCCGGTCACGGCCATCCTGATGCTCTGCCTGTGGCTCTGCGCCACGGGCGCCTTTGCGCAGGCCACGGACATTCCGGCCCTGACGCGACCGGTGAACGACTTCGCGGGCATCATCGACGCCGAGAACGCGCGCCGCCTCGAACAGACGATTACGGCGCTCCAGGCAGCCAGCGGCGACGTCATCGTCGTTGCCACGGTCCAGACCGTTGCCCCATTCGGGGACATCCGCGACTACGCCGTGAAGATGTTCCAGAACGGCGGCCGCGGCATCGGCCAGCAGGGCAAGGACAACGGCCTGCTGGTGCTCGTCGCGGTGCAGGAACGACGCGTCTGGGTGGAGGTCGGCTACGGCCTCGAGCCGTTCATCACCGACGGCTACTCCGGACAGGTCAGCCGGGAACTGATGACGCCCTCCTTCAGGAGCGGCGACTACGGCGGCGGCCTCGTGGCTGGCACCAACGCCCTGGCCAGCCGCATCGCGCAAGGGCGCAACGTGCCGTTGCAGGGTGTGCCGCAGACGGCCGTACGCCGCAGCCCGGAGCAGTCGTTCTCGCCGAACTGGCTGCTCATCATCTTCATCGTGTTCATCATCCTGAGCCGCTTCAGCGGTGGCGGGCCGCGCGGCGGCACCCGGCGGAGCGGGTGGAGCGGATGGTCGAGCGGCGTCGGGCCGTTCGGCGGCGGGTTCGGTGGCGGCGGTGGAGGTGGATTCGGCGGCGGATTCGGTGGCTTCGGTGGCGGCCGTAGCGGTGGTGGCGGCGGCGGCTCCAGTTGGTGATTACAATCGGGGGATGGGCATGACTCGCAGAACGGCAGTTCGTTTGATGATTCTCGCGCTCGCGGTGCTTCCGTTAACCGGCTGTTCCTACAACACGTTCGTCAGCCAGGAAGAGGCCATCAAGGCGCAGTGGGCGCAGGTGCAGAACCAGCTGCAGCGCCGCAACGACCTCATTCCGAACCTGGTCGAAACGGTGAAGGGCTACGCCGCGCACGAAGAGGGTGTCTACAAGGACATCGCCGACGCGCGTTCGCGCCTGCTTGCCGCACGCTCACCCGACGAGACCATCCAGGCCGCCAATGCGCAGACCGGCGCCCTCGGCCGGCTGCTGGCCGTCGTGGAGAACTACCCGCAGCTGCGCGCGAACGAGCAGTTCAACCGGCTGATGGACGAACTGTCCGGCACGGAGAACCGCATCGCCGTCGAACGCATGCGCTACAACGAAGCGGTGCAGGCGTACAACACGTCACGTCGCCAGTTCCCCGCCAACGTCACGAACAGAATCTTCAGCTTCAAGGACTACCCGTTCTTCGAGGCGCCGGAAGCCGCGAAGGCGGTGCCGAAGGTGAACTTCGGCACGGCGAAGTAGGACCCGACGATGTATCTTCCCTCCGCCGGGCTTTCGGGTCCGTGCGGAGGGAGTGCACATGCCCGATCAGCCCCGCCTCGTCGGCACCAACTAACTACACGCCGCCGGATCTTGTCGCCAAAGTGACCGGTCGCGCCAAGTACGCGGAAGACTACCGTGCTGACGGACCGCACGGCGCCGGGTCCATTGGCTACGACGCCTCATGACGATCCAGCGCGCGGCTAGCGAGGCTGGAGGATCAGGCCAGAGGAACGCGGCGACAGCGCGGTAGATTGGGCGAATAACAGATTGATGTATTCTCCGGCCGCCCAGGGGGAGGCCAGGTCACCATAGTGTGGGCTCGAAGGCGATCCGGCCTGCCCTGGCGGGTTGGTGACCGCCGCGCGATTCCAGTCGGAAAGGTCGAACACCGCCTGGAACACCGGTCCGCGTGTGCCGTCGGTTGAAAACACCGTATCTGTATGACCGTGCAGTGGATATCCACCCACGTCAAACTTTCGCCTGGCATCCGCGAACACGGCCAGCGGGTGAGAGAAGGTAAAGCGGGCACGCGAGTCGGTGGCGCCGCTCTGAGCCCTGATCGCATCAGATAGGGCATCCACCATCAAAATGTCGCGCCAGGGGCCGATGTCGCCGCCAGCACCGCTCGACACAGGACCACTGAGCAGTGCGACCGGGTCGATCCTGGGCGCGAATTCGGCGACGAGGTCGGCCTGAACCAGCCTGGCCGCCAGACGCTGCCTGATGGCCCCGTCCCAGGCTCGGTAGAGGGCAGCGTCGGTCGATTCTCCGCGCATGCGCCGGTCCCAGGCGCCCAGTCTGGTTCGGGCCGCCTCAATTTGTTTGGTCACAGACCCGATTTTATCGAGCCTGGCGATCAGCGCGCTCGCATTCCTGGAGCGGATGTCGAGTTGCGCCCGCTGGAGGTCGGCCGCCGAGACGGGCGAGGGTTCGTCGCCGGAGCGGGTCGCCGCGACGGCGTCGGACTGAAGGCTCAGGTCGGTGAAGCCCTGCCAGCCGCGCGAACCGAGCCAGCCGGCGGACGGCAGGAGTCCGGCGCCGGCCGGGCGAATTGGCACGAGCCCGGCGCGCTGCCGCGCCGCCCGCCCGTCGAGGTCGGCGTAGACGAAGTCGGCCGCCGGCGCCTTCCATCTGGCCAGCGCCGCTCGAAAGTCTGGCCACGACTCCGCCCGGGCAATCCCGAGCGCCGCAAGTTCGCCTGCCCCACCGTACTCGGTGCCGGTCCAGCGCAGCGTGTAGACCAGCGCCCGCTCGCGGTCCTGCGCCACGACGACGCCGTCGGGGGTATAGAGACGTTCGTACTCGACCGGCACCGCGCGTCCCTTCACCGAGAGGCGCTCGCGGTCGACGTTCATATCGACCCAGCGGCCGTCGCGCGCCACCTGATGCGGGTTCTCCGGGTTCGTCCGCTCGACGAACACGTCCTGCGTGTCATCGTCGGACGCGGTGTAGGCCCAGGCGATCCGCGCGTTGTGACCGATGACCACTCCAGGCAGCCACGGCGACGTGGCGCCGATGACGTTCCAGCCCGGCGCCGAGAGCTGCACCAGATAGCGGCTCGACGGACTCCGGAGGCGATCGCTCTCGGCAACGGCCAGGAGTGGCTGTCCCGACGCGCTGTGAGCGGCATCAACCAGCCACGTCCGTCCGGCGCCAGAGCGCGGAGCACTCGAGGGAATCAGGGGCGCGTCGCCGTCGAAGGGTGAGTGGCCGTCGGCCAGCAGTTGCACGTCGGGCGTCTGCTGGGTTGGACGTGCCGCCTCGCTGACCGGGCCGGCCAGCGCGAGGAAGAACGGCGCCGTACCGATGCGGCGCAGCGCGTCTGACACGACGAAGGTCACCGCCGTGAGGTCGACACCGAGGTCAGGCGTGGTGCGGCGACCTGCCGGCGGCGGCAGCAACTGGTCGACGCGTGTCGGCCCAAGCGTCGCCACCAACCGGGCGCGCACCAGGTCGTCGAGCGCGGCGCTGCTCGCCAGGTAGGTATCGGTGCGATTCAACAGATCTTCCGGCTTCCAGAGTTCGGGTTCCCAGCCGGCCAACTGAAATTCCTCGGGCAATTCCTGCCGTGCGAGCCGCACCCACTCATTGATGCCGTTGGTGAAGGCGACCGCGATGCGGCGCGTGTCCGGACCGTAACTCTGCCACTCACGTTCGAAGTCGCCGCGGAACTGGATGCGGCGGGTCATGGAATCGCGCTGGATGAAGTTCGCGCCCATCACCTCGGCCAGCCGCCCCTGGGCGGCGCGCTTCCAGAGGTCCATCTGGAACAGGCGATCCTGTGCCTGCACGAAGCCCTGCGCGAAGAACAGATCGTCGGTATTGGCGGCGGTGATGTGCGGGATGCCCCACTCGTCGCGGACCACACCCACGTCACCGCGAAGGCCTGGCAGGCGGAGGGTGCCCGACAGGTGTGGACCGGCGGGAGCGGGAGGTTCAGGCTCGGCGCGACGACAGGCGGCGCCGGCAACCGCACCGCAGAGGCACAGGACGGTACTGGCGCGTACTGTCAGCGACCAGAGCCTGGCGACGTCGTTCACCATCGAGGTCAGCTTTCTGGACAGACATGGAGACCGAGGCGACGGCCTCAGGCCTCCGCGTCTGTCGTTCGAGGAGCTACGCGCGGCTGGCGTCGACGCTCTGGGCGAGCCGCCGAACGCCTTCCTCGATCGCCGCTGGCGAGAGCGCGCAGAACGGGAGGCGCAGGAAGCGGTCGCCGCCGCCGTTCGGGAAGAACGCCTCACCATCAGACAGGTTCAGCGCGCGCGTCGACGCCGCCGCGCGGACCTTGCTGGTGAGCACCCCTTCGGGCAGCGTCAGCGAGATGAAGAAGCCGCCGTCGGGTCGCGCCTCGACGGCACCGGGCATGTACGTGTCGAGTGCCGCGAGGCACGCATCCAGGCGCGGCAGATACAACTGCTTCAGGCGTTCGATTTGCGGCTGCAGCAGCCCGCGCTGGCACCACTCGTAGGTGATCCCCTGCGCCAGGTAGCCGGGCGAAATGTAGGTGTCTTCCGCCACCTTCGCCAGCTTCTGGATGATGTCGGGGCGACCGATCATGAAGCCGGTGCGCACGCCGGGCGCAATGAGCTTGGTGAACGAGCACATGAACAGCGTTCGCTCGGGCGCCAGCGAGTAGATCGACGGCTCTTCCTGCCCACGGTAGCGCAGCGGCCGGTACGGCGCGTCTTCCACCAGCAGGAAGTCGTACTGCTCGGCGAGTGCGGCCACGGCCTTGCGCTTCACGCCCGAGCACGTCGTGCCCGACGGATTCTGGAAGTCCGGAATGATGTAGAAGACCTTCGGCTTGTGCTGCCGGACGGCCGCCTCGAGCGCCGCCAGGTTCGGGCCGTCCACTTCGAGCGGAATGCCCACCACCTGCAGCCCGTGGCGGCGGAGCATCGTGATGGTGCGGTCGTAGGTCGGATTTTCGGTCAAGACCACGTCGCCCGGCTTCAACAGCCCGAGGCAGAGGAACTCGACAATCTGTAGCGAACCGTTGCCGGTCAGCACGCGGTCGGCGCTGACGCCCTGCCACTGCGCGATCCACTCGCGGAGCGGCTGGAAGCCGGCCGAGGGACCGTACTGGAGCATCGCCGGTCCGCGCGCCTTGAGCGCATCGATGGCCGCCGATGCGACCTCGTCGAGCGGGAAGGATTCGTTGGCGGGCACACCGCGGGTGAAGTTGATCGTATCCATCGACTCTCGTACCTCTGGGGTCTTCCGACTAGTAATGCGCAGGAAAGAAATCGTTCAATTCTAGCAAGAAGGGCGGGTCAGCGGCCGTCGGCCGCGGCCAGGATGGTCGCCAGAACCACTTCACCTGCCTGGACGTTCTTCTCTTTCGTCACGTCGATCCACTCATCCAGGGAATGGGAACGGCCACCAGCGCCACGGCCGATGGTGATGGCCGGAATGCCCATGGCAATCGGCACGTTCGCGTCGGTGCTGCCGATCTCGAAGGAGGGGGTGAATCCGTAGGCGCGAGCCACCGCTGCCGCGGCCTGCACGAGATACGTGGACGTGGCGGTGGTTCCAGATGGCCGGTCGCCGATCAACTTGACGTCCGCCACGATCTTCCCCTCGGCGGTACTGCGCACCTTGTTCTCCTCGTCGACCGCCTCACGCACCACCCGCTGGAACGCCTCGTCCACCTTCTTCAACTCGTCGGGCGACTCCGAGCGCATGTCGACCAGCATGAACATGTCGGTCGGAATGGAGTTCACCGACGTGCCGCCGCCCACTACGCCGACATTGAACGTCGTGCGCGGCAGTCGCGGCACCTGCAACCTGGAGAAACGTGCCATCGCGTCGCCCAGGGCGAAGGCCGGGCTGACCAGGCCAAACGCGCCGTAACTGTGTCCGCCAGGGCCCTTGAAGGTGACGCGGTACCGCCGGCTGCCGAGGCCGCCGTTCACGATGCCGTCCTGTGAGCCACCGTCGATGGAGATGAAGTTCTTGATGCGGTCCTTGTACTTGCCCTTCTGCAGCAGGTACTTCACGCCCCGCAGATCGCCTTCGCCTTCTTCACCGACGTTGCCGACGAAGAGGATGTCGCCTGGCGTCTGCACCTTCGCCGCGTCCATCGCCCGGACGACGCTCAGCATGAGTGCCAGCGCGCCCGTGTCATCACCCACCCCTGGCGCGTGCAGTTTCGTCCCCTCGAGCTTCGTCTTGACGTCGGTCCCTTCCGGGAACACCGTGTCGAGGTGCGCCAGCACCGCCAGCATCGGCGCGCTGCCGGTGCCCTTCCGAAGCCCCATCACGTTCCCCTCGGCGTCGGTCTCGACGGCGGTGAGCTTCGCCGCGCGCAGCATCTCGAGATAGGCCGCGCCGCGCTTCGTCTCCTTGAACGGCGGTGCCGGAATCTCGGTGAGCGTGATCAGCTCGCGCACGAAGCGCGCGTGATCGGCCTCGAGGGCGACGCGAGCCTCCCTGAACGACGCGCCCGAGACGAGCGACTGCACCTTCTGTTCTGCGGTCTGGGCGAGCGCCGTGCTGGCGCTGAGCAGCAGCGCAACAGTCAACATCCTGAACGTCATGGTGCCGATCCTACTTGATAGCCACCACCATGGAGTCGGGGCCGACGAGATGCTGCACGCGTGTCGACGAGAAGCCGGCCGCCTTCATCCACCCCTGGCAATCGGCACCGGTGTAGTCGAATCCGCCCGGCGTCTCGATCAGCATGTTGAGGCTCATCATCAGGCCGAACGCATTCTGCGAGCGGTCGTCGTCGATGATCGCCTCGTAGACGATCAGGGCGCCGCCGACCGGCAGCGCCGCATGCGCTTTCTGGATGAGCATCCGCTTGGTCGGCAGGTCCCAGTCGTGCAGGATGTGACCCATCATGACGACATCGACCGAGGGCAACGCGTCCGCGAAGAAGTCGCCTACCTGAAAGCGCACGCGCTCGGCCACCCCCACGGCAGCCGCGTACTCTTCGAAAATCGGCGCTACCTCCGGCAAATCGAAGCCAACACCGGTGAGATGCGGGTTCGCCAGCGCCACCTGCGCCGCGAGGTCGCCCTGTGCCGTGCCGATGTCGGCGAACGTCTTGTAGCCGGCCCAGGGGAACGCATGCGCAATCGTCATGTTGGCGCCGTGGCTGATGCCACTCATCGCCGCCAGGAACTCCCGCAGCCGGGCCGGATCCGCATAGAGCGTCTCGAACAGGCCCGGGCCGCCATGCTTCACTTCGTTTTGCGGCTGCCCGGTGCGAAGTCCCTCGGTCAGGTGTCCCCAGAACGGATACAGGCGATGGTTGACCATCTCGAGAATGCCGCCGACATACGACGGTTTCTTCCGATCGAGGAATAGGTCGGTCTCCGGCGTGTTGGCGTACACGCCGTCAGCCCTGGTCAGAAAACCCAGTGCGACGAGCGTATCGAGGAAATCGGCCGCCGACCGCGGGTGCAGGCCAAGGCGACCAGCCAGCACGTCGCGCGTTTCCGGTCCGCGGGCCAGTTCGCTGAAGAGGCCGATCTCGATGGCGCTCAGCAGCACCTTGGATGGCCAGAAGGCAAAGCCGGTCTGCAGGATCTTCTCGGGATTCAACATGTGGGGCGTCCTCAGGATGTGAACGGTGCAACTCAGGCGACGGCATCATGGATCAGGTTTGCGGAAATCGCTCTAGAATCGCGTCATGCGCCGAACCCTTCCGCTGCTGCTCTGCGTCTGCCTGGTCTTCCCTGCGGTCGCCCCGGTCCAGGCGACACGGCAGCCGGTCCGCGCCCGGCACGGCCTGGTCGTCGCCATGGAGTCGATCGCCACCGACGTCGGCTTGAGTGTGCTGCAGAGAGGCGGCAACGCCGTCGACGCCGCAGTGGCGGTCGGTTTCACGCTGGCCGTGACGCACCCGTTCGCCGGTAACATCGGCGGCGGCGGCTACATGCTGATTCGCCTGGCCGACGGGCGCACCACCTTCATCGACTTCCGCGAACGCGCGCCCGAGCGCTCGACCCGCAACATGTATCTCGATGCCCAGGGTAACCCGACAAAGGCGAGCATCGAGGGGTGGCGGTCGAGTGGTGTCCCCGGTTCGGTGCGCGGCTTCGAGATGGCGAACGCGAAGTACGGCACGCGCACGTGGGCCGACAACCTCGCGCCGGCCGTCGAACTGGCGACGAAGGGATACCCGGTCTCCTATGCGCTGGCCGAAGGGTTGAAAAGCTCGCGCGGCCTCGCGGCGAACCCGGAGTCGAAGCGCATCTTCCAGCGCGACGGCCGCTTCTACGATGTCGGCGAAACGCTGGTGCAACCTGAACTCGGACGCACCCTGCAGCGCATCGCCACCAACGGCCCGAACGAGTTCTACGAGGGCGAGACGGCAGAGCGATTCGCCGAAGAGATGACGAAGCACGGCGGCCTCATCTCAACCGCCGACCTGAAGAACTACAAGGCTATCGAACGCACCCCGCTGCAGGGCACCTACAGGGGCTACACGGTCATCACCGCACCGCCGTCGAGTTCGGGCGGCATCGCCCTGCTCGAGATGCTCGGCATCCTCGAAGGCACCACTTACGAGAAGGGCGGCCCCGGCAGCGCGTCCGCCATCCACTACGTCGCTGAATCGATGCGGCGCGCCTACGCCGACCGCAACGAGTACGTCGGCGATCCCGACTTCGTGAAGGTGCCGATCGCGGGTCTCCTCGACAAGAGCTACCTCGCGAAACTCCGCGCCACCATCGACCCGGTGAAGGCGACCCCGAGCGTCGAGGTGAAACCGGGACAACCGGCTGGTGTCGAGAAGATGGAAACCACCCACTACTCGGTGGTCGACGCCGAGGGGAACGCGGTGGCCGTCACCTACACGCTGAACGGCGGCTACGGCAACGGCATCACGGTGCCGGGCCTTGGCTTCCTGCTGAACAACGAGATGGACGACTTCTCTGCCAAGCCTGGCACGCCGAACATGTTCGGACTCGTGCAGGGCGAGCGCAATGTCATCGCGCCCGGGAAGCGGCCACTGTCCGCGATGACACCGACCATCCTGCTGAAGGACGGCAAGCTGTTCATGACCGTCGGCGCCCCTGGCGGCTCGCGCATCTCGACAGCGGTGCTGCAGGTCATTCTCAACGTCGTCGACTTCGGCATGAACATCCAGGATGCGATTGACGCACCGCGTGTGCACCACCAGTGGATGCCGGATCGGCTGTCGATCGAGCGCGGCATCTCGCCGGACACCGTCGACCTGCTCAAGTCGCGCGGCTACGACGTCGACTACAACGCGGGGGTAGTGCTGGCGCAGACCGCTGCCATTGTCAGCGATGGCGGATGGTTGCAGGGCGGCTCCGATGGCCGCTCGGCGGCAGGCAAGGCCGCGGGATACTGAGGTGCTCAGCGCTCGACGCCGGCCATCACGCGCGCGGCCGTGCCGCCGCCGATAATCGCCCAGGGGATGGGCAACGCCAGGTTCACCAGCACATACCAGGTCGGGAACACGCCCTGGTTGGCTGTCGCCCCGACCGCGTTCAACACCAGCAACAGTGCGCCAAGAGCCAGGGCGTAGCGGATGCGCGGTTGTCCGGCAGGCGCCAGCCGTGCCGCCATGTGACAGCCGACAATGGCGAACACACCGCGATACGCGGTCACCAGCAGCAGCGACGTGATCGTCGGCACCGTCCCGTCGGCGGGCAGCAGCCCCCGCGACGCCAGCCAGTTGTCGGTGACGATGGTCAGCATCAGGATGACCGCGCCGCCCACGACCACGGGGATGATGTGGCGCAGGAGCGCGGGCTGGGGGGGAGCGTCGTTCGGCGAGTGGGTCATGGTTCGCGTCGATCCTAGCGCAACCGCTGCGCAGTCACCGCCAGCGGCGGACGCCGGTTGCCCACGCCCGTCGCCGCCTCGAAGGCAGACCCGAGGCTGAGCACGCCGACGTCGTCGCGCATCCGGCCCACGATCTGGATACCCACCGGCAACCCCTCGGCGGTGAATCCGGCCGGCACCGAAAGCGCCGGCTGCAGCGTGGTGCTGATGCGATACGTGCTCTTCATCCACGCGACGTAGTGCTCCATGGCGGTTCCGTCCACCGTCTCCGGCCAGTCGAGCGCTGCGTCGAACGGCGGAAGCTGGCTCACCGCGCACACCAGCACGTCGTAGCGCGCGTGGAAGCGCCGCATCTCCGCCAGTATCCCGGCGTGTCGGCCCATCGCGTCGGCCACCTCCGCCGCCGTGACCCGCAGGCCACGCTCGATCTGCCAGATTGCTTCGGGCTTCATCAACTCGCGGTGCGCCGCGAGCAACGGACCGAGCGTGTGCGCGGACATCCACGAGCGCAGCGTCATGAACACGTGGTCGGCCTCACGGAGGTCCGGTGCGGCCTCTTCGACGATGCAGCCGAGCGTCTCGAACACGCGGCGCTGCGCGTCGACAACGTGGCGAACGCGCGGGTCGAGCGGCAGGCCGCCGAGATCCGGACACCATGCCACGCGTGTGCCTGACACGTCACGCGACAGCGGTTGCGCGAACAGCGACGGATTGCACGGGTAGGTTCGAGGATCGCGGCTGTCCTCGCCGGCCATCACCGACAACAGGAAGGCCACATCGTCGACACTGCGAGCGATCGGCCCCTTCGCGTTGAACTCGATGAGCGGGAACAGCACCGGCGCATTCGGCACAAGCCCCACGGTGGGCCGCAGCGCGACGACGTTGTTGAAGTTGGCGGGGTTCCGCAGCGAGCCACCGAGGTCGCTGCCGTCCGCGAAGGGCAGCATGCCTGCAGCCACGGCCACCGCCGCACCGCCGCTCGAACCGCCGGCGCTCTTCGTCGGATCCCACGGGTTCACCGTGGTGCCGTAGACGCGGTTGTAACTGTGCGACCCCATGGTGAACTCGGAGATGTTCGTCTTGCCGATGGGCAGCACGCCCGCTCGCTCGAGACGCTCGACGAGCACCGAGTCTTCGGTCGGATAGCGGTTCTTGAAAATAAGCGAGCCGTTCGTGAACGGGAAACCGACGGCCGGCTCGGCGTCCTTGAAGGCGACCGGCAGGCCGTGCAGCGGCCCGACGCCGTCGCCACCCGACAGTGCACGATCGGCCGCATCAGCCAGTGCCAGGCACGCCTCGTCCGGCAATCGCGCAACGATGGCGTTGAGCGTGGGGTTCAGGCGCGCAATCTGCGCGAGATACGCCTGCATCACGTCGCGAGCCGTCACCTCCCGCGCCTGGATCAGGCGCGCCAGTTCACGGGCCGGCGTGAAACAGATTGAGTTCTGTGGGTCGGCGCTCGGCACGGCCGCGTGCGCCTCAGTCCGCCGGTGCCGCGGCGGGCGTCACCGCCGACATTGCCGCGGATGTCGCGGCGGGTTCGCGACCGTCGAGGATGGCGTTCGCGCGCTCGAGGTCGAGTGCGCCGTCCCATTTCGCCACCACCATCGTGGCGACGGCATTGCCAATGAGATTGGTGATCGCCCTGGCTTCGGACATGAAGCGATCGACACCGAGCAGCAGCGTCAGGCCCGCCACCGGGATGGTGGGAAACGCGGCGAGTGTGGCCGCGAGCGTGACGAAGCCGCTCCCTGTGACCGCCGCCGCGCCCTTCGAGGTGAGCAGCAGCACGCCGAGGATGCCCACCTCCTGCGCCAGCGACAGGTGGACGCCGCTGGCCTGCGCCACGAAGATCGCCGCCATCGTCATGTAGATGGACGTGCCGTCGAGATTGAACGAGTAGCCGGTCGGCACCACCAGTCCCACGACCGGCTTGGCGCACCCGAGGTGCTCCAGCTTCGCCATGATGCGCGGCAGCGCCGACTCCGACGAGGAGGTGCCGAGCACGATGAGGATTTCCTCCGCGATGTACTTCAGGAACTTGATCAGGCTGAAGCCGGTGGCGCGCGCGATCGCACCGAGCACGACGAAGATGAAGAAGGCGCAGGTGATGTAGACACCGGCCATCAGCTTGCCGAGCGCCACGAGCGAGCCGAGACCATAGCGACCCACCGTGAAGGCCATCGCGCCGAAGGCGCCGATGGGCGCAAACCGCATGATCAGGGCGACCACCTCGAAGAGCGCGGCGGACGTCATCTCGATGATTTCGACGAGGCGGTGCACGCGCGGCCCGAGCCGCAGCAGCGCCAGGCCGAACAGCACCGAGAACAGCAGCACCTGCAGCACCTCGCCGCGTGCGAAGCCGCCGACGATGGTGTCGGGGATGACGTTGAGCACGAAGTCGATGGTGCTCAGGTGCTGAGCGCCAGAGGTATAAGCCGATACGGATGCCAGGTCGGCCGAGGTGGGGTCGAAGTTGAGGCCCGCGCCGGGCTTGAGCACGGTGACCACGACGAGCCCGATGACGAGCGCCAGCGACGACACCACCTCGAAGTAGACGAGCGCCCGCAGGCCGATGCGCCCGACGTCCTTCATCTCCCCCATATGAGCGATGCCCACCACCACCGTGGTGAACACAATGGGCGCGATCAGCATCTTGACGAGCTTGATGAAGCCGTCGCCGAGTGGCTTCATGGCCGCGGCTTTCGCAGGGTCGACCACACCGAGGACCACGCCGATCGCGATGGCCACCAGTACCTGAAAATACAGATTCGTGTAGAACGGCCGCGTCGGCATGGGCGTAATGATAGCGGTATGATCGCAGCGATGGAGGAGTTTGTTCCGCGCCCGTCGCTCCGTGGCGGACACCGCATGACGCTGTTCGGCTGGGGCAACCCGCGCCATTTCTCCCGTCTGCCCTCGCCCACGGTGCGGTACTTCGACATCAAGGCCAACACGCGCGTCGTGGCCGCCTGTCACTGGCAGCCCGAGCCCTGGGATCGACCGACGATCCTGACGCTGCACGGCCTGAACGGGTCGGCCGAGTCGCACTACATGAAGGGGATAGCCGACAAGGCGTTCGCGCGCGGCATGAATGTCGTGCGCCTGAATCAGCGCAATTGTGGCAACACCGAGCACCTCTCCGAAGGTCTCTTCCACTCCGGGCTGACCGAGGATGCACGTCAGGTCATCCACGAACTGTCGACGGTGGACCGCCTCACCTCCATCGCGGTCGCCGGCTACTCACTCGGTGGCAACCTGGCGCTCAAGCTGGCTGGCGAGTACGGCACGGACGCCCCGGCGGCGCTGACGGCCGTCGCTGCGGTGTCGCCGATCATCGAAATCGGCCAGTGCACGCGTGCCCTCGAGCGTAAGGAAAATTTCCTTTACGAGTGGAACTTCGTGCGCGAGTTGAAGAAGCGCATGGAGCGACGAGAACGCTTCTGGCCCGGCCGGTTCGACCTCACGCACCTCAAGTCGATCCGCACGGTGCGCCAGTTCGACAACGCATTCACGGCGCCGCATTTCGGCTTCGCCGATGCCGACGACTACTACGACAAGTGCAGCGCGATGCGTGTGGCCGACCGCATTGCGGTGCCGGCGCTGGTCATCTCGGCGGAAGACGACCCGTTCGTGCCACCTGGCCCGTTCCGCAGTCCGGCGCTGACGGACAACCCGCACGTCGACCTGCGCATCTCACCGCACGGCGGACACTGCGGCTTCCTGGCCGTGCCGACGCCGGGCAACGACGGCTACTGGGCCGAGACGACGATCGTCGAGTTCGTCGCCGCCAGGCACGCGGCTCGCCGCCGATCCACGCCGACTGCGGCCGAACCAATCGAGCAGCTCGCCGCCAGCTACTGACGCGCGCACAATACGTAGCGGCCGACCTTCAGGTCGGCGTCACGGCCAGGACCGCTACGACCGCTCCGCCAATCGCGCCATCAGCATCTGGCCGAACTCGGGGCCTTTCCCTTCGTCCTCGTGCTTGAAGTAAACGAAGACGTCCTTGCAACCTGTTGTCGCCGCGACGATCGTCTCGGCCCACCGGGCGACGTCCTCTCGTCCATAGCCTTCGTCACGCAGGCGGAAGTACGCGTAGTTGGCCGTCACCACCACCGGCGCCGACAACTTCTCGCTGTCCGACACGCAGAGGGCCAGGTTCCGCGCCTTCAACCGGTCGAAGATCTCGTCGTCGAACCACGACGGGTGACGGAACTCGAATGCGGCGCAGACGCGCGGCGGCAATTCGGCCAGGAAGGCATCGAATAGCGCCGTGTCCTTCTTCAAGTTCGGCGGCAACTGGAACAGCAGCGCGCCGAGCTTGTCGCCGAGCGACGCCGCCACCCGGCAGAACCCCTGAACAAGCTCGCCGGTGTCCTTCAGGCGCTTGTCGTGCGTGATCCGGCGCGGCGCCTTCAGCGTGATGCGATAAGGATCGGGCGTCTGCGCTGCCCATCCCGACACCAGCTTCTCATTCGGCATCCGGTAGAAGGTGTAGTTGATCTCGACCGTTGGAAAGCGCGCCGCGTAGTACGGCAGCATCTTCGCCGCCGAGAGGTCGGAGGGATAGAAGCTCCCCTTCCACTCAGGATAGTTGTAGCCGGAGGTGCCGACCCAGATCATGGGGTCCAACTGTAAACTAGGGCCATGCGCATCTCTATGGCTTTCTTCCTCGCTCTCTCCGTGCTCTCGGCGGCGTGCGGCGGTGCCTCAGGCGACCGCAAGGAGTACACGCTGCAGGGGCAGGTGCTGTCGATGCAGGACGACCACAAGCAGGCCGTAATCCGGCACGAGGAGATCCCCGGCTTCATGTCGGCCATGACGATGCCCTACCCGGCGCTCGATGCGAAGGAGTACGAGGGGATCGTTGCGGGCGACCTCATCAACGCCACGCTCGTCGTCGAGCCGACGAAGGCCTACCTCGTCTCGGTGAAGAAGGTCGGCAGCGCGCCACTGGCGATTGCCGACGGCGGCGCCCCGCCGGCGTCGTCCGGATTCGAACTGCTCAAGATGGGTGCGCCGGTGCCGGATGCGGCGTTCGTCGATCAGGACGGCAAGCACGTGAACCTGTCGTCGTTCCGCGGCGAAGCGGTCGTCGTCACCTTCATCTACACCAGCTGCCCGATGCCGAACTTCTGCCCGCTGATGGACAGGAACTTCCAGAAGATGCAGGCGAAGCTGAAGGAGAACGGCAACATCCTCCGCACGCGCCTGCTGAGCGTGAGCTTCGACCCGGCGGTCGACACGCCGGCGGTGATGAAGACGCACGCGGCGTCGCTCGGCGCCGACGCGCGGCTGTGGTCATTCGTCACCGGCGATCGGGACGAGATCGACAAGTGGGCCTCGGGCTTCGGCGTGTCGATCTCGCGCGCCACGAACGACCCGCGCGACATCACGCACAACCTCCGGACCGCCATCATCGACCGGCAGGGCAACCTGGTGCAGGTCTACAACGGCAACGAGTGGACGCCCGAGCAGGTGCTGGCCGACGTCCGGGTGATGATCGGTGTCGACTGAATTCACGCCGCGCGAACGACGACTCGTCTCGCGACTGCAGACGCCGGCCCAGGTGCAGGCGTACCTGAACCGGCTGCCCTACAACTACGAGAAGGGCGGCGAAACGCTGCGTGGGTTTCGCGGCGTGGTGCGTCACGCCCAGGCGCACTGCCTCGAGGCGTGTCTCTTCGCCGCCGTCGTGCTCGAGCAGCACGGTTATCTCCCACTCGTCATCAGCTTCGAGTCGATCGACAAGCTCGATCACGTCATCTACGTCTACACGGAGCGCGGACGCTGGGGTTCCATCGCCCGCTCTCGCGACCCCGGCCTGCACGGGCGGCTGCCGGTCTTTGCGTCGGCGCGGGCGCTGGCCGCGAGCTACGTCGACCCGTACGTCGACTTCTCGGGGCGCGTGCTCGGCTTCGGCCTCGCGAACCTGGCGGACGAGATGGGCACCTATGACTGGCGCCTCTCGGCGAAGAACGTGTGGAAGGTCGAGCAGATGCTGATCGACTTCCCGCACAAGCCGCTTGGGATGAGCGATGCGCGCTATCGTCGCCTGCACACCCGCTACCAGGCGTTCCGCGCGGCGAACCACGACCGGAAGCCGATTACCTACTACGAGGGGCGCGAGCGGTGGACACCGCTGCCGAACGACCGCACGTGGGAAAAGACAACTTAGTAGTTGGTCGTCAGTCGAGGTCGAAGTCGCGGGTGGGCTTGGTCACCGGCTCGGTGTGCGCCTGACGCAACGCTTCGTCGAACCGGCGCGCTAGCGCGTCGCCCCGGTTCTTCTCCGCATCGACCGACTGCTGGAAGATCGACTCGCGCCGTGCCGCTTCCGCTGCGAGGATGCGCTGCGCATCGCTCAGCTCGGGCTTGTTCGTCGACTCTGGCTGATGATGCGAGATGACACGGCCGAGGTTGAGGTCGATCACAAGCGTGGTGTTGCAGCAGGGGCAGGTGACTTCGAGCTCGGACTTCAGGCGGGCCATGATGCGTGTCCTTCTGTTGGGATGCCCCCGGCGAGTGCCGCGCGGACAGGGTCTATCATAGCGCAGTGACTCAGGCGCCCCGGACGACGCTCCGCATCGTCACCTACAACATCCACCGCTCGCGCGGCATGGATCGTCGGACGCGGCCGGCACGGGTCGCCGAGGTGCTGCGGCATGTCGATGCCGACGTCATCGCGCTCCAGGAAGTGCTTGGCGCCGGTCCGCAGGGCGGCAGCCACATCGAGGAGATCGGAGCGGCCCTCGGCATGGGGTGGGTGATGGCGCCGACGCGCCAACTGCGCGGCCACCAGTTCGGCAACGTCGTCCTCAGCCGCTTTCCCGTCACGACCCACCACCAGCACGACCTCACCTACAAGTCGTGCGAAGAGCGCTGCATGCAGCGTGTGGACATCGACGTCAACGGGCACACGCTGCACGTCTACAACGTCCACCTCGGCACCGCCATTCTCGAGCGGCGCCACCAGGCGCAGCGGCTCGCCACGATCGTCTCCGACCGTCACGTCACCGGCCCAAAGATCGTGCTCGGCGACTTCAACGAATGGATGCGCGGGTTGACCACGACGATGCTGAGTTCACGGTTGAAGAGCGTCGACCTGCAGCAGTTCATGAAGCGGCGCCGGCACTACCCGGGCCTGTTCCCGATCCTGCATCTCGACCACATCTACTACGACGGTCCGCTCGACATCGTCCACATCGAAGTGCTCCGCAACCGCCTGTCGCTCGTCGCCTCGGACCACCTGCCGCTGATCGCCGACATCCGCATCTAGGAAGTCTCTCGCGGCAGCATGACGTAGCCGCGCACCTTCCGCCTTCGCGATGCTTCGGCGGACCGCCGTAGCCTTGGCGGAGGCTGGTCAGGTGCGCTCGCGTCGTCCAGTCGTGAATTCGGCCCGCCGCGGCCCGAGGTGAACTAGACTGCGCCGCATGAAGCGACTTCTCTTCGGAACGCTCGGTCTCGCGGCGCTGCTGGCAGCTGGCGCGCGGGCGCAGTCGGGCGCGGCGGTCAACGGCGAGTGGACCAGCTACGGCGGCGACACCGGGCACACGCGATACTCGCCGCTCACGCAGATCACCGCGGCTAATTTCAACACACTCGAAGTCGCCTGGCGCTTCCGGACCGAGCCGTTCGGCCCACGGCCCGAATACCAGTTCGAGTCGACGCCGCTGATGGTGGGGGGCGTGGTCTATTCGACCGCCGGCACCAGGCGCGCCGTGACCGCTGTCGACGGCCGGACCGGCGAATTGCTCTGGATGCACAGCGAGCAGGAGGGCGCGCGTGGAGCGGCGGCGCCGCGGCAGCTGTCCGGACGCGGCCTGTCGTTCTGGACCGACGGCCGCGACCAGCGAATTTTGTACGTCACCCCCGGCTATCAGCTCGTGGCGCTCGATGCCCGCACCGGACGGACAATGGCCGGCTTCGGCACAAACGGCGTGGTCGACCTGAAGGCCGATTTCGATCAGCAACTGGATCTGGTGAACGCGCGGGTGGGGCTGCACGCGACGCCGGCCATCGCCAACGACGTGGTCATCATCGGCGCAGCGTTCGACACCGGTGCGAACCCGAAGAGCCGCACCAACGTGAAGGGGTATGTTCGCGGCTTCGACGTGCGCACGGGCAAGCGGCTGTGGGTGTTTCACACCATTCCGCGTCCCGGGGAGGTCGGGAACGACACGTGGGGGAAGGACTCGTGGTCGTACACCGGCAACACCGGGGTGTGGGCGCAGATCTCAGTCGATCCGCAGCTCGGACTGGCGTACCTGCCGGTGGAGCTCCCAACGCACGACTACTACGGCGGTGAACGCCCGGGCAACAACCTGTTCTCCGAAAGCATCGTCGCGGTCGACATCAAGACCGGCGTGCGCAAGTGGCACTACCAGTTCGTGCATCACGGCATGTGGGACATGGACCTTCCGTGTGCGCCGATCCTCGCGGACATCGTCGTGGACGGACGGCCGATCAAGGCGCTGGCGCAGCCGACGAAACAGGCGTTCCTGTATGTGCTGAACCGGGAGACCGGTGAACCGGTGTGGCCGTTCGAGGAGAAGCCGGTGCCTGCGGGCGACACGCCCGGTGAGTGGTACGCGCCGACCCAGCCTCACCCGACGCGGCCGCCGGCCTACGACGGCCAGGGGCTGACGATCGATGACCTGATCGACTTCACACCGGCACTGCGTGCTGAGGCCACCGCGCTCGTACAGCCCTACCGGCTCGGTCCAATCTTCACGCCGCCGTCGCTGAGCCGCGCGGAAGGCCCCATCGCCACGCTCACCATGGGCGCGCAGGCGGCAGCGACGAACTGGCCCGGTGGCTCATACGACCCCGAGACCCATACCGTCTTCGTCGCCTCGCAGACCAGCATCGCCACCCTGGGGCTGATGCCCGCTCCTGCGGGTGCGTCGGACCTGCCGTATTTCCAGGGCACCGTGCTCTCGGGTGCGCGCCGGACGGGCGGATCGGGTTCCGGTGCGGGCGACGCGCCGCGGACGGCTGGTGCCGATGCCAGCGGCAGCGCCTCGCTGACCGTGCAGGGGCTGCCACTCGTGAAACCGCCCTACAGCCGCATCACCGCGATCGCACTCGACACAGGTACCTTCCGCTGGCAGGTGCCGTTCGGTGCCACGCCGGATGCCATCAGGAACCATCCGGCACTGAAGGGATTGAACCTGCCGCCGCTCGGACGCCCGGGGCTGAACGCGGGAACGCTGGTGACGAAGTCGCTGCTCATCGCCGGCGAGACCAACGTCGGTCCGACGCCAAACGGGCGGCGCGGCGCGATGCTGCGCGCCTTCGACAAGGGAAACGGTACAGAGGTGGGAGCGGTCTACCTGCCGGCGCCGCAGAGCGGAAGCCCGATGACCTACCTGCTCGACGGCGTGCAGTATCTGGTGGTGGCCGTCGGTGGTGCCGGGTATCCGGGCGAACTGATCGCGTTCAAGACGGAGTCGAGTCGATCGGCTCGCTGACGACCAACGACCCACAACCAACGACCATTTCAGTCATTGTCTTCAGCGAGTTCGAGCCCGACCGGTCCGATGTCGTCGATGACGCTGACGTTCTTGTGCAGGCGATGCCGCTCGCGGGTGGCCGTCGCTTCGGCGTAGATCCGTTCGGGCACCGCCTGGACATCCCACACCAGCCCCACCATCTGCATCAGGCGGATGGTGTACCAGGTCGGATCGAATTCCCACCAGTAGAAGCCGTTGCGCGCCGCCCGCTGATAGCGGTGATGGTTGTTGTGCCATCCTTCGCCAACCGCGAAGAACGCGGTGAGCGGGTTGTTACGCGACTCATCGATCGTGTCGAACCGGCGCGAGCCGAACAGGTGGTTCACTGTGTTGATGGCGAAGGTCGAGTGCGCCAGCGTCACCGTCGGAAAGCAGAAGCCCCAGACCAGCCAGGGGAAGCCGCCGATGGCGAACAGGGCCAGCGCCAGCAGCAGCGGCGGCACGAAGAAGTAGGTGCTGAGGAAACGGATCTCGGGGAACTTCGAGAAGTCGCGAATGACCGGGTTCGTCGCTTCGAGACGATCGTGCTTCACGTCGTTCAGGAACCAGCCGATGTGCGCGTAGTAGATGCCGCTCACCATCGGGCTGTGCGGGTCGCCTTCGCGGTCGGCGAAGCGGTGATGGTTCACGTGGTGTCCGGCCCACCACAGCGGCCCCTTCTGCATCGCCGCCGTGCCGATCAACGCCCACACGAACTGGGCAGCGCGGTTCATCTTGAACGCACGGTGTGCGAAGTAGCGGTGGAAGGCCAGGGTAAGGCCGATGGCGCGGAGGAAGTGCGAGATCGCCCACAGCAGCACGAGGCCGGCCGAGAACGGAACGACGAACACGAGGAGGGCGGAAGCCTGGACAGTCCAGAACACGACCTGGGTGAGAGTCTTCATGGGCTGGTGTCAGCCCTCTTCTTCGTACTCTTCTTCCTCGGGCGGGCCGAGCCGGGTGGAGGGCCGCAGCGACTCGCGGAAGTCGTAGATCGGAAGGTCGCGCATATGCATCGAGAGCGTGCACTGCGGCGACTTCGTCTCGACGACCACGGTGACCGGACTGCCCTCCACGCCTTCGCGAAACGTGATCCGGCATCCACATGCGAGCCGCGCGTGCGTGAATCCCTTCAGCATCAGATTTTCATCATAGCAGTACCGGGCAAACCATTGCAGAGCGGGCCGCCTGAGGTCAGAGCAGCGACTCGATTTCTTTCTCGAAGACGTCCTTGCCGGTGAGGCCGGTGTGCGTTGCGCAGATCTTGCCGTCGCGCGAGATCATCACGCTGACGGGGATACCGAGGATCGGACCATAGGCGTCCTGCACGGCGTCGTGCCCAAGTCCCTGCAGCACGGGATAGTTCATCCCCATTTCCTTCACGTAGGGCGCGAGCTTGTCGACCGGGTCGTCGACCGACACGCCAACCACCTGCAGACCCTTCGGGCCGTATTTCTGCTGGAACTCGATGAAGTGCGGAATCTCGACTTTGCAGGGGCCGCACCAGGTGGCCCAGAAGTCGAGCAGGATGACCTTGCCCTTGTAGCTCTGGAGCGAAACGTCTTTGCCCTCGACATCCTTCATGGTGAAGTCGAGATTGGCCGGCTTGGCGTCGGCTGGACACGACAGCATCGGCTCGGCGGTCGACGTTGATGCGCCGACGATCGGCGCCTCCTGCTGCACCATCTCGGGATGGTCCTGCGTCAGCCACGGCATCTGCGTGGTGACCGTGAGTGCGGCGAGCGCGATGACGCCGACCGTGGCAATGGCCCAACGAATCTTCATGAACGTCTGACTCCTTCAGTCGCTAGCGGAGGACGGTGCGAACGAGCGCCGTCATGCGCTCCATTTCAGGCGCCGACTCCTTGGCGACCAGCACGAACGTGCGGTCACCCGCCGACCAGATACGGGCCTGGTGTCCCAGGATCTTCACGAGCTCGTCCGGACGCGATTCGCGCGGCAACATGAACAGCGACACCGGGCGGCCGTTGTGCCGGTACATGATGTGCGCCGTCTTCCCCTCACCGTAGAGGCACAGCCGGGAACCGACCAGGCTCACGTCGTCGTGATCCGAGATGTCCGGCAGACGCATGTGCCAGTCGAAGCCGTCGGCCATCGCCGCCTCCACCGCGTTGGCCGAGTGCTGCGTGCCGAGCAGGGCGTTGAGGCCGAAGCACTTCTCGTGGTCCAACGCCAGTTCGGCGGCAAGGACACGGGAGGAACTGCGGGTGGCCTGATAGATGAAGGCGCCGGTGACGGCAAGGACGAGGCTGGCGGCGAGGGCGTAGGGGGCAAGCCGGGCGCGCCAGACGGAGAGGACGCCGACGCGGGAGGCGGCGCGACTCGAGGCGAAGTCGATGACCGGAGCCGTCTGCCGCGAGCACAGCGCCGCGCAGCGCGATTTCAGCTCGGCCGGCGCCGGCGGCGTCAGGTCGGCTCGCCTGGCCGCCATCAGGGAATGGATCGACCGTTCGACCGCCACCTTGGCCCGACAGGCAGGACAGGCGGCGATATGCCGGGTCACCGCCTGCCGCTCGCCCTCAGGCAGGGCGTCGTCGACGAACGGTGTCACGAGGGCATCGATGTGCGAGCACTCAGGCATTGACGGGTCTCAAGTGTTGTAGACGGCCAAACAGCATGCGGCGTCCCCGCGAGATGCGCGACATGACCGTCCCGACCGGGATACTCAGCATCCTGGCAATTTCGGCGTACGAAAACTCTTCCACATCCCGAAGCCAGACCGCCTCGCGGAACGCCTCGGGTAACTCGTCAACCGCCGCCTGGATATCCGGCGCCAGCGCGTTCTTCAGCAGCAGCGTCTCGGGGTTGTCGACCCGTCCTGACAGTCCGAACTGCGGCACCTCGGCCGCCTGATCAACAACGTCGCTATCGACCGTGACCGTATCGCGCGACCGGTCGCGCGCCCGGTTGCGGGCGGTATTGTGCAGGATGGTGAACAGCCAGGCACGCAGATTCGTCCCGGCCGTGAAGCTGTCCGCGGCCCTGAAGGCCTTGAGATAGGTGTCCTGCACCAGATCGTCCGCATCGGACGGCACCCGCGTCAGCCGCAGGGCAGTCCTGTAGAGGCTGTCCACGTATTCAAGGGCGCCGGTCTCGAACGCCGCCCTGGCGTGCGAGTCCGCGCCTGGCGATGCTGATGTGACCGGTGCCATGCGCTCTTTCACCCGCGCGTCTAGGGGTAAACCCCGGAGCCGGATGATTTATTCCTGTATGGTAGTGCCGCGGGGCCCCCGCTGTCGCCTGCAGGTGTCGCCCAATGCGACCCTCGGAGGACACCGCGCGTCTAAAACCTGAGTCCGATCGCGGACCACGGTTTGCAGGTCCGCGAAACGTCACTGTAAGATCTGCGGCAGTTTGGATTGCACCCTCTTCGAGGTACTGCTTATGCGCATGCGTGTCCCCTCGCGCCGGATGCCGGCCCGAGGCCCGCTGGTCGCCCTCGCCCTGTCTGTCGTCGTGTTGCTGACTGGCGCCGTCTCGGCGTCGGCGCAGACCCCGTTCGTGCCCTACTTCGGCAAGAACAACATTCACTACGACAACTTCGACTGGCACATCTACACGACGGATCACTTCGAGATCTACTACTACACGGATCTCGAGAAGCATCTCGAGCGGGTGGCCGGGTATGCCGAAGGGGCCTACCAGCAGGTCAGTTCGGACCTGAAGCACGACTTGTCGTTCAAGGTCCCGCTGATCCTCTTCAAGACGCACAGCGAATTCGAGCAGCAGAACGTCATTCCCGGCGCCGCTCAGGAAGGCGTCGGCGCCTTCGCCGAGCCGTTCCGCGACCGCATGTTGCTGCCGATCGACGACCCGCCAGACCGGCTCTACGGCCTCATCGCGCACGAACTGACCCACATCTTCGAATTCGACATCATCCCGCAGGGGCTTATCCGGCGCAGCGTGCCACTGTGGGTGAACGAAGGACTCTCCGACTACGAGCGCGGTCAGTGGGCGCCACTCGACCTGATGATGATCCGCGACGCCGCGGTCGCCGACATCGTCCCCAAGATGAGCGACCTGCAGGGCTACGGCAACAGCGGCAACCCGCGCCTCATCTACAACCTCGGTCACGCGGTGTTCGAGTTCATCGAGGCGAAGTACGGCAAGGAAGGCATTCGCCAGTTCCTGTTCGCGCTGCGCAAGAGCGTCATCGGCGGCGGTGAAGACGCCTACGAAGAAGCGTTCAAGATGAAGCCGGAGGAATTCGACCAGGCCTTCGAGCGCTACCTGAAGGAACGCTTCAAGCCGTTCCGCGACAAGGAGCGTCCCGCCGACTACGGCCGCGACCTCGCGCCGAATCAGGAGAAGACCCAGTACGCGCAGGCAATGTCGATTGCGCCGTCGCCGTCGGGCGACCTGCTGGCGGTGGTCACCATCAACCGCAAGGACGGCGAAGCGGACATCGTCCTGCTGTCGTCCAAGGACGGCTCGATGGTGCGCAACCTCACCGCCGGGTTCGACAAGAACTTCGGTTTCACCAACCTGGTGATGCTCGGTGAACGCTGGAACACGATGCACTGGATGTCGTGGGCGCCGAAGGGTGACCGCCTGGCCTACTTCGTTCGCACCGAGAAGGAACGCACGCTGATTGTGCAGAACGTGCTGACGCGCAAGATCGAGGCGCGGATCGCGATGAGGACGGTGGACGAACCCGAGTCGCCGAGCTTCTCGCCCGATGGCCAGACGGTGGCGTTCGCGGGACTGCGCGGCGGCATCGGCGACATCTTCACGGTGAACCTGAACACGCAGGAGATCACGAACCTCACGGTCGACGACTTCTTCGACTACGGACCGAGCTACTCGATCGATGGCTCGTACCTGGTCTACAACGCGCGGGTCAGCGGCAACCAGAAGCTGTTCCGCCTTGATATCGACACGAAGAAGAAGACGCAGCTCACGTTCGGCACCAACGACGAGACGGCGGCGCAGTTCTTCGACGAGCACACGCTGCTCTTCTCGTCCACCGCCACCAACCCGAACCAGCCGCTCGACCCCGAAGTGGCGAAGAACGCCAACATCTACAATGCGTGGACGCTCGACATGACGAGCGGCGAGTTGAAGCAGTACACCGACACGCTCGGCGGCATCCTCTCCCCCATCGTCGTGAACGACGCCGCCGGTGCGAAGATCGGCTTCGTCAGCTACTACAAGGGCGAGTACGGCCTGCACACCCTCGAGCGCAAGGAACCGCTCAACGTGGCGGCCAGCGCCGACTTCGGCGCGCCGGGTCCGATCATCGATTTCCAGTCGCCGCTGCAGCACACGCTGGTGACGACGAACCAGCGCCGCAAGCGGCCGTTCGAGAAGATGTTCCTCGAGGGTCGCCCGCCGGTGAACGTCGGCGTCACCAACAACGGCGACGTCTTCGGCGGCACGGAAATCAGCTTCGGCGACGTCCTCGGCGACAAGCAGGTGAATTTCTTCGCGGCCTCCATCGCCCAGTACCGCACGCTGTCGCTGAGCTACGTCAACCTCGGCAAGCGCTTCCAGTACGCGCTGCAGGGCTATTCGCAGACCAACTTCTTCTACGGACAGCTCGAGGGGCTCTTCTACGACCCGTCGCTCGCACCGCTGGTGAGCCGCGACCTGGCGCAGGCCACGCGTACCACGCGCGGCGGCACCGCCTTCGGCATCTACCCGCTGAGCCGCTTCCGCCGCATCGAGTTCTCCGGCGGCCTGGTGAACCTGCGCGAGCAGTACAACGATGCGCTGCTGCAGCAGTACGCCGAGCAGTACCAACAGGAGACGTTCGGGCAGCAGGTGTTCCGCAGCGGCACGATGGTGCCGTTCAGCGCGGCGTTCATCCAGGAAACGACGGTGTTCCGCGAATTCGGCCCGCTGGCCGGCAGCACCATGCGTCTGGCCTACGACGTAGCCCCGAAGATTGGGAACACGCTTTCGCGCCAGACCTTCGACGGCGACGTCCGCTACTACCAGCGGCTGGCGACGAGCGGCGTGCTGGCACTACGCCTGCGCGGCTTCAAGAGCACGGGTGCGGCTCCGGACTTCATGTATTTCGGCGGCAACTCCGAAATGCGCGGCTACGACTACCTGAGCTTCGTCGGCCAGACGTCGGTCTTCGCCAACGCCGAACTGCGCTTCCCGATCATCGAGGCGGCGCTCACCCCGATCGGCGTCATCGGCGGCATCCGCGGCGTGTTCTTCGCCAACATCGGCGGCGGCTGGTTCAAGGGCCAGGATTACACCTTCGCCACCTCGAAGGACGAGTTAGTGACGCCGGTCACCGGCTACAAGACCGACGCCGCCGGCAATCTCGTCTACGGCGCTGATGACAACCCGATTCCGATCTACGGTGCGCCAAGGACCGTGAGCGGCCTCCGGTTGAAAGATGGCCGCGCGTCATACGGCTTCGGCCTCGAGACCTTCGCTCTCGGCTTCCCGATTCACTTCGACTGGTCGTGGAGAACAACGCTGAACAAGGACTGGGAAGACCAGCTGTTCGCCGCCAACGGCGGCAGCGCGGAATTCCGAAAGCCGCGCTTCGCCGTCTGGATCGGCTACGACTTCTAAGGGGCGATAGGCGATAGGCACGAACGCAGAAAAGGCCCGGTGAGTGGTTGCTCACCGGGCCTTCTTATTGGCGCCCGTAGCCTGAAGCCCAAAGCCTGAAGCCGATCGATAGACCCTCCTGCCCCTCCCGCCTCTCCAGCCCTACCCGCCCCGCTACACCGTGTCGGCGCGTCGCTTCAGCCGCAGGTCGCGGCGGGCCCGGGCGTCGGCGCAGACCGTCTCCTGCTCGGGCGTCTCGACGAGCAACGGCGGTACCTCGACGCGTCCCCCCTCTTCATCGACGGCGACGAACGTCAGGAACGCGCGGCTGGTGCGTTGACGCGTGCCGGTCAGCGCCTCCTCCGAGTAGACGTCCACCCGCACCTCGAGCGAGGTCCTGAATGCGCACGTGACGGTGGCCTTGAGGACGATGAGGTCGCCCACCTTGATCGGATGCAGGAAGACGAGGTCGTCGACCGCCGCCGTCACCACGCGGCTGCGGGCGTGGCGGAACGACGCGATGGCACCCGCGATGTCGATGAGATGCATCACCGTGCCGCCGAGGATGAACCCGAGCGGGTTGGCGTCGTTCGGCAGGACGACCTGCACCATTTCGGTTTCCGAATCGGAGAAGCGTTTCGGAGCAAGCGGCAGCGAGCCTGAATCGACGGAGTTGGCCATCAGATCTTCGTGAGGCGCAGCACCGAGTGTTCGAGGTCGATGCCGACGCGGTACTTGCTCAGGAACTTGTGCCCGACAATGCCGCCAACCTGGAAGCCGAGCAGGGCGCTCGGCGTATCGAGGTTCAGCACGACGACCGGGAAGTTGTTATAGCGAATGTCGCTGAACGCGAGGTTCACACCGGGCAGCAGGAACGCATCGCGGTCCCAGCCGGACGACCCGTAGACCTTCAGCAGAATCTTGCGGGCCGGCTCCTGTTTGCCGATCGCCGTCGCCGTGGCGCGGCTGATCGAGATGACCTGGCCGCCGGTGTCGACGACGAAGTTCGCCTGGTGCGTGCCGTCCACGGTGCCGCGCACGGTGGCGAGGCGGTGCAGGCGCAGCGGCAGCTCGAAGTCGCCCGCCTCCGGCGGGATGCGCTTGCCGAAGGTAATCTTCTTCAGCTTGTAGTCGATGATCATCGAGAACCCGAGCGCCAGCGGTGACAGGCTCTCCATCTCGCGCGTCGGGATGTCGCGCAGCGGCGGATCCTTGATCAGGCACGGCACGTTGCGCAGCTTCAGCGTCCCGAGTTCGAGAGTATTGATGCGGGCGAGCTGCAGGCCGCGCAGGCCCACGTCGCCGACGCCCGCGCTGAGCGTGTAGGTGATCGGCGTCACACCGAGGCGCTGCGCCGTGGGACGCGACAGCACCGTGTTCTCGGCGCCGGTATCCACCACGAAGTCCTGGAAGGAACCGTCGTTCACCTTTGCGCGCACGATGACCTTGTCGTTCACCGTGCGGAAGTCGATGGTGTAGAGCTCGTCATCGGAGCCTGGCTCGAGTTCGAACGGCACGCGCTGGCCGAACGAACGCAGGAACTTGATCTCCGATCGCGACCAGTCGGCCTTCTCGCTGTGGTCCTTGTTCGGCAGCAGGTTCACGTAGTTGCTGTAGGCGCCGGCGGCTTCCTCGTACTTGTGCATCCGTTCGTAGATGCTGCCGACAGTGTGATGAATCTCGAGGTCGCGCGGTGCGGTGCGAAGGGCGCGTTGAGCCTCGTCCATGGCCAGCTGCAGCTGGCTCTGGGCGGCGTAGGCGCGTGCCAGGCCGTGATGGCCGCGGGCCAGGCCTGGCTCGATCGCCAGGGCGTCCTTGTAGCCGGCCTCAGCTTCCTCGAAGAGCCCCGCGGTCCACAGCGCGTCGGCGTGGAGCGCAATGGCATCGGGCGACTTCGGCGAGGCCGCCACCAGCTTGTCGGCCTCGTCACGGGCCAGGTCGAACTGCGCCACACGCAGCGCCGCCGTGATGACGCCGGAACGCGCCGTACGTAGCTGATCGGGCGAGGCCAGCACGAGCGCCCGCTTGAAGGCGTCGAGCGATTCGAGATATCGCCCCTCGTCGAGAAACTCGTTTCCGAGCTGCAGCTGGATTTCAGCCGACTGCGACTGCGGCGTCACCTCCGCATGGATGACGAAGGACGCCGTCACGATTACTGCCGCCATGGCGGCGACGCGGAACCCTCGACCGAACATCAAGATCCTCCCGACCAACCAGAAACGTGTGCAAGGATGACCGAACCGGCCCCTGAGTTCAAGAACGAGGCCGCTGGAAAGCACGGCCATTCGACGTGTCGGACGGGCGCGAGGTTACGCGATGCGAAAAGAACGGCCGATTCACGAAATTCAGCGGGTGTAGCGCTCGATCGGGACACCGTCGTACATCTGGTCGACGCGCAGGATCTGGGCGTCGCGGCTGTAGGTGCCGAGTTCGTAGTCCTCGCTCATGATGAGCGCCTTGATCGGCTTGGTGGGACAGACCTCGGCACAGAGCCCGCAGAAGCTGCAGCGTGAGAGGTTGAAGTCGAAGTAGTCGAGCACCTTGATCTTCAGCCCTGGCTCGCGATGACCGCCGAGCGCGATCAGGTCGTCGGGGCAGGCCTTCGCGCACTGGTCGCAGACAATGCAGGTCTGGGCGCCGGTGCCGGGCTCCACCTGGAGCCGCAGCACGCCACGAAAGCGCGGCGCCGTGGGACGCCGCTCCGCCGGGTACTGGAAGGTGAACGCCGGCTGCGGCGTGTACTTCAGCGTGACCCACATCCCCTTCAGCAGGTCGACGAGGAAGAAGCTCTTGAGGAGCCGGATGACGGCCCGCATCATCCACGCTCCCGCGTCGGCAGCGCGCGCGCCAGTTCGGAGCCACCGGCGGCGCCGACGATCGTCGGTTCGGAGTCGCCCGACAGGATGACGCGCTCGCGGCGCAGCACGGTCCCTTCCTTCCGGATCTTGTCCTGCAGCCGCATCAGCCCGTACAGCAGCGCCTCTGGACGCGGCGGGCAACCGGAGACGTAGACGTCCACCGGCACGACCTTGTCGACGCCCTGCAGCACGCTGTAGGTGGGGAACGGACCGCCGGCGTTCGAGCAGCTACCCATCGAAATCACCCACTTGGGCTCCGGCATCTGGTCGTAGAGGCGCCGCAGCACGGGGGCCATCTTCTTGGTCACCGTGCCGGCCACGATCATCAGGTCCGACTGCCGCGGCGAGGCGCGGAATACTTCGGCGCCGAAACGGGCAATGTCATAGCGCGACGCCGAGGCGGCCATCATCTCGATGGCACAGCACGCCAGGCCGAATCCCATCGGCCAGATCGACGACTCGCGCGCCCACGTCAGGACGCGGTCCACGGTCGTCGTGATGATGTTGTCGTCGAAGCGATGCTCGATGAGTCGCATGGGGCCTCGCGAAGGATCAGCCGTGCTGGTCGTCGAAGTAGTCGCGGTTCTTCCCGATGTAGGCGGTCCAGGCGTCCGGCGTCTCCTCGAGCGCGAAGATCGCCTCGACGGGACAGGCCGGCACGCAGGCGCCGCAGTCGATGCACTCGTCGGGATGAATGTAGAGCATGTCGGCCGTGGCGAACGCCGGTTCGTCCTTGCGGGGATGAATGCAGTCGACCGGGCACACGTCCACGCAGGCCGTGTCCTTGATGTTCACGCAGGGCTCGCAGATGATGTAGGCCATTTCTCCGTAAATTCTTAACAGGACTCGACTTCTCAACTGTATCCACCCCTTCGGAGAGGTGTCAATGCGCGCGTCCGATTGCCCGAGCGGCGCGCGTCCAGCACGGCCGTGGCGCGCGACAGCCCTATACTTCTGAACATCCGTGGACAAGCATCCAATCGTGTCGCTCGGGCGCGTGCTGCTCCTCACGCTCACCGCCCTGTGCACGGCACATGCGGCCAGCGCACAGGGGTTGCCCTCTGACCCTCTAATCTTCGACGACGGACGCATCGTCGTGAGTGGCGACGTCTCGATGACGTTCAGTTGCGCGCATGCGCCAGATGCGGCCGCCTGCACCAAAGACCCTGGCTACTTCAACTTCTCCGACTACAACGACTCGACGCTGCGGATGCTGCGCGCCGGCCTGAGCACGTCGGTGCGCCTTGGCCGCAAGCTCACGGCACTCGGCGATCTGCGCCTGCAGAACGCGCACGCGCCGCGTCCCTACGGCTTCTATCTGCGGTTCCGCCCGTTCGAACAGCGGGATGTCGACATCCAGGCCGGACGGATTCCTTCGACCTTCGGCGCCTTCGCCCGACGCGCCTACAGCACGGACAATCCGCTGATCGGCTATCCGCTCGCGTATCAGTACCTCACGTCGCTGCGCTACGACTCGCTGCCAGGGACAGTGGACGACCTGTTCCGGATGCGCGGCCGCGGCTGGCTCTCGAGTTTCCCGCTGGGCGACCAAACGCCGAAGGCGGGCATGCCCCTGGCCAACGCGTTCCGCTGGGACACCGGCATCCAGGCGCACGGCGCGGCCGGCATCGTGGAGGCGGCCGCATCGATCACGGCCGGTTCCCTGGCGCACCCGCTCTTTCACGAGAACAACGGCGGCAAGCAGCTGGCGGCCCGCGTCAGCGTGAAGCCCGTGGCCGGACTCAGTGCCGGCGTGTCGGCGTCGCGCGCTCCCTATGTCACGTCGGGCACTGCGGCGGCGGCACGCGCGGCGGCACGCGACTTCGTCCAGACCGTGTTCGGCGCCGACCTGGAGTACTCGCGCAATCACTATCTCCTGCGGTTCGAGGCGCTCTCTGCCGCGTACGACCTCGCCACCATCGAGCCACGTCTCCGTGCGCTGGCCACCATGGTGGAGGGGCGCTACAAACTCACGCCGCGCATCCATGCGGCCGCTCGCATCGATCATCTCGGCTTCAACACCATCACCAGTCCGACGCGCACCGCCGCGTGGGAGGCGCCGGTAACACGCTGGGAGGTGGGCGGCGGCTACGCGCTGCAGCGCAACACCAACCTGCGGGTCTCGGTGCAGCACAACCGGCGCGACGGCGGCCGGGTGCGCCGCATGACCGCGCTATCGGCCCAACTGCTCTACTGGTTTTGAGATGCGGACACCCATCGCGATCCTCATTGCCCTGCTTGCGGCGCCAAGCGGATTCACGCGCGCCGGCACCCCTGTCGCCGCCGCTCGTACCGGCGTGATTGCCGGACGCGTCGAGCTGCGGCGGCCGCCGTCCGCACCGGCACGTCGTCCGGGCGTGTCGGACCTCGGCACGCCAGCCACGCAGCCGACGGCCGAACGGCAGATGTCGGTGGTCTACCTCGAGTCGGCCCCGCGCGGCGCCTTCGAGCAGAACGAGTCGGACCGCGCGGTGATGGACCAGCACAACGAAACCTTCGTGCCGCACGTGCTGGCGGTGACCACAGGCACAACGGTCGACTTCCCGAACAGCGACCGCATCTACCACAACGTCTTCTCGCTCTCGAAGACGCAGCCGTTCGACCTCGGTCGCTACGCGGTCGGCCGCTCGAAGGCGATCCGCTTCGACCGCCCCGGCATCGTCCGCGTCTTCTGTGATATCCACTCGCACATGAGCGCGTTCATCCTGGTCTTCGGGCACCCGTTCTTCTCGGTGTCCGATGCCGCGGGCCGCTACCGGATTGACAACGTCCCTCCCGGCAACTACACGCTCGTCGCCTGGAACGAGGGCGTGGCCAGCGAATCGCGCACGGTGAGCGTCCCCGACGGCAGCACGGCGGAAGTGGACTTCAGCCTGAAATGACCTTGCTGTCGTCGCTGCGCAGCCGCATCTTCCTTGCGAGCGCGCTGCTGACCGTCCTGTCGATCGGTGTCGCCATCTACCTGGTCAGCGCACGGGTGCGGCGCGAAGCCGAGAACTCGCTGCAGCGCGAGATCACCACCACCGCGACGCTGGTGGATCAGTTCCGGACGACGCGCACCCAGAACTTCACGCAGATGGCGCGCCTCATCGCCGACGCGCCGAAACTGAAGGCGGCAGTGGACACCAACGACCCGCCGACGGTGCAGGACACGGCGGACGACTATCAGGAGCAGCTTGGGTCGAGCGTCCTGCTCATCACCAACCGGGCCGGCGCGGTGCTGGCCACAGTCGGCGCGTCGATGCGCACGGCCAACGTGGTGGCGGCGCAGCCGGCCGTGCGGGCGGCGATCGCCGGGCGCGAGGCGGTAAGCCTGCTGCCGCAGCCCGACGGCATCCTGCACCTCGTCACGGTGCCCATGTCGGTCGGCCTGGCGCAGCCCGACCTTCTGGGCACGCTCAGCGTCGGCTTCCTGCTCGACGACGCGTTCGCGTCGCAACTGAAGCAGCTCACCGGCAGCGACATCGCCTTCGGCATGGACGGACAGGTGCTGTCCAGCACACTGCCGCGCGAGGAACGCCAGGCGCTGTCGGGCCTGCTGCGACAGGAGGGCAGCGTCGCCAACATCGCGCTTCGCGGCGAGGAGTTCGCGGTGCGGCCGATGCGTCTGCTGCAGGGCGACGGGTTGCCCGACGGCGGCGGTCCGGTGGCGCTCATCCTCAGGTCGCGCACCGAGCAGCTCCGCTTCCTCAACGAGATCCACACGGAACTCGGGGTGACGGCGGTGGTGGCGGTCCTGCTGGCGACGCTCCTGAGCTTTGCGGTGGCACGGACGATTACGCGGCCACTCGCCGCCATCACGGACGTGATGCGCGACGTCGCTGCCACCGGCGACCTGACACGGAAGATCGTTCTGCGCTCCAACGACCGGTGGGACGACGAGGACGCGCAGTTGCTCGCCGCCACCTTCAACACGCTGACCGATTCGGTTTCCCGTGCGCAGCGCGAGATGGGGCAGCGCGAACGGTTGTCGTCGCTCGGACGGCTGTCGACGGTCATCGCGCATGAGGTGCGCAACCCGCTGATGATTATCAAGGCGGCGCTGCACACGCTGCGCAAGCCCACGCTCACGCCCGATGACGTGCGGGAGGTCGTCAGTGATATCGACGGCGAGGTGATTCGCCTGAACCGCGTGGTGAACGACGTCCTCGACTTCGCACGACCGATTGCCTTCGACCTCGCCGACACCGACATCAACGCGCTGTGCCGCGAGTCGGCCACGGCCGCCCAGGCGACGCCTGGCGTGGTGGTCAGGGTGGAACTCGATCCGTCACTCGGTGCGATCGTGACCGACGCCGAGCGGCTCAGGGCCGCGCTCGTCAACGTCATCGTCAACGCGCGCCATGCGGTGGACCGGCAGGCGACGCAGCGCGTCACGCTGACGACGCGACGGGAGAGCGACGCGGTTATGATCACCGTTGCCGACACCGGCGTTGGCATCGAGCGGGCCAACCTGCCGCACGTCTTCGACCCCTACTTCACCACGAAGCGCGGCGGAACGGGATTGGGGCTCCCGCTCACCAGGAACATCGTCGAGGGGCTCGGCGGCACGATCGCCGTCGCAAGCGAACCGGGGCGTGGCACGGAGATTCGCCTCTCGCTGCCGCTCCGCTCTGTGCAGCCCATCGACGACAGCAGCAAGGACAGGTCTCTCGCCTGATGACGACACACCGCGGCACCATTCTCCTCGTCGACGACGAGGAGAAGATCCTCAAGGCGCTCGGACGCGCGCTCCGCGACGCCGGCCACGCGGTCGTCGACACGACGAGTCCGCGCGAGGCGCAGCGGCTGCTGACCGAGCGGTCGTTCGACCTGCTCGTGGTCGACAACGTCATGCCGCAGCTGAGCGGCCTCGACCTGATCCGCGAATATACGGCATCGACGCCTGAACACGAGCGCTCGCAGATCCTGATGATGACCGCGCACGCAACCGTCGAGAGCGCCATCGAGGCGATGAAGCTCGGCGCCCTCGACTACCTGCAGAAGCCGTTCGAGATCGACGAGCTGTTGGTCGTGGCGCGGCGGGCGATCGAGCACCAGCGACTCACCAGCGAGTACCGCTACCTGCGCACCGAGCGCGACGAGCAGTTCGGCAACTACGGCATCATCGGCCGCAGCCGACCGATGCAGGAGGTCATCGATCGCGCCGAGCGCGTGGCGCAGACCAAGAGCACTGTGCTCATCACCGGCGAGACCGGTACCGGCAAGGAGCTGGTGGCACGCGCGATTCACAACCGAAGCGCGCAACGCGACATGCCGCTCATCAAGGTGAACTGCGCGGCGATTCCCGAGACCCTGCTGGAGTCGGAACTGTTCGGGCACGTGCGCGGCGCCTTCACGGGTGCGGCGACGTCGAAGAAGGGCAAGTTTGCGCTGGCCGACGGTGGCAGCATCTTCCTCGACGAAATCGGGACGATGAGCCAGGCGCTGCAGGCCAAGCTGCTGCAGGAACGCGAGTTCGAGCCGCTCGGCTCGGAGCGCACGGAGAAGATCGACGTGCGCGTCATCGCCGCCACCAACCGCGACCTGCGCCAGATGGTGGCCGAGGGCAAGTTCCAGGAAGATCTGTTCTACCGCTTGAACGTCATCCCGATCGAATTGCCGTCGCTGCGCGAGCGGCCCGACGACATTCCGGCGCTGGTCGATCACTTCGTCCGCAAGCATTCGCAACGGACAGGGCGCCGTATCGACCGCATCGATGACGGCGTGGTGCAGGCGCTGCAGCAGTACGCGTGGCCGGGCAACGTGCGCGAACTGGAGAACACCATCGAACGAGCAGTGGTGCTGACGCCCGCCACGGTGATTACGGCTGACTCGGTCTCCACGCTCAGCGTCGGGGTATCGCAGGCGCCGGGATTGCCGTCGCTGCGGCTGCGCCAGAACATCGAGTGGGTGGAGAAGGAAACCATTCGCCGCGCCCTCGAGAGCTCGAAGGGCGTGAAGAAGGATGCGGCTGAACTGATGGGGATCAGCCAGCGCGCCTTGTCGTATTACCTTGCCAAGTACAGGATCGACTGATGCAGAACCGACTTTTCGTCTGTGCCGGCGCCGTTGCGCTGCTGGCATCCTGCGGCGGCAGCGGCTCGAGCGGCGGCACGACGACGCCGTCGCCAACGCCAGCTGCCACCATCACCATCTCCGGCGGCAGCGTCAGCCCGAAGACCGTGACCGTGCCTCGCGGCAGCCAGGTGCAGTTCGTGAACAACGACAACCGGTCGCACCAGATGTCGTCGAATCCGCATCCGGAACACACCGACTGTCCCGAGCTGAACCAGGTGGGCTTCCTCAACGCCGGCCAGAGCCGGCAGACCGGCAACCTGAACACCGCGCGCACGTGCGGCTTTCACGACCACGACTCGCCGAACACCGCAGCGCTGCAGGGGTCGATCATCGTTCAATAGTCGGTTGGCATTCACAGGCCGACGGTCAGGTTCAGCCTGAACGTCCGCGGCAGGGCCGGGTGGAAATGCCGATCCTCGACGCCGCCGGCCGGCTCACCCGCCAGGCGCGACACATAGACGTAGTCGATGTCGCTGTCGGCCGCGTTCAGCAGGTTGAGGCCATCGAGCGACAGCCGCAGTGTCGGGGACCAACGATAGCCGAGCTCCACGTTGGCCAGTCTGGTCGGATTCGATCGGCTGCTGTTGTCTTCCAGCAGCGGACGCGCGCCGAAGTATCGCAGGCGGGCGCTCGCGAACACCCGCCGCAGGTTCTCCACGCTCACGCCTCCCGACACGACGGTCTCGACCGAACCCGGGATGAACGTCCCGGCCGGATCGCGGTCGGTGAAGCGGGCGCGCGACCACGACAGGTCGGCGTCCAGCACCAGCCACCGTACGGGACGATAGTAGTTGGCGAACTCCACGCCGCTGCGCCGGCTCGGTCGGCCAGACTCGGTCGTGCCGGCGTCGCCGATGAACACCAGTTCCGAGGCCAGGCCGAGCGTCCAGACCGACAGGCTCGATTGCAGGTGCGGAATGGCCACGCTCCGCACACCCACCTCGGCGCCGACCGCGCGCGCCAGCGGCGTGACGCGCTCCACGCCGTCACCGGTTGACGGGTCGACGACGATGGTGGCGCCGCGGGCATCGTTGCTGTGGAAGCCGCTGCCGGCGTTGCCGTAGAACTCGGTGCCGCGGAAGGGCCCCACCACCACGCCGGCCTTCGGGCTGACGATGGCCGCGCGCGCGGTGCCGCCGTTCACCGGCTCGGAGAGGGCGTCCACGCCGAAGCGGTAGCCGTCGGTGCGCAGGCCCAGCGTCGAGCGCAGCCACGGGCGCCACTCGATGGAGTTCTCGACGAATCCGGCCAGGCTCGACTGGCGCACGCGGTCTTCGCGCACGTTCGCGAGGATGACGCGCGACGCGGTGTGATCGAGCCAGAGCGACGTGCGGTCGGCGCGCACCTGCGCACCGAACACGCTCTGCACCGGGCGCCCACGCCACGAGGCAAGGCGGCGATGCGTCACGCGGCCTCCGGCGACGACGCGCCGGTCGGCCTGACGGAACTGGTCGCCGCTGATCGGGTCGTCGAGAAAGTAAGTGAAATTCGAGAACAGCGAGAGCCTGTAGCCGATGCCGAACGCCGACACCTTGGTCAGCGCCCGCGCGGTCGCCCGCTGCCACTCGGCCGAGGCGCTATAACGCGACGTCGAGCCGCCGTCGCTGGCGTCCAGGTTGCCGAACCGGTCCAGCTGACCCGCAGCCACGGCACGCGCGGGGATCTGGTCGGTTGAATTCCAGCGGGCGTCGTAGACCATGCCCGTGATGGACAGGCCGTTCAGCCTGCCGCCACGGCTGAATCGCCCGACGGCGTTGATCTTGCGGAAGGCGTCCGGCAGCAGCCACGGGCCGTCGTTATGCTCCACTTCGAGCGCACCGAGCACGGTGCTTCCGTTGCGGGTCACCGAGCCGGCCCCGAGCAGACGCCGGTAGCCGTCGCCGCCGCCGGTCAGCCGCAGCGTGGGCGCCTCGAGCTCGGTGGCGTAGTTGATCGTGGCGGCGCCGGCCGTCGCGAAGTCGCCCTGCTCGGCGAAGTAGGGCCCCTTCGAGTACTGCACGCTGGTGATCAGCTCGGGAATGAGAAAGTTCAGGTCGGTATAGCCGTGGCCGTGCGCGTGCGTCGGCATGTTCGCCGGCATACCCGCGACGGTGGTCGCGAAGTCGGTGCCGTGATCGAGGTTGAAGCCGCGAAGGTAGTACTGATTGGCTTTCCCCTCGCCGCTATGCTGGCTGACGATCACGCCAGGCACGGTCTCGAGCACTTCGCCGGCGCGCGACATCGGACGCGTGTCGAGTTGCTCGGCGGTGATGGCGCCCTGACTCGCCGACTGGGCAATCCCCACCAGGTTCTCGGCCGGGTTCTGGGCATCCGCCAGGTTCACGAACGAGCGTCGCCCAGCCACCGTGACGTCGGCGCTCAGCACGTAGCGCAGCACGACGTTGGCGGCGACGCTGCCGCTCGACGGCACGGTGAGTTCACGGCGAACGCTGCCGAAGTTGAGCATCGAGAACGTCACCTGCACGGTCCCCGCGGCCACATCGTCGAGCTGAAAGCGCCCCGCGGCGTCGGTGGCGGTGACGCCCGCCTCGGCATCGGCGATGCGCAGGCGGATATCGACGCCTGGCAGCGCACCGCCCGTCTCGTCAGTAACGACACCGGCAATTCGTGCGGACTGCGCGCTGACGATGGCCGGGACGCTGAGGAATGCCAAGAGGCAGGCGGCAGTGGCGCACGCGGTGCGGCGGACGGTGAACACCATGTGGCCAGTCTAGGATCGACCGTCGTCTCTCCACGTGCGGCATGTTGTCGCGCTGCCTGCATGCGGCGTTTTGCCACAGCACCGGAGGGCGAGAACCGCCGGCGGCGGCCTTACACTGGCAATCGCGCATGCACGGTACGCCTCAACCCTCACGCCACACGCTTGCCGGCACCGCGGCAACGCCGTGGTACCTGGAAGCCACCACGCTTGCCGCCGTGCCGTGGCTGGCACGCCTGCGCTGGGCGCGCGGCGTTGTGGATGCGGTCGTCGTGCTGGTGGCGATGGTCCTGCCGACGCTCGACTTTCCGCTGAGCCACCTGGCCTCGCTTCTCGCGGCGACGAGCGCCCTGAATATCGCCACAGCCGTGCAGCTGTCGCGGGGGCGCCAACCGCACCCGCTGCTCTCGACGCTCGACCTGCTGCTGCAGCCGTTCCTGCTCACTGAACTGCTCGAGTTGACGGGCGGACCGTTCAATCCGTTCGCGGTCGTGTACGTGGTACCGATTGCGCTGGCGGCGCTGACGCTGGGCGCGGCGTGGCGGTGACCCTCGCCAGCGTTGGCGGCTACACGCTGCTCGCCTACTGGCACCTGACGGAGCAGGTGCCGGGGCACCACCGGCTGAACGACTTCCCCACGCACCTGTTCACGTTGTGGCTCTCGGTCGCCCTGATCGCCGAACTGGCGGCGTTCTTCCTCGTGCAGGCATCGAACGCCCTGGCGCGCCGGGAGGAGCAACTGGCGGTGATGCGTCAGCAGGCGGCGCGCGCCGAGCGGCTGATGTCGCTCACGACCCTCGCCGCCGGTGCCGCCCACGAACTGTCGACGCCACTCGGCACCATTGCTCTGGCCGCTCGCGAGCTCGAGCACGCGGCGACGGCCCGGGGTACGGTGCCCGACCTTGCGGACGATGCCCGGCTGATTCGCACGGAGGTCGATCGGTGTCGAGCTATCCTCGACCAGATGAGCGGCCGGGCGGGCGGCAGCACGGTCGATGAGCCTGAGCCTGCCACCATCGACGCCGTCATGGCCGACGTGCTCGGCCGGCTGGCGGTTGACGCAGCGGCGCGCGTCCGGCTCGAACTGCCGGCGGTGCTACCGCCCCTCGTGTTGCCGAGGAGCGGACTGACGCAGGCGGTCCTCTCCCTGGTGACCAACGCGCTCGACGCGACGTCGGCCCGGCCCGGCTCCGCAGTGGTCGTGCGGGTGGCGGCGACGGGCGACGAAGTCGCCATCGCGGTCGTCGACCAGGGCCCTGGCATGTCGGCGGATCTGCTGTCGCGGGCGGGTGAACCGTTCTTCACCACGAAGGATGCGGGGCGAGGCCTCGGGCTGGGGCTGTTCCTGGCACGTGTCTTTGCTGAGCGCCTCGGCGGCCGACTGCTGCTCGAATCAGGCGCGGGGACGACGGCCACACTGGTGGTGCCGACGCGCGTCGCGGAGGGGCGCGCGTCGTGACAACGCCGCAGGTGACGGTCGAACCCCGTACGCTGCTCGTCGTCGACGATGACGTGCCGTTCCGCACCAGGCTCGTGCGTGCCCTGCACGCGAGGGGCTTTGCCGCCACGGGAGCCGCCGACTACGACGAGGCATTGGCGCTGGCGCGGCAGGACACACCCGAGTGCGCGCTGGTCGACCTGAAACTGCCCGGACAGTCCGGGCTCGACGTGGTGCGCGACCTGAAAGCGCTCGACGCCACGACGAGGGTAGTGGTGTTGACCGGCTACGGCAGCATCGCGACCGCCGTTCGAAGCGTGAAGCTCGGCGCCGACGCCTATCTCACGAAGCCCGTGGATGCCGACCAGATCGTGGCGGCGTTCGGAGAGCCTGCAACCGGAGTCGACGCGGCCGGACCGGCGGTGCAGTCGCTGGCACGCGTGGAGTGGGAACACATCCAGCGCGTGCTGGCGGACTGCGACGGCAACATCTCGCGGGCGGCGCGCCTGCTCGGCATTCATCGCCGATCGTTACAGCGCAAGCTGCTGAAGAACCCCGTGCGCGAGCAGTCCTGACTCGTATCAGGTGGTCACGTCTTCACGCCGCTGGCTGGCTAGCCCCACGGCCTTCAGGATGCTGAAGTAGAGGTAGCCCGGATCGATCTCGCCGCGCTTCATCGAGAAGCGGGCGGCGTTCTGGATGTGGTGATGGTTATTGTGCAGCGCCTCACCAGCGGTCAGCAGCGACCAGTGCGGACCGGGCAGGTTGGTCGATGCATCGGGCGTCTCGAAGTTGCGATAACCCCAGTAGTGACCGAGTCCGTTGATCACGCCGGCCGCGAAGAGCGGAATCCACGCCATCTCGACCAGCCACATCGCGAAGCCGGGCGTACCGAACATCCAGAGGTTCAAGACGAGCGTGGTGGTCGGGCCGAGCAGCGCCATCCGGCCGTACACGAATTCCAGCGCGTCATCCGGCGTCCCCTTGCCGTACTGCTCGATGATCGCCGTGTTGTGCGCCGCCGTGTGGTACAGCGCCGTCCCCATGAAGAGCACGCGCCAGATGCCGTAGACGATCGGGCTGTGCGGGTCATGGTCGGTCTCGACATGGGCGTGATGGCACCGGTGCACCGCCACCCACTCACGCGTCGGCATGCCGGTGCGGAGCCACAGCCAGAGTCGCCAGAAGTGCGCAACCGGCGCCGCAAAGGAGATGGCGCCGTGCGTCTGGCAGCGATGCAGGTAGAGCGTGACCGAGGTCGTGGTGATGTGGGTATCGATCAGCGTGATGACGACGTACGCCCAGACCGGAAGGGTTGGCCACAGCGCGTGCGCGTTGATCCAGGACGAGAGTCCGGCGAGAGCATCGAGAAGCATCATGCGTATCTTACGGCAGCGGGGCGAGACGGATCTCGGAACTGGCCGGCGCACCGGTGGTCCAGGCACGTAACCACCCCGCCCCCGGCACGGACACCACGACCGGATAGGTGCCGATCTCGCCCGTGCTGTTCGAGCGGATGAAGCGGACGCGGCCGTCCGCATCCGCTCGGCCGATGGCCGATGCCAGCAGGCGAGTTCCGGAGCCGGACTCGTCCCACGTGGCCGCCAGCGCGCCGGCGGCGTCGATGGCCAGTTGCGGATGGTTGGCCTGTCCCTGCGTGGGGATGCGCTCGCGCGGCGAGAACGTCCGGCCGTCGCGTGTCGAGGCGTGGAACAGCGCCTTCACCGGCCCGCCGCCTTCGGTGACGACCGATGGCCAGATCACATGCACCGCACCCTGGCGGTCCACCACCATCGCGGGACCGTCGTCCGGGCAGCCCTCGATCTGCCACTTGTCTTCACTCACCCGCACCGGTGCGGCGAAGGTCCGGCCGCCATCACGCGACACCGTGAACGCGATGTCGCGCATGTTGTTGGCGTAGACGTGCCGCCAGGCGAGGAAGAGGCTGTTTGCCGGACCGGCCGCAATGGCCGTCTTGCAGCAGTAGCACACGCCGCCGGTCACGGCCTGGGGCGCCAGGCTGCCGTCGAGCGGTGCGACGTAGAGTTGCGAGAGCTGGGCCATCGCCGCGCCGTCGGTCTTCGCCGTCTTCGCCGTCTTCGCCGGCATTGCGCCACCGTCGTGGTGATGCTCGCCCGCGACGGCGGCCTGCTGCGGCTGCGCCAGCTTGCGATGGTCGAGCCACACGCTGACGAAACGGCCACCGGGCCCCACACCCAGGGCTTCCCACCCGCGATTGCCGGCCGCGTCGGTGCCCGGCACGAGAGCCGACGTCGAGAAGGTGCGACCGCCGTCCAGCGAGGTCGCCGACAGCAGCTTCGTGCCTGCCGAGCCCCTGGTCGTCCAGACGATCGCGATGTCGGGAGCGTGTCCGGAGCGCGGCTTCACCGCCACACGCGCCGGTTGCTCGCCGTTCACACGCGCGTCGCCAGGCGTGCTGTTCACGCGGGTCGGTGCAGAAAACGTCTTGCCGCCATCCCGGCTCGTGGCCGAGAAGATGTCGGTGTCGCCGGCGGCTGCGGACGCCGCCCACACCGCCGCCACGAACTGGCCGTCGGCGGCGAGCGAGACATGCGCGTTGGCACGACCGGCCACGGCAAGCGTCGTGGTCGACGTCGCGGCGCGATTGGATACGGCCGACGCCAGCAGCAGCGCCGTCATCAGAGCCCATCTGGAGAACCGGACGTGCATGACGTCGACGATAACACAGGGCAAATCTGCCTTGACACGCCGGAGCAGCGAACGGGACACTGGATCAAATGGCTGCGTGGTCGCGGCCACGCCGGGCTTTGTTTCCTCCCGCCCTGCCCAGCGTCTCCCGGCTGTCACACACGTCGCCCAGACTGGAACGCATGTCCGTTGTTGCCCTGTCAGAAATGCTCGGCGCCACGGTCCGCGATGCGAGCGGATCGGTGCGCGGACGTGTGCGCGAAGCGGCCGTGGCTCCGCAGGAACATGCAACCCGGGTGGCATTCCTGGTGGTGCGCACCTCCGAGGGCGACCGGATGCTGCCGGCCGATGCCGTGAAGTCGCTCGGGGCAACGGTGCGCGCAACAACCGAGTCCGGCACGTGGCTCCCGTTCTCGGGCTTCGACGGCGTGCTCCTGCTCAAGCGCGACCTGCTCGACCAGCAGATCATCGACGTCCACGGACGTAAGGTGGTCCGGGTCAACGATGTCGAGCTGTACTCGAACCCGGCGGAGAGCCACCTTGCACTCGATGTTGTCGCGGTTGACGTCGGCGCGCGCGGCGCGGTGCGGCGCCTGGCGCAGGGGCTGGTGCCGTCATTCACGCTCCGCGCCCTGCTCGAGAAGATTCCGCCCCGCGTCATCCCGTGGCAGTACGTCGACCTGATCGAGACCGATCCGGCCCGGCGCGTGAAGCTGAAGATCGCCTACGAAGGGCTCTCGAAGATGCACCCCGCGGATATCGCGGACATCGTCGAGGATCTGCCCCCGGCGGAACAGCGAGCCGTGTTCGAGGCCCTCGACGAAGAGGTGGCCGCCGAAACCCTGGAGGAGATCGACCCCGAAGTGCAGGTGTCGATCCTCGAGTCGCTCACCAGCAACCGCGCCGCCGACATCGTCGAGGAGATGGACCCCGACGCGGCCGCCGACGTGCTGGGCGACCTCACGGAGAAGCGGTCGGACGAAATCCTCCAGGAGATGGAACCCGAGGAGCGGCAGGAAGTGACGCAGCTCCTCGAGTTCGGCCAGCACACGGCCGCCGGCCGCATGACCACGGAATTCGTGGCCGTGGACGCCGACGGGACGGTGGCCGACGCCGTCGAGGCGCTGCGCCAGTTCGAAGGGAGCGCCGAAGCGGTAGCCACCATCTACCTCACTCGCGCCGGCAACATGCTGTCGGGGGCCATTCCGCTGGTGCGTATCGCCATCTCGCCGTCCGACATGCGGCTGCAGTCGCTCAGCGAGAAGGCCGCCACGTGCGCGCCGGACACGCCACAGAATGAAGTCGCCGAACTGTTCGACAAGTACAACCTCATCACGCTTGCAGTGGCCGACGAACACGGACGCCTGTCCGGCATCATCACGGCCGACGATGTGATTTCCATGCTGCGGAACGGCTGACATGGAACGCCTGCTCAAGCAGTGGCGCACGCGCATCGTGCTGTTCCTGGCCGTCGTCGGCCCGGGCTTCATCACCGCCAACGTCGACAACGACGCGGGCGGCATCTGGACCTATTCCGTCGCCGGGGCCCAGTTCGGCTACACGCTGCTGTGGGCGATGATCCCGACGACCATCGCCCTGGTTGTCGTGCAGGAGATGGCGGCACGCATGGGCGCCGTCACCGGCAAGGGGCTGAGCGATCTCATTCGCGAAGAGTTCGGGTTCCGCGTCACGTTCTGGCTGATGCTCGCCCTCGTCATCACCAATTTCGGCAACGTGATGGCGGAGTTTGCCGGGGTTGCGAGCAGCCTCGAGCTGTTCGGCGTCTCCCGCTACATCGTTGTGCCGCTCGCCGCGGCCGTGGTGTGGCTGCTGGTGGTAAAGGGGACCTACGACAGCATCGAGAAGATCTTCCTCGTCGCATCCGGCTTCTACGTCTGTTACATCGTGGCCGGCGTGCTGGCACGCCCCGACTGGCGCGCCGCGACGTTCGCGATGGTGACGCGCCCGGAAGGGACCGACGTCATCAACAACTACGGCTACATCTACATGCTGATCGGCCTGGTTGGCACGACGATCGCGCCGTGGATGCAGTTCTACCTGCAGGCCTCGGTCGTCGAGAAGGGGGTCACCGTCCGGCAGTACAACGCGTCGCGGTGGGACGTCATCGTCGGCTGCCTCTTCGCCGCCATCGTCGCCTGGTTCATCATCGTGGCGTGCGCGGCCACGCTGCATGCCGCTGGCGTGACGCATATCCTGAGCGCCGCGGACGCGGCGCAGGCGCTGCGGCCGCTGGCCGGTCAGTATGCCTACCTGCTGTTCGCCGCCGGGCTTTTCAATGCGTCGCTCTTCGCCGCCTCGATCCTGCCCATTTCGACCGCCTACGCCGTGTGCGAGGGGCTGGGCTTCGAGTCGGGACTCGACAAGAAGTTCCATGAAGCACCGGTGTTCTACTGGCTCTACACCGTGCTGATCGTCGCCGGCGCCGGCGTGCTGCTGGTGCCCAATTTCCCCCTGGCGCACATCATGGTGCTGTCGCAGGTGGTGAACGGCGTGGTGCTGCCGTTCGTGCTCATCTTCATGCTGCTGCTCACGAACGACCGCGAGCTGATGGGCGCGCACGTCAACTCGCGCCTCTTCAACGTCATTGCCTGGGCCACCGTGGTGACGATGGTCGGACTGACCATTGCCATGCTCGTCACCCAGGGATAGGTCGCATCGAGGTGCCGTCCGACCGCGCTCGCCCCGCACCCCAGCCACGCCGGCCCGCCGTCCCGGCGAAGAAGGCCCGGCGACCGCTCACCGGCGTGCGGACGCCGGCGTCGTTACCGACGCGGGTCGAGATCATGAAGTCGGCCGCCGCGGCGTTCAAGCGCCTGGGCTACCACGGCGCCACGCTCGAGCAGATTGCGACGGCGCTGAAGATGAAGAAGGGGAACCTCTACTATTACTTCCACAGCAAGGAAGAGATCCTCTTCGCCTGTCACCAGTATTCGGTGGACCGCCTCCTCGAGGTGCTGCACGCCGTCGAGCAGGAAGACGTGCCGCCCGAACAGAAGCTGCGGCAGCTGATCGTGGCGTTCGTGCACACCATCCTCGACGATCTGCACGGGACGGCGCTCTTCCTCGACATCAAGGCGCTCGGCGGGCGGCACCTGAAGCAGGCGATCGCCAGGCGGGACGAGTTCGATCGCGGCGTGCGACACGTGATTCAGCAGGGTGTGGAGTGGGGCGACTTCGACCCCAAGGTCGACCCGAAACTGCTGTCATTCGCCATGATGGGCGCCGTGAACTGGATTCCGCGCTGGTACTCCCCAGACGGGCCGTCGAACTCGCAGCACATCGCCGACCGCTTTGCCGACTACCTCATCGCGGGGCTTCGGGCGCGCTAGAAGGGGCGCTCGCCCGTGGGCATCGCTGCAGAGTTGGCTGATCGTGTCCGGAATAACACGCGAAAACACACGGGCTGACTGTAGACTCCTCGCGTGAGTGCGACCGCGCGTAACAGCGTTGCCGCGCGGCAGCTGGCACTGAAGCTGTTGGCGCATCATGCGGGGGCGAACGCCGGTGCCGAGGCGATCGCGGCCGCAGCGCTGCGCCTCTATGAGCCGCTCGGACGCGTCTCGGCCGAACTCGTTGGCCAAGCCGGCGTTGACGCCCTGAGCGGTCGCGCCTTGCATCTGGCGCAACAGGAATACCCCTGGGTTCATCAGTGAAGGCGCGCGCCACGACCAACCAGGCATCATCGCGGTGTTCGAGAAGCGTCCCAACGAGTACGCGCAGAGCGGCGAGGAAGGCCAGCGGTTCGAAGCGCTCATCCGCGAGGGCAAAGTCGGCATCATCCAGACGCGGCCGCTGGATCTGTCCATCGACGAAATGCTCTACGAAATCGTCCAGGCGATTCAGCGTCTCAAGGCGCGCCGGCTGGTGATCGATTCGCTCTCGGGCTTCCAGCTCGCACTGGCACCGACCTTTCGTGAGGACTTTCGGGAATCGCTGTACCGCATGGTTGCCGTGCTCACCGGGATGGGCATCACCATGATGATGACGACCGAGCTCGAGGACAGCTACTCGGACCTGCGCTTCAGCCCGCATGGCACGGCGTTCCTGACCGACGCCATCATCATGCAGCGCTACATCGAACTGCGCGGTCAACTGCAGCGCGCCATCGCCGTGGTGAAAGTACGAGGCAGCGCGCACAGCAAGGATCTGCGGGGGTTCGAAATCACGGACGACGGCATTGTGATCGGCGATTCGCTCGAGGCCTACGACGGTCTGCTCACCGGCAGGCCGGAGCTGACCCACAGCCCCGCCTCTCGGAGCCGTCAATCGAAGGGGCGCCAGCGACGTGCGCCGCGGGCAGCCGGAGAACGAGAGTGACCACGAAAGACCCCATTTCGATCACGTCGCCAGATATCGGCGAGAGAACGATCACCGTCATCGGTCGGGAGGGGGCGGTGAGCGCTCGAGAAGGGGCGGCCACGCGACGCGAAGACGCCGCCGGTGCTCGGGAAGATGTCGCCAAACTGCGTGACCAGACCGCAGACCGGCGCGAAGACGCGGCGGAGGTGCGGGAAGACTCCGCTGCCCTCCGTGAGGATACGTTCACGCTGCGTGAGGCCGCCGTACAGGCGAGAGAGCAAGCGGCGCGGGCGCGGGTCGACCTCGAAGCGCTCATGGTTCAGGTACGCGACGCCAATGAGCGACTCGTCCTCGCCACCGTCCATGCACAGCTGCTGACCGAGAATGCCGAGCGCGCCAACCAGCTCAAGGACGAGTTTCTCGCCAACGTGTCGCACGAGCTCCGGACGCCCTTGAACGCCATCCTGGGATGGGCGCACATGCTGGCGGCGAAGCAAGTGTCACCAGCGCGGTGGGAACAGGCGTTTGCGGTCATCGAGCGCAACGCCGTTGCGCTGGCGCATATCATCGATGACCTCCTCGATGTGTCCCGCATCCTGGCGGGCACGCTCAGTCTGGCATCGGATCAGCTTGACGTCGCGATCTTGACCGAGGCGACGGTGGAAGCCGTCAGGCCGACAGCGGCTGCGAAGAACGTCAGTTTGACGTTCCAGTCGAGCCTCTCGCAGTCGTCGCTCGTGCGTGGCGACGCGGAGCGACTGCAACAGGTGATCTGGAACCTGCTCGCAAACGCCCTCAAGTTCACGCCGGCGGGAGGATCGGTCGACGTGTTCATCGAGCCGGCGGGTGACCAGGCGCAGGTCAGGGTCATCGATTCCGGCCAGGGCATCAGTCCTGATTTTCTCTCGCGCGTGTTCGAACGCTTCCGCCAGGCCGATGGCTCGACGACGCGACGCCATAGTGGGCTTGGTCTGGGACTGGCCATCGCGCGCCAGATCGTCGAGCTCCACGGAGGGGCGCTTCAGGCAGACAGCCCGGGGCCTGGACGCGGCGCCACATTCACCATGCGCCTGCCGATCGCAGGCGGCGACGCTTCGGCGGCCTCCCCTTACGGCCTGGACCGGCGTTCTATGGCGGCAACCGTCTCGCCCGAGGTGCGCTCGACACGGATCGATGACCTGCGGGTGCTGCTCGTCGATGACAGCGATGATGGACGCGAGCTGACGGCGTTGGTGCTGACGCACGCGGGCGCGCGCGTGCAGCCGGCGCGGTCGGTGCAGGAGGCCATCGAGAGCATCGAACGGGATCCGCCCGATGTCCTGGTGAGCGACATCGGCCTGCCCGATGAGGACGGCTACGCGCTCATCCGCCAGGTCCGGCGGCATGAAGCCGAGCACGGCGGTTTCCTGCCCGCCGTCGCGCTGACCGGTTATGCCCGCATCGCGGATCGCGATCGGATCCTGGCGGCCGGATTCCAGGCGCACGTCACAAAGCCGCTCGATTCAGAGGCGCTGACCGCCTCGATCGCCGCGGTGACGCACCGCCGCCCCGAGGAACGCTGATCGATCCGCCCTCCTGGCGCAGCAGCCAGCCACTACCCGGCCCGCACGACAGTCCGAACCGCTATAATTCGGGGAATGCCCCGCGTCATCCCGCTCACGCCCGCGCAGCCCCGAATTCCGAAGCCCGACTGGCTCAAGGTGAAGGCTCCAGGATCGCCCAGTTACCTGAGGCTCAAGGCGGTCATGCGCGACCTCAACCTGCACACCGTGTGCGAGGAAGCGCGCTGCCCGAACATCGGCGAGTGCTGGAACCACGGGACGGCCACCTTCATGATCCTCGGCGACGTCTGCACCCGCGCCTGCTCCTACTGTGCCGTGGCGCACGGACGCCCGGCACCGGTCGATAACGCCGAACCAGAGCGGGTGGCGAACGCCATTCAGCAGCTCGACCTGAACTACGTCGTCATCACCTCGGTGGACCGCGACGACCTGAAGGACGGCGGCGCGTCGATCTTCGCTGGCGTCATCACCGAAACACGCAAGCGCCTGGGCACCCACTGCCGCATCGAAGTGCTCATCCCGGACTTCAAGGGTGAAGAAGCGCCGCTGCGAACCGTGCTCGAGGCGCGTCCGGACGTACTCAACCACAACACCGAAACCGTGCCGCGGCTGTACCGCATGGCCCGCTCGGGCGGACGCTACTCGCGCACGCTGGAACTGCTCGATCGCTCGCGCAAGATCGCGCCGGACATTCCGACCAAGACCGGGCTCATGGTCGGGCTCGGCGAAGAGCGCGAGGAACTGCTGACGGTGTTCCAGGACCTTCGCAGCGTCGGTTGCCAGATCCTGACGATCGGGCAGTACTTGCGGCCGACGCAGGAACACGCTGCGATGACCCGCTACTACACGCCTGAAGAGTTCCGCGAGCTGAAGCAGATCGCGCTCGAGATGGGCTTCGTCCACGTCGAGTCCGGCCCGCTGGTGCGCAGCTCGTATCACGCACACGAAACCGCCGACGCCTACGCTGAGGCCGCGGCACAGGGGTAACGCACATGCGACGGCTGGCGGGCACCAGCTACCGCTTCTGATGCCGCTCTCAGCGATGGTGCGCGGGCCCCTGCGATTCGGGGGTGAAGGTCCGCCGTTCCCGCGCGAACGGAATCGCGTGGTAGGTCAGCACCTGCTCCATCCCCGGCACATCCGCGCAGATCAGGGCAGCGTCCGCGATCATCAGTGGCTGGTGGCTGTTGCCGATGTAGTAGGCCCAGCGCGCCAGCTGCGAGGCTGAGGCCGTCCGCGCCACCAGCACCGGTTCCTCACGTTCGCGCACCATCACCACCAGCCGCGGCTGCTCGAGCGCGAGGCAGTCGCCCTCGCGCAGCACGACGCCTGGCGGCAGCGCCGTCCCGAACTCCACGCCGCCGTCGGTTCGGAGCCGTGCCCTCGGCGTCGTCCGCTCCTGCCAGCCGACGGTTACGGTGTCACGCGAGTATTCGAGCAGGCCGGCGGGAAGCCGATCGAGCGTGAAGACCGCGTCGGCAATGGGGAGGCGTCGAAACACGTGATATTTTTTCGAGCCGCCGGGAACAATCAGCGCTTCGGGCGGTAGACGTGCGTTGCGTGGCCGAAGAACACTTCGGCCGACTCCATCATCGTCTCGGTCAGCGTCGGGTGCGGATGGATCGACAGCTTCAGGTCGGTGGCGTTCGCCCCCATCTCGATGGCCAACACCCCTTCGGCAATCATCTCGCCTGCGCCAGGCCCGACGATGCCGACACCGAGAATGCGCTCGGTGGCCGGATCGAAAATCAGCTTGGTCAACCCATCGGTCCGGTCGATCGAGACCGCACGGCCTGATGCGCCCCACGGGAACTTCGCGACCACAACCTGACGGCCTTCCTTCTCGGCCTGCGCTTCCGTAAGTCCGGCCCACGCCAGTTCAGGGTCGGTGAAGACGACAGCCGGGATCGCCTTCGGATTGAAGGCCACGTTCTCGCCGGCAATCACTTCCACCGCCACGCGCCCTTCGTGCGAGGCTTTGTGCGCGAGCATCGGCTCGCCCACCACGTCGCCGATGGCGAAGATGGTCGGTTCGGCTGTGCGCAACTGCGCGTCGACCTCGATGAAGCCGCGGTCGTTCACCACTACGCGCGTCTTGTCGAGGCCGGGCATCGTGCGGCCGTTCGGCCGGCGGCCCACCGACACCAGCACGCGGTCGAACAGCTGTTCACCGGCGCCGTCGCCTTCGAACGTCACCCTGATGCCATTTTTCTCCGGCACCACCCTGGTGACGCGGGTATTCAGCAGCACCGACTTCATCAGGCCGTTGATGCGCTTGGCGAGGACGTCGACCAGGTCGCGGTCGCCACCGGGCAGGAGCCCGGACATCATCTCGACGACCGTAACGGCGCTGCCAAGCGTGGCGTAGACCGAACCGAGCTCGAGGCCGATGTAGCCGCCGCCGACCACGAGCATGGTCTTCGGGATATCCGGCAGATCGAGCGCACCGGTCGAATCCATCACGCGCGGGTCGTCTACCTTCAGCATCGGCGGAATCGCCGGTGTGGACCCGAGCGCGAGGATGCAGTGCTCGAACGAGAGCGTCTCCTCGGTGCCGTCGGTGCGCGTGACGCTGAGCGTCTTCGCATCGACCATCGAGGCAAAGCCCTGGATGTAGTTCACCTTGCGCGCCTTGCCAAGCTGACCGGTGCCCGAGGTGAGCTTCTTCACGACGCCGTTCTTGAAGTCGCGGAGCTTGTTGAGGTCGATCGTCGGTTCGGCGAACTCGACGCCCCACGCTTTCGCATGGCGCGATTCGTCGATCACTTTCGCCACGTGCAGGAGCGCCTTCGAGGGAATACAGCCGCGATAGACGCAGACACCGCCGGGGTTGGCTTCCGTATCGATCAGCGCGACGCTGAGTCCGAGGTCCGCCGCATAGAACGCCGCCGCGTACCCGCCAGGTCCGCCGCCTACCACTACGAGTTGAGTTGAAGTCATCGAAGGGCTACCCGTGAAGCGCCATGACGAAGGGCTGTTCGAACGCCTCCGCCACCCAGCGCAGGAAGCGGATGCCGTCGGCGCCGTCGATGACACGGTGATCGTAGGAGAGGGAGAGCGGCAGCAGCTGACGCGCCGTGAACTCGCCCGTCTCCTCGTCGTAGATCGGCCTGAAGCGTCCGCGCGAGATGCCGAGAATGGCCACCTCAGGCGAATTGACGATCGGGGTGAAGAAGCTGCCACCGATGCCGCCCAGGTTCGAGATGGTGAAGCAGCCACCCTGCATGTCTTCAGCCGTGATCTTCCGGCTGCGCGCCTTCTCCGAGAGCTGCGCCAGGTCGACCGCGATCTGGATGAGGCTCTTCTTGTCGGCGTCGCGAATGACCGGCACCAGCAGGCCGCGGTCGGTGTCGACCGCCACGCCGATGTTCACGTACTTCTTCTGGATGATCTCGCCCGCGACCATGTCGATTGACGAGTTGAACTGCGGGAAGTGCTTCAGCGCGGCCGCGACGATCTTCACGGCCACCGCCGTCACCGTGAGGTTCCCCCCCGCCGTCTCGACCACCTTGCGGTAGCGGCGACGCAGGTCTTCGAGGCCGGTGATGTCGGCGTACTCCTGCTGCGTGACGTGCGGGATGTTCAGCCAGGCTGCTGTCAGGTGCTCGGCGGTCTTGCGACGCACCGCGCGCATCGGCACGCGCTCGACCTCGCCCCACTTGCTGAAGTCGGGCAGCGGTTCGCTGGGAATGCCCGAGCCGCTCGAGCCGCCGGACTCGGCCGCCACGATGATGCGCTTCGCATGCTCCTTCACGTCATCGTCGGAGATGCGGCCGTTCGGACCGGTGCCCTGCACCTGATCGACGTGGACACCGAGTTCGCGCGCCAGCCGTCGCACGGACGGCGACGCGGGCGCGGACGGCTGGCCGGAGGGACGCGGCTCGGCCGCCTGACGCTGGCCGCCGCGGATGTCGACGACCTGCGCCGACCGGTGCGGCGCGGGGGCCGGCTCTTCGGCCACGCCCGGCTTGTCCGCATCCTTCGACTCGGCGGCCGGGGCCGCAACCGTGGCCGCGACAGGGGCGGGCGCGGCGGCCGCGGCGCCCGACTCGAAGGTCAGGATGACCTGGCCAACCTTCACCTTCTCCCCGAGCTTGATCTTCACCTCGGTCACCGTCCCGGCTACGGACGACGGCACTTCGATGGTGGCCTTGTCGGTCTCGAGTTCCAGGACCGGCTGGTCCTTCTCGAGCGTATCGCCGGGGTTGACGAGGATGCGGAGAACGTCGCCACCGGGCACCTGTTCTCCGAGTTCGGGCAGTATGAAGTCTGTCGCCAAGTTTGGGGGTCTCCGCTGAAATCGCAACCCGTGAGGGCCGGCATCACCACGGACCTGGTCCTCTGTGATGACTGACCGGCGCGCTCCTCGCCGCGGTCGCGGATCGGTGTCTTACGAAATCGCCGGGTTGGACTTCTCCGGGTTGATGCCAAGGGCGGCGATCGCATCCTGCGCCACCTTCGCATCGATCTTCTTGTCGCGCGCCAGCGCCGAGAGCGTGGCGACAACGACGTAGCGGTGATCGACCTCGAAGAAGTCGCGCAGCGCCGCGCGGTTCTCGCTGCGGCCGAAGCCGTCAGTGCCGAGCGCCACGAGCGGACGCGGCAGCCAGCGGTCGATGGAGTCGGGCAGCACCTTGAGGTAGTCGGAGGCGGCCACGAGCGCACCCGGCGCATCTTTCAGGGCCTGCGTCACGTACGGCACCTTCGCCGGTTCGCCAGGGTGCAGCATGTTCCAGCGGTCGGCCGCATGACCATCGCGGTACAGCTCGGTGTAGCTGGTGACGCTCCAGACATCGGCGCCGACGCCATACTGGGCCTCGAGCACTTCCTGCGCCTTCAGCACCTCGGGCAGGATCGCGCCGCTGCCAAACAGCTGCGCGCGTGCTTTGGCCTTGGGCAGACCGGTCGATTTGAACTTGTACATCCCCTTCAGGATGCCGTCAGCCGCGCCTTCCGGCATGGCCGGCATCGCGTACTGCTCGTTCATCACCGTGAGGTAGTAGAAGATGCTCTCGCCGTTCACATACATGCGGCGGAGACCATCCTTGATAATGACCGCCAGCTCGAAGGCGAACGCCGGATCGTAGCTGAGGCAGTTCGGCACCGGCAGCGCCAGCACGTGGCTGTTACCGTCCTGGTGCTGGAGTCCTTCACCGGCCAGCGTCGTGCGGCCGGCGGTGCCGCCGAGGAGAAACCCGTGGGTCCGGCTGTCCGCCGCGGCCCAGATCAGGTCGCCTACGCGCTGGAAGCCGAACATCGAATAGAAGATGAAGAACGGGATCGTGTTGACGCCGTGCGTGGCGTAGGCCGTGCCCGCCGCAATGAACGACGACAGCGCGCCGGCTTCGTTGATGCCTTCCTCGAGGATCTGCCCGTCGGACGCTTCCTTGTAGTAGAGCAGCGTGTCCATGTCGACCGGCTCGTACACCTGCCCGGCATGGGAGTAGATGCCAACCTGGCGGAACAGCGCTTCCATGCCGAAGGTGCGTGCTTCATCGGGGACGATCGGCACCACAAGCTTGCCGAACTCCTTGTCGCGAAGCATCTTCGACAGCATGCGCACGAACACCATCGTCGTCGACGCCTTGCGGCCGTCGGTGCCGGTGTAGAACTCGGAGAAGATGTCCTCGTCGACCGGCGTGCCCGGTGCGACCTTGACGCGGCGGCTGGGGACCGGACCGCCGAGCGCCTGACGACGCTCCTGCAGGTATTTGTATTCTTCGCTGTCAAGCTCAGGGCGGTAGAAGGGGGTCTTGGCGATCTCGGCGTCGGAGACCGGGATGGCAAAGCGGGTGCGGAAGGCCCGCAGTTCCTCTTCGTTCATCTTCTTCTGCTGGTGGGTGATGTTCTTGCCCTCGCCAGCTTCGCCGAGACCATAGCCCTTGATGGTGCGGGCCAGGATGACCGTCGGGGCGCCCGTGTGCTCCGTAGCCGACTTGTAGGCGTTGTACACCTTGACCGGGTCGTGGCCGCCGAGCGTCAGCATCTTCAACTGGTCGTCAGTGAGGTGCTTGACCATGTCGAGCAGGCGCGGGTCGACACCCCAGAAGTGCTCGCGGACGTAGGCACCCGGCGACACGGCGTACTTCTGATACTGGCCGTCGACGATCTCGCCCATGCGCTTGACCAGCAGGCCGTCGCGGTCCTTGGCCAGCAGCGCGTCCCAGTCGCGTCCCCAGATCACCTTGATGACGTTCCAACCCGCACCGCGGAATGCGGCTTCGAGTTCCTGGATGATCTGGCCGTTGCCGCGGACCGGACCGTCGAGACGCTGCAGGTTGCAGTTGATGACGAAGATCAGATTGTCGAGCTTCTCGCGTGAGGCCAGCGTGATGGCGCCGAGCGATTCCGGTTCGTCGGTTTCGCCGTCGCCGAGGAACGCCCACACCTTCGAATTCGACTTCGGCTTGAGACCGCGATCCTCGAGGTAGCGCATGAAGCGCGCCGAGTAGATCGCCTGAATCGGGCCAAGGCCCATCGACACCGTCGGGTATTCCCAGAACTCGGGCATCAGCCACGGGTGGGGATACGACGAGAGGCCGCCTCCCTCCTTGAGTTCACGCCGGAAGTTGTCGAGATGACGTTCGTCGAAGCGCCGCTCCATGTAGGCGCGGGCGTAGATGCCAGGCGACGCGTGCCCCTGGAAATAAATGGTGTCGGCGTCCGGGCTGTCGTGACCGCGGAAGAAGTGGTTGAAGGCGACTTCATAGAGGGTGGCCGCCGACGCGAACGTCGAGATGTGGCCGCCGATCCCTTCATCCGCCTTGTTGGCCCGCACGACCATTGCCGCCGCGTTCCATCGCACCAGACTCTTGATCCGCCGCTCCATCTCCCGGCTGCCGGGCATGAGCGCTTCGTCTTCGGTCTGGATGGTGTTGACGTAGGGGGTATTGGCCGTAAACGGAATCCTTACTCCGTTATCCGTCGCGTGCAGGGCAAGATCGCGAAGCAGGCGCTGGACCTTTACCGGGCCGCCGCTCTGCAGAACATAATCGAGGGAGTCGAGCCATTCACGCCGTTCGACGGCATCAAGCTCGGCGGCATCCTTTGGGGCAATGTTTCTCACTGGAACTCCAAGCTCCTCGGACTTGTCGGGTGACCGACGGACGGCCTCTGGGCCAATCCCTTATTCTAACCACGACGCCCGGGCAGATGAACACAAGCGGGCGGTTCCCACCGTCCGCACGAATTTTCGCTTTCCTGCCGCCTCGCACGCGGGCGGCCCGAAACCTGGAGCATTGTGACCGCTCTGACGCTCATCCGCGAGCAGATTGTGACCTGCGAGCGGTGTCCCCGCCTCCGGTCCTATTGCCAGGAGATCGGACGCGTCAAGCGACGCGCCTACCTGTCGGACACCTATTGGGCCCGGCCGGTTCCCGGCTTCGGCGATCCGGCCGCACGCCTGCTCGTCGTCGGGCTGGCGCCGGCGGCGCACGGCGCCAATCGCACCGGCCGCGTCTTCACGGGCGATGGAGTTGGGGGATCGGGCGACTTCCTCATTTCGGCCCTCCATCGGGCCGGCTTCGCCAACATCAGTACGTCCCAGCGTCCGGACGATGGGCTGACGCTGACCGGGGCGTATATCGCGGCGGCAGTCCGGTGTGCCCCGCCGGACAACAAGCCGCGACCCGAAGAAGTGACGCGCTGCCTGCCGCACCTCGAGGCAGAGGTCAACGCCCTCCCCCACATCCGCATCGTCGTGGCACTGGGCCGGATCGGCTTCGACGCCTACCTGCAGATGCTGAAACGCTCAGGCATGGCGGTGCGGCCCAAACCGACGTTCGGTCACGGCAGCGTCGCCGCGCTGCCCAACGGCCAGACGCTCGTCGGCTGCTATCACCCGAGCCGCCAGAACACCAATACCGGCCGTCTGACGCCGCGCATGATGGACGCCGTGTTCCGGAGCGTGGCGCGCCAGCTCGCTACATAGGTGGGGTGAGCCTGGCAGGGCGGTCCGTCGCCCTATTCCCACGCGCAGATTCTGCGGCACACGCTGTCTTAGTCGATCGCAGTTTCTGCTGTGCCGATCGCGCATTCGAGCGACTTTCCCAATGAAAGGGATCGGTGTGATTTGGGCATGCCTCTCGCAGCAGACGACGGTACGATGAGCGGCATGACCTTGCGCGACGGGGCGGCACGGCGAGTGAAGCTCACATACGACGACCTGCTGCCGTACTCGGACGATGGTCTGCGGCACGAGTTGATCGATGGAGTGCACTACGTGTCGCCGTCTCCGAATACCCGACATCAGCGGATTGTCGCGCGCCTGAGCGTTGCGTTGTGGACGCACGTGCGGGACCATCAGATTGGTGAGGTTTTCTTCGCGCCGTTCGATGTGGTGTTCACGCGTGTCGATGTCGTCGTGCCCGACATTGTGTATCTCTCCGCCGCGAGAGCAGCGGTGGAGCTGAACACCCGTCATACGACGGGCGCCGATCTTGTTGTCGAGATTCTCTCGCCGTCAACGCGGCAGCGCGATCGGCGTCTCAAGCGCGATCTCTACGAGCGAGCGGGCGTTGTGGAGTACTGGCTTGTGGATCCGGACGCCGACATTATCCAGGTTCATCGGCGGCGCGGGGAGCGGTTCGGACTGGCTGAGGAATTCGGGGCGTTTGCCCACGGCGTGCTACGCACCGAGTTGCTCCCGGGGTTCGATCTGGCGCTCGATGCGCTGTTCGTGCGATGAGCGTGCGACTCGCAGAGGGCAGGCCCAGCGTTCTGGCCGCCGATTAGCGCGCCAGTGCGGCGTCGGCTCGCACCAGCGGCACCATCAGGTCAGGGCGATCAGTGATGAGGCCATTTACCCCCCAGGAGAGCAACCGCCGGGCGGTCGTCTCGTCATTGACCGTCCACACCTGCACGCCAAGTCCGGCGCGCTGCGCGTCGGCCACGAAGCGCGGCGAGACCACCCGCGTGGAACCTGACATCTCGGGGATCTGGTAGCCGGCGTAGGCCGTGTGCATCACCGGCCATCGAAGGCGGGAGCGGTAGAGCGCCAGCCGCACCTCTTCGCGGGCGGCACTGGTGGCCAGCGCCGGCTCCTCGTCGCGCACGGCGCGCAGCACGGCGCGACGGACACCTCCCACGCAGACACGGTCGACGGCGCCGGCCCGCCTCAGCTCGTCCACCACGAGGCGGCCGAACTCCGGCTCGTTCACCTTCACTTCGACGATGACCCGCACGTCGCGGAACGAATCGAGCACGGTTCGCAGTTCGGGGACGTCGGCCGCGGCCAGCTCGTCTGCGGTGTAGTTACGAACGGGGCCACGCAACCGGGTTGTGCGATCGAGCGTCTCATCATGGACGACCATCACCCGTCCGTCCTTCGACGCACGCACGTCCAGCTCGAGGCCATCAGCACCGTACGACACGCCGTTGGCAAAGGCGACCATCGTGTTCTCGCGCGCCAGCGCGGCGCCGCCGCGATGCGCGAACACGAGCGGACGAGACGACGTGAAGAAGGCGTGGCGCACCAGAGACGCTCAGTGTAGTTCGGATATGATCCAGCCCATGTCGGCCACCATTCACACGCTCGGCGAGTTACGTCAGCAGCACGGCTCGCAACCACGTTCGGTCAAGGAAGAAATCCGCGAGAACCTGGTTCGCAAGCTCCAGGCCGGCGAGCCGCTGTTCCCCGGTGTCATCGGCTACGACGACACAGTCATTCCGCAGCTCGTGAACGCGATTCTCTCGCGGCACAATTTCATCCTGCTCGGTCTGCGCGGCCAGGCCAAGAGCCGCATCCTCCGCAGCCTTGTCGATCTGCTCGACGAGGTCGTCCCGGTCATCCCCGGCTGCGAAATTCACGACGACCCGTTGAACCCAATCTGCGGCGCGTGCCGTGCCCGTGTCGCCGCTGAAGGCGACCGCCTGCCGATCGCGTGGCGCCGTCGCGACGAGCGGTATGTCGAGAAGCTGGCGACGCCCGACGTGACGATCGCCGACATGGTGGGTGACATCGACCCGATCAAGGCGGCGCAGGCGGGACTCAACCTCGCCGACGAGTTGACGATGCACTACGGCCTGCTGCCGCGCGCCAACCGCGGCATCTTCGCCATCAACGAACTGCCAGACCTCGCCGGCAAGATCCAGGTCGGCCTCTTCAACATCCTGCAGGAAGGCGACGTCCAGATTAAGGGCTACCCGATCCGGCTGGAGCTCGACGTGATGCTGGTCTTCACCGCGAACCCGGAAGACTACACGGCGCGCGGCAAGATCATCACCCCGCTGAAGGACCGCATCGGCTCCGAAATCCGCACGCACTATCCGACGTCGCGCGCCAACGCCGTGTCGATCACCGCGCAGGAAGCGTGGCTCGAGCGTCCCGGCGGCCTGCTGCTGGAGATTCCGCAGTACGTGCGTGAGGTGGTCGAGGAAGTGGCCTTCCAGGCGCGCGCCGATCGGAAGATCGACAAGCGCTCGGGCGTCAGTCAGCGCCTGCCGATCACGACGCTCGAACTCGTCGTGTCCAACGCCGAGCGTCGGGCGCTCACCAACGGCGAGCGGGTCATCGTGCCGCGCGTCAGCGACGTCTATGCGGCGCTGCCGTCCATTACCGGCAAGTTCGAACTCGAGTACGAAGGCGAGCTGAAGGGCGCCGAGACCGTCGCGCGCGACCTGATCCGCTCATCTGTCGGCGCGGTTTTTTCCGGCATGTTCGACGGGGTCAACACCAAGAAGGTCGTCGAGTGGTTCGACCTCGGCGGCTCGCTGCCGCTGAGCGACAACAGCGCGGCGGACGAGGTGATCAAGCAGACGCGCAGCGTGCAGGGGCTGATCGACCTGGCGGAAAAGGCCGGCCTCGCGCCCGGCGCCGCCGCGCCGGCCGTGGCCTCCGCCATCGACTTCGTGCTCGAAGGGCTGACGGCGCAGCGCAAGATCAGCCGGAACGAGGAGCGCGGCTACACGGCCGACAAGGAACAGCAGGCCTCCAGGCGCCAGCGTCGCGAGGAACCGCCGACCGACGATGACGACTTCCAGGTGCCCGGCGGGAAGAAGAAGCGCTACTACAACTGAGCTGAGGCTTATGAAGTACCGCTACACCAAATTCACCGGCGACCTGCTGGACGACATCGACCTGCAGGATCTTGTGTCGAAGCTATCCGATCTGCTCCTCTCGAGCGGTTTCGGCAGCCCGCGCGACACAGACGCCGAAGAGCACACCATGCAGGCGCTGCACGACGCCGTCCTCGACGCGCTCTTCAACGGCGGCGTGTTGCCAGAGGCAACGATCGAGCAATTGCTCGGTGACCCGGCCGACGGCGATCAGGAAGGGATGCGCTCGAAGCTCGAGGAGCTGATCCAGCAGATCATCGAGAAGATGGGCGAGGATGGCTACATCACGCTGCCTCCCGATCTCGAGGCCGAGCGCGAGCGCCGCCAGGGACAGGGCAACGGCCAGGGCCCGGATCAGCCACCCACTACCTTCGAGGTGACCGACAAGGCGCTCGACTTCCTCGGCTACCGAGCGCTGCGCGATCTGCTCGGCTCACTCGGCAAGAGCAGCTACGGCCGGCACGATACACGCGAGCAGGCCACGGGCGTCGAGACCACCGGCGCGCCCAAGCCCTACGAATTCGGCGACACCATGAACCTCGACCCGGCAAGCACCCTGCTGAACGCCGCCCAGCGCGAACTGCGGAGCGCACTCTCGGAGGGTCGTCGGCCGTCGCGTCGCATCAATGTCCAGCACGAGGACCTGATGGTGGTGCAGGGCGAGTACCAGAGTTCGTGCGCCACCGTCATCATGCTCGACTGCAGCCACAGCATGATTCTGTACGGCGAAGACCGCTTCACGCCGGCCAAGCGCGTGGCGATGGCGCTGGCGCAACTCATCAAGATCCAATACCCCGGCGATGCGCTCAACGTCGTGCTCTTCCACGACTCCGCCGAGGAAGTGCCGCTCTCGGAGCTCGGCCGCGTACGTGTCGGCCCGTACTACACGAATACGCGCGAGGGGCTCCGCCTGGCGCGCCGCATCCTCGATCGCCAGAAGAAGGACATGCGGCAGATCATCATGATCACCGACGGCAAGCCGTCGGCACTGACCCAGCCCGACGGTCGGATCTATCGCAACGCGTTCGGCCTCGATCCGCTCGTCGTCACCGAGACGCTGCGCGAGGTGGCGGCCTGCCGCAAGAGCAACATCATGATCAACACGTTCATGCTGGCGCGCGACTACGACCTGGTCAGCTTCGTCCGCCGCGTCGCCGACATCTGCAAGGGCAAAGCCTACTTCACCACGCCCTACACCCTCGGCCAGTACGTGCTGATGGACTACATGGACAAGAAGACGAAGACGATTCATTAGGCGTTGGTCGTTAGGCGTTGGTCGTGTGCGCGATGTCTGATCTGCTTCCCATCTTCCCGCTGCCGGACGTGGTGCTCTTCCCGGGCGTCTTCCTGCCGCTCCACATCTTCGAGCCGCGCTACCGGAGGATGGTGGAAGATGCCCTCGCCACGGACCGGCTGATCGGGATGGTGCTGCTGCGCGACGGGTGGCAGGGCGACTACGACGGCTGCCCGCCCGTCTACGCCGTCGGCTGCAGCGCGCTGATCACCCACTCCGAGAAGCTGCCTGACGGACGCTACAACATCGTCCTGCGCGGCCTCGATCGCTTTCGGATCGTCGAGGAAGACCAGACGCGTGCCTACCGTCTGGCGCGCACGGCGGCAGTCGCCGACCGCGCGCTCACGGCTGCCGACCGCGCCGATCTCGCGCACCAGCGTGGCCGCATCGAGGCGCTGATCGCACCCTCGGAGCAGAGCGGCGGCATCGACCCGCGTGCCGCAGCCGCCATGAACGACGAAGACCTGGTGAATGCGCTGGCGCAGTATCTGGACCTCGAGGCGATCGAGAAGCAGGCGCTGCTCGAACAGCCCGACGTGCCAGCGCGCGCCTGCGCCCTCGTCGAACTGCTCGAGATGAAGCTCCTGATGGCGAAGAACCCGTCTATCTCGCCGCTCTCCCATTGAGCCGGCGTCCGCCCCCGCAACACCGGCCCGCAGCGCTGGAGTGCGCGGTATGATGGACCGCCGCGACGGGCGGCCCTGTCCATGACACACGAATCACTGCTCGAACTGCTGTCGCAGCACCAGACGGTGGGAGCGGCCCCCAGGGCCGAACTCGAATGGCTGGCGGCCAACGGCACCGTGCGTACCCTCGAGGGCGGGTCGCTCGTGACCAAGGCTGGGGGGGCGCCTCCCGACGGCCTCTTCATCGTGCTCGCCGGGCACATCGTCATCATCGTGGACCGCGGCGCGGGCCCGAAGAACATGATGGAGTGGCGGGCGGGCGACGTCACCGGCATGCTGCCCTACTCGCGCATGACCACACCGCCGGGTGACACCGTCGCCGTCGAGCGCACCGTCGTCCTGGCCATCGACAGCGCCAGGCTGCTGCAGATGATCCGTGAGTGCCACGAGGTCACCAGCATTCTTGTCCACACGATGATCGATCGCGCCCGCCATTTCACCTCGAGCGACCTGCATGACGAGAAGATGGCCTCGCTCGGCCGGCTTTCCGCCGGCCTCGCGCACGAACTGAACAATCCGGCCGCCGCCATCGAGCGCAGCGCGGCGCTGCTGGAGGACCGGCTCGAGGAGGCCGAACAAGCCACGCTCGCGCTTGGTGCCGTGCGCCTGACCGCGCAGCAGCTCGCCGCCATCGAGACCGTGCGTGCCTCGTGCCTGGCCACGCGCATCCAGGGCGTGCTGTCGCCCATCCAGCAGGCCGAGCGGGAGGACGCGATCGGCGACTGGCTGGCCGCTCACGCGCTTGATGAACGCGTCGCCGGACAGCTCGCGGACACGTCGGTCACGATCGAGGCCCTCGATGCGATTGCACAGGCGGTCAGCGGTCCATGCCTGGATGCTACCCTGCGCTGGGCTGCCTCGGGCTGCTCGGTGCGCGGCCTCGCATCCGAAATTCAGGACGCGGCGATGCGCATCTCGGGCCTGGTCGCCGCGGTGAAGGGCTTCACTCACATGGACCAGGGCTCGTCGGCCGAGCCGGTCGATCTCGCACGCAACCTCGCCAACACCGTCGCCGTCCTGCGCGCGAAAGCCCGTGGGAAGTCGATCGCCGTCGCACTCACGGTCGACCCCAACCTGCCGGCGGCCGTCGGCTTCGTCGGCGAACTGAACCAGGTGTTCTCGAATCTGATCGATAACGCACTCGACGCAGCGCCGCAGAACGGACACATCGACGTGATCGCCACGCGCGACACGCATCGCGTCGTGGTCCGCGTCATCGACGACGGACCAGGCATCCCGCCCGATGTGAAGACGCGGATGTTCGATCCATTCTTCACGACCAAGCCAGTCGGCAAGGGCACGGGGCTCGGCCTCGACATCGTGCGACGACTACTCGCTCACAACCACGCCCACATCGAAGTGGATTCCATTCCTGGTCGCACGGAGTTCAGGGTGCTCCTGCCGAGCGTCGACGATATCGGAGGACGTCCGTGAACAAGCCCGTCATGCTCGTCGTTGATGACGACCCGCAGGTGCTGGCGGCGGTGCGCCGCGACCTACGCTCGCACTACAGCGAACATTACACCGTCATGGGCGCCTCGTCCGGGGAGCAAGCCGTCACCACCATCCGCGATCTGAAGGCCCGCGGTGTGGCCCTGGCCATCGTCCTCACCGACCAGCGCATGCCAGGCATGCAAGGCGCCGACGTGCTGGCCCGCGCGCGCGAGATCTACCCGGCAGCAAAGCGCGTGCTGCTTACCGCCTACTCGGACTTCAACGCGGCCGTGAAGGCCATCAACGAGGCGCACCTCGATCACTACCTCACCAAACCGTGGGACCCGCCGGAGGAACGGCTGTTTCCCATGGTGGACGAATTACTGGACACCTGGCACGCGGAACACAAGCCGGAGAAGGCCGGACTCCGGCTCGTGGGCCATCAGTGGTCGCCCCGGTCGCACGAGATCAAGGACTTCCTCTCGAGCAACCTGATTCCGTTCCGCTGGCTCGAGGTGATGCTGAACGCCGACGGCAAGGCGCTCGTCGAGTCGGCCGGAATCAGCACGAGCGAACTTCCAGCATTGTTCTTCGAGGACGGCACGGTGCTGCGCGACCCACACCCGCGCGAGGTGGCGGCACGGCTCGGCCGCTCGCTCGAGATGGCCTCGAAGCTGTACGACCTCGTCATCGTCGGGGCCGGCCCCGGCGGCCTGGCGGGTGCGGTGTACGGCGCCTCGGAAGGACTGAAGACGCTGCTGCTCGATCGGCATGCGCCGGGCGGACAGGCCGGCAGCAGCTCGCGCATCGAGAACTACCTCGGCTTCCCCACCGGGGTGAGCGGCGCGGACCTGACGCGGCGCGCCGTGACGCAGGCACAGCGGCTCGGCGCCGAATTCCTCGTGCCGCTCGAGGTCTGCGGGGTCGCGGTGGACGGCGGCTACAAGCGGGTCGCCCTGTCCGACGGACGCGAGATCGTGACGCGGGCGTTGATGGCCGCTACCGGCATGGCGTACCGCGAGCATCCCGCGGACGGCATCCAGGCGTTCACCGGCGCCGGCGTCTACTACGGCGCCGCCACAACCGAAGCACCGGCTTTCGCCGGCAAGAAGGTGTTCGTCATCGGCGGCGGCAACTCCGCCGGGCAGGGCGCCATGTACCTGTCGCGGTACGCGGCCGAGGTGCACATCGTCATTCGCCGCCCAACCCTCGCCGACACGATGTCGGCCTACCTGGTCGAGCAGATCGTGAAGACACCAAACATCAGGCTGCGCCCGTGCACGGAGCTGGAACGTGTCGAAGGTTCGGAACACGTCGAGCGCGTGACGCTGCGGTCGGTCACCGAGTCGCAGTCGCTGGTGGAAGATGCCGACGCGGTGTTCGTGTTCATCGGCACCTCGCCGCGCAGCGACTGGCTGCCGGCTGGTGTGCTGAGAGACCCGAAAGGGTTCGTGCTGTCAGGGCGCGAGCTGATGGCCGATGAGCGCTTCCCCAGGGTGTGGAAGGAACACCGGGTGCCGCTGCTGCTCGAGACGAGCACACCCGGCATCTTCGCCGCAGGGGATGTGCGGGCAGGGGCGATGAACCGCGTGGCCGCCGCCGTCGGCGAAGGGTCGATGGTTGTGCGCTTCGTGCACGAATACCTGGCGATGGCCTAATGGTCGTTGGTCGTCACACGCGCTGCGCGATGGCCAGCGTGAGTGCGAACCCGTCCTGCTCCCACTGCGCCGCGACGCTGAACCCAACCCGAGCCAGCATGCCCTGCAGTTGCCCGGTCGTGTACTTGTAAGAGCTCTCGGTCCAGATCGACTCGCCGGCCTCGAGCGTCAGCTCGAGCTCCGCCGCCGGCACACACACGCGCTGACGGCGGAGGCTGACCAGGTGCATCTCCACGCGCGACGCAGCCGCATTCCAGACGGCGCGATGCGCGAAGCCGGCCAGATCGAAGTCGGCGCCCAGCTCCCGGTTCGCGCGCACGAGCAGGTTGCGATTGAAGGCGGCCGTCACCCCGAGCGGGTCGTCGTAGGCCAGAAGCAGCTCGGCCTCCGGCTTCACGAGGTCGGCGCCGATGAGCACGGAGCTGCCGTGCCCTACCGCCGCACGCATCGCCCGCAACAGGCGGTCGGCTTCCGCCGCCTCGAAGTTGCCGAGGTTCGAACCCAGGAACACCACCAGCGTCGGAACACCCGCTGATTCAGCGGCGAGACGCGCCAGACCCTCCTCGTACGTCGCCTGCTGGCGCTGCACGTCGAGCCCTGGCACCGCACCGAGGGCGCGCGAGGCCTGCTCGAGCGCTTCCACCGACACATCCACCAGCCGGACCTGCAGCGCCTGACGCTGCCGCGCACCGAGCAGTGTCACCAGCTTCTCACCACTGCCTGGCCCGAGTTCGACGACCATGGCCACGGGACCGGCAAGCGCGTGGATGTCGCGCGCATGCGTCGCGAGCATGTGCTGCTCGATGGTGGCAATGCGGTACCACGGGAGATGGCAAATCGCCTCGAACAGCGTGGAGCCGAGCCGGTCGTAGAGGTAGTGGGTCGGCAGCCGGCGCGGTGTGCGCTGCAGGTGTTCGGCTACCTCCTGCGCAGCGGCTGATTGCAGTGTGTCAGTCCGACCGGGCACAGCGGAACGTGGCATAGACATAAGGGTACCGGCGACGGAACCAGTTACGGAACGACGGCCGCAGCAGTTCGGCCGCGGTGGCCATCGACGCGCCCTTCATCACGATGTGCTCGCCGTCGAAGAAGTCGGCGGAGTACTCGGGATACGACGGGATGGGCACAAAACCGGGGAACGGTGCAAACGGCGTGCTGGTCCACTCCCATCCGTTTCCCACCAGATCCTCGACACCCCAGGCGCTCGCTCCGGCAGGGTGACTGCCCGCTGGATGCGGCTCCCAGCTGGCGAAGTCGAACACGCCGTGCGCGGACGAAGGCGCCGCATCGCCCCACGGGTGTCGCCGTTCGCCGGTGGCACTGCCGTAGGCCGCCCGCATGAACTCGGCTTCCGTGGGTATCCGGTCTCCCTGCCAGCGCGCGAACGCGGCCGCCTCCGCATAGCTGACGTAGACCGGCCATGACAGCGGCAGCGGGACGCGCTCGAACATCCCGCGCCAGTACCACGTGCCGTCGGCCTGTTCCCACGCCAGCGGATGCTCGCGCCCTTCCGACTGTATCCACGCCCAGTCGTCCGGGCTCCACCACTGCGCGTCGCGGTAGCCGCCGGCGTCAATGAACTCCATGAACCGGGCGTTGGTCACGTCGTGCCGCTCAATCGAGAACGCTGGCACCTCGACCACGTAAGCCGGACGTTCGTTGTCCCAGCTGAACGGAACCATCGTCCTGTCCACGCCAAGCGTGGCACGCCCTGCGGGCACGGCGCACCACTGGCGCGAAGGCACGGGGCCATCGGTGTACAACCGATAGTCAGACGGAGCGCGCTTCTGCTCGAACGGCAGGCGATGCCACATGTAGAGCAGTGTCTCCTGGTGCATCTCCTCGTGCTCGAGGATGGCAAACACCGCTTCGCGCTGATCGAGCAGTGGATGGCCCGGCTGGTCGAGCGGCGCGTGCCGCAAGGCCTCGATCACACGACGGTCGGCCTCGTCTGCGAACGCACGCACCTCGAGCCGCGACGGCCACTCGAGGCGCGGCGCCGACGCACTGCCCGACGACTCGTGGGGGTCGATGCCGCGGGCGAAGAGCTGCTCGAACGCCGGGTCGATACCCGACTGTCCGAGTGCGTGCTTGACCAGTGCGTTGAAGCTGAACCCGGGCAGGTGCCCTTCGTAGAACACGATGGGGTGCCGCAGGGCAATCGGCCGGCTGAAGTACGCGGCGTCGGAAAGCAGGCCGAAGAGCGCCGCGGACCGCGTGCGGTTGCGCTGATACCGCGCCAGCACGGCGTCGGTGGTCGGGCGCTCAGTATTCGGCAAAGGCCTCGTCCGGGAAGCAGTAGACCCAGCGTTCGCCAGGCTCGGCGGAGGCAATCACCGGGTGGCCTGAGTGGCGGGCATGCACGCTGGCGTGCGTGTTCGGCGAACTATCGCAGCACAGCGTGACGCCGCACTCCTGACAGGTGCGCAGGTGCACCCACTCCGAGCCGAGCTTGACGCACTCCTCGCATTCCCGCTTCTGCGCGTGGCGGATGGTGTCGAGTGCTTCGATATGAGTGCAGGTCTGCGGATCAGCCATGAACGCCTCGCGAAAAAGAAGTAAGTCGAATTCGTGATTATAGCGAAGGCCACCTCAACGCAACCTCGGCCCCAGCTATACCGCGATGCGCTCGAGCACGCGACGCACGATCTTCTCGCCGTGGAAGCGGCCGTTCTCGATGAAGATGGCACCCGTGTCGAGTCCGCCCACGAGGCCGCCGGCGACGAACAGCCCCGGCACGCGAGTCTCCATCGTGTCGGCGTCGAACACCGGTTCACGACGCGTGCCGAGTGACACACCCGCCCGCTCGAGCAGGGCGAAGTCGGGGTGATACCCCGTCAGCAGCAGCACCGTATCGGCCTGCACTTCGATCTGTTCACCGTCGGGCAGCGCCACAATAGCGGTCGTCGGACGGATCTCCACAACCCGCGACTCGAAGTGCGCCGTCACCGACCCTTCCTTGATGCGGTTGTCGATGTCGGGACGAATCCAGTACTTGATACGGTCCGACAACGTCGTCCCCCGGTGCACCAGCGTCACCTGGGCGCCGGCCCGGTACAGCTCGAGCGACGCAATGGCCGCCGAATTCTTGCCGCCCACCACGAGCACCGACTGGCGGTAGTGTGCGTGCGGGTCGCCGTAGTAGTGATGGACGTGCGGCAGTTCCTCGCCGGGAATCCCGAGGACGTTCGGCTGGTCGTAGTAGCCGATGGCGAACACGACGGCGCGTGCGTGGCGACCGCGCCGGACGCCGCGGCCCGAATGGCTGTCGACGATGAACAGCTCTTCGCCGTTCACCACGTCGCGCGCGATGACCGTCACTTCCTCGCCGAACGCAATCGGCAACTGGAACGCATCGACGACGCGCCGGTAGTAGCGAAGCGCCTCGTGCCGCGTCGGCTTCTCGTAGGGCGTCACGAACGGCAGCTTCCCGATTTCGAGCAGGTCCGGCGTGGTGAAGAAGGTCATGCCGGGCGGAAAGTTGTAGATGGAATTGACCAGCGCGCCTTTCTCGACCACCAGCGAATTGAGCTTTGCCTCGGAGGCGGCAATGGCGACGGCGAGCCCGGCAGGGCCAGCGCCGATGATCAGCAGGTCGAGGACGGACATCTGTTCATTCTAGGAGGGTCACGTCTCATCCTCCAATTTGCGCCGTTCGTCCGGAAGTCTGTCGCCGCCGCAGGTCTTGCCGTACCGTAGCCCAGAGCCCAGAGCCCAGAGCCCGAAGTCAGAAGTCGCTATGCTGGCTCGGGCCGACCGCATGCACACCAAGACCGCACCGCTCGTCGTCTCGGCGCCGCGTACCGGCGAACGGGGGGAACTGCCGTCACCGCCCGCGCGGTACCCGTACGCGGCCCGCATGGCGCTGGTCAACGTGTGTGCCGCTTTAGCTGTCCTGGTGGCATTCAGCCGCGCCGACGGCGACGTCACGATCCGTGGGTTGCTGGTGGCGTTTGGCGTGTCATTCACCTTCGCGAACTGCATCGGCACGCCAATGGCGCTGGTGATGCCAACGCTTGGACGTCGGGTGTTCGCCACGCTTCACGCGCCGTTCAACTGGGCGATCATGCTGCTGGCGATGGCGGCCATAGCGCTCGCGGGCAGTGTGCTCAGCATCCTGGTGCTGATGGCTGTCGGCTACCTGCCGCCAGGTGCGTTCCTGTCATGGCTGCTCGGCTCGGCGCGCACGTCCCTCATCATCACGCTCACGTTCGGCGTCGGCGTCACGCTCTACGAGACCATGCGCTCGCGGCTCGAGCGAACCACGCTGGCGCTGGCGAAGAAGGAGCGCGACGAGGCCGAGGCGCGCCGCATCGCCACCGAGGCCCAACTGGCGTCGCTCGAGTCACGCGTGCAGCCGCACTTTCTCTTCAACACGCTGAACTCGATCGCGGCCCTCATCCCGCAGGACCCGGCCGGGGCGGAACGGATGATCGGTCAGCTGGCATCACTGCTGCGGGCGTCGCTCGACGGCGCCGACGCGCCGCTCGTGCCGTTGCACCAGGAACTGCGCAGCGTCCGCGACTATCTCGAGATCGAACGCGTGCGATTCGGCGAACGGCTGCGGTTCCGCATCACGATGCCCGACGGCCTCGATCGGATCACCGTGCCTCGCTTCGCGCTGCAGACGCTCGTCGAGAACAGCGTGAAGTTCGCGGTCTCACCGCGTCGCGAGGGCGGTCTCGTCGACGTAACGGCAGAGGCATCAGACCTCCGGGTGCGGCTCAGCGTCACCGACGATGGCCCCGGGTTCGACCCGGCTGACGCGCCAGACCACCATGGCCTGGCGCTGCTGCGGGAGCGGCTTGCCTTGTCCTTCGGCGAACGCGCCTCGCTCGAGGTGTCGAGCCGGCCCGGCCGGACCGCAGTCACGGTGACGGTGCCGCGATGATGCGCGCCTTCATCGTCGACGACGAGCGCTTGGCCATCGATCGGCTGACCCGGTTGCTGGGGCAGACCGGGCGAGTGCAGGTCGTCGGCAGCAGCACCGACCCCGAAGACGCGCTGGTGATGATCGCGGCGCTGCCACTCGACGTGCTGTTCCTCGACATCCAGATGCCAGGCCTGACCGGCTTCGACCTGCTCGAGCGCCTCGGCACCACCGCGCCGGTCATCTTCACGACCGCCTGGGACGAACATGCGCTGCGGGCATTCGGCACCAACTCGATCGACTACCTGCTGAAGCCGGTCGAGTGCGAACGGCTCGAGCAGGCGCTCGACAAGCTGACGCGAATGACGCAGGCACAGCCTCCGGACGTCCGCGCGCTGGCGCGCGAGCTGGCGGCGCAGCTCACCCACGGGCGCAAGCTCGAACGGCTCGCGTCGCGTGCCGGCGACCGCACAACGCTGCTCGACACCGCTCGCGTCTCGCACATCGTGGCGCGCGACAAGCTCACCTACGCCGTCGTCGGCGGACGCGAGCACATGATCGATGCGACGCTGGCGCAACTCGAAGGTCAGCTCGACGGGCGACGCTTCGTCCGCATCCATCGCTCGACGATCGTGAACCTGGCGTTCGTGCAGGAACTGCATGCCGACGTCGATGGCGGGCTGCTGGTCCGGCTCCGGGACGACGCCAGAACCAACCTGCCGGTGGCGAGGGACCGGGTCCGCGAGCTGAAGGACACGCTCGGGATCTAGTTCGTCTGCGGCCGTACACCCGCCTATTTGCCCGCTCAACCCTCCGTTCGGCCATCTCGCCGGATCAGATCTCCAGCAAGCTGTTTTTCTTCTATGCTTTACGGCAATTCGACGGGGAAGAATAGCCCCACGCGTTTTTACAGGAGACGACACGAATGCACGCGCCAATCAAGTACTTCGAGAAGGGGATCTCCATCGCTGCCAACGGCGCCTGGGGCCTGTTCAGCACGCTGAACAAGATCAGCCAGAACCCCGCGTTCACGCCGAAGTGGTCGAACAAGCCGCTGCAGAAGTCGTACGAGAAGACCAAGCCGCCGCTCGGCTGGCCGCGCGAAACCGATTCGCTGTGCCCGATCTGCACGCGTGAGGCGCGCCAGGAGATTCTCGACGGCAAGAAGGACGTCAGTATCCTGCTGAACGAGAAGGTCGGCGAGATCAAGGCCACCATCCTCGAGCGCGACGGCAAGATCCTGATGGTGAAGGACTGTCCAATCCACGGCCACTTCGAGGACGTGATGGCCATGGACACCGAGTTCTTCAAGCACCTCGAGTCGGTGTTCCCTGGTCGCGACATCCGCGCTCACAACGACGAGAAGTTGCACAACCACGGCAGCAGCACGATTCAGCACGGCCGCGGGTCGGTGCTCACCGTCGACCTCACCAACCGCTGCAACATGATGTGCGACCCGTGCTTCATGGACGCCAACCAGGTCGGGTTCGTCCACGAGCTGACCTGGGACGACATCAAGCAGGTGCTCGACAACGCGATCAGCATCAAGCCGAAGCGGCAGATGTCGGTGCAGTTCTCGGGTGGCGAGCCGACGATCTCGCCGTATTTCCTCGACGCGGTCCGCTATGCCCGCAAGGTCGGCTACGCCAGCGTCCAGGCGGCGACCAACGGCATCGAGTTCGCGAAGGATCCGGAGTTCGCGAAGGCCTCGGCTGAAGCCGGCCTGCGCTACGCGTATCTTCAGTTCGACGGCATCGGCAACGCGGCCAACGCGCATCGTCGCGTCGGCAACCTGTTCGACGTGAAGCTGCGCGCCATCGAGAACCTGCACGGTGCCGGCGTCGACATCGTCCCCGTGGTGACGATCGTCAACGGCGTCAACAACGAGCAGGTTGGACGCATCATCGAGTTCGCGCTCGACAACCCGAAGAAGATCAACTTCCTGTCGTTCCAGCCGGTGTCGTTCACCGGCCGCGACGAGGAAGTTACTCCCGAGCGCCGCGCTGCGCAGCGCTACACGCTGTCGCATCTCGCACACGACGTGAAGAACCAGACCGGACTTGGCGAGCCCGTGCGCGACTGGTTCCCGATCTCGTTCATGAACACGTTCACCGACTGGGCGGACGTCGTGAAGGGGCCGGACACCGAGTGGGGCAACCTCACCTGCGGCTGCCACCCGAACTGCGGCGTCGGCATGGCGCTGATGATCGACAAGGAAACGAAGGAGGCGGTACCCGTCACCGCGTTCCTCAACGCCGAGCGGCTGGCGAAGGACGTGGCCCAGGTGAGCGATGCCGGCCGCGGCCGCAACATGTCGGTGATGGGCATGGCGCTGGCGCTGGCCCGGAACTACGACTCGTTCAAGTCGCCGACGCACTTCAAGATGAGCGACCTGTTGAAGAAATTCGACAAGACGTTCGGTGCGACCAAGGGCGCGCAGGCTGGCAAGTACGGCAAGACGAGTGGCCAGATCACGAAGGACGACATCGCCAAGCGCCGTGCCGACCGCTGGAACTTCCTGTTCATCGCCGGCATGTGGTTCCAGGATCTGTTCAACTACGACTTCCGCCGCACCGAGATGTGCATCATCCCGTATGCCACGCAGCAGGGCGAAATCTCCTTCTGCGCGTACAACACCGGCATCGGCTGGCGCAACATCATCGAGAAGATGCACATGACGGCCACCCTCACCAAGTGGTACGAGGAGCACGGCCGTCACGAGATCTTCGC
>JAYTXA010000027.1:0-89778 GCA_043743165.1 Acidobacteriota bacterium
CAGCTGCCGGTCTTCCGCGATCTTGATCGCGGCGATCTGCGCGCCGATCAACTGGACGTTGTACTTCTCCAGGATGCCGAGTTCCGCGAGTTCTATCGCCAGGTTCAGCGCTGTCTGCCCGCCGACGGTCGGCAGGATGGCGTCGGGACGCTCCTTCGCGATGATCGCTTCCAGGAACTCCGGTGTCAGCGGCTCGACGTAGGTCCGGTCGGCCATGTCCGGGTCGGTCATGATCGTCGCCGGATTGCTGTTGACCAGGACGACTTCGAGCCCTTCGGCGCGCAGCGCCTTGCAGGCCTGGGAGCCGGAGTAGTCGAATTCGCAGGCCTGGCCGATGACAATCGGGCCGGAGCCGATCACGAGGACGCGTTTGAGGTCGGTTCGTCTGGGCATGTTCTTCAGGCTATGGGCTCTGGGCTTTGGGCTCTGGGCATGATGGGTGCGGGCCGTCGGTCAAGAGGAACCGGCGCGGCCCGAAGCCCGAAGCCCGGAGCCTGAAGCCTCAGCCCCTGTTGTCTTCGATCAGCGTGATGAAATCGCGGAACAGGTAGTCCGCATCGTGCGGACCCGGCGCGGCCTCGGGGTGGTACTGCACCGAGAACACCGGCTTCGTCTTCGAACGCAGCCCCTCGATCGTCCCGTCGTACAAGTTGAGGTGCGTCACCTCGAGGTCGGCTGGGAGCGAGTCGGGGTCGACCGCGAAGCCGTGGTTCTGCGAGGTGATCTCGATCTTGCCGGTGGCGAGCTGCTTCACCGGATGATTGCCGCCGCGGTGCCCGAACTTCAGCTTGAAGGTCCGGCTGCCGAGGGCGAGGCCGAGCAACTGGTGCCCGAGGCAGATGCCGAACAGCGGCGTGCCCGACTCGGCGATCGTGCGCGTGTTCTCGATGGCGTAGGTGAGCGGCGCCGGGTCGCCGGGACCGTTGCTGAGGAACACACCGTCGGGGTTGGTGGCGAGCAGTTCCGAGGCAGGCGTGAACGCCGGATAGACGCGGACGTCGCACCCGTATGCGCTCAGGCGACGGAGGATGTTCCACTTCATGCCGAAGTCGTACGCGGCAATCTTCAGCCGCCGCGTCGAACGGCGCCCTGGCACGACGTCGTACTCGTCCGGCTCGTCCTGCGGCCAGTCGAACGCGGTCTGCGACGTGACGACGCGCACGAGGTCCGCCCCTTCCATCTTCGGAATGGCTCGTGCCTTGGCGATGAGCGCCTGCTCGTCGAGTTGCGTACCCGTGGCGACGACGCCGCGCATCACGCCGCTCGAGCGCAGCGTGCGCGTCAGCTCGCGGGTGTCGATGTCCGAGATCGCCACGATGTGGTTGGCGACGAGGTAGTCACGAAGCGTGCCCTGCGCGCGCCAGTTGCTCGACACCGGCGACTCGTCACGAATGATGAACCCGGCCGCGTGCGGCTTGCGCGACTCGACGTCGTTCGCGGCCACGCCGTAGTTCCCGATTTCGGCGCAGGTCATCGTGACGATCTGGCCCGAGTACGACGGATCGGTCAGGATCTCCTGATAGCCCGTCATGCTCGTGTTGAACACGACTTCGCCGGAGGTTTCCCCTTCGGCGCCGGCCACCAGTCCCCGATAAATCGTGCCGTCTTCCAGTGCGAGAATGGCTTCACTCATCTTTTCGATATTCCGCTCAGCGCTGTTCCAGCGATCCACTCACCCGGGTTCTCTCCCCACCTGCCACCTTCGACGTTGCCGTCCACGGACTGAATCCGTCGAGTTCGAGCCGGACCGTGTGGTCGCCGGCCGCAACGGCGTCGAGCAGCATGGGGGTCGTGCCCACCATCTTTCCATCGACGAACACACGCGCGCCAGCCGGACGCGAGTCCACCATCAGCGATCCCGCCTTTGCGCCACGCGCGGCGGCGGGCAGGCCGCTGGTTTGGTCCGGAGCTGGCGGTGACGCCGCGGCCGGTCGTGCGGGTCGCGCCGCCTCCAGTGCCACCTCGATCGACTGTGCGGTCTGGGTCGCCCCGATCCTAACGCGTCGCTGCGCTGCGACATAGCCCTGATGTGCAATTCGCACGACGTGCGTGCCGCGCGCGAGTCCGTCCAGAGTGAGCGGCGTGACGCCGGCGTCGCGGCCGTCCACGCTGACGCGGGCGCCGGACGGGGTCGAGCGCAGGGTGACGCGAGCCGCCGCTGCAGCGGCTCGCGGCGGCGCTGGAGGCACAACACGTGGCGGCGCCGGGACGGACACCACCGGCGCAGGAGCCGGGACGGGCGTCGTCGGCGGCGGCGTTGAGGAAGGCGTTGCCGGAGCAGCCGGCGTCTCGACACGGACAGGCGGCGCCGCAACCGCAGCAGACGGTTGCGCAGGCACGGCGACCGCCGGCACGGTGGCCGCAGGCACGGTACGGTCACGAGTCGCCACGCCGTAGCCGCCGGCAAATCCGACCAGCACGCCAACGGTAAGCGCCAGCACGATCGGCCAGACCGCAGAGCGGCTCTGCTCGATGGCCGTCTCGGTCAGCGATGCGGCATACCCGAATGTCGGCGCCTTGTTGCGGTCTCGATCAGCGAGTGCCGGCTCGTCCCGATGCGCGTCATCGGGCTGCTGCGGCGGCTCGGCATCGACGAGCGTGCCGGTGGCGTGACGCAGTGGCGCGGGCGTGTCCGGGTCCAGCGCAGCCCGGTTGGACGAATCGCCTCGCAGCTCGATGTCGTCGACGTGCATCACGTCGGCGAGCGTCAACAATTCGCGATCGTCGTGCTGGCCCGTCGGCTTCGAGGCCGCACGGTCGTCCCACCCGGGCGGCGGCGTCACCACCTCGTCGTCCATCGTCAGCGTGTGCGCCAGGTGCGCGTCAATCGGCGTCAGGTGCGGTTCGGCAAACAGCCGCGCGGGTTCGTCGCCAGGTGCATCGGACGATTCGGGTGCGCTGTCTGCCGCGAGGATGAGCGGCAGGTCAGGCTCGGGCTGCGGGGTGCGCCGCGGCGGGCGCGCGTCGGCGTCGCGTCGACGACGGGCGCGGGCCGGCTTCGGCGCCGACTCCGATTGCTGCAGCGCACCGTGCAGTGCATCGGCGAACTCGAGCGCGGTGTCGAACCGCTCGGACGGATCTTCTGCCAGCGCGCGGGTGAAGATGGCGCGCAGCGCTGCCAGGTCGGCACCGTCGATCGGCGTGATCGTCTCGGCCGCAAACGCGCCCACGCCGACCACGCGACGACCGAAGAGCATCTCGAAGACCAGCGCGGCCAGGCTGAAGATGTCGGCCCGGCGATCCCATGTGGCGCCGGCGACCCGCTCGGGCGACGTGTACGGCCGGCGGATGGGCGCGGCCACGCCAAGCGAATCGAGAATCTGGGCGATGCCGAGGCCGGTGACCCGCGTCTCATCGGTCGACACCAGCACGTCGCGCGGATGGAGGGCGCCGTGAAAAACGTTGACCGCCGCGGCGAAGTCGAGCGCGCCGCCCAATTGCGAGGCGATACGCAGCGCTTCGGCGACCGGCGCGGGACCGTAATCGCGAATGACGACGTCGAAGGAGTCGGCCGCAACGAAGTCGAGGGCCAGGAACGGGGAGTTTTCGACCATCCCGGCCGCCAGCGGTGCCGCAATCCCGAGATGCGTCAGGTCGGCAGCGATCAGACGCTCGAGGGCGGCGACGAACCGGTGGGCGTTCTCGGGTGGAAGGTCGAGTCGGAACTGCTTCACCGCCACCAGCCGACCGGGGTCGGGCTGATAGGCGCGATGGACCGGTCCGAGGACGCCCACGCCGATCTGGTGAAGAACCCGAAATGGACCGAAGGCGTCAGGGGGCGCAGTGCCGGAAGCGTCCGTGTGCAGCGTGGGTACTCCTCGAGGAAGGTGGTGAATCGTAACACTGAAACACTGCCTGTTCAATCGTTTAGCCGTGCTACAGTACACGCCCGGTGACGTCGAACTCAGCTGATTCCCTTCCCAATCCGGACTCGTCAGGCGAGCCGTCTGCACGGATCTCCGTCGATGTGCGCCGGTTCCCCTGGATTCGCCGCCTCGCCGCGGACTACGCCTTCAACTTCTCTTCGGTCGAGCCGTTCTTCTCGGGCAATCCGACCCAGCCGTCGGCCTGGACCGACGCCATCCGCCGAACGCAGGCACACAGGCGCGACCGGGCCGAAATCGCGCGCGTGCTCGAGGCCCAGCAGGTGCGCCGTGGGGCACCACAGGCAGCGGTCGACGCCGCCCGCACGCTCGCGGACCCGAAGACGGTGGCCGTACTCACCGGTCAGCAAGCCGGACTCTTCGGTGGGCCGTTCTTCACCCTGTTGAAGGCACTCACCGCATTGAAGCTGGCAGACCAGGTGACCCGCGAACACGGGGTTCCGGCGGTGGCGGTCTTCTGGATCGACGCCGAAGACCACGACTGGGACGAAGTCCGCTCCTGTACGGTCTACGACTCGACTCTGGCGGCTCACAACATTGCGCTGCCGGGCCGCCCCGTCGCCGACCACGCTCCTGTTGCCACCGTCGCGCTCGACTCGAGCATCACCATCGCCCTCGATGAACTCGAACTGCTGCTGCCGCCCACGGAATTCCGTGAGCAGGTCATGGCGGATCTGCGCGCCTCGTACGCCGAAGGGCGCGGCATGGCCGACGCCTTCGGGCGCTGGATGGAACGCGTGCTCGGCACGCGCGGCCTCATCGTATACGACGCGTCCGATCCGGCGGCCAAGCCGCTGGCGGGTCCGGTGTTCGTGTCCGAGTTGTCGGCTCCGGGCCAGACGGCGACGCTTGCCGCAGCGGCGGGCGCCAACCTCGTCTCGAAGGGCTACCACTCGCAGGTGCACGCGCATGACGATGCGGCGGCCCTGTTCCACCTGCCGGGAGGCCGTCGCGGCATCCGCCACCAGGACAACCAGTTCGTGGTCGGCGAACGCACCTTCGCGAAGGCGGCACTCATCGAGGAAGCCTCCACGTCGCCGGCCTCGTTCAGCCCGAACGTGCTGCTGCGGCCCGTGGTGCAGGACACCCTGTTCCCGACGATCTGCTACGTGGCCGGCCCCAACGAGCTGGCATACCTGGGCCAACTGCGCGACGTCTACGCGCGCTTCGGCGTGCCGATGCCGCTCATGTACCAGCGCACGTCGGCGACGCTCGTCGACTCGGCGGCCATGCGTTTCCTGACCAAATACGGCTTGCCGCTCGAAGCACTGCAGCCGCAGGACGAGTCGGCGTTGAACCAGCTGCTCGAAACGCAGATCCCGCCGGAGGTGGAATCGTCGTTCAGCGGCGCGTCGAGTGCAATTGCCAGCTCGATGCAGGCCGTGGTCGACGCCATCCCCGCGCTCGACCCGACGCTCGAGGGCGCCACGAAGTCGACGCTGACGCGCATGCAGCACGACCTGCAGACGCTTCACAACAAGATGATCCAGGCTGCCAAGCGCAGGGACGAGACGCTGCGCCGCCAGTTCATCCGCACGCGTGCTCTGGCGTTCCCCGACGGCCACGCCCAGGAGCGCACCATCGGCTTCGTCTCGTTCCTGAACCAGTACGGGCCGGCGCTCGTCGATCGCCTGGTAGAGGAACTGCCCCTCGAAATGGGGCATCACTGGATTGTCACCATCTAGCCAGCCCCGTACACGCCGCGCGCCTCGGCGCCTGCCGCTCTGGAAGCGCCGGTGGGTGCGCATCGCCGCGCTCGCAGCCGCGGTGCCGATGGTCGTCCTGTCGTTCGTCGGCGGCTACTACTACGTCCGCTACTCCAGGCTGATCGACCAGCAGCTGCACGGTGAACGCCAGCGGGTGTTCCCGCGCATCTTTGCGCGGCCGCTCGAGCTGCGGCTCGGACAGGCGCTCACTGAACAGCAACTCGTCGATCGCCTGAACGACATCGGCTACGCACGCCGGGAGAAGGCGGAGAAGCCGGGCGAGTTCGCCATCGACGCCGGCAACGTCTCGATCGCGCCTCGGCCGGAGGAGTTCAAGGGCCGCACGGTCAGCGTCGGGTTCCAGAAGCCGGCGCCCGCCGTGCAGCGCGCCTCGCGCGGGAAGCCGCCGGCGTCGCGGCCGGCCGATCACGTCGAGCTGTTGCGGCTCGGCAACGACTCGCGCGACAGCCTCACGCTGGACGCGCCGCTCCTGAGCTCGATTGAAGTCGATCGGGCGAAACGCCGCCCGGTGGCGGTCGCCTCGCTGCCACCGCACGTCATCAACGCCGTGCTCGCCATCGAAGATCGGCGGTACTACTACCACCCTGGCATCGACCCGATCCGGCTGACCGGCGCCTTCTATTACAGCCTGGTGGGCGACAGCCGCATCTCGGCCACGAGCACCATCACCCAGCAGCTGGTACGCAACGTCTTCCTGCCGCAGTTCGAGGGGTGGACGCTGCAGCAGGCGCGCGAGCGCTCGACCCGGCGCAAGCTGCTCGAGATGTGGGTGTCACTGGTGATGTCGCGCCGCGCTACCAAGGACGAAATCCTCGAGATGTACCTGAACGCCGTGCCGCTCGGCCAGCGCGGGTCGTTCGCCATTGTCGGGGTCTCGGAAGCCGCGCGCCTGTTCTTCGGCAAGGACGTCAGTAACCTCTCCATTGCCGAAGCCGCCACGATGGCCGGCGTCATCCAGTCGCCGTCGGCGCTGTCGCCCTTCAACAACCCGACGCGTTGCCGCGAGCGCCGCAACGTGGTCATCCGCGCGATGGCCGATGCCGGGTTCATCACCGCCGAGCGGGCCGACGCCGCGCAGAAGGAGCCGCTCGCCGTCGTGCAGCGGGCACTCGAGGCGGAGGCGCCGTACTTCGTCGACTACGTCACGCAGACGCTGAACGAGAGCTATCCCGGTCTCACCACCACCGACACGCAACCGGTCGGCGTCTACACCACCCTCGACCTGCACCTGCAGCGGGTGGCGCAGGACGCCGTGCGCGCCGGCCTGACCAATGTCGACCAGCTGCTGTCGCGCCGCAAGCGAAAGGGACGCGCCGAAGCCGCGCTCATCTCGGTCGACCCACGCACGGGCGAGATCCTCGCGATGGTGGGTGGACGTTCGTACAACCAGTCGCAGTACAACCGGGCCATCGTCTCGCGCCGGCAGCCCGGCTCCACCTTCAAGCCGTTTGTCTACCTCACGGCCTTCGAACAGGCGGCAATGAACGGCGAGACCGACGTCTCGCCGGCCGCGCTGGTCGACGACTCCCCCACCACCTGGGAGTACGACGACCAGGTGTGGACGCCGGAGAACTACGAGAACGCATATGGCGGCCTGGTCACCTATCGTGACGCGCTGGCCCACTCGCGCAACATCGCCACCATCAAGGTGGCGGAGCGCGCCGGCTACGGCAACGTGGCTGAGTTGTGGGCGCGGCTTGGCGTCGGCAGCCAGCCCAAGCCGTATCCGTCCATCGCCCTCGGCGTCTTCGAAGCCACCCCGCTCGAGATGGCGACGGCCTACACCATCTTCCCGAACCTGGGCGTCGAGCGGACGCTGCGGCACGTGCTGCACGTCACGAGCGGCGACCAAGACATCACGAAGAAAGACAGCGGCCAGCCGAAGGTCATCGCCCGGCCGGACACCACCTACCTCGTCACCGACATGCTGCGCGCAGTCGTGAACGAAGGCACCGGCTACGGCGCGCGGTCCGGTGGGTTCACGCTCGATGCCGCCGGCAAGACCGGCACGACCAACGACCTGCGCGATGCCTGGTTCATCGGCTTCACACCCGAGCTGCTGACGGTAGTGTGGGTCGGTTTCGACGACAACCAGATCCTCGGCCTGTCCGGTGCGCAGGCGGCCCTGCCCATCTGGACACAGTTCATGAGGGCGGCGCTCGCCGGACGCCAGAGCGTGCCGTTCCGGGCCCCGGACGGCATCACCTGGACTGAAATCGACAAGGAGACCGGCACGCTGGCGGCGCCGTTTTGCCCGAAAATCATCAATGCACCGTTCATCGCCGGCACCGAGCCGACGGACAGCTGCGAACTGCACAGGTTCTAGCGTTCTCACTTCCCGTAAGATCGCCTTATGAACCAGGAAGTCTTCGCTGCGGTCGCCGACGCCCTCGACAAGGGCCAGCTCGCAGCGCTCGTCACAATCGTCGCCACCACCGGCTCGACCCCGCAGCGCGTCGGCGCGAAGATGCTCGTCTTCCCTGACGGCCGCATGGTCGGCACCATCGGCGGCGGCTGCTACGAGAACGACGCCTTCTGGAAGGCGCGCGAAGCCATCACCAACCGCAAGCCGCAGCTTGTGCACTACGAACTCGACGACGACTTCGCCCAGGAAACCGGGCTGATCTGCGGCGGACAGATGAGCGTCTACATCGAACCGATCGAACCCTCTCCTGAGCTGTACGTGATTGGTGCCGGCCACGTGGGCTACCACCTGGCCACCATGGCGCAGGACCTCGGCTTCCACGTGCACGTGGTGGACGACCGCGAGAAGTTCGCGAGCCGCGAACGCTTTCCCACCGTCGCCGACGTCGTCACCGAAGACATTCCGGCGTGGCTCGAGCGGACGACGCTGCCGGCCCATGCCTACGTGGTCATCGTGACGCGCGGCCACACCAACGATCTCGACGCGCTGCGGGCGCTGGCGCCGCGCGAGTTGCGCTATCTCGGCCTGATCGGCAGCCGCGCCAAGGTGGCGCGCATCTCCGACCAGCTGCTGTCCGAAGGTATGGCGCCCGAGGTGCTGACGCAGGTCCACGCCCCGATCGGCCTCGAGATTGGCGCTGTCACGCCGCAGGAGATCGCGGTGAGCATCCTCGCCGAGCTGATCGCCGTGAAGCACGGTCGCATCAAGAGCCGCGACGCCGCGGAACTCTCGATGAAGTGGTCGAAGATAAAAGCCTGAATTGCAGATTTCAGATTGCAGATTTCAGATTGAGCACTTCGCCGCGAGACGCTGCTGAAATCCAGTCTGCACTCTGAATTCTGAACTCTGCAATCTCGTGTCGCTACTCCTCCGTAACGCCGTCATCGTCACGATGAACGACCGGTTCGAGGTCGTGCACGGCGACGTGTCGATCCGCGACGGCCGTATCGCGGCAATCGGCCATGTCCCCGACGCGCCCCACGCACAGGTCATCGATGCCGCGGGCGACTACGTGCTGCCGGGCCTCATCCAGACGCATATCCACCTGTGCCAGACGTTGTTCCGCGGCTACGCGGACGACATGCCGCTGATGGCGTGGCTCCGCACGCGCATCTGGCCGATGGAAGCGGCACACACCCCCGCCACCCTGCGCGCCGCGGCGCGACTGGCCACCACGGAGTTGCTGGCGAGCGGCACCACCGCGGTGCTGACGATGGAGACCGTGCACGATACGGATGTCGTGTTCGAGGCCGTGGCCGCGAGCGGGATGCGGGCGGCCATCGGCAAGTGCATGATGGACGCCGATGCCGACGTGCCGTCGCGCCTCAAGGAACGCACGCAGGCCTCGCTCGACGAGAGCCTCGCACTCCGAAAGCGCTGGCACGGCGCGGCGGACGGGCGCATTCACGCGGCACTGGCTCCCCGCTTCGCGGTGTCGTGCACACGCGAACTGCTCGAAGCCGTGGCGGCTGCCTCGGCTGAACATGCGGCACTCGTCCACACGCACGCCTCCGAATCGCGCGACGAGATCGCCATCGTGCGCCAGATGACCGGTGGCTTGTCGAACATCGCCTATCTCGATGCGGTGCACCTCGCCACACCGCACCTGTGTGCCGCACACTGTGTCTGGGTGGACGAGGACGAGCAGCGGTTGCTCGCCGCGCGCGACGTCAAGGTGATGCACTGCCCCGGCTCGAACCTCAAGCTCGGCTCCGGCCTTGCGCCCGTCGTCGAGATGCGGCGTCAGGGAATTACCGTCTCGCTCGGCGCGGACGGCGCCGCGTGCAACAACCGCCTGGATATGTTCGAGGAGATGCGCCTTGCCGCCGTGCTGCAGGCGACGCGGTTCGAGCCCGGCGCCCTGCCCGCCCGCGACGTCCTCTGGATGGCGACGCGCGCAGGTGCGCGCACGCTTGGGCTCGAGCACGAGATCGGATCGGTTGAAGTGGGCAAGAAAGCCGACCTCATCCGCGTGAGGCGTCACCAACTTCACCACGCGCCAGACGTCGATCCCTACTCCACCCTCGTGTACGCGGCCCGCGGCAGTGACGTCCACACCACCATCGTCGACGGCGCCATCCTCGTCGAGGACGGCGAGCCGACCCGGCTCTCCCGAACCGAGGTAGTCGCCGAGGCGACGGTCGCCGCGCAGTCATTGGCCGGGCGCGCCGGTGTATAATTTTCCTTAGCAGTCTCTGAATTAGAGTGCTGATGGAACCATCCGAACGCTCCCGACGGGTTCTCGCGGCGCTCGTCCGCGAGTACATCGCTTCCGGCGAACCAGTGGCCTCATCGCTGCTCGTGCGTGCGGCCGGCCTCGGCGTATCGTCTGCCACGGTACGGAACGTCCTCGCGCGTCTCGAAGACGAGGGTTTTGTCCAGCAGCCGCACACCTCGGCCGGACGTGTGCCGACCGACCGCGGCTACCGGTTCTATGTCGATCTGATCCTCGAGTCGAAGCGGCGCCACCGGGCGGCCAGCGTGGTCGAGGCGCGGTGGCGCCGCGAGACCATCGCGCCGCTCGCCGACGTCGTCCTCTCGCAGGCCTCGCACGTCGTCTCGCAGGCGTCGAGGTCGGTCGGGTTCGCGCTCAGTTCGGCGCCGGACGCGGCGGTGTTCGACCGGGTCGAGTTCGTGCCGCTCGGCGCCGCGCGCGTGCTGGTGGTGATCGTGGCGAAGGGTGGCCACGTCGTGCAGAAAGTGATCGATACCGGCGAGGTGGTGTCAGCCGACGCCCTCCGCCAGGCGTCGAACTACCTCAACGCGGAATTCTCGGGGCTGCCGCTGTCGCGCGCGCGCGAGGCGGTCCTGATGCGGATGGAAGAAGAACGGCTCCTGTACGACGAGCTCATGGACAGGGCCCTGAAACTCGGGTCGTCGACCTTCGCCGACCTCCCCGACGAGCACGTGCTCTATGTCGACGGCGCCGCGGCGCTGCTCGGCGAAGACCACGGACTCACGATCGAGACCATGCACGCGCTGCTTGAAATGATCGAAGAGAAGCAGCGGCTGGTCGGACTGCTCAACGCGTACATCGACGGCACCGGCCTCACCGTGGTGATCGGCGCCGAACACCTCGAACCTTCCCTGCGACCGTTCAGCCTGGTGGCCTGTTCCTTCAAGGACGGCACCGGTTCCGGGACGGTCGGCGTCATCGGTCCGACCCGCATGCGCTACTCGCGCGCGATTGCGGTGGTCGACGGCGCCGCGCAGGCTATCACGCGCGTACTGCGCGACCCGGATTGATCAGCACACATGTCTGAAGAACAGGTCCCGAACACAGGCGACGAGGTCCCGGTCGACGCGGCGGCGACGCCCGACGCATCGGAACTCGACACCGTCAAGCGCGAACGCGACGAGAACTACGACCGCTTCGTCCGCAAGGCCGCGGAGTTCGACAACTACCGCCGCCGTGTCGAACGGGAACGGCGTGAGCAGGCGGACCGGGCGGTGGTCGGCATCCTCGAAGATCTGCTGGCGGTCGTCGACGACTTCGATCTGGCCCTCACGGTTGACGCGGGCGACGGCGGCGCCGCCTACCGGAAGGGTGTGGAGATGATTCACGCCAAGCTGCAGGACCTGCTGCGTAGGCAGGGCGTGAAGGTGATCGAGGCGCTCGGAGCCGACTTCGATCCGAACCTGCACGAGGCGGTAATGCAGGAGTCGAGCGCGTCGCATCGCGACAACGAAGTGATTGCGGTGCTGCGCAAGGGCTATACGTTGAACGACCGTCTGCTGCGTCCCGCGGCGGTGAAGGTGGCCACGGCGTGAGCAAGCGCGACTACTACGAGGTGCTCGGCGTCGCAAAGACGGCGGCTGAAGCGGAAATCAAGAGCGCGTATCGCAAGCAGGCGATGAAGTTCCACCCGGATCGCAATCCGGGCGACAAGGCGGCCGAGGAGAGCTTCAAGGAAGCAGCGGAAGCCTACGCCGTGCTGGCCGACGGGCAGAAGCGCGGACTCTACGATCGCTTTGGTCACCAGGGGGTGAACCAGGGCGCGGGCGCCGGGGCCGGCTTCGACCCGTCGGTCTTCAACGACTTCGGCGACTTCGCCGACATCCTCGGCGGCATGTTCGGCTTCGGCGACATGTTCGGTGGCGGACGTCGTCGCGGCGGCCCGCAGCGCGGTTCCGACCTTCGCTACGATCTCGAGATCGCCTTCGAGGAAGCGGCCAGGGGCAGCGAAACCTCCATCCAGATTCCGCGACAGGAAAACTGCGAGACCTGCAGCGGGTCGGGCGCGGCGCCCGGCACCCAGCCGACGACCTGCACGATGTGCAAGGGCCAGGGGCAGGTGCGGCGTCAGCAAGGCTTCTTCACCATCGCCACCACGTGCCCACAGTGTCGCGGCGCCGGTCGTACCGTCACCAAGCCGTGCCCGAGTTGCCACGGGGCTGGGCGGGTGGCGCACGAGCGCAAGATCACGGTGAAGATTCCGGCCGGCATTGCCACCGGGCAGCAGCTGCGGCTGCAGAACGAGGGCGAAGCCGGCACGGGCGGCGGTCCGGCGGGACATCTCTACGTGGTCGTGCACGTGCAGGATCACGACTTCTTCAAGCGCGACGGCGTGAATCTGTTCTGTGAGATCCCGGTGAACTTCACCACGCTCACCCTCGGCGGCGAAATCACCGTCCCCACCCTCGAGGACGACGAGACGGTGAAGGTACCCGAGGGGACGCAGACCGGCACCACCATGCGGCTGCGCGGCAAGGGCATGCCCGACGTGAACGGACGCGGCAAGGGCGACCTGTTCGCCACCGTGCAGGTGCAGACACCGAAGAAGCTCTCGAAGGAACAGCGTCACCTGATCGAGCAGCTAGCCAAGGCGCTGCCAAAGGAGAAGTTCGAACCGCGGCCGCACTCCGAGACGCAGGACGAGCGGAACCTGTTCGACCGCGTGAAGGACATGTTCAACTGATGCGCTATCCCGCTCTTGATGTCCACGGCGCCGACGCCGATCTGGTGCTGGCGCTGGTGGACGACTTCGCGCCGACGGCCGTCGAGGACGTCACGGACGGCGTCTCCATCTTCTTCGCCACGGCGGCCAGGCGCGACGATGCCCGGACTGCGGTTGCCGAGGCACTGCCGGGCGCCCGCCTCTCGGCCCGGGACGTGGACGATGAAGACTGGGCGAAGCGATCGCAACAGAACCTCACGCCGATCACCGTGGGACGCATCACCGTGACACCGCCGTGGTTTGCCGATGCCGCACAGGCGCAGGCAGCAGAGGCTGGGCTCATCGTTACCATCCTGCCGTCAATGGGCTTCGGCACCGGACACCACGCCACTACTCGGCTGTGCCTGGGGGCGCTGCAGACGCTCGAGGTCGAGGGCCGGCGCGTGCTCGATGTCGGCACCGGCTCGGGTGTGCTCGCTCTCGCCGCGGCGGCGCTCGGCGCCCGCGAGGCGCTCGGCATCGACTTCGACCCGGACGCCATCACCAACGCCCGCGAGAACCTCGAGCTCAACCCGTCACTCATCGGCGTCCGCTTCGAGACCGTCGATGTGCGCGACGCCACGTTGCCGTCTGCGGAGATCGTGCTGGCCAACCTCACCGGCGCGGTGCTCGTGCAGAACGCCGCATTGCTGCGCTCGGCCGTCGCGCCAGGCGGAACCGTGATTGTGTCGGGTCTCCAGCCGCACGAGCGGGCGGATGTGCTGGCGGCCTTTGCCGGCGCGACGGTGCGGCGACAGGACGAGGAACTGGACTGGATAGCGCTGACCTTCAACTTCTGAGCGGGGTCAGGAGTCTCATGGCGCTACTGATGGCTCATACGCGTCGCAGCGGCATCGCCGTTCTCGCACTTGGTGTCGTGGCCGGCACTGTCTATCTCGGCGCGCAGGCCAGCCGCCCGGCGCAACCGCCGCAACGCGACACGCCGGCCCAGCAGGCCGCTGCCGAGACGGCGCCTGTGAAAGGGCGCATTGCCGGTCGCGTGAGCGCCGCCGACACGGGACGGCCGGTGCGGCGTGCGCGCGTGTTCCTGTCGGGCACGCCGTTGCAGGGCGGACGTGGCGTGCTGACCAGCGACGAGGGCACGTTCGAACTCACCGAGCTGCCCGAAGGCCGCTACACGCTCACGGCCGGCAAGACCGGCTTCATCACCCTGTCGTACGGTCAGCGGCGTCCGCTGCAGGCCGGCATGCCCATCCAGCTGGCCGACGGTCAGCAACTCACCGGTCTCGACTTCCGGCTGCCGCGCGGCAGTGTCATCACTGGACATGTCTTCGACGAGACCGGCGACCCGTTGCCGGGGGCGAACGTGCGCGTCATGCGTTATGAGTACGCGCAAGGTAACCGGCAACTGGTGCCGGTGGGCGCGGCGCAGACCGACGACCTCGGCGCCTACCGCGTCTGGGGACTCAACCCGGGCGACTACTACGTGAGTGCTGTCACGCCGAACTTCGCGCCGGGCGGCGACCGAGGCTTCGGCCCTCCTGGCGCGCCCCCCGGTGGACGCGGCGGCGGAGTCGGAGCGGGTGCGGGTGCGGCAGCCAGCGAGTCCGAACAGGTGGGTTATGCACCGACGTTCTACCCGGGTGTGCCGTCGGTGGCCGAAGCGCGCGCGGTGGGCGTCGGCCTTAGCCTCGAAGTGCCGAGCATCGACTTCAATGTGCTGCTGGTTCGCACGTCCCGCATCTCCGGCCGCGTGACAAATCCTGACGGCACGGCGACCACGGCCGGTAACGTCGCACTCGTGCCGGAGTCGGCCGGACGTGCTGGACGCGGCGGCGCCGGCTCGACGTTCGCCTCGCGTGTCGACTGGGATGGTTCGTTCTCGATGGCCGGCGTGGCGCCGGGCCGCTACATGTTGCGGGCGCGTGGGGACGACACCGATCAGCCGCAGTTCGCCCTGCAACCGCTCACGATCGACGGCGCCGACCTCGCGAACCTGACAGTCATCCTTACACCCGGGGCAACGATCACCGGGACGGTCACCTTCCTCGACACCGGCGGCACCCAGGCGCCAGACCCGGCCACGGTGCGCGTGGCCGCGCCGCTGGTGGGCGCCGTCGATATCGGACCGAACCCGACTGCACGCGTCGATCGGACGGGCACCTTCACGCTGTCTGGCGTGCAGGCAGGTTCGCACTTGTTCAGGGCGCAGGGCAGCCCGCGCGGATGGACCTTGACGTCGGTGACAGTGAACGGACGGGACGCGATCGACACGCCGACCGAACTGCGTAGCGGCCAGGCGCTGTCGGGTGTGGTCTTCACCTTCACCGATCGACTGACCGAGGTGAACGGCACCATCACCGACGACCGGAACACGCCGGTCACCGACTACACGGTGCTCGCCTTCCCCACCGACGAGCAGTTCTGGAATGCCCAGTCGCGGCACATCATGACGACGCGCCCCGACCAGAACGGGAAATACCAGCTGCGCGGCCTGCCGGCGGGCGACTACTACCTCGTCGCGGTCGACCCGGCCGAGCAGGGCGAGTGGTTCGAATCCGCGTACCTCACCGCACACCGGACCGGAGCCTCGCGCGTGTCACTCGCCGACGGCGACGTGAAGGCGCAGGACTTCAGGCTGAAGGCGCAGTGAGATTGCAGAGTTCAGATTGTTGATTGCAGATTGAAATGCGATCGCGCCCTGCGGATTCCGCAGCGGTCCAGGCCTTTCAATTTGCATTCTGAATTCTGCAATCTGCAATGCCCTATCGGCTGAGCCAGAGCGTCGACTTGATCAGGAAAATGTTGTCGCCTGGCGCTGACCACGAGTCGAACAGGTCGTTCACACCGACGTGCGACCCCTCGGTGGTCTGGCTGGCGCGGTTCTGCTGCCAGACCACGTAGAGCGTGCTGCCCGGCCGCCACTCCCACTTCAGCACCACGTTGCTGCGATACGACCGTGTGTTGAAGTCGCGGTTCGCAATCGTGAAGGCGGCGGCGCCGTCGGTGACCCGGTAGCTGCCGTCGGCCTGACGCGTGATGGTCGTGCCGTCCGTGCCGTACATCCGCAGGTTCCGCTCGCGGGGGCGCAGCATCTCACCGTAGGCGTTGTAGCGGCCGCTGGCCGCGAACGGTTCCGCGTAGACGTCGAGCGTCACGTCGGGCTTGAACGTGTAGCTGACGCGGAACTGCGCCGACAGCGTCGTACGGTCGACCACACCAAAGACGTAGCGCTTGCCGTAGTTTTCGGGGCGGCCACTGTCGAGCGTCACCAGGTACTGGCGGTTGATCGGGCCACTGAAGGTCGATGAGGTGCCGTTCTCGTCCGCGAACTCGGGGTTGACCGAGAACTGCAGCGACGGCGTCGGACGGGCCGACACGGTGAACTGGGTGGTCATCGTGTGATCGCCCAGTTCATTCGAGCGGCGGTTCACGCTACCCGACCAGGCCGTCTTCGAGCCCGAGCTGTTGCGCAGCGAGGCCGTCCACGCCCAGCCGAGCGGCACGCCCATCGCCGGGCCGCCACGCGTCATCTGCGCGTCGTTGCCGCGGAAGAAGCGCGTGATGTTGAGGCTGCTCACCCAGAAGTTCTTGAGCGTCGCGCTGTTGCTGCTCTGCACGTTGTAACGAACGCCGAGGTCGGTATCGAAGTACCAATACGGCACCAGCGACCACTGCGTCGAGTACTGGCGCAGGTACTTGCCGGGGCGTGTCTCGCGGTAGGTGAGGCGATGGTTGGTGGTGATGTCGCCGGCGTAGTTCAGGCGGCCGAAGTCGAGCGGATCGAATTCCGGCGACTCGATCATCAGGTTATTGCTCCACAGCCAGTGCCGACCACCAATCTTGCTGAGGTTCCCGATGATTTGCGCACCGTCGATGGCGGTGCGGGTCGGGTCGTAGCGAATCTCCGGCTGGTCGAGCCGATTCAGGTAGTGGCCGCTGGCGCGCTGCACGCGCGCGATGGCTGTCTGGTCGCCGTTCAGGAACGTCAGGCCGATATTGCCCGACGCTTCGTAGTTGCGGTCCTTGAACCGGACGCGTGTATCGACGCCGGTCGTGAGCGCGTTGCGGACGAGCGTCGACCCGAGGGCCGAGCCCTCATCCATCTCGCGGTGCACCATCGTCACGTGGGCGCCCAGCGTGGAGTCGCGCCCGAACTGCTTGATGGCGCGTCCCACGCCCCACTCGGTACGCGGCGCCACCACCACCTCAGACCGGAGGCCATTGGTGGAGAGGCGAGCCGATTCTTCGTTGGTCACCGCACCGAGGAAGCCGACCGACAGTCCGTTGCTGAAGCGGCCGGTCAGCTTCGCAGCGCCAAGGATGGTGGTGTTCTGCGGATAGTCGACGTACTGGCCAGGCGCCGCGCCGGCCGGCCGCGCGCCGATACGACGTGAGTAGTAGTAATTGCTCGTCCCCGCCTCGAGGATGTTGTTGCCCTCGATGAAGAACGGCCGCTTCTCGGCGAACGTCGTCTCGAAGACCGTGAGGTTCACCTCGGCCGGATCGGCTTCCACCTGGCCGAAGTCGGGGTTGATCGTCGCCTCGAGCGTCAGGTTCGAGCCGATGCCGATCTTCATGTCGGCACCGACGCTGCCGCCCGGGTTGACGCCGGTGTCGAACGGATTCTTCGGATCGTTCTCGCTGGTCACCCGCGACGACCCGGACACGTATGGCAACACTTCGAGGCGCGCCTTCGGCTTCACCCCTTCGATGCCGCGCAGTTCGCCGAAGCGCGAGGCCCACCCGCGGGCCGTGCGGCCGATCACCACCCAGTAGTCTTCCTCGTTCAGCGTCGGGCGCCAGCGCTTGACGTTCAGGCCCCACACGCGCTCGGGCGTGTCGTTGAAACGCAGTTGCGAAAACGGCAGCCACATCTCGGCGGTCCACCCGTTGGCGTCGACCGACGTCTTCGCTTCCCACACCGGGTCGAACTCCGAGTCGGTGTCGTCCTGGTTGTCTGTGGGATGGAAGTGGTCCAGGCGGACACCGGACGCGGTGACTCCGAACATGTAGGCGGTACGCCGGTCGTGGTAGGTGTCGAGTTCCACCTGCAGGTATTCGGCCTGGTTGCCGTTGTCGCGGCGGCTCATCGGCGCCTGGATGACCGTCCCGGCCGCGCTGCGCATGCGCGCGCCGATCCAGAGCGCGGTGTCGTCGTAGACGAAGCGCACCTCGATGCCGTCGGTCGGCGGCCCGCCTTCGGTCGGCTCCGCCTGCAGAAAATCGGTGACTGGCGTCGCGCGCTGCCAGAACGCCTCGTCGAGGTGGCCGTCGAGTTTCACGCTCCCGGTCTCGACGCGCATGGCCTTCGCCTGCTTCGGCGGTGCGGCCGGAGGCTGCGGCGACTGACCAGCGGCGACCGTGACGGATGCGAGCAGGCAGAGTACGGACAGGAACGAAAGATGTCTGTGCATGTAACCCGATGGAAGGATGAAGACGCGAGATGCTAACACGAATGATCCCAGAGAAACTGCAGCACGCTGAGCGCCGCGATCGGCACCGCGTCGGCCCGCAGTGTGCGTCCGCCAAGCGACACCAGGTGGAGTCCGCGCGCCGCACCGAGCGCGCACTCCGACTCGTCCCAGCCGCCCTCGGGGCCGACCACCACCGCGGCGGTGTGCGGCACCGGCCGGTTGCGGTAGGCAGACAGCGGTTCTGCCCCGTCGAGCCCCGGCTCCACCAGCATCAGGCGCACGTCCTGCGGCGGCTCGCCGAGCCAGGTGTCGAAGGTGAGCGGCATGAGTACATCGGGTAGTACCGCCCGCTTCGACTGCTTGGCTGACGCCAGTGCGATGCGCTGCCACCGCTCGCTGCGGGTGCCCCGCATAAGGGCGGCCACCGTCACCTCGGCACGCCTGGTGATGACCGGCTGAATGGCCGTGACCCCGAGCATCACGGCATCGCGGATGACATCGTCCATCTTGTCGCCCTTGAGCACCGCCTGCACCAGCGTAATGGGCGTGGACGCTTCGGCGGCAGGGACGATGCGGGAGAGCAACTGGACGCGAACGTCGCGGCGGGCGGCCTCGGCGACACGAGCCAGGAACTCGTCGCCGCGTCCGTTGAAGACGGCCACGGCATCGCCCGTGCCCAGACGCAGCACGCGCGTGAGGTGCTCGGCCTCGTCGCGCGGCAGCGCCACGAGTTCGTCGCCGGGGTCCATCGTAGGGGCGAAGAACCGGTGCAGGCTCACGGCTGGGGATTATCTCATCTGAGGGGCGGCGCCGACGCCCGTACTATACTGGCCCGCGTCCCCATGTTCTTTCGCGATCAGATCATCGGCAAGTATCGCATCCTCTCGACGATCGGCAGCGGCGGCTTCGGCACCGTCTACCTGGCCGTAGACACGTGGATCGACAAGAAGGTGGCCCTGAAGGTGCCGCACCGCCAGGGAGTGGACTTCGGCGAACTGCTGCGCGAACCGCGCCTGCTCGCGAGCCTCAACCATCCCAACATCGTCACCATCATGACGGCGGAGAAGCAGGAGAACGTCTTCTTCATCGTGATGGAGTACGTGCCTGGCCAGACGCTCGAGGCGATGATCGCCCACAAGGGACCGCTCGACATCCCGCTGGCGCTCGACTACACGTGCCAGATCTGCAACGCCCTCGACCACGCGCACAAACAGGGCGTGCTGCATCGCGACCTGCGGCCGTCGAACGTCCTGGTCTCTGACACCGGGCTCCTCAAGGTTGCCGACTTCGGCACCTCGCGCTTCCTGGAGATTGCCGCGCACGGCACCACCGTCATCGGCAGCCCGCCCTATATGGCGCCCGAGCAGTTCCAGGGTAAGGCGCTCTTCGCCAGCGACATCTACTCGCTCGGCGTCACCATGTTCCAGATGCTCACGGGCGACCTGCCGTACGACACGCCGTCGCCGTCGGACCTCGAACGCCTGCTGCGCGGGGAACTGCTGATCTCGGTCCGGTCGAGAAACCCGAAGATACCGCGGAGCATCAACGACATCGTCCTCAAGGCCATGTCGCCCGACGTGACGTCTCGCTACCAGCGGGCCGCCGACGTACTCGAGGACATCCTGGCCGCGCGCAGTGCCGTCGAACCGGCGCGCCGGATGCCCCGTGCCGCCGCCGGGGGCGGCGAACTGACGGCGGACGGCGTACAGGACATCCACACCCGGCTCAAAGCCCGGGAAACACCCCAGCCCCGCTTCTGCTGGCACTGCCGCAAACCGTTGCACGCGCGGGCGGACCGCTGCCCATTCTGCGGCGAGACGCAGCAGGCACGGCCGTAGCGTCCGTATGCACTAGAATCTTCCCGTAAGGAGATTTGTAATGTCGTTTGCGGGTACCGGTCAGATCTGGATGAACGGCACGCTGGTGGAGTGGAAGGACGCGAATATCCACATCGCGTCGCACGTCATCCACTACGGCAGCGGCGTGTTCGAAGGCGCTCGTTGTTATGCCACCCCGAAGGGCTCGGCGGTCTTCCGCCTGGACGAACACATGGTTCGCCTGGCCAATTCCGCCAAGATCTACCGCATGGAGTACCCGCTCGACCTCGCAGGCTGGCGCGACGCCGTCCTGTTGACGATCCGCGCCAACAAGATGAAGGCCTGCTACGTGCGGCCGCTCGTCTACCGTGGCTACGACACGCTGGGTGTGAACCCGCTGCCGAACCCCGTCGATGCCGCCATCATGGTGTGGGAATGGGGCGCCTACCTCGGCCCCGAGGCGCTCGAGCAGGGCACCGACGTGAAGGTCAGCAGTTGGTCGCGCATGGCGCCCAACACCCTGCCGACAATGGCCAAGTCGACGGCCAACTACGCAAACTCGCAGCTCATCAAGATGGAAGCGCTGGCCGATGGCTACTCGGAGGGCATCGCGCTCGACGTCTACGGCAATGTCAGCGAAGGCAGCGGCCAGAACATTTTCATCGTCCGTGACGGCGTGCTCTCCACGCCGCCGATCAGCGCCTCGGTGCTGGGCGGTATCACGCGCGACTCGATCATGACGCTGGCGAGAGAGCTCGGCTACACCGTGGTCGAAGCCAACATTCCGCGCGAAGCGCTCTACATCGCCGACGAGGTGTTCTTCACTGGCACGGCCGCCGAACTCACGCCAATCCGCTCGATCGACAAGATCAAGATCGGCAACGGCAAGCGCGGACCGATCACCGCCGCGCTCCAGAGCGCGTTCTTCGCGGTGGTCAACGGCGACGTCCCCGACACGCACGGCTGGCTCACCTACGTCTACGAAGAGGAAGCCTCGCTGCGCCAACCAGCTCGGGCCGCCGCAGCGAAGCGATAGCAAGGATGGAGGGTGGAGGTCGACCCCTCCATCCTCCATTCACCATCCTCCATCACCATCCTCCACCCTCCCTGCCCTGCCCCTCACGCTTCCCGACGCTCGAACCGATACGTACCCACGAGACCCATATTTGGGTCCGCGCAGTGCGTTCGTGACCGTCTGGCGCCCAGCCCGCCGGTCCAGATTCTGGTTCACGCTTTCCTGTTGAGTCGCCCATGCACGTCAACGATTTGTTGAAGATTGCCGTCGACGCCGGAGCCTCCGACCTTCACCTCAAGGTTGGGAGCTACCCGATGATGCGCGTGCGCGGTGCGCTGGTGGCCGCCGTCGAAGACAAGCGGCTCGACCACGAAGACGTGGTGGCGATGAGCGCGGCCGTCATGTCGACCTCGCAGCGGCAACGCTTCAAGGAAGCGCAGGAAGTGGACCTGGCCTACAGCGTCCCCGGCCTGGGCCGTTTCCGCTGCAACATCTTTCAGCAGCGCGGCACCGTCGGACTGGTGCTTCGCGTCATTCCGATGCACATCCGGTCGATCGACGACCTCGGGTTGCCGGACGTGCTGAAACGCATCGCCGAGGAGGAACGCGGCCTCGTGCTCGTGACCGGCACCACCGGTTCAGGCAAGAGCACCACGCTGGCGGCGATGGTCGACTACATCAACCGCCATCGCTGCACGCACGTCATGACCGTCGAGGATCCGATCGAGTTCCTCCACCGCGACCAGAAGTCGATCGTCAACCAGCGCGAGGTGTCGGTCGACACGCGGTCGTTTGCCCAGGCGCTGCGAAGCGCCCTGCGTCAGGATCCCGACGTCATCCTCGTCGGCGAAATGCGCGACTTCGAAACGATCGAAACCGGCCTGCTCGCCGCCGAGACCGGCCATCTCGTCTTTTCCACCCTGCACACACTCGATGCCACGGAAACCATCAACCGCATCATCGCGGTGTTCCCGCCGCACCAGCAGAAGCAGGTCCGCCTGCAGCTCGCCAGCGTGCTGCGCGCCGTCGTTTCCCAGCGCCTGATGCCGCGCGCAGACGGCGACGGCCGTGCGCCTGCCGTCGAAGTGATGATCAGCACCCCCTTCATCCGCGACTGCATCGTCGACAAGGACCGCACGCACCTGATTCACGGCGCCATCGCCCAGGGCACGTCGCAGTACGGCATGCAGACCTTCGACCAGTCGATCTTCGGGCTCTACCAGTCGGGCCTCGTGTCCTACGAGGAAGCGCTGCGCTGGGCGTCGAACGTCGACGAGTTCAAGCTGAAGGTGCAGGGGATCTCGACAACCTCGGAAGTGAGCCGCGACGAAATGGCCAGAGGCGTCCTGAAGGGCACGCCGGAGATCACGCGGTTCGGAGCGTAGGGACGGAGGGCTTCAGGCTCTGGGCTCTGGGACACGGGGGGCCGGCCGGCTGGATCGCGAATTGCTCCGCTGCGAGTCGTCGATACGATGGCTCGAGATCATCGCAAGCTCCGCGTGTGTTCCTCCTGGCTGACTCGCTCGTCGTGGACATCTACCACGCCAGTCGCGGTTTCCCGGCGGAAGAGCGGTTCGGTCTCCAATCGCAACTGCGCCGCGCCGCGCTATCCGTCACGTTGAACATCGTCGAAGGTTCTGCCCGGCGGTCGACTCGCGAGTACATCAATTTCATCAACGTCGCCAACGGCTCTGCCGCCGAAGCGTTCCCGCAACGCCCAGAGCCCATAGCCCGAAGCCTTGAGTCTGAAGTCCCCATCCACATGTCTTCCCCCTACATCGACGGCCTCAAGATGCTCGGGCGCCGCGAGCTGTCCGAAACCCAGATTCGCCAACGCCTGCTGCGGAAGGGGCATGAGGCGGATGCGGTGGAGGAGGCGATTGCGCGGCTGAAGGCCGAGCGGGCGCTCGACGACACCCGCGTGGCGGCAGCGATTGCCCGCACCGAGACGGCCATCAAGCGGCGCGGCAAGCTGCGGGTCACACGGCAAATCGAAAGTGCGGGCATTGCGCCGGCGCTGGCCAGGCAGGCGGTGGACGACCTGTTCGGCGAGCTGGACGGCAACGAACTCCTGCAGGCGGCCCTTGGGCGGCGCCTGCGCGGCGACCGGCCGATCGAGGACGACCGCGAGTTCCAGCGCCTCTACCGCTACCTGACGGCTCAGGGCTTCGAATCCGACCTGATCCTCCGCGCCCTCAACGCCCGGCGCAGCCGCACACGCTCGGACGCAGACGAGCTCGATTAGCTGCTAAAATGACGGATTCGATGGGGTTACCCCCGTCGCGGCACGGCCTCGGCCTGCCCTCGTTCATTCTGCACTCTGAAATCAGCACTCTGAAATTCCCATGATCACAGTCTCCGGTGTGTCGATGCGGTACGGCTCGAAGGTGCTCTTCGAAGACGTCACCGCCACCTTCTCCTCGGGCCGCCGCTACGGCCTCAGCGGGCCCAACGGCGCCGGCAAGTCGACCTTCATGAAGCTCCTGACGGGGGAACTGATCCCGCAGAAGGGGTCGGTGAACCGTCCGCCCAAGCTCGGCGTGCTGAGCCAGGACCAGTACGCCTTCGACAAGTTTCGCGTCGTCGACACGGTCATCATGGGCAACAAGCGCCTCTGGGCGGCCATGGACGAGCGCGAACGCCTCTACGAGAAGGGCGCCGACATGACCGATGACGACGGCATGCGGCTGGGCGAACTCGAAGGCATTGTCGGCGAAGAAGACGGCTACAGCGCCGAGAGCGACGCGGCGATCCTGCTGCAGGGCCTGGACATCGACGACTCGCTCCACCTCCGCCTGATGAGCGAACTGCAGGGCGGCCAGAAGGTGCGCGTGCTGCTGGCACAGGCGCTGTTCGGCAACCCGGGCGCGCTACTACTCGACGAACCGACGAACCACCTCGACCTCGACTCGATCCACTGGCTCATCGACTTCCTCATCCACTACGAGGGGTCGCTGATCGTCATCTCGCACGACCGCCACTTCCTGAATGCGGTCTGCACCCACATCGCCGACATCGACTACCAGACGATCATCACCTACACCGGCGGCTACGACGACATGGTGATGGCGAAGACGCAGATCCGCTCGCGCGTCGAGTCGGACAACGCGCAGCGCGAGAAGAAGATCGCGCAGCTGCAGGAGTTCATCCAGCGCTTCGGCGCCGGCACCCGCGCCAGCCAGACGACCGCGCGCCGCAAGGAAGTCGAGCGTCTCGAAACCACCGCCCTCGCCCGCTCGAACATCCAGCGCCCGTTCATCAAGTTCACGCAGGCCCGCGCGTCCGGCCGCCTCGCCATGGAGTGCACCGGCATCAGCAAGAAGTTCGGCCACAACAAGGTGGTGAACGACTTCGATGCGGTGGTCAATCGCGGCGAGAAGATCGTCCTGATGGGACGCAACGGCGTCGGCAAGACAACGCTGATGAAAGCGCTGCTGGCCGATGCGCCGAACCTGCCGTCCTCGCCTGAAGACCGCGACGCCGGAACCCTGCGCTGGGGACACGAGGTGTCGGTCGGCTACTTCGCGCAGGACCACACCGGTCTCATCCAGAAGGGGATGACGGCGGTCGAGTGGCTGCACCAGTTCGACCCGGATGCCCACCGCCAGGACATTCACGGTCTGCTCGGCCAGATGCTGTTCACCGGCGACGAAGGACTGAAACCGACCGAGGCGCTCTCGGGCGGAGAGACGGCGCGCTTGTTGTTCTGCCGCCTGATGCTCACCAAGCCGAACGTGCTGGTCCTCGACGAACCAACGAATCACCTCGATCTGGAATCGATCAACGCGCTGAACGTCGCTTTGCAGAAGTACGAGGGCACGGTGTTCCTCGTCACGCACGACGAGGATTTGATGGACGAAGTCGGCACCCGCATCTGGCACCTCGAGCCAGGCAAGCTGACCGACTTCAAGGGACCGCACGAGGAATACGTCTCGACGCTCGCGAAGTAGACACGCCTATGACTTCCAACGAAATCCGGCGCACGTTCCTCGAGTATTTCCAGAAGAACGGGCACCGCATCGTCGCCAGTGCGCCGCTGGTCCCAGGGGACGACCCGACGCTGCTGTTCACCAACGCCGGGATGAACCAGTTCAAGGACGTGTTTCTCGGCCGCGAGAAGCGCGAGTACACGCGGGCGACGACGTCGCAGAAGGTGATGCGCGTCAGCGGCAAGCACAACGACCTCGACAACGTCGGGCCGTCGCACCGCCATCACACCTTCTTCGAGATGCTCGGCAACTTCTCGTTCGGCGACTACTTCAAGGCCGACGCCATCGAGTTCGCGTGGACGATGCTGACGGAAGTCTGGGGCATGCCGGCTGAGAAGCTGGTGGTCTCGGTGTTCAAGGGCGAGAACGGCATCCCGCGCGACGCCGAAGCCTACGACATCTGGCGGAAGTTCGTGCCCGCCGACCGCATCATGGAGCTTGGCGCCGAGGACAACTTCTGGCAGATGGGCGACACCGGCCCGTGCGGTCGCTGCTCGGAAATTTACTTCGTCCGCGGCGGCACCGGTGCCGACCCGGAAATCGAAATCTGGAACAACGTGTTCATGGAGTTCGAGCGCAGCGCCGACGGCACGCTGACGCCGCTGCCAGCCCCCTCCATCGATACAGGCATGGGCCTCGAGCGCATCACCGCCGTGCTGCAGGGCAAGCAGTCGAACTACGACACCGATCTCTTCATGCCGTTGCTGACCCGCGTCGGCGAGTTGACGGGCAAGACCTACGGCGAGAACGAACAGTCCGACATCTCGATGCGCGTCGTCGCCGACCACGCGCGTGCGATGACGTTCCTGATCGGCGACGGTGTCATCCCGTCGAACGAGTGGCGAGGCTACGTCCTGCGCAAGATCATGCGCCGGGCAATGCGCCACGGGAAGCACCTCGGACTCACCGAGCCGTTCCTGCATGAGATGGTGACCGTCCTGGCGCGTGAAATGGGCGACGCCTACCCGGACCTGCGCACTAACCAGGAAACAATCGCGCGCACGATCACGGCGGAAGAGAACCGCTTCGATGCCGTGCTGGAGGATGGCCTGCCGCGCCTCGAGGCGGAAATCACGAAGGCGCTCGAGACCTCGAAGGTGCTGGGCGGTGACGCCGCCTTCAAGTTGTACGACACCTTCGGTGTGCCCTACGACTTCATTGAGGACACGGCTGCGACGCGCGGCGCGTCGGTAGACAAGGACGCGTTCGACCGCGCCATGGAGGGCCAGCGCGACAAGGCGCGGGCCGGCAGCACATTCGGCGGCAGCAAGAAGGGCGTCGAGTTCAGCGTGAGCGACGAAGCGGCGCTGGCGGCCTCAGGCGATCAGTTCGAGGGCTACGGCGCGACGAGCGTCACCGGTGTGCCGGTAGTCGCCCTGTTCGACGAGTCGCGCCAGCCGGTCGATGTGCTGGAGGGCGGCGCAACAGGGTTCGTGGCGCTTGCCCGGACCCCGTTCTACCTCGAAGCCGGCGGGCAGGTGTCCGACTCCGGGCTCATTGTGAGCGCGGCGACCGGAGCGTCGGCATCAGTCGAGGGACTCGTTCGCATCAAGCCCGGGCTCCCGCGTGCGCACCGTGTGCGTGTGGAACAGGGCGCCCTGCGCGTCCGCGACCTCGTTACGGCGCAGGTCGACGCCGACGTGCGCAACGCCACCCGGCGCAACCACACCGCCACGCACCTGCTCCATGCGGCGCTGCGCCAGGTGCTGGGCACGCACGTGAAGCAGGCCGGGTCGCTCGTCGCCCCGGACCGCCTGCGTTTCGACTTCCAGCATTTCCAGCCGATCACCGCCGACGAGATCCTGCGCATCGAGCGGATCGTCAACGAGCAGATCGTGAAGAACACGCCGGTCACCACTGACGTGCGTTCAACGGAGGATGCGATCGCGTCGGGCGCGATGGCGCTCTTCGGCGAGAAGTACGGCGACAAGGTGCGCGTCGTCAGCGTCCCGGGCTTCAGCGTCGAGCTCTGTGGCGGCACGCATGTGTCGGCCACGGGCGATATCGGCTCGTTCCAGATCGTCGCCGAGAGCGGCGTCGCCGCCGGCGTGCGCCGCATCGAAGGCATCACGGGCCTGAATGCCGTTGCGCACGTGCAGGCACAACGCGCGTCGCTGCAGCACATCGTCGATACGCTGCATGCGAGCCCTGATGTGGCCGTCGACACGATCGAGAAGCTGCAGGCCGAGGCGAAGAAGCTGGCCCGCGAGGTGTCGCAGTTGAAGACGAAGCTGGCGATGGGCGGCGGCGCACCGGGCCAGGCCGACGAGAGCGTTGAGGTCGGAGGCGTGACACTCGCTCGACGAAAAGTGGCCGACCTCGACAAGGACGCGCTGCGCGGCCTCGCCGACTCGCTCAAGGCGAGCATTGGCAGCGGCGTGGTCGTCATCGCCTCGGAACAGGACGGCAAGGTGCAGGTGGTTGTGGCCGTGACGCCCGACCTGACGTCCAGGGTGAAGGCCGGCGCCATGGTGAAGGCACTGGCGCCCATCGTCGGCGGCGGTGGCGGCGGACGGCCGGATTTCGCCGAAGCTGGCGGCAAGCACCCCGAGAAGGTCGACGAGATGCTGGCCGCGGCGCCTGGCGCGCTGCAGACGCTGCTCGGCTAGAGATGTGTGTAGCTGCCGACCAGTAGCAGATTCCGCGCTGTTGCACGGCGGTGCACCGAACCGTGCGACGCTCCGCATTTCCCTCTGCTCTGCCGCTGGTGAGTCGCCGATACGACTCACAGAGTGGTGTTCCCGGTCCCGACCTCATGGCGTGCGCTCGCCCGCATCGGTGCGCTGTTCCTCCTGCTGGCAACTGTCTCGCGTCCGGCCGACGCGCAGATCTACAGCTGGACCGACGCGAGCGGCAGCCTGGTCGTGTCGAACGTAGCGCCGGGCACCAACATGGGCATCGCCTCATACGAGGTGCCAGCCGCGGACACCGCCATCCGTACCACCCGCTATGTCGCGCCCGCGAAGTCGCGCTCGTTCGACGACCTGATCGACGAGCACGCCTCGCGTCAGGGCGTGCGCAAGGATCTGGTGAAGGCGGTCATCCAGGTGGAGTCGGGCTTCAATCCGCGGGCGGTGTCGAACAAGGGCGCCGTCGGCCTGATGCAGTTGATGCCGGCAACCGCGCGCCAACTCGGCGTTGCCAATCCCTTCGACCCGTCCGAGAACGTGCGTGGCGGCGTCGCCTACCTGCGACAGTTGCTCGATCGCTATAACGGCGACGAACGCCTCGCGCTCGCCGCCTACAACGCCGGCCCCGGCGCGGTGGACAGTCATGGCCAGACCGTGCCGCCCTACCGCGAAACACGCGACTACGTCTCGAAGGTGAAGGGGATTGCCGGCACGGCCACGGCCAGTGCCGTCAGCGCCTCGACCGGCGGACGCACGAAGATCTACCGCGTGGTGGACATCGTCGACGGCCAGGACGTCGTCACCTACACCGACCGCGCGCCGGCCTCGCGCTGACTGTCAGTCCGGCCGCTCCGTCGCCGTGATGTCCATCCGCTCGTAGATTGGCCCGAGCAGTTCCGTCGCCAGCCACACCTCGGCCACCACGATCGCCGAAGTGAGCGCAGCTCCAACGGGCAGGATCACAGGACCGATGATGGCGCGCAGCAACGCGGACAGGCCGGCGGCGAGCAGCAGCCCTGGCGTGAGCGCCAGCAGCAACCCGACCCAGTTCGCGGCGAGCAGGATGAGCCGCTGACCCACCGCGTCCACTCCGCGCGGGCGCGATGCGCCAATCGGCACCCACCCCGGGAACACCACCGCCACGGCGTTGTGCATCAGGTACTGGGCCAGCACGATCGCCGGAATGAGAATCAGGAACGACAGCCAGATCGCGAGCCGGTTGGGCGTGGGGATCCGTGACGTCGAGATCAGCGACAGTACCATGGCCAGCGCCCCGAACAGCCAGGTGATGGCAGTGACCACGATCGTCGGCCACGCGATCTCGCCGCGAATCACCGCGGCGCCGCGCACCGGCCACGACTTGAGCAGTTCCAGATAGGCGAGGTCCTGCCTGAGGTCCATGCGCATCACCTGCGGCGCCATGAACAGCGAGAACAGCGCGCCCCATGTGGCGAAGATGCCCATGAGCAGCACCAGCCCCCGCGCCCGGGTGATGAACATCGACGCGCCCACCATCCAGACAAGGATGAGCAACCCCCGCAGCAGCACACGGCGGTCGACCGTGCGCGTCATCTGCAACACCGCCTTCCACACGAACGCGGTCTCGGCACTGCCCACAGGGTCGAGCCGCCAGCCCACCGTCCTCGCGACGTAGCGTCGCTTCAACGCCGAGGGCTGGTTCACCTGGCGCTCGACGGTCGCGTCGGCCGCATCGGGGGCATTCGCGTCGGCCCACACCAGCCAGCCCACGGTGAACGCGTAGATACCGATCGCCGCGGCGATCGCCGGAACGAACTCGCCGGCACTCTGTGCGTAGATCGGCTTGATCAACAGCATGAACGGCCACAGCAGCCAGGAGGCGAGTCCCTCGCGGGTGAGCGCAACGACGGCGTCGAGGACGGCTGGAACGGTGTGCAGCGGAGTGGTGGATGCACCGCGCCACAGCGGCACGATGACGCTGAGGACGGCACCGGCCGACAGCGCCAGGACCGGCAGGGCCACCACCCACCCACGGAGCTGCCGAAGGCGTGGGCGTGCCAGCGTGACGGCCGTGAAGAACACGTGGCTCGTCATCAGCAATACCCAGACACTGAGGAGGCCACGCAACCTCGCCGGCAGCGACGCGCTCGGATAGGCCAGGGCCATGATCAGCGCGCCGATGAAGACGGCATACTGCGACCGCATCAACCGGTAGAACACCAGTTGACACCGGGTAACCGGCGCGGGATAGAGAAACGAGGCTTCGGCCTTCGAGAAGTCGAGCAGTCCGCTGCCGAACGGCAGGGCCCACGAGGCCAGCGCCAGCAACGCCAGCAACGCCCCTCCGAGGTATGGACCGACGAACCCCGCCGCCGTGGCAGCAACCGGCCCGGCCGACTGGCCGCCACCGCGCGCAACGTAGGCGCGCTCGCGTATGAGCAGGGCAAACACCAGGTAGGCCACGCCGGCAATCGCCCCGAGGAGATAGCGCGGCTCGCGCATGCGGCGCAGTCGCATCCGGGCGCGGTTCCGCGCCGAGCAGACGATGATGTAGAGCGTGGCGTTGAGCATGCCGGCCTAGGACGGCTCGCTCGGCGCCGGGTCGTGCCCGGTCACGCGCAGGAAGATCTGCTCGAGGCTCGATCCGGCCTCGGCGAGGTCGGCCCTGGCCGCCAGTTCCTCGACCGTGCCGTCGGCGATCTTCCGCCCCTGGTGCATGATGACGACCCGTGTGCACACCTCCTGCACCAGCGGCAGCATGTGCGACGACAGCAGCACCGCCGCCCCTTCACGGGCTCGCCGGACGATGGTGTCGCGCATGCGCCTGATGCCGATCGGGTCGAGTCCGGTCAAGGGCTCGTCGAAGAGCAGCACCGGCGGCGTTCGCACCAGTCCGCAGGCAATCACCACCTTCTGACGCATGCCTCGCGACAACTCGGCCGGCAGGAGGCGCTCGCGGCCGACGAGTTCCAGCTCTTCCAGGAGCGCTGCGCTCCTGGCGTCGAGGTCGGTCACACCGTAGATCCGGGCCACCAGCTGCAGATGCTCCTCAACGGTGAGGTACTCGAACAGGTGCGGCTCGTCCGGCATGAAGGCCAGCTGCCGTCGCGCCTCGAGCGGTGCCACCGCCGTATCGATCCCGGCGAGAACAACCCGCCCGGACGAGGGCCTGAGGATGCCGGCCAGGCACCTCAGGGTGGTGGTCTTGCCCGCGCCGTTCGGCCCGATGAGTCCGACGATTTCGCCCGGGACGACCGCGAAGGACAGGTCGGACACGGCGGTGACGGACCCGTAGGTTCGTCGTAACCCCTCGACTGTAATTCCCATGTGCTGTGCTACGATTAGGGGTTCCGGAGGACCGAATTACGTGGCATCGCATGAATCCGCGCTGAAAGCGCATCGGCAGAGTCTCGCCAACCGCGAGCGCAACCGTCAGTTCCGTTCGCGCCTGCGTGGCGCGCTCAAAAACATTCGCGTCGCGATCGACGGCAAGGATGTGACGGCCGCCGAAGGCGCGCTGAAGCAGACCATTTCGCTGATCGACAAGATGGCGACCAAGGGTGTTATCCACCGCAACGCGGCGGGCCGTTACAAATCACGGCTCACGACGCGTATCGCGGCCGCCCGCGCCTGATATACCGCGTTCAGTAGCGCCTGGCGCCGCCGCCCTGTAATGGTCGGCCGGCGCCTCGCGCACACAACTCCACCACCAACCGCTCCAGCAACACCCGCGGCTCACCGGCCGACCGTTTCAGGTCGAGATCGGTGCGGAACAGTGCCTGCACTGCAGGCCTGACCATCGCCGGCACCTGGAGCGGAAATTTTGTACGTACGAGCCATCCCAACTGCCCGAGCACCTGCTCCGGCGCAGCTCCGGCATCGAGCATCAGCGCCAGTTGACGCAACGCCGTCTTGCCGTCCCCCGCCTCGATCGCGTTGGCCATCGCCCAGTTGTCCTGGAGTGAGGCCGGTCCCACAATCTCGCGCACGTCATCGATGGTGATCAACGTCTGCCCCAGGGCGTAGAGCAGCAACCGGTCGACATCGTTCCTGAGCCGCTTCACGTCCGTGCCGCAGCGTTCCGCCATCAGCCGTGCGCCGGCCGGATCGATCTTCATCGCCGCCCCCGCCACGCGGTTCGCCACCCACCGTGCCGCATCGTCGACGCTTTCGAGGACGCCGCACTCGACCAGCGTCGCCTGCTTCGCGAGCAGCTTGTAGATGCGGCTGCGTTTGTCGAGCGTGCCGGCCACGAGTACGAGGGTCGTCTGCGGATCGGGATTCTTGAGCAGCGCTTCCAGGTCTTCAAGGGCTCGGGTGGCCGCATCGCTCTCGCGCTTCGGCACCAGCATCGACTGTGCCTGCAGCACGATGACGACGCGACGTGGCGCCATCATCGGCAGCGTGCGCACGGCGGCGACGAGCGACGAGACCGCCGCGACGAGCTTGTCGCCATTTGTGATGTCGCCGGTGTGGATACGCTCGACGTTGAACGCGCGCAGCCCTTCCTCGACCAGTTCCTCGAACTCGTGCGCGAGGCCGGATTTCTCGACCTCGTCCTCGCCCTGCAGGAGATAGACGGCGTCGGCGTTACCGGACTGAATCTGTTTGCGCACCGCCGCGGGTGTAGCGACAGGCATCGTCAGAAGGCCTCGAGGATGGCGCTGACGATGGAGCGCGAGAATTCGGTCGTCATCCGTTCGAGCGCGTTCTGGTCCTGGCCGAAGAACGCGGTGGGGTCGGTGGCGGTCTGGCCACCCGTGGCTTCGTATTCCTGACGGAAGATCAGGCCGGGGTTCTCCCACAGCACCTTGTTCTCCCGCTGGTCGCGCAACTCGACGCGCGCCGACATGGTGATGGTGTAGCGCGACGCTAGTTGCTGATTCGTGAAGCTGAGAGGCGCGATGTTGACGCCGGTCACTTCACCCGTGAGGACGGCATCGACGTTCTGCGTCTCCGGCACGATCCGGTACTTGCCGCGGCCGATGAACTCGGCGCGGACCTTCTCGGTCATCTGCGTCTCGATGTTGAAGAGCGTCGTCCGGTTCACGAACGTCGGGATGCCGATGACCTTGATGTAGTCGGGCAGGAACGAACCCCGTCCGGCCAGCGAATAGCCGCATCCGGAGAGGACGCCGGCGCACAGTCCCAGGGCCGTGGTACCCGCGGCGCGCAGGAACTGGCGCCGCCCCGCGTACTCGATCACGAGACCACCACGCTGACGAGCGGTCCCTTGGCAATCACCACCTTGCGGATGGTCTTGCCGTCGGTGTGGGCCTTCACGGTGGGGTCGGCAAGCACGCGCTCGCGCAGCTCGTCTTCGGGCAGGTCGGCCGGCACCGTCAGGCGGGCCCGCACCTTGCCGTTCACCTGCACGGGCACCACCACCTCGTCTGCCTTCGCGACCTCTGCGTCGAAGGTCGGCCACGGCGCACGTGTGAGCCCGCCGGTGTGGCCGAGCATCAACCAGAGTTCCTCGGCCGTGTGCGGCGCGAACGGCGACAGCATCACGACGAGAGCGTCGAGCGCCTCGCGCACCGCTGCCACTGTCTGCACGCGCTCGGTGCGACCGACGCCACCGTCGCGCGAAGGCGCGCCGTGCGGCGTCGAGGCGCTGAACGTGTAGAGCGCGTTCACCAGCTCCATCATCGAGGAGATGGCGGTGTTCAGGTTCATGCGCTCTTCGATGTCGACCGTGGCGCGGCGGATGGTGTCGTGTGTCTTGCGGCGCACGGCCCGCTCGGCCTCGTTGCCGTCGTCGCCGCACGGCGGGATGCCCTCGCCCGCCACGGTCTCGGCCCAGTGGTCGACGAGGCGCCAGACGCGGAGCAGGAACCTGAAGCTCCCCTCGAGCCCGGCATCGCTCCACTCCACTTCCTTCTCGGGCGGCGCCACGAACATGACGTAGAGGCGCAGCGCGTCGGCGCCGTACTTCTCGAGCATCGTGTCCGGATCGACGACGTTGCCCTTCGACTTCGACATGACCGCGCCGTCCTTCAGCACCATCCCCTGAGTGAGCAGGCGCTTGAACGGCTCGTCGAAGGTGAGCAGGCCGACGTCCCTGAGAACGCGCGTGAAGAAGCGCGAGTACAGCAGGTGGAGAATCGCGTGTTCGACGCCGCCGCTGTAGAAGTCGACCGGCATCCAGTACTTCGCGGCCGCCGGGTCGAACGGGAGTTCCGTGTTCTTCGGGTCGCAGAACCGCAGGAAGTACCACGACGAATCGACGAACGTATCCATCGTGTCGGTTTCGCGGCGTGCCGGCCCGCCACAGTTCGGGCAGGTGGTGTTCACGAACTCCGGCACCTGCGCCAGCGGCGAGTCGCCACGTCCGGTGAACTGGGTAATGCGCGGCAGTTCCACCGGCAGTTGCTCGTACGGCACCGGCACGACGCCGTCCTTCTCGCAGTAGAGCATCGGAATCGGAGTGCCCCAGTAACGCTGGCGCGAGATGCCCCAGTCCTTCAGGCGGTACTGCACTTCGCCGGTGCCGATTCCGCGCGACTGCGCGTCGGCGATCATCCGCGCGATGACGGCCGGCGTGTCGGCTCCGGTGTACTCGCCCGAATCGACCAGGCGGCCGGCGCCCGGTGCGGACTCGGACAGTTCGTCGGCCGTACGGGTGTCGCCCTCGGCCCGGACGACGATGCGCACCGGCAGCGCGTACTTGCGCGCGAACTCGAAGTCGCGCTGATCGTGCGCCGGCACGGCCATGATGGCGCCGGTGCCGTACTCGGCCAGGACGAAGTTCGCCACCCAGACCGGCACTTCCTGCCCGGTGAACGGGTTCACGGCGGTGCGGCCGGTATCGAAGCCTTCCTTCTCGATCGCGCCGGTCAGCCGCGCCCCGCGGTCGAGCGTGCGAAACTGCCGCACTTTCTCGTTGAACGACGCCGGGTCGGCGCTCTCGGCCGCAAAGCGGTCCACCAGCGGATGTTCTGGCGCCAGCAGCACGAACGTCGCACCGTAGATCGTGTCGATACGCGTGGTGAAGATCTCGATGCCGATGTCGGCCTTCGCCACCGGGAACGTCAGACGGGCGCCTTCCGAGCGGCCAATCCAGTTCCGCTGCATCACGACGACCTTCTCGGGCCATTCGGTCAGCGTGTCGAGGCCAGCCAGCAGTTCATCGGCATAGGCCGTGATTTTGAAGAACCACTGCTCGAGGTCGCGGTGCACGACGGTGGTGCCGCAGCGCCAGCAGGCGCCGTCCACGACCTGTTCGTTCGCGAGCACGGTGTTGTCGACCGGACACCAGTTGATCGTCGAGCGCTTGCGGTAGGCCAGCCCGCGCTCGAACATCTTCAGGAAGATCCACTGGTTGAACTTGTAGTAGTCGGGCGTGCAGGTGGCGAACTCACGTTCCCAGGCATAGCTGATGCCCAGGCGCTGGAGTTGCCCCTTCATGTGGGTGATGTTGCCGAAGGTCGACGTCTCGGGGTGCGTGCCGGTCTTGATGGCCGCATTCTCGGCCGGCAGTCCGAAAGCGTCCCAGCCAAACGGATGCAACACGTTGAACCCGCGCATCCGCTTCATCCGGGCGGCGATGTCACCAATGATGTAGTTGCGGACGTGACCCACGTGGGCGTGCCCCGACGGATATGCGAACATCTCCAGGCAGTAGAACTTCGGCTTCGACGGATCAGCCTCCACTTCGAAGGCTCGGCTGTCGGTCCACTGCTGCTGCCATTTCCGGTCGAGTTGCTGCGGCTTGTACTCAGTCATAGGGGCGAGCGCTATTGTACCGAATCGGGTCTGGGGCTCAGAACTTCCAGTACTGCGTCAGGGCCGCTTTCGTCTGCGTCACCGCTGCGCGGCCGCGTGACGACGCCACTGGAGCCTGCGGCCAGTCGACCGCAGGGGTCGCTTCCCCTGCCAGCACGTCGATCACCGCGCGCAAGCAGTCGCCGAGGGCACGCAGGTCGTAGCCGCCCTCGGTCACCGCCACAAAACGCCCATCGCAGCAGCGTTCAGCAACACCGCGAAGCGCCGCCGTCATCGCCGCGAACGCCTGAGTGGTGAGGCGTCCGCCCCCGAGCGGATCGCGCTCGTGCGCATCGAAGCCGGCCGACACCAGCACGATGTCCGGCTCGAACTGGTTCAGCACCGGCAGCACCACCTGCTCGAACACCAGCCGGTAGTCGTCGTCTGTTGCGCCAACCTCGAGGGGGATGTTTACCGTCCGTCCCGCACCCGCGCCGTAGCCGATCTCAGTCGCGGCGCCGGTTCCCGGGTAGTACGGGAACTGGTGCACCGAGATGTAGAGCACGTCGGGCTCGTTCTCGAAGATGTGCTGCGTGCCGTTGCCGTGATGGACGTCGTAGTCGACGATGGCCACGCGCCGTGCGCCCAGGCTACGAGCATGCGCCGCTGCCACCGCCACGTTGTTGTAGAGGCAGAAGCCCATGGCGCGGTCGTGCTCGGCATGGTGCCCTGGTGGCCGCGACAGGACGAACGCCCGCTTGTGCGAACCGCCCATTACCCGTTCCACGGCGTCCACGGCCGCCCCTGCCGACAGTCGCGCCACTTCGTAGGTATCCGGCGACGTGTACGTATCCGGATCGAGCGCCACCGAGATGCCGGCGGTTTCCGCCATGCGCCGCAGGTGGTCGGCCGAGTGCACCCGCGCCAGCTGCTCGCGCGACGCCTCCCGTGGCGCCACCACTTCGCCGCCGCGCGACCGCCACTCGGCAGCCACCACGTCCATCACTTCCGCGCGCTCGGACGCTTCCGGGTGCCCGGGCGGGGTCATGTGCTCGGCAAACCGCTCGGAGGTGATGACGATGAGGCTCATAGAGAGACAGTCTAGCAATCGCGAATTGCGGATTGCTTGCGGATTTGCTGAAGGTGTGGCGTAGCCGCGAACCTTCAGGTTCGCAAACCCAGGCTGACCTGAAGGTCAGCAGCTACACGTCTCCACACCTCGCTAGCGTTGCCCTAGCATCAGCTTGGCGCGCGTCTCTGCCTCCACGAGCGCGGCGTCCAGGCGCTGGCGATACTGCTCCACCTCGTGTTCGTTGGCGCTGCGCGGCACGTAGAACGGTTCGCCGACGCTGACCGCCACCGTCGCGAACGGCTTTGGCACCTGCGTGCGGTCCCAGCTGCGCAGCGTCCACGCCCGATCGGCTTCGCAGTGGAACGGCAGCACCGGATGTCCGGACGCCTTGGCCAGCCACACGGCGCCTGGCTGCGACACCCGCGCCGGTCCACGCGGACCGTCGACGGTGAAGCCGGCCGGACGGCCGGACGCCAGATCGCGCGACATCTGCAGCAACGCGCGTGGACCGCCCCGCGAGGAGGACCCGCGCGACGTGCGGTAACCGAAGCGCTCGATGATCCCCGCGATCCACTCCCCGTCGAAGTTCTCGCTGGTGATCACGACGATGCCGCGGCGGCGGAAGTAGTAGGTGGCCGGCAGGATGCGGCCGTGCCAGAACGCCATGATCGGCTGGTGCCCGGCGGCGCTGATGGTGTCGAAGTGCTCGAACCCTTCGGTCTTCCAGCGCAGCGTGGCGCCGAGCGCGGCAATGGCGCGGTAGCCGACGGTGGCGATGGCGGCGGCTTCGAGACGCTTGCGGCTCGACTGGCGCCAGTTTCCGGGCGGCGTCGTCACGGTTGTGGCGAGCGCTTCTGGAGGCGGCCGTTGACGAAGGTCATCAGGTCGACGAACTGCAGCTTGGCCTCGGGTGCACTCGATTGCGCCCCCTTCAGCATGATCGAGCAGAACGGGCACGCGGTCACGACCGTGCCGGCGCCGGTTTCGCGCAGTTGCGTGAAGCGCACGTCGGAGATGCGCGTGCCGGGCTCGGCGTCTTTGTCCTCGAACAGCAGGCCGCCGCCGGCGCCGCAGCAGTACGGATTCTCCCGGTTGCGCTCCGGCTCCTTCACGTCTGCCCCGAAGCGCTCGAGCAGCGCACGCGGTTCGTCGGTGGTCCTCGCGTAGCGCCCGAGGTAGCACGGGTCGTGGTAGGTCACGGTCTCGCGACTGTCGGCCGCTGCCCGCAGGTCGGCTCGCGTCAGTTCCTCGATGAACACCGACGAGTGCACGATGTTCACGGTGTAGCCGAACTTGCGGTAGTCGTCACCGATCGTCTTCACGCAGTGCGGGCACGAGGTGAGGATGGTCTTCGGCGCCGCCGCCTTCAGGTCTTCGATGTTGGCCGTCGCCAGCTCCTGGTACATGTACTCGTTGCCGGTCCGCTTCGCCGCGTCGCCGGTACAGCGTTCCTTCGCGAGCACGCCGAAGGAGACCCCTTTGACGCGCAGGATCTCGAACATCGACCGCAGCGACTTCTGGAAGTCGGCCTCGAAGGCGCCGGCGCAACCGAGCCACACGAGCACGTCGTGCGTGCGCGGATCGAAGATCTCCAGCGTGGCCGAGTCGACGAACTTCTGGCGCTGGTCGTAGGACAGGCCCCAGATGTTCGAGCGGCGCTCGAGGTTGTTGTACATCGCGCCGAGATACTCCGGCGCTTCACCGTTCGACACGAGGCCGCGGCGCGCGCCGATGAGCAGCGGCAGGTGTTCGATACCCACCGGGCACTGGTTCTCGCACGCCCCGCACGTGGTGCACTGCCACAGCACCTTCGCGCTGTAGAGGTCGACGAGCTTCGTCTCGCCAGGCTTGCCGAGGAGGCCGGCCTGCGTCTGGAGGATGATGGCCTTGGGGTTCAGTTCCTGCCCTGCCCCCCATGCCGGGCAGTTCACCTGGCAGCGGCCGCATTCCACGCAGGTGAGCGCATCGAGCACGCTCTTGCTGCCCACATCCTTGAGCGTCTCGAGTCCGACCTGCTCCTTCTCGAAGTCGAGGTTGGGGACGTTGCCGAGTTCGGGCGACTTCAGGAACACGGTGAAGGGCGACAGCACCAGGTGGAAATGCTTCGAGGCCGGAATGAGCGCCATGAACGCGAGGATGACCACGGAGTGCAGCCACCAGTTGAGGCGTCCCAGGGTGGAAACCTCGTCCAGCCGCCAGGTGAGCAGGAACGTCACCATGAGCGTCGTGATGAACAGGCCGATCAGGAGCGACTCGGCCGACACGTGCGTCCCGAGCGCGACGGGGCGGACGATGCCACGACGAATCATCAGGAAGACAATGCCGCACAACACTGCCACCGCGAACGGCGTAAGCACGGCCCGGTAGAACGCGAACGCAGCGGTGTGCGTCAGGTCGGCGATGCCCAGGCCCGCCAGGAACTCGATGGCGGTATAGCCGCCGAAGGCGATGAATCCCCAGAACACGAACGCATGGGCGAGGCCGGCCCACGGACGCTCGGCGATGGTCCGGCGCTGCGCGACGACGTCGGCAAGGAAACGCACGATGCGCGCGCCCGTGTCGTCCGCGGAGAAGGTGTTCGGAGCCGCGGCGATCAGCCTGACGCGCGTCGAGACCTGCACCGCGAAGGCGCCAACAAACCCGACCACAAGCAGCCAGAGCAGCAGCGTCGCCATCAGCGGCAATTATGGCCCAAGGCGGGCGCGGCTGTCTGGCGCGGCGGACTAGTTCTTGAGCGCGGCGATGAGCGCCGGCACCACGTCGAACAGGTCGCCGACGATGCCGTAGTCGGCCACCTCGAAGATGGGCGCATCCGGATCCTTGTTGATGGCGACGATGGTGCTCGCCCCCTTCATGCCGACCAGATGCTGGATCGCTCCGGAAATACCCAGCGCGAGATACAGCTTCGGCGACACGGTCTGCCCCGAACTGCCCACCTGGCGCTCCATCGGCAACCAGCCGGCGTCACAGATGGGACGAGACGCGGCAAGCTCGGCGCCGAGCGCATCGGCGAGTTCCTTCGCCAGCGCGATGTTCGCCTGCTCCTTGATGCCGCGGCCCACCGACACAATCCGTTCGGCCTGCGACAGGTCGACTGCCTGACGGGCCTCCTGGAACGGCGCCTCCGGCTTCTGGCGGATGGCGGCGGTGTCCACAGCCACGGCGAGGGCGCGCACGGGCGCCGGCACAGCACCGCGAGTTGCCGCGTCGGGGCGATACGCGCCAATCTGGAAGGTGATGATGTGCGGGGCCGGTCCTTGCGGCACGACGTCGGCCGTCAGCTTCCCCTGGAACATCGGCCGCACGTACAGCGCGCGACCAGCGTCGGCCTTCACGGCGGTGACGTCGGTGATGATGGCGCGGTCGAGCCGCGCCGCGAGCTTCGGCGCGAAGTCGCGTGTCTGGTAGGTGTGTGGCAGCACGATCGTCGCCGGTGCAAGTTCGGTAATGGCGGCGTGCAGCGCGGCGGTGTAGCCGTCGGCGGTATAGGACGCGAGCGCCGGCGATGCCAGCGACACCACCTCGGCAACGGCTGCCGCCGACAGTTCCTCGGCGGCTCCCGACACGGCGTCGCCCGGGATGACGACGACAATCGGTTCGTTCGAGGCGGCGGCCATCTGCTGGGCGCCGGCGATCGACTCCCACGATGCCCGGTTGAGACGTCCGTCGCGCTGCTCGGCAATGACGAGAATCATTCGCGTCTCCTCAAATCACGCGCGCGTCATCGCGCAGCTTGGCCACAAGCGTTCGTGCGGCCTCGGCGGGCGTGCCGTCGATGAGTTGCGTCTTCTTCGACTTTGCCGGGACGTAGAGGCTGACGATCTGCTGGTGCGGCGTCACTGTGGCGGAGGGCGCGGAGGTGCGGATCTCTTTCTTCTTCGCGGCCATGATCCCCTTGAGCGTCGCGTAGCGCAGCTGGTTGATGCCGCTCTGGATCGTGAGCACAGCGGGTGTTGGCAGCGTCACCCACTGAAACCAGCCGCCTTCGAGTTCGCGCTTCACCCGCAGAGCCGCCTGGCCCGAGCCTGCCGAGGACTCGGCCTGAACCTCCATGATGATGGTGGCGTGGCTGAAGCCGAGTGTCTCGGCGAGGATCACGCCGGTCTGGGCAAAGCCCTGATCGTCGGACTGGAGCCCGGTGAGGACCAGATCGAACGCTTCGTCCTTCATCGCACCGGCCAGCGCGCCGGCCACCACGAACGCGTCGCCCGACGCCAGCCCATCGTCCTGCACATGGAGGGCGCGGTCGGCACCGCGGGCGAGCGCCTCGCGCAGCACCTGCGCCACACGCGCCGGTCCGGCGGAACAGACGACCACCTCGCCGCCGAGCTTCTCCTTCAGCCGCAGCGCTTCCTCGAGCGCGTAGGCGTCGGGCTCGTTCATCTCGTAGGTGGCGTCCTGCTCACGGATCCAGGTGCGATCGTCGGTGAGTTTCGGCTGCCAGTCGCGGGTCGGGACCTGCTTGATGCAGACGGCGATTTTCATTGAGAACGGCGCTCCCTGAAATGCAGATTTCAGAAGTCGAACCCGCGCTATTTCTCGTACTTCTTGAAGAGCAGCGACGCGTTGGTGCCGCCGAAGCCGAACGAGTTCGACAAGGCGTAGCGAATGGGCATCGGACGCGCGGTGTGGGGCACGTAGTCGAGGTCGCACTCCTCGTCCGTGTTCTCGAGGTTGATCGTGGGAGGTGCCACCTGGTGGTAAACGGAGAGTGCGGTGATGCCGGCCTCGAGACCGCCCGCGCCGCCGAGGAGGTGCCCGGTCATCGACTTGGTCGACGACACGGCCAGCGTCCGGGCATGGTCGCCGAAGCAGCGCTTGATGGCGAGCGTCTCGAGCTTGTCGTTGTACGGCGTCGAGGTGCCGTGGGCGTTGATGTAGTCGACTTCGTCCGGGCGGATACCCGCCTTGCGGACGGCCATCGCCATGGCGCGACGACCGCCGTCGCCGTCTTCGGACGGCGCGGTCATGTGGTACGCGTCGCCGGAGAGGCCGTAGCCGACGATCTCGGCGTAGATCGGCGCACCGCGGCGCTTCGCGTGCTCGAGTTCCTCGAGCACGACCACGCCGGCGCCTTCACCGATGATGAAGCCGTCGCGTTCCTTGTCGAACGGACGACAGGCGCTGCCTGGATCGTCGTTGCGCGTGGAGAGTGCCCGCAGCGCGGCGAAACCGCCGACGCTCATGGGCGTGATCGCCGCCTCCGAGCCGCCGGCGATCATCGCGAGCGCGTCGCCGCGCCGGATGATCTCGTACGACTCGCCGACCGCGTGCGCGGATGCGGTGCAGGCGGTGCAGGTGGCCAGATTGGGACCCTTGGCCCCGAACCGGATCGACACCTGTCCGGCCGCCAGGTTGATGATGGCCGACGGGATGAAGAAGGGCGAGACCTTGCGCGGCCCCCCCTCGAGCAGGGCAATGTGCTCCCGCTCAATCGTGCTGAAGCCGCCGATCCCCGAACCGATGAACGCCCCGACTTCCTCGGCGTTCTCGTCCGTGATCTGCAGCTTCGAATCGTCCATGGCGAACTGCGATGCCGCGATGGCGAACTGGATGAAGAGGTCCATCTTCTTGACCTCTTTCTTCTCGATCCAGTTGAGCGGGTCGAAGCCCTGGACCTCCGCGGCAATTTGCGCCGCGTAGCCCGTGACGTCGAACTTGGTAATTCGCGACACACCGGACTTGCCCGCCAGCAGGTTGTTCCAGTTGGCGTCGGTCCCGATGCCGAGCGACGACACCAGGCCAATGCCCGTGACCACGACTCGCCGATTACTCACGATTCTCCTATGAGGTGCAGTTGCCGCTGCCACGCAGGCGCCGGGCCTGCGGGACGACTACTTCTTCTTGCTATGCGACTCGATGTACTCGACGGCTTCCTTCACGCGGGTGATTTTCTCCGCGTCTTCGTCCGGAATCTCGATCCCGAACTCTTCCTCGAATGCCATCACCAGTTCGACCGTGTCGAGCGAGTCCGCGCCCAGATCGTCGACGAACGACGCATCCGGAGTCACTTCTTCTTCGTCCACACCCAACTGCTCAACGATGATGCTCTTGACCTTGTCGGCGACCGCCATTCAATTCCTCCTGTTCGAACCACACGTCGATTGGCCACCTGGCCATCTGTTCACTCGCTGAACTACATGTACATGCCGCCGTTGACGGCAAGAACCTGTCCTGTAATATACGCTGCCTCGTCCGATGCAAGGAAGCAGGCGGCCGACGCGATGTCGTCGACGCTGCCGAGACGTCCGAGCGGAATCTGGGTGCTCCAGTCGACCTGGGACTTCTCGCTGATCGCACGCGTCATGTCGGTGTCGATCATGCCGGGCGCAATCACGTTGGCGGTGATCCCGCGCGACGCCACTTCCCGCGCCAGCGCCTTCACGAACCCGATCAGCCCGGCCTTCGACGCCGCGTAGTTCGTCTGCCCGGCGTTCCCCATCTGCCCCACCACCGAGCTGACGGCAATGATGCGTCCGCCGCGCTGTTTCAGCATCGGCCGCATGGCGGCCTGCGTCAGCGTGAACGTCGCCGTGAGGTTGGTGGCAATGACGGCGTCCCAGTCCTCGCGCTTCATGCGCATGAGGAGCTGGTCGCGGGTGATGCCGGCGTTGCTGATGAGGATGTCGAGTCGTCCGTGCTTCGCGACGATCGACGCTGGGAGCGCCTCGAGGACGGCAGAGTCGGTCACGTCGACTGACACGGCCTCCGCGCGGCCTCCAGCCTCGATGATGGCGGCGACGGTCTGGGCCGCATTGTCGCCGCGAGCCGCGGCGATGACCACGGCGCCCTGCTTCGCGAGAGTCAGCGCCATCGCGCGACCGATGCCGCGGGACGCGCCGGTGACGAGGGCAACCTTACCGGTGAGTTCGAACATGTCAGAACCGCAGGGCCTCGAGTCCGGCCAGGTCGTCGGGCGTGCCGAAGTTCGCCACGATGGCCTCGCGATGAATCTTGCGCACAAGCCCGCTCAGCACCGTGCCGGGCCCAACCTCAACATACGTGGTGACGCCTTCCGACGCAAGGCGACGCACGACGTCTTCCCAGCGCACCGGCGAAGACACCTGCGCCACCAGCGCCGCGATGGCTTCGGCGGCGGTGCGCTTGGGCTGCGCGTCCACATTGGCCACGATCGGCACCTGCGGATCGGCCGTCTGGAGCGCCCGCAGTTCGGGCGCGAGGCGCTCTTCCGCCGGCTTCATGAGCGCACAGTGGAACGGCGCGCTCACCGAGAGCGCAATGACCCGTTTCGCACCGAGCGCCTTTGCGCGCTCGCCTGCCCTGGCCACCGCGGCCGTCGAACCCGCGATCACGACCTGGCCTGCACCGTTCATGTTTGCCGGACTGACCACATCGCCCTGCGCGGCCTCCGCACACGCCTGGGCGACCAGCGACGTCTCGAGGCCGAGCACTGCGGCCATGGCGCCGGTGCCAACCGGCACGGCCTCCTGCATGTAGCGGCCGCGGCGGCGGACGGTGCGCAGCGCGTCGCCGAAGGCCATCGTGCCGGCGGCGACGTTGGCGGAATACTCGCCGAGGCTGTGACCGGCAACGAACGCGGGGTGGATACCGAGGGACGTCGCCAGGCGCCAGGCCGCGACGCTGACGGCCAGAATGGCCGGCTGCGTGTTCTCGGTCAGCGTCAGTTGGTCTTCGGGACCGTCGAAGCAGAGGCGGCTGAGCGATGCCCCGAGGGCAGCGTCAGCCTCCTCGAACGTCTCACGGCAGATGGGGTAGGCCTCGGCCAACGCCTTGCCCATGCCAACCTTCTGCGAACCCTGTCCTGGAAAAATGAATGCGATCACTGGTGAGGTACCGCGGCGACGGCGATCTCGCGCTCGACGCGCTGAATGAACTGTCCCGAGGCGAAACGGTATGCCATCGCGACTGCGTTGCGCACGGCCTTCGCGCTCGACCGCCCGTGTCCGACAATGGTGATGCCCGCCACCCCGAGCAGCGGCGCGCCTCCGTACTCCGAGTAGTCGACACGGCGCTTGAAGTGCCGCATCGCCCGTTGCGTGAGGAGCGACCCCACGCGCATCGTGATCGTGCTGGAGAGTTCCTCCCGCAGCAGGCTCTCGATGGTGTCTACCAGTCCCTCGCTGATCTTCAGCGCGACGTTCCCGGTGAACCCGTCACAGACAATCACGTCGGCGTCGCCGCTGTAGACGTCGCGCGCCTCGATGTTGCCGATGAAGTGCACGGCACTGCCCTTCAGCAGACGATGCGCCTCCCGCGTCAGGTCGTTGCCCTTGGTGGCTTCCTCGCCGGTGGACAACAGGCCCACCCGCGGTTCGTCCACCGCGAACGCCACGCGCGCATAGACGCTGCCCATCACCGCGAACTGCAGCAGGTGAGCGGGCCGGCATTCCACGCTGGCGCCGACGTCGAGCAGGATCGCCGGGCGACCCTTGGTCGGAATGGTGGCGGCCAGCGCAGGACGATCCACGCCGGCGATCATGCCGAAGGCGCCGTGCGCCGCCATCACCGTGGCGCCGGTGTGCCCAGCGCTGAAGAGCGCGGCGGCTTCACCGCGGGCCACGAGTTCGGCTGCGACCTTGATAGAGGCATTCGGCTTTCGCCTGAGGGCGGCGGACGGCGACTCGACCATGTCGATCACCGCTCCGGCTTCCACGAAGCGCACCTTCGACGCCTCGATCCCGATGGCGTGCCGTTCGACCTGGGCTTCGAGTCGCGAAACCGATCCCACGAGCACAACCCCGAGATCGAGGTGGCGAGCGGCCGCCAGGGCACCGTCGACGACGAGCCCCGGCGCCGTGTCGCCACCCATGGCGTCAACGGCGATCCAGATCATCGGGTCGCGAGTCTACTCCTCGGGAACGGCGCGCGCCTGACGGCCGCGGTAATACCCGCACTTGGCGCAGATGCGATGGGGCGCCTTCGGCTCGTGGCACTGCGGGCATTCGCTGAGGCCGGCAGCCGTGAGGGCATCGTGCGTGCGGCGCTTGGCCGTGCGCGTCTTGGAGTGTCGTCGCTTTGGATTAGGCATCGTCTTAGGATTCTTTCTTCAGAGCCCGAAGCGCCGCGAGGCGCGGGTCTTCCCACTTGGTATTGCAGTCGCACGTCGCCTTGTTCAGGTTCGTCCCGCAGTTGGAGCAGAGCCCCTTGCAGTCGTCCTTGCAGAGCGGCTTCATCGGCAGCGACAGGTAGAACTGCTCCCCCATCAACTGTCCGAGGTCGATCTCGTCGTTCTCGTAGAACGCCGTGTCCATATCGCCGGCCTCCACCTCCCGCTCGCTCGGCTCGTGGTGCTCGGCCAGTGGCTGGTAGCGAAGGTCGAACGGCGCGTCCACGTCGATCGTGAAGGGCTCGAGGCACCGACTGCACGGCAACCCAAGCGTGGTCTTCACGCGTCCGACAAGGCGAAACCTGGCCTTGTCCTTGTGGATGTCGAAGACCAGGGAGACGGGCGTCACAACGCTGTACGCCTCATCACCGGACCCCAGGGCCTCGGGCTGGTAGACCTGCTCGACGTGTTGCTCGGCGGTCCTGATCGTCGCGAGATTCAGCGAGAGCATGAACTACTCAATATAACATCCGCCGCCCTGATTTGGGCCCTTTGGGCAGATGCCTTTTCGTGGCGCGCCCGCGGATCAGTCGATGGCCCAGGGCTTGGGAATGTAGAGCTGCTCGAACAGGCGGACAGCGTAGCGGTCGGTCATGCCGGCAATAAAATCGCGCGTCGCGGCATCAAGCCCTTCGTCCTCGACGATGCGGGTGTCGAGGAACTCGGACGGCTGCTCCCGCACTTTTTCCCAGAGTCCCGAGAGAATATCGGACGCCTTCCTGAACTCAGCCGTGGCGATGCTGTTCTCGTACACCGCCTCGAATAGGAAGCCGCGCAGCGCGAGCAGCGCCTCGAGCACCCGGTCGCTCATGCGAATCTCGGTCAGGCCGTCCACCAGCGACTCGGTCACGACATCTTTTACGAGCGTGCTGATCCGTGCAGATGAGGAGGTGCCCAGCACGGCAATCGGTCCCGGCGGGAGATCGTCCACGCTGAGGATTTCCGCACGGATGGCGTCGTCGATGTCGTGGTTGACGTAGGCAATCAGGTCGGCCACGCGCATGATCTGCCCTTCGACCGTGCTCGACCGCAACGCGGGCGACATGCCGACGGGAGAGCCCGACTTCCCCTTCGAGTGCTTGGCGATGCCGTCGCGCACTTCCCAACTGAGATTCAGCCCCTGCCCGTTGTTTTCGAGCTGGTCGACGACGCGCAGGCTCTGTTCGTAGTGGTTGAACCCGTTCGGCATCAGCGCGTCGATGACGCGCTCGCCGGCGTGGCCAAACGGCGTGTGTCCGAGGTCGTGCCCGAGCGCAATCGCCTCCGTCAGCTCCTCGTGCAGCCGCAGCACCTTGGCGATGGTGCGTGCAATCTGCGACACCTCCAGCGTGTGCGTGAGACGCGTGCGGTAGTGATCGCCGGTGGGGGCGAAGAAAACCTGCGTCTTGTGCTTCAGGCGGCGGAACGCCTTGCAGTGGATGATGCGGTCGCGGTCGCGCTGGAAGGCGGGACGCACGTCATCTTCCGGTTCGGGCCGCAGGCGCCCCCTCGACTCGGCGGACCTGGCCGCCTGAGGCGCGAGAATCTCCCGCTCGCGCTGTTCGAGCTGCTCCCGAATAGTCATCCGCCGATGATCTCACGAAGGAAGCTGGTGCCGCACGGCAACGGAGCCAGGGCGAAGTTTTCGGTCAGCGTCTGCCCGAGGTCAGAAAAGGTCCGGCGCGTGCCCAGGTCCACATGCCGCGCCACACGCGTGCCGGTGGCCAGCACCGGCACATACTCGCGCGCGTGATCGGTGCTCGGTGTCGTCGGGTCGTTGCCGTGGTCGGCGGTCACGATCAGCAGGTCGTCCGGTCGCAGGCGCGGCAGCAGATCGGCCAGGCGCGCATCGAACCGTTCGAGATTGCCGGCATACCCACGCGGATCGTTGCGGTGGCCAAACTGCGTGTCGAAGTCGACGAGGTTCGCGAAGATGAAGCCGGATGGGGTCTGCGCAAGTTCGGCAACCACGTGGTTCATGCCCTCGTCGTCGCTGGCCGTGTGCACCGCACGGGTAATGCCCTTGCCGGCGAACAGATCCTGAATCTTGCCGATGGCCACCACTGGAATACCCGCAGCGGTGGCGCGATCGAGGAACGTGACGCCCGACGGCGACAGAGCGTAATCATGACGGTTCGCCGTGCGCCGGAAGGCGCCGGGCTGTCCGACAAACGGCCGAGCGATGACGCGCCCCACCCCGAGTCCCTCGCCGACCAGCCGGTAGGCAATCTCGCAGGCACGGTACAACTCGGGAACCGACACCACGTCTTCGTGGGCGGCAATCTGGAAGACGCTGTCGGCCGAGGTGTAGACGATCAGGTCGCCGGTGCGCATGTGCTCGGGGCCGAGGTCGTCGAGGATCGCCGTGCCCGACGCGGCGACATTGCCCAGCACGCCCCGCCCAGTGAGCCGGGAGAACTCGGCGATGATCTCGGGCGCGAAGCCGTGCGGATACACCGGGAATGGCTGCTCGAGGACGATCCCCATCATCTCCCAGTGCCCGGTCACCGAGTCCTTGCCGGCGGACGCTTCGGCCATCCGGCCGTAGGCGCCGGCGCGCGTCGCGTCGGCGGCACTGCCACCGATCGCGGCCACCAGACCAAGCCCCAGCGAACGCAGCGTCGGGAGTGCCAGCGGCACGACGCCGTGGATGTTGCCCAGGGTGTTGCTGCCCTCATCGCCGTATACGGAGGCATCGGGCAGTTCGCCGATGCCGACGCTGTCGAGGACGAGGACGAGGACGCGGGGGAATGTGTGTGACACGGTGCCAACGCCTGCTTCAGCCGGCTGTTCCGAGCCGCTCGGCCACGAGGCGGACGACCGCGGCCATGGTCGCCGGAGACTCGCCCGGACCTTCACACCATTGTAGATCAGGCTCTTTCTTGAACCAGGTGGCCTGCCGCTTCGCGTAGTGGCGGTTCTCCCGCGCAATCAGTTCGCGCGTCGCCGCTTCATTGCGCACGCCGTGCAGGTACTCCATCGCCTGGCGGTAGACGAGTCCGCCGAACGGACGCGCCGTCTCCGGCACACCCGCCGCCAGGAGTCGGTGGATCTCGTCGATCAGGCCGCGCTCGAACTGGAGGCCGACGCGCCGCTCGGTCCGCTCCCAGGTCAGCGCCGACGGCATGCGCAGCCCGATCGCCAGCACGGGCATTCCCGCAATCGGCGACACCGTGTCGGCGAAGTGCTGCGTGAGCGGCGTGCCGGTGAGAAAGAACACCTCGAGCGCGCGCACCATCCGCTTCAGGTCGCCCGGCAGGATGCGCTCGGCCGACGGCGGATCGACGCGCTTCACCATCCGGTGCAGGAACGGCAAGCCGCGGCGCCAGGCGATCGACTCGAGTCGGGCTCGCAACGCCTCGTCGGCAGGCGGCCCTGGAAACAGGCCACGGGTCAGCGCGCGGTAGTACAGGCCGGTGCCGCCCACGATGATCGGCAGGTGACGGCGGGTCAGAATCTCGCGGATGACACGTGCCGCATCAATCGCGAACTGGGCGGCCGTGTAGATGACGGTCGGTTCGACGATGTCGATCAGGTGATGCGGAATGCCGCGGCGCTCGGCCACGGACACCTTGTCCGTGCCGATGTCGAACCCCCGGTATACCGCCGTGGAGTCGCAGTTGATGATCTCGCCGTTGAAGCGCTCGGCCAGCGCCAGGCCAAGCGCGCTCTTGCCGGTGGCGGTCGGCCCGAGAACGGCGACGACGAGGGGCTCAGCCACTGAGGCGATAAAGAACGAAGAGCGCGAACAGAATGGCAAGCAGGACGAGGCCGATCTGCTGCGACCGGTTCACTGCGGTTCTTCGTTGTAGAAGAAGGTGACGGTGAAGAATGCCTTGTCCGACGGATACTCCGGCGGCAGCGCCGTCGTCGGGTTCGAGGAGGCCAGCGCGCCGTAGGCGGCGTTGTTGAAGGCCGACACCGGCGAGGCGCCGACCACCTGCAGGTCGGTAATCGACCCGTCCTTGTGCACGTTGAAGGTGACGACGACGTGCCCCTTCATGGACATCGCCGCGTAGGGAATCAGCCAGTTGCGCTTCACCTGCGCGATGAACCGGCGAATCCACGGCCCGAACTCCACGCCCTTCGTATCGAACTGGATGGCCGGACCGAAGGCGCCGCCCCCCTGGGCGTTCTCGAACTGGTCGCGCTGCACGTAGCGCTGAAGATTGCGGAGGGCATCGCCCAGCGATCCTCCGGGCGTCGTCGCGCGGCCAAGCGCGCCTGTGCGCGGAGCGGGCTGCTGCGTCGACGGCAGCTGCAGGGACGATGGCCCTTCCGGCACCCGCAGCTGGTTCTCGTCCGGAGGCGGCGCCTGGGGCTGCGGCGGGGCCGGCGATTGCTGACCGGCGAGCGGATCGGGTGCGGGCCCCTGGCCGCGGGCCATCTGCTCCTGCGCACGTTCGACACGCTCGCGCGTGTTGCCTTGCGAGAACGGCAGCGGGTTCTGCGGCTGCGGTGCCGACTGCGGCGAGCGTGCCTGCCGATCGACATCGGAGAGTTCGGCCCGAGCCGGCGGCTTCTCGGCTTTCATGTCGACACGCGGTTGCACGAACACGAAACGCGGGTTCTCGCGCGCCTTCTGCCGTGCCTGCTCCAGCTTCGCTTCCTGCTGGCGGGCCACCTCGGGATCGACGGCGAACCACTGGGGCGCTCGGATCGCGGCGATGACGAAGAGGAGGTGCACGATGATCGACAGCAGTACCCCTTCACGCCAGGACATGACGCTGCCGACGGGCGTAAAGTCCGGGTGGGTCTCGTCGATCTCGAAGTACATCAGTAAGTTCCGGCAGTATAGCAGCGGGCGTCAGACCGCGCGTGAAGGGTACGCGTGCCGCCGCTTACTGCCGCTGGGCTGTATAGAGATAGACGATCCCGAGGGTGAGAGGGACGGCTTGAATCTCGATAAAACCGCTCTGCCGCAGAATTGTCACGAACTCGTCCGGCGTCGCGAAGGCGCCAACCGAGGCCGGCAGGTAGCCGTAGGCGGCGTTGTGCTTCGAAATGAGCCTGCCGATGCGCGGCAGCACCTGGTTGAAGTACCACAGGTAGGCGGCGCGCACGCCTGGCGTGGTCGGGATGGCGAACTCGAGCACGGCCACGCGGCCGCCGGGCGCGAGCACACGGAAGATCTCGTTGCACGCCTGCTGCGTGTTCTGGACATTGCGAATACCGAACGCGACGGTCACGGCGTTGACCGAACCGCTCGCCGCCGGAATGTTCGCGGCATCGCCCCGCACCAGCGTCAGCCGTGGCATCAGCGCGCGGCGGCGCGACTTCTGCAGTCCGACCCGCAGCATCTCGCCGGCGAAGTCGACCCCGACGACCCGCGCCGCACCCGGCGACGCATCGAGCGCGGCGATGGCCAGATCGGCCGTGCCGGTGCAGAGGTCGAGGACACGCTCGCGTCCGCTGAGCCGCAACGACCGGATGGCGAGCTTCCGCCAGCGCTGATCGATCCCGGCGCTGAGCAGGCGGTTGAGCAAGTCGTAGTTGCCGGCGATCGCATCGAACATGCCGGCGATCTTGTCCGGCGACTTATTGAGGTCGATCAACTGTCGATCCTTGCTGGCCATGGACGCTGGGCGATAGGCACCTACTTCTGCACCTGGCCGGTCCACATCGGATAGAGGTCGTGTTCGAAGCCGAGGGCCGACAGGATCTTGCCGGCCATGAAATCGGCCAGGTGGTCCAGCGTCTGCGGCATCTGATAGAACGCCGGCATCGCCGGCAGCATGATGGCCCCGGCTTCGGCGCAGAGCACCATGTTCCGCAGTTGCATCAGGCTCATCGGCGTCTCGCGCGGCACGATGACCAGCGGGCGGCGCTCCTTCAGCATGACGTCGGCGGCCCGCTCGACGAGGTTACGCGACAGTCCGTGCGCGACGGCCGCCAGCGTCTTCATCGAGCACGGCACGATCGCCATGCCGCGGCAGCCGTGGCTGCCGCTGGCGATGGTGGCACCGAGATCCCTGTTGCTGTGGATCTTCAGGGTGCCGGCTTCCACCTGCGCGCCGTACTTGCCGACCAGGAACGGCATCAGGCGATCGAGCGACGCCTTCTCGCCAAGCTCGTCGTGCAGCAGACGGCGTCCGTAGTCCGAGATCACCAGCTCGACGTGCTGGCCCTGCTCGAGCAGCGCCGCCAGCGTGCGGGTGGCGTAGAGCGCGCCGCTCGCGCCGGTGATGGCGATGGTGATCGTCGACGCGCGTTCAGCGCCCATAGATGGATACCGCAAGAATCAGGAGATACAGGATGCCGACGTAGCCGTTCATGTCGAACGCCTTCTTGACCTGCGACAGGTCGTCGGCACTGACCAGCGACTGCTCGTAGACGAGCAGTGCGCCGACCAGCGCCACGCCGGCGAAATAGAACCACGGCAGCGGCGTCACCCATGCCAGGGCAACGAAGCACACCAGCGTGATGACGTGCATGCCGCGCGAAATCAGCAGTGATGCGGGGACACCGAAGCGGACGGGAATCGAGCGAAGCCCGAGCCGCCGGTCAACCTCGAGGTCCTGGCATGCGTAGAGCACATCGAAGCCGCCGACCCACGTGCCAATGGCCGCGGCCAGCAGCCACGGCTCCCATCCCCCACGTCCACCGACCGCCAGCCAGCCGCCCACCGGCGCCACCGCCATCGCTAGCCCGAGAAACAGCTGCGTGTACGACGTGAAGCGCTTGGCGAGCGAATACCAGAAGACGATGCCCAGTGCGACGGGCGACAGCGCAAGGCAGATCGGGTTGAGACGCCAGGCGGCGAAGACGAAGACCGCGCTCGAGACGACGACGAACCCGGTGGCGTCGGCGCGACTCATCGCGCCGCGCGGAATCTCACGATTCGCCGTACGCGGGTTCTCCGCATCGAAGCGCGCATCGACCAGCCGGTTGAACCCCATCGCCGACGAACGCGCGGCGACCATCGCCACGAGAATCCAGCCGACGACCGGCCAGGTGATCGGCGTGTGCCGCGACGCCAGCAACGCCCCGGCCAGCGCGAACGGCAGCGCGAAGACGGAGTGGCTGAAGCGGACGAACGACAGATAGGTGCGGAGGCGCGCAATCATGACAGGGATGCGGCCGGCGCTTCGCCGACCCAGGACAGCTGTCCGGCCTCGATGCCGGACAGCAGATATTCTTCCACATCGGTCCTATCTGCCGGTACGGTGACCGCGAGGATTCGCGCGCGCTTGCCCGCTTCGAGCGAGCCGTACTCCGTCTCGAACCCAAGTGCACGGGCGCCCACCAGCGTGGCGCTCTCGATAAGACGCGACGCGGGAACGTCGGGTGCCAACGCCCGCATCGCCGCCAACTCCGCGAAGACATTCAGGTCGGGTGTGCTCGCCAGGCTGTCGGTGCCAACCGCCACGGGCACGCCAGCCGCATAGAACGACGCCACTGGCGGATCCCCGGCTCCGGTGTAGGCGTTGCTGCGGGGACAGGTCACCAGCGTCGTACCGCGCGACGCCAGGCGGGCAAGGTCGGACGGCGTCATCTGCACGCCGTGCACGGCGAGGACACGCTGATCGAGGAACCCGGCCTCATCGAGATACCGCACCGGGCTGACGCCAGGAGCGACGAACGCCGCATCCCACGAACCGACCTGTTCGAGGAACTCGCGCCACGGTCCGCCCGCAGCCATGATGAACTCGCTCTCCTCCCGCGACTCGGCGAGGTGGACACTGCACGGCACGAACGGGCGCTGATCGACGGCGTCGCGAATGGCGCGGAACACGAGTGGCGCCACCGAGTACGGGGCGTGCGCGGCGAGCCCCGCCCTGACGCGGGGCGACACGGGCAGCGCATCGATCTGCTGACAGGCCTGCTCGACGACACCGCAGGGATCCGTCGTGTTGAAGCGGATCAGTTCGTAGAACAGTACACCGGCCAGCGGGCTCGCAAGCAGTGGCGCGTGCGTCACCAGCGTGTTGCTGATGTCGCCGACGACCGCCGTGCCGGTTCGCACCGCCTCGTCGATGCCCGCACGGACGCCGTCGAGAATCTCGGATGCCAGCGGGTCCGGCCGCTGGCGACGCGCGGCCATCACCCCGCGAATCCAGGCGACGAAGGCGTCGGCAGGAGGCACCTGCGCGCGGAGGTATGAGAGTTCGAGATGCGTATGAGCATTGACGAGGCCCGGGAGCAAGGCGACGTTGCCGAGATCGGACTCCGGCGTGGACGGGTCGTGATCGCGCCCGATGGCCACAATCCGCCCGCGTTCGACCGCCACCCACCCGTCGCGAATGGGACGGCCGACAACGGGCACGACCCAGGCCGCGCGGTACCTGGTCACGAGGGAACGACGCGAAGCTGCTTGCCGGCGCGGCTGCGCGCCGGATAGTTCACGAGTTCGGCCGGCACGCTGTCGTCGCCGTCCTCGCGCGCGGTCGCCAGTTCGAGCATGCGCGGCACCTCGCGCTCGCGAAAGATCGGCTCGCCCAGCACTTCGTAGTGCATGTTGCGGCGCCTGGCCGAGAAGCCCGCGTCCTCGATGTTCCGGACGATCTCCACTTCGTCCATGCAGTAGCTGGCGCCGGCCGCACGCACGACGTTCTCCTCGATCATCACGCTGCCCATGTCGTTCGCGCCGTAGGCGAGACTGAGCTGCCCCACCTTGCCGCCCTGGGTGACCCACGACGCCTGCAGGCTGGGGAAGTTGTCGAGCACGATGCGCGACACGGCGAGCGTGCGGAGGTACTCGACGCCGGTGGCTTCGTTCCCTTGCAGTTCGGTGTGGTCGGGCTGATAGCTCCAGGCGATGAAGGCGGTGAAGCCGCCGGTTTCATCCTGCAACTCGCGCAGCCGCATCAGGTGTTCGAGGCGTTCCTCGTCGGTCTCCACCGTGCCGTACATCATCGTCGCGGTGGTGCGAAGTCCCTTCTTGTGGGCCTGCCGCATCACGTCGAGCCACTCGTCGGCCGAGGCCTTGCCGTAGCAGTGCAGCAGCTTGCGCACCCGGTCGACAAGGATTTCCGCGCCGCCACCCGGGACGCTGTCCATGCCTGCCGCCATCAGGCGGTCGAGCACCTCCGGCACCGACTGCTGCGAAAGGCGCGAGAGGTGAATCACCTCGGGCGGTGACAGCGCGTGCAGGCGGAACGTCGGATAGCGCTTCTTGATCTCGCGGAACAGGTCCTCGTACCACTCGATCGGCAGGTCGGGGTTGTGGCCGCCCTGCAGGAGCAACTGCACGCCGCCGACGGCGATGGTCTCCTCGATCTTGCGGAACAGCTCGTCGAACCCGAGCACGTAGCCTTCAGGTGATCCAACGGGACGGTAGAACGCGCAGAACGCGCAGCGCGCCACACAGACATTCGTGTAGTTCACGTTGCGGTCGATGATGTAGGTGACGTGGCCTTCGGGGTGCTTCCGTGCCCGAATCTCGTTGGCGAGCTGCCCGAGCAGCGGCGTCTGTGCCTCGCAGTACAGCTGGAGCGCCTCGGCGGCATCCACGCGGCCGCCGTTACGGACCTTGTCGGCAATCTGCTGAATCGTCATGGTATCAACCGAGGGATCTGGCCGTCCACACTCAGCCCGGGTTCGCGAAGTATGTGGGGGCGACCACGCGGGCAACCACGCCCGCCTCAGACGCGTAATGGTAGAACCGCTCGAGACCGGCCCGCTCGTCAGGGCCGAGGTCGTACTTGATATTATCCCGCAGGTAGCGGTCGGCCACGTCCTGGCGGACCGGGTCACCTGGGTAGTACGACTCGGCAATTTCTCGGCGGAGAGTCAGCGAGCGGTCGCGCGTCTCGATCAACGCCCGCACGTCGTCCGCGCCCAGCACGTCGCTGCGCCCGGCCCAGAACGCGTAGACGAACGGCAACCCTGTCGTCCTCAGCCATAGTTCTCCGAGGTCGATCTTCTCGACCAAGACCGTCCTGGCCGCCGCGCCCTCGCCAACCTGCAGAGGCCCCGCGTTCAGGAACAGCGCCTTGTCGCCGATGACCAGCGCCGCGTCCGCCCCGGCCAGCATGTCGGGCAGGTCCGGACGGTGCGGGGCAAAGGCGGGCTGAATGCCGAACACCCGCGCGCACATCACGCGCGTCAGCGCCACCGAGGTGCGTGAGCTGGTGTCGAGAGCGATCGAGCGGACGTCCTTCATGTCGCGGGTGGTGAAGATGGCCACCGACGCCACGGTGCCGCGCGACGTGATGGCCACATCCGGAACAATCCGGTAGTTCCCCGCGCCGCGTGGTCCGCGCAGGAATTCGATCGAGGGAATCAGGCCGAGATCCGTCTCCCCGGCGTGCAGCCGTTCGGCGCAGCGCGCAGGCAGATCGAACCGCACGTCGAAGCGCGGATCACGCTCGAGGCCGTAAACCAGGGGACGGGCGTTCAGGTACTCGACCGCCCCGATGCGAATCGGTTGCATCAGCACACGTCGAAGCGGCCGTTGCGTTCCACGGCCTCGAATGCAGCCGCGCGGATGTTGCGGCGGATCTCCTCGAGCGGCGCCCGCCGGCGTCCTGCTTCGGCTTCATCGAGCGGCGACACCGCGTCCAGGTCGTCGGCGCCGACAGTAAGTGCCACTTGCGCCAGCTTCGGCCCGTAGAGCGCCCAGTCGACCTGGATGGACGGGATGTTGTCGACGAACAGCCTGGCCAGCGCCACGCGGCGCACATCGTCGTAGCCAGTCGTAGGCACGGCCGGATTGATGGACCGCGGCAACGGCGCGAACGCCTTGATGACGCCGACGTTGTACTGCAGCGCGGCCACCTGCCGGTAAAGCTCGGCGATATCAGCGGTGGGCAGCTTCTCGATGGTCAGTCGGGCGAGTGCCAGCCCGGCGATGTTGACCTCTTCGATGGCCAGGCGCGCGTCTCGCAGCTGGTCAAAGGGCGCCTGCGCCACCAGTTCGAGCCCTGCCCCGCGCAGCTCTTCGAGCAGCGCGCGAAGCGGCACTGGCTCGGCGGCAGCCAGTTGCTCGAGGTCGGCCAGGGAGTAGGCCGACACCGGCGTCGTGCCGGCTGCCGCCACAACCTCGCGAACCCGTTGCACCGCAGCCGCGCGACTGCCTGGCGTACCGACGATGCGCACTTCGCCGGTCGAGGGAGGGATAGCAATGGGTGCCCCTGGCGCGGCACCGACGTCAGCCACCCGCACGAACGTGGTTCGTGCGCCGTGGCGCTGGCGGCGGGCATCGTCGGCAGCAATCCCAACGCTGATGATGTCGTGGCTGGAGGCGTAGGACGTGAGTTCGGCGTCTGTGACGGTCATTCCAACTCACGATGTTATCAGCGGATGTGCCGGATTACCGTCGAGGCGATCAGGGCTGTCGAAGTCCCCCCTGGAACAGGCCTGATCGGACACCAACCGGCTGGCAGCACCTGTGCGTTCACCGCAGGTATGGCTACCACTATCCGAGCGAACACGTTCCTGCAGCGCCTCGTCGGTGCCGCGGCGCTGGACGCGGCAATCTACGAGGAAGTCGAATCCGATCCCGGCGCTACCTCTCAGGCGATGGCCGTGGTGGTGCTGTCGAGCATAGCCATGGGTATCGGCGCGCGCGGGTTGGGCGGGAACTCGTCCGCCATTGCCCTGTTCGGCGTCATTGCCCTGGTCACCTGGGCCGCCTGGGCCCTGCTGATGTTCGAGATCGGTACCCGCCTTCTGCCGGGGCGTCAGACGCGGTCGAACCCCTACGAACTGCTGCGCACCCTTGGCTTCGCGGCCACGCCGGGCTTCGCGGCCGTGCTGGCGTCAGTGCCCGAGGTCAGCATCACGGTGCTGGTCGGCACGTGGATCTGGATGATAGCGGCGATGGTCGTGGCCGTTCGACAAGCGCTCGACTACGAGCACACCAGCCGGGCCATCGCCGTGGTGCTGCTGGGCGCGGCCCTCGCACTTACCCTCGCGCTCGGCCTGGGCCTGCTCTTCGGGCCGACGGTGTCGTAACTGGTCGTTGGTCGTTGGTCGTTGGTCGGCTACATCGCCGCGACGATACGGGTGGCGATCTCGAGCGCGCGGCGTCCCTGTGCGCCGTCCACGTGCGGGGCGCGCTTGTTCGCCACGGCGTCCACAAAGTCGGCCAGTTCGCGCTTCAGCGGTTCCTCGTTCGTGACCGGCACATCGCCGCCTTCGATCGACGGCTTCGGCCCCTCACCCTTCACGAGCCGGAACATTTCCACCTTCTGCGCACCGTAGTCGATCGACACATAGGCCGCCGGCTGGAAGAAGCGGATCTTGCGCACGCGGTCGCGGCTGATGCGGCTGGCGGTGAGGTTTGCAATGCAGCCGTTCGCGAAGCGAAGCCTGGCGTTGGCGATATCGACGCGTCCGGTCAGCACCGGTACACCCACGGCTTCGATCGACTCGACCTCCGAGTGCACCAGCGACAGCACCACATCGAGGTCGTGAATCATCAGGTCGAAGACCACGTCGATGTCGAGGCTTCGTTCGGGGAAGGTGCCGAGGCGATGGACTTCGATGAAACGCGGGTCGGTCAGCATCGGCCGCGCCACTTCGACGGCCGGGTTGAAGCGCTCGGTGTGGCCCACAGCGAGCACCGCGCCGCTCTTCGCGGCCGCGGCAATCATGGCGTCGGCTTCTTCGAGCGAGCGCGCCATCGGCTTCTCGACGAGGACGCTCGTGCCGGCCTCGAGGAACGGCAGCGCCACCGTCACGTGCTGCTCGGTGGGCACGGCAATGGAGACGGCGTCGACCTTCCCGATGAGTGAAGTGGCGCGCATCAGCGCACGCGTGCCGTTGGCAGCGGCAATCTCCTCGGCGCGCGCCTGATTGGTATCGACGACCGCTGTCAACTCGACGCCTGGCAGGCTGGCGAGGATGCGCGCATGGTGCTTACCCAGATGCCCAACGCCTACGACCGCAACACGCATGACTACCCCTTCACATCTGCGCCGGCCGGCGCCATGCGCCTGCCGACAATCGCAATTCCCGCGGCATCGGCGGCGGCGATGATGGCGTCACCATCGATCATCAGCGTTTTTCCCGCATCCACCGACAGCGTCGACGCACCGGCGGCCTGCATGGCCCGAATCGTGGCAACCCCGATCACCGGCACGTCGAAGCGCATGTCCTGATTCGGCTTCGCCACCTTCACGATCGACACCCCGCCGCCGGCCAGTTGACCCGCACGCGCGATGACCTGGTCGGTGCCTTCCATGGCTTCCACCGCGACCACCGCAACCGATTTCACGGCGATGGCCTGGCCGATGTCGAGTCCGGCGATCACGTCGGCGATACCGTAACCAAAAGCCAGGTCGGCGTGCTCGGCCTCGGTCGGCGCGCGCTTCGTCAGCACCCCCTCGCCCGCCATGAGCGGCGTCAGGAATGCCGTGGAGTCGATCAGGTCCATGCCCCGCTCGCGCAGGAAGTCGGCAACGGCCGCGATGATCGCGTCGGTGTTCTTCGACGTGATGCGCGTGAGCAGGCTGAGCGCGGTGAGGTCGGGGACGATGTCGGAGAAGAGCCGGGTGTGCTTCACCTGACCCGCCATCAGCGCGTGCGTCGCACCGGCGCGTTCCAGCAGGCTGACCCAGGTGCCGAGTTTGCCGAGCGACACGCGGTGGACGACGGCGGCGGGAGCCTTCGCGGCCTCGGCCTCGAGGTCGGGAAAGGCTTCTTCCTTGAGCGCGATAATCGTGACCTGGTGGCCGGCCGCCCGTGCCGCCTCCAGGACAAGGAAGGGAAACCGTCCGTTGCCGGCTATCAGTCCGAGATGCACGCTAATCGTCCGAGGGGACGTCCTCGCTCCGGCGCGAGGCGCGCTTGAGGATGACGCCGCGTTCGGACAGCCGGATGAAGTCGAGCAGGTACTGCACGTCGGTGCAGGCCAGCGTCTCGTCCGCCTCGATATGCTGCAGTGCCGCCGAGGTGTTCAGCTTCGACTGCAGCAGGTAGCGGAAGGTCCGCTTCAACCGGGTGATGGTGTCGCTGGACAAACCGCGCCGGATGAGACCGATGGTGTTCAGTCCGTAGATGCGGGCGCGGTTGCCGACGGTGCGCGCGTACGGCAGCGCGTCCTTGGTGACCACCGAGTAGCCGCCGATGAAGGCGTAGCGCCCAACACGGCAGAACTGGTGCACGCCCGAGCCGGCGCTGACGTTCGCGAAATCCTCGACATGCACGTGACCGCCGAGTGTGGCCATGTTGCCGAAGATCGTGTTGTTGCCGACATGGCAATCGTGCGCGACGTGCACGTAGGCCATGAACACATTGTCGTCGCCGATCTCGGTGATGCCGCCGCCCCCCACCGTCCCGCGGTGGATGGTGACGAATTCCCGGAACACGTTCCGCTTGCCGATGACGAGACGGGTCGGCTCACCTTTGTATTTCAGGTCCTGCGGCGAGAGTCCGATCGAGGCGAACGGGAAGATTTCGGTCCCGTCACCGATCTCGGTCCAGCCGTCGACGACGGCTGACGCGCCGATGCGGCAGTGCGGACCGATGACGACGTTGGGTCCGATGGAGGCGTGCGGGCCAATCGAAGTGCCGGTGCCGATGCGCGCCGTCGGGTGCACGTTGGCCGAGGGGTCGATCGAGGTGCCGTCCGGCACGATCCCGAACACCAGTTGGCATTCCGTCGCGAGGTGCTCGCCGGCGTAGGCCGCAGCCTGGACGAACGCCACGCCGCCGCGACGTTTGCCCATCGTAATTTCCAGGCGCAGCCGATCGCCTGGCACCACCTGCCGGCGAAACTTCGCGCCGTTGACGCCACGGAGATAGACGCGCGTCTGCGGCGTCGCCTCGTTGTCCCTGATGAGAATCGCGGCCACCTGCGACAGCGACTCGACCATCAGGACCGCGGGCAGCAGCGGCGCTCCCGGGAAGTGCCCGGGGAAGAATTCTTCGTTGACGGTGACGTTCTTGACGGCGACCAGGCGGTGACCCGGCGCATGCTCGACGATGGCGTCGACAAGCATGGAAGGATAGCGATAGCACAGGCGATCGAGCGCCTGGGGTATGTTGATGGACACTCGTGCCAGTCTACCAGAACCCCAGCCACGCCCCGGGACGGTGGGACACGGCCACGGGGCGATTTCAGCGTCTAACAAAGAGGGCTGTCACACGGCTCAGGAAACACCCATAATATGAGGAGCTTCAAGGAGCCCAATGAGTCGATTCAAGTTAGCCGCGATGCTGGCGGTCGCCCTGTCGGCGGCGGCGTGCAGTAAGAACAACACGGTCACCTCGCCGACCACGACACCGGTCTCGGTCACCGACACCTTCAACGGCACGCTCAACCGCAACGGCGCGGCAAGCTTCCCGTTCAATGTCTCGGCGGCAGGGTACGTATACGCCACGCTCACGTCGGTCGCCGACAGCGCCGTCCCGATGGGCCTCAGCCTGGGCATCTGGAACACCACGGCCGCCGCCTGCTCCGTCGTCCTGGCCAACGACGCGGCGCTGCAGGGTACCACGGTCACGGGCTCGGCCACGAACATCGGCCAACTGTGCGTGCGGGTCTACGACGTGGGCAGGCTGGTCGATCCGCTCGACTACCAGCTCACGGTCGTCCACTACTAAGCGCTACACATCCTCGTGCTCGACAGGCTCGGCTCACGCCGGGCCTTTTCGTTTTTGCCGTACACACAAAAACGCGGATCGGAGCCAGGCTCCGATCCGCGTCTGGACGTTCTGGGTGAGTTCTGACTTCTGAACTCCGGGTTTTGTCGTCCTACTTCTTCACAGCCGCCGGCATTTTGTCGAGGCGTGACACCGCTTCGAGCGTCAGGTCGATGCCGGGTTCTGCCCAGATCACGCCGGAGTCGCCCGCGCTGAAGAGCACCTGCAGCCCCTTCTCCCTGGAGAGGGCCTCCAGCACCGGCATCAGCTTGATCTGAAATTCCTGCTGCAGCTGCTGCTGCAGTTCGTTCAGTTCGGCCTGCGCGTCCTGTTCGAAGCGCTGTCCCTCGACCGTCTGACGCTCGATGTCCTTCTGCAACTGCCCACGGGCGGCTTCGCTCATGACGCTGCCGCTCGTCTCGAGCTTCTGCTGGTTGGTCTGAAGCAGCTTCGCCTTGTCGGCAGCTTCGGTCTGCTTCTTCTGCGCGACCGCATTCACCTTGGTCGCGGCCGACTTGCCGTCTGCCGAGAGCTGCGCGATGGCCTGCAGGTTGACAAAGCCAACCTTGGCGCCCTGCGGGAACGGGGCCGGCGGCTGTGGAGCGGGGGCTGGGGCGGCCTGCGCAGCGGGGGCCGCGGGCTGCGCGGCGCGCGCGGGGGCTGCGGGCTGCACAGGTCGCGCAGGGGCCTGACCCGCCTGGGCCTGAGCAAAGACCGGCGATGCGCTCACGACGAACGCGGCCGCCGCAACAATGGCGAAACCTCTCATTACAGCTAATCCTTTCATCTGAGTGAAACCGAGCGAGTGTATCAAAAGGTCGTACCGACGGCGAACCTGAACTGGAACGCCTTCTGGGGCCGCAGCGTGTTGTCGAGCACGCCACCGCGCTGCGGGTTGTAGGCGAAAATCAAACGGAACGGCACGTTCAGCACCGGCATGAAGAAGCGGATTTCGGCGCCGGTCGACGTCTTGAACGCGCTGCGCTGCCCCTCGACCTCGGTCTTGACCGGGTCGACCACGCACGCTCCGCCGGGCTGGACGGTGCAGGGGTTGATGCCGACCGTCGCCAGTGGATCAACCAGCAGCGGCAGTGGCATCTGCACCAGCTGCCGGATGTCTTCCTTCCAGCCGAAGCTCTCGCCGGTGTTGCGAATCTGACCCGCGTCGTAGAACAGGATGAGGCGGACCGGGCCGGCAATCGAGAAGATCTGCTCGACGTTGAACAGCAGGCTCTTGTTGCCGCCAAGCACCAGGCCGGTCTGGAGGTCGGACGGCCCGATGGTGCGCAGGTCGAAGCCGCGGATGCTGTACTCGCCGCCCATGAAGAGCTTCTCGAAGATCGGCAGGTTGTCGCAATTGGTGAGCCCGGCCGTGGCGCACTTCGCGCTGCTGCCGTAGCTGCGCACGTACTCGACCTGCCCGCGTACGCCGAACGACATGCGGTTGTTCTGTTTCATGAAGGCGACCGCCTCGATCGACGGCTTCACGAACTTGGTGTTCCCGCCAAGGCCGGCCAGGTCGGCGCTCAGTGACAGGCGGCGCCCCTGCGTCGGGAAAATCGGCTGGTCCACCGAGTTGTAGATGAGGCTCGGGACCACCTTGCTGATGATGCGCTCGCCGCCCTGACCGATGAGCAGCGAGTCGCGCAGGTACGGATTGCGCGCCAGGACGAGCGGGTCGGTGAAGGCGGTGTTGATCTCGGTGACGCGCACGCGCTCGTAGCTGTAGTTCGTGAAGGCGCGGGTGAAGCCGTTGCCGACCGGGAACCCCATGGTCAGCGTGCCGCCCGTGGACTGCTGCGTGAACTGGCTGACATAGCGCACGTCGCTGCGGAACAGGTTGGCGCCGCCAGTGATGTTGCGGTCGAAGAGGAACGGCTCGGTGAACGACAGCGTGTAGTTCTGCGCGCGCTGGCCGCCCTGCAACGACACGGTGAGGCTTTCACCACGGCCGAGGAAGTTCGCCGTCTGGAACGACAGCTGCCCGAAGAACCCCTCGAACTGCGAGACGCCCGCTCCGAACGTGAGCTGGTTGCGGTTCTGCTCTTCCAGCTTCATCTTCACGTCGACCTTGTTGTCGGCGTTGGCGGTCTTGTCGACGTTGACGTCCTTGCCGGGGCCTTCGAGCGCCTTGAAGTAGCCGAGCTGGTTCAGGCGCTTGATGCTGTACTTCAGCGCCTCGGTGTTGAAGACGCCGTTCTCGTAGAGCCGCATCTCACGCCGGATGACGTTGTCGCGGGTCGTCGTGTTGCCGGTAAAGACGATGCGATTGACGAAGTACTGCTTGCCTTCCTGAATCTGCAGGGTGACATCGACCGTCGGCGGGCCGGCGGGCGCGGCATCGACCGCGGCCAGCATCTTCGGCGCCTGCGGCTCGGCCGGGTTCGGCTCGTCGCTGAACTTGTAGTCCGGGTAGCCGGTGAACTCCATGTAGCCGCCGGCTCCGTAGATCTCCTGCGCCTTCTGGAAGCCCTTCCGCACCTGCTTCTGGTTGTAGTACTGGCCCTTCTCGAGCTTGAAGAGCGGCGTCAGCGCGTCGCTCTTCACCACCGTATTGCCAGCCACGTTGAACGTGTTGACACGGTAGCGGTGCCCTTCGTTCACAGGTACGCGCAGCTCGATCCAGCGGGTCTTCTGGTCGTCCGAGTCGCCAAGCACCTTGATTTCGGGATCGCCTACCTGTGCGCGGATGTAACCGCGGTCGCGGTAGTACTCCATCACCCGCTCGGCGTCTTCCTCGAACTTGGTTTCCTGGTAGACGCCGCGGCCGGAAAGGAACGACAGCCACCAATGTGCCTTGTTGTCCTTCATCTTGCGACGCAGGCGGCCATCGGACATCGCGGAATTGCCGGTGAACTCGACGGTCCGGATCTTCACTTTCGGCCCTTCACTCATCGTGAAGGTGACGTGCACCAGCTTGGGTCCGCCCTCAATCGCCTTGATCTCGTGCGAGATCGCGGCCGACTGGAAGCCTTTCTCCTTCATCATGTCGCGGATGATCCCCTCGATCTTGCGGATGAGGGCCGGGTCGATGAAGGTGTCGAGGCGAATCTGGGCGTTGTTCTCTTTCAGCTTCTCGTCGATCTTCGTGGTCTCGAGCTTCTTCGACCCGACGAAGTCGACGATCTTCACGCGCTGACGCTCCTCCATGTCGTAGGTGATCAGCTTGCCGACCACACCGTTGGAGAAGCGATAGTCCTCGACGTCGATGGAGAGGTTATCGAGAAAGTTCGTGCCCCACAGCCGCTTGAAGTCTTCCCGCAGGCTGTTCTCGGTCTCCTCGTTATACGGGACCCACAGGCCCTGCGAGGGCGTGGAGGGCTTGGTCTGGATGTAATAGAGGTAGGTCTGGTAGTCGACCAGCGAGGTGTTCCCCTGCGCCTCGAAACAGGGCGCAATGAGGTAGACAACCGGACCCGAGCCTTCGGGAGGCAACGCGCGCGGTGGCTGGACCGGTTGGCCGCAGATGGTGGAGGCGCTACCGGTCGATGCCGGGGCCGCCGCAGGTTGCTGTGCGCCAGCTGTCGCCGCGGGGAGCAGCATCGCAGCTGTCGCCAGACTCAGTCGTAACCGTTTGAACATGCAGCGTTTTTCCACACGAACGCGCCCGCTGGGCGTGGTCAGGTTCCTTACTTTACTGGATTTTAGACGGCAGCGGGGAGCGGATGGCCGGGATTCGGGCCGAACGGTCACACGCGGGAGGGACCGTGCCGGATCCCTGGATCCGCGACGAGGCCGGGCACGGAAACCCGGCCTCGTGGCGGGACCCGATGTCAGACCAGACGGCGGCCCGCTTCGAGCTCGCCGGCAGGACGGTAGGAGAGCGCGCCGGCGTCCATGTAGACCTCGACTTCACCGCCGCGCAGCTGGCCGCGGATCAGCTCTTCGGACAGCGGATCCTCCACGTAGCGCTGGATGGCGCGACGCAGCGGACGGGCGCCGTACGACCGGTCCTTGCAGGTCACCTCGATGATCCAGTCGACCACTTCCTGACTCAGCGTGATCTTGAGCTTGCGGTCGACCAGGTTGTCGTTCAGCTGCGCCACGAGCAGACCCATGATGAGGCGCAGGTCGTCGTCGGTCAGCGCTTCGAAAACGATGATTTCATCGATACGGTTGATGAACTCGGGATTGAAGGTCTTCTTCACCTCGCCGAGCACCATCTCCGACACGCTCTTCTCGATGACGGACGTCTCGGATGACTGGAAGCCCATGCCGGACTTCTTCTGGATGAAGCGGGCGCCGATGTTCGACGTCATGATGATGATCGTGTTCTTGAAGTTCACACGATTACCGAGGCCGTCGGTGAGGTGGCCGTCTTCGAACACCTGCAGCAGGATGTTGAAGATGTCCGGATGGGCTTTCTCGACCTCGTCGAGCAGCACCACCGAGTACGGATTCCGCTTCACCTTCTCGGTGAGCTGACCGCCCTCTTCGTGCCCGACGTAGCCGGGCGGCGAGCCGATCAGCTTCGACACCGAATGCTTCTCCATGTATTCCGACATGTCGAAGCGAATCAGCGCGTGGTCGCTGCCGAACAGGAAGTTCGCGACGGCTCGCGCCAGCTCGGTCTTGCCGACGCCGGTCGGGCCGAGAAACACGAAGCTGCCAACCGGCCGGTTCGGATTCTTGAGCCCGGCACGCGAGCGGCGGATGGCGCGTGAGAGGGCCGAGATCGCCTTCTCCTGGCTGATGACCCGGCGGTGCAGTTCCGCCTCCATACGCAGGAGCTTGTCGCCTTCGTCCTGGTTGATCGACGTCATCGGCACGCCGGTCCACTTGGCCACGACCTCGTCGATCTCCGCCTTGCCAACCACCACCTTGCGCGTGCTCGACTTCACGTCGAACCTCTCGCGCACGAACTGCAGGTTCTCGCGGGCTGCCATCTCCTGCTCGCGGTAGAACTGGGCCTTCTCGAAGTCTTTCTGCGAGGACGCGTTTTCCCACTGCTCGACGGCGACGCGAATGCTCTTGTTGATCTCGCCGAACTCTTCGCTGTAGCCGGCCTCGCGCAGCTTGGCGCGCGCGCCCGCCTCGTCCACCAGATCGATCGCCTTGTCCGGCAGGAACCGATCGGTGATGTAGCGGTTCGACTGGTACACAGCCGCCTCGATGGCTTCGCGCGTGTACTCGACGTGATGGAACGACTCGTACCGCTCCTTCACACCGAGGATAATCTCGATGGTTTCCTTCTCACTCGGCGGCTCGACCTTCACCGCCTGGAAGCGGCGCTCGAGCGAGCGGTCCTTCTCGATGTACTTGCGGTATTCGGTCGGCGTGGTGGCGCCGATGCAGCGGATTTCCCCGCGGCTGAGGGCGGGCTTCAGGATGTTGGCGGCGTCCAGCGACCCTTCGGCCGAACCAGCGCCGACCAGAGTGTGCAGCTCGTCGATGAACACGATGATGTTCGGGTTCTCGGTGAGCTCCTTCATGATCGCCTTGAGGCGCTCTTCGAACTGGCCCCGGTATTTCGTGCCGGCGACGATCAGCGAGATGTCGAGCGCGAGAATGCGCTTGTCCGCCAGGAAGTGCGGCACATCGCCGTAGACGATCTTCTGCGCCAACCCCTCAACGATGGCCGTCTTGCCGACGCCGGGTTCGCCGATGAGCACCGCGTTGTTCTTGGTGCGGCGGCACAGCACCTGCTGCACACGCTCGAGCTCGTACTCGCGACCGACCAGCGGATCGAGCTGGCCCTTCATTGCCGACTCGGTGAGGTCGCGGCTGAATTCGGCCAGCAGCGGCGTTTCCTTCACGCGGGTCAGCGTCGTCTTCTCGTTGAGAAGCTGAACGATATCCTCACGAACAGCGTTCAGCCGCATGCCCTTCTCCATCAGGATGGAGGCGGCCACGGAGCGTTCTTCGCGGAGGATGCCGAGCAGCAAATGCTCGGTACCGATGTAGTTGTGCAGGAGACGGTCGGCTTCTTCCGCCGCAAACTGCAGCACGCGCTTCGTCTCCGCACTGAAGGGAATCTCGACGGAGGTCGAGACCTTCTCGCGAAACACCGTCCGGCCTTCGATTTCCTTGCGGATGTTTTCGAGGGAGAGGTGCGATCGCGCAAAAATCCGGCTCGTAAGCCCTTTGCCTTCGCGGATCAGGCCCAGCAGGAGATGCTCGGTCTCGATCGAGATGCTGCCGAGCTGACTGGCCTCGTATCGGGCGAAGAAGAGAACTCTTCGAGCCCTTTCGGTGTACCGTTCGAACATCCGGCCTACCTAAGTGAATGCTAATGGGTTGGGGTCTCGACGTCGATGCCCACATTATAAGGCACCGCCCCAGGCCGCGCCCGCGCATTATGCTGGGCAAGTGCCTGCTCGCGTGAGAGTTCGCGCGATACTGGATAAGACGCGCCCGGACGCTGCACGTGCCCGCGCAGCCTTCCGGGCACGTTCACTACGTGGGCATCAGCGTTCGCGGCGCCGCGCGTCATCAGCGGCGATTTCGAGATGCAGCCTGGCGACCGAGGTTTGGGTGGTGACGACGACGCGCAGCGGTCACGACGCGGTCGTCGGGGATGTCGACGTGCGGTGAACGACGGGGTCGGGCTGAAGCCGGACCCACCCGTCCTACTTCAGCGACGCGAGTTTCCCCAGGTCGGTCTGCTCCAGCACGGTGTGCAGCGCCTTGATATCGTCGAGGTCGCGCCCTTCCACTTGCACGAGGAAGCGCTTGCCCACCACCACGTTGAGCTCGCCGCTCCGGCTGGTCTTGTCCCACTTCTCCCAGCCCGGATTGCCCGCGATGTTCACCGACTTCTCGTAGCCGTCCTGCGTTTCCTTCTCGTAGCCGGCCGCCATGAACATCGTGAACGGCGTGAACAACAACTGGTTGAACCCCGAGTCCATGATCTTCTGCTCGATCTCGGCGTTGCCCTTCTTGTAGGTGATGGACGCCTGCGAAAAGCTGAACGGCGACGACATCTTCTCGCCGGTCGGACTCCCCTTCTCCCAGCCGGACACGTTCGGCATCACGGTCTGGAGTTCGCGGAAGCTGACCGGTTCCACCGGCTTCACGTCCGAGTTGCCACCGGCGGCGCCCGCCAGTCCCTTGGCCATGGCTTCGAAGCCCTTGGCCATGTCTTCGGCGCCCTTCTGCATGTCGCCGGCGTTCTTCTGCATCTCCACGGCCGACTTCTGCAGTGCCTCGGCGGCCTTCTCTTCGGGCGACTTGCCGCATCCGACAAGCGCAAGGCTCGTGGCCACGATCACAGCGGCATACCAGTACGGTTTCATGACGGTCTCCTTCGAGCTCTGGTGACGGCGCCCGTCAGGCACGGGGCATCCGGTAGGTATCGAAACTGCGCTGATTGTAACGCCTGACTCAGGCGGCGCGCACGTCACACCGCCGAGAGGCGGCCGCTCTCGAGTCGCAGGATCCGATCGCAGGCGGACGACAACCGCGGGTTGTGCGTGGCGATGATCGACGTCAGGCCGTAGCCACGATGCATCTCGCGCAACAGGTCGTGCAGCGATTCGGCCGTTCGCTCGTCGAGGTCGCCGGTGGGTTCATCAGCCAGCAGGATGGACGGCTGCATCACGAGCGCGCGCGCCACAGCCACACGCTGCTGTTCACCGCCCGACAGCATGCCGGGACGATGGGTCAGGCGTTCGCCAAGGCCGACGCGCTGCAGCAGTTCGGTGGCTCGCGTGCGGCACTCCGCCCGGCCCAGACGCGCGATGCGCATCGGCATCTCCACGTTCTCGAGCGCGGTGAACTCGGGCAGCAGGTGATGGAACTGGAAGACGAAGCCGACGTGCCGGTTGCGGAACGCCACGACCTCGGCATCGGGCAGGCTGGTGAGACTCGTGCCGTTCACGACCACTGTCCCCGCATCCGCCCGGTCGAGCCCGCCAAGGATATGCAACAGCGTGCTCTTGCCGACACCGGACGCGCCGACGATCGCCACCATCTCGCCGGCCGCCACGTCGATGTCGAGATCGCGCAGGACGGTGAGCGTCTCGCTGTAGCGCTTGACGATGCCGCGGGCTTCGATGAACGCCATCGCCCTACTCGTACCTCAGCGCCTGTGCCGGATCGAGCTTCGCAGCCTGCCGCGACGGATAGATGGTGGCGACGAACGACACCAGGATGGCCGCGACAACGACGAGCGCGAAGTCGAGCGGCAGCACCTTGAACGGAACGTGCGAGATCTGGTAGACGTCGACCGGCACCCGAATCAGCTGATACGTGTCGAGGATGCGCGACACGCCGTAGCCGAGCGACGCGCCGACTGTCGTGCCGACCACGCCGATGAGGAGGCCCTGCATCATGAAGATGGTCATGATGCTGCGCGTGCTCGCACCCATGGTCTTGAGGATGCCGATGTCGCGGTGTTTCTCCATCACCAGGAGGATGAGCGACGCCACGATGTTGAGCGCCGCCACCATCACGATCAGGCCAATTGTGAGCGAGATGGCCATCTTCTCGAGCCACAACGCCGAGAAGAGCGATTGGTTCATGTCGGCCCAGTCCTGCGCCACCCAGCCGTCCCCGAGCTTGGCGCCGATGGTGCGCGCCACGTCCGGCGCCGCGAACACATCGTCGAGCCTGAGCTGGATGGCGTCGATGTCCTCGCGATCGAGCAGACGCCGCGCCACCTCGAGCGACACGAAGCCGGTCTGCGAGTCGATCTCGTAGAGTCCGAGCGTGAAGGTGCCGGCGACGCGCAGGCGGCGCGCCCGCGGAATCATGCCCATCGGCGACAGCGTGCCCTGCGGCGTCAGCACCGAGATGGAGTCTCCCACCTGCACGCCGAGCTGGGCAGCGAGGTCGCTGCCCAGCAGGATGCCGCCAGGCGCCTCCGGATCGTCCTTCGCCAGGTCCTCGAGCGCGCCGGTCCGCATGGCTCCGGCGATTGCCGTCACCTGTGGCTCCACCGACGGATCGATCCCCTTCAGGTTGATGAACGCCTGGTCGCCTGCCGCCGAGACGAGCGCCTTGCCGAGGATGGCCGGGGCCGCGCCGATGACATGGGGTTCGCGGCGCAGCATGGCCATCTGCGTGCGGAAGTCGCCAATGCCGCCGCGCTTCCAGACGAAAAGATGAGGGTTCGAGCCGAGGATGCGGTCGCGCAGCTCGCCCTGCAACCCGGTCATCAGCGCCAGCGCGATGACCAGTGCCATGACCCCGACGATGACGCCGAGGGTGGAGATGAGGGAGATGACCGAGATGAACGCCTGCTTCCGCTTCGCGAGCAGGTAGCGGAGCGCGATCTGCAGCTCGAATGGAGCGTCCATCAACGGATGCTACTCTCGCTTCCGCATCAACGGGAAAAGGATGACGTCGCGAATCGACAGGCTGTTGGTGAGCAGCATCACGAGCCGGTCGATCCCCACGCCTTCGCCGGCGGTCGGCGGCAGGCCGTACTCGAGGGCGCGGATGTAGTCCTCGTCCATCGCGTGCGCCTCGAGGTCGCCGCTGGCGCGGTCCTTCAGCTGGCCCTCGAAACGGCGACGCTGCTCGGCCGGATCGTTCAACTCACTGAAAGCGTTCGCGACTTCGAACCCGCCGATGTAGAGCTCGAAGCGCTCCACTGTGTCGGGGTCGTCGGGGCGCTGCTTCGAGAGCGGCGACACCTCGGTCGGGAAGTCGTGGACGAAGGTCGGCTGGATGAGCCGGTCCTCGCAGAGCCGCTCGAAGAGCTCGGTGGCAATCTTGCCGGCGCCGTAGCCGGAATGGATCTCGATGCCGAGTGACGCCGCGAGTGCAGCGGCCTGGTCGCGATCGCGGAGTTCCTCGGGGGCGACCTCGCGACCGAGGCGGGCCGACGCGGCCTCGCGGGCGCCCTCACGCAGCGAGAGGCGCATGAACGGCGCGGCCAGTGAAATCTGGTGCTCGCCGAAGAGGATCTGATTGCTGCCTGTCGCCTCGATAGCCACGGTCGAGAACATCTCCTCGGTCATGACCATCAGGTCCTGGTAGTCCGAGTACGACTGATAGAACTCCATCATCGTGAACTCGGGATTGTGCTGCGTCGAGATCCCCTCGTTGCGGAAGTTGCGGTTGATCTCGAACACCCGCTCCATGCCGCCGACCACCAGCCGCTTGAGGTACAGCTCCGGTGCAATGCGCAGGTAGAGCTGCATGTCGAGCGCGTTGTGGTGCGTCACGAACGGCCGCGCCAGCGCGCCGCCGGCGATCGGCTGCATCATCGGCGTCTCGACCTCGAGATAGCCGCGCGCGGTCATGAACGCGCGAAGCGCCGACACGATCCGGCTGCGCGTCTCGAACACCGAGCGCGACTCCGGATTCACGACCAGGTCGAGGTAGCGCTGACGGTAGCGCGTTTCGATGTCGGTCAGGCCGTGCCACTTCTCGGGCAGCGGCAGCATGCACTTGGCGAGGAAGTGGATGCGCGACGCCCAGATGGTGAGTTCGTTCGTCTTGGTGCGGAACAACCGTCCTTCAACGCCGACCCAGTCACCGAAGTCGAGCCGCTTGAAGATCGAGAAGTCGAGTTCCGGCATCGAATCCTGCCGGATGTAGACCTGGAGTTTCTGCCGCCCGTCGGACAGCACGAGGAAATTCGCCTTGCCGAAGGAGCGGATGCCGAGGATGCGCCCGCTCGTCTTCGTCTCTGGCCGCTCGGCTTCGAGCACCTCGCCCGACGTCGGGCTGTGCAGCTCGACCAGCGTCGTGATGGGGTCGCGGCGATCGAACGTGCTTGGGTAGGCGGCGACGCCGAGGGCCGTGAGGGCGTCGAGGTTGGCCGTTCGCTGCTGAATCTGCTCGTCCTGTGATGACATACCGAAATCGCTGATTGCTAATCGTTAATCGCCAATCGCTGAGGCGCTTTCCAGTTGTAGCTGCCGACCTTCAGGTCGGCCGGGTGCCGCGAACCTGAAGGTTCGCGGCTACGCCACCCCTCAGTCTTTGTCCAGCTTGCGGCGGATGGCGTCCAGCATGCCGTTGATGAATTTCACCGCTTCCTCGGTGCTGAACGTGCGCGCCAGCTCGAGGGCTTCGTTGATGACGACCGGCGCCGGTGTCGACTCGTAGCGCGCACCCGCGGCAGGAACCTTGCCCCGCAGCAGTTCGGTGGCCGCCATCCGCAGGATCAAGCGGTCGATCACCGCCATGCGTTCGGGGCGCCACCGCTCGGCGGTGTCGGCGATGAGGGCGTCGACCTCGGCGAGGCGGCGCACCGTATCGTGCGCCAGTTCCGTGGCGAAGTGCCGCAGATCGATCGGCGGCGGTTCCGGATCCGCCCACTGCAAACCGAAGAAGGTGTCGGCGGCACTGCCGACGTCAGTGCGGGCGACTTCCCATTGATACAGCACCTGCAGCGCGGCTTCACGGGCACGATGACGCGGATCCTTGCGAACGGCCTTCATGCGTTCAACGCCTGGTTCGAGAGGTCCGCGGCGATGTTCGCCATGTCGATGGTGGCCTGCGCCGCTTCCCAACCCTTGTTCGAAGGGCCGTCGACCGCTCGCGCCAACGCTTCTTCCGCCGAGTTCGTGGTCAGCACGCCGAACGCCATCGGAATGCCGGTCTCAAGAGCGGCCGCGGTCAGTCCGTGCGCCACCGCCGACGAGATGTACTCGAAATGCGGCGTCGCCCCCTTGATGAGGCACCCGAGGCAGACGATGCCGTTGAACTCGGACGTGTTGGCGGCCAGCCGCGCCGCGGCCGGAATCTCGAACGCGCCGGGCACGCGAATCAGCGTGATGTCCTCGTCGCGCACACCAGCATGCGCGAGCGCGGCCAACGCGCCCGTCTGCAGCCGATCGGTGACGAAGTCGTTGTATCGAGATACGACCACCGCGAACTTCAACCCGGCCGCTGGCCGGGAGCCTTCGATAATGCGCACTTACCGTCCCTTGAAGGCCGGCTTCCGCTTCTCGAGAAACGCACGCGTTCCCTCGCGCATGTCCTCGGTCGCGGCCGCCAGGCCGAATAGCGTCGCTTCGAGAGCGCCGCCTGCCGCGAGGGACATGTCGAGTCCCTCGTTCACGGCGTCGATGATGTAGCGCACGGCAAGCGGTGCCTGCGCGGCGAGCGACGCCGCAAGCGTCTTCGCAGTGGGAAGAAGGTCGTCGAAGGGAACGACGCGGTTCACGAGCCCGATGCGTTCCGCTTCGGGTGCCGTGATGGAGGCGCCGGTCAGCAATAACTCGAGCGCGCGTCCCTTGCCGACCAGGCGGGCCAGCCGCTGCGTACCGCCGTAGCCGGGAATCAGGCCGAGGCCAATCTCAGGCTGCCCGAAGCGCGCCCGGTCTGCCGCGATGCGCAGGGTGCAGGCCATGGCCAGTTCACAGCCGCCGCCGAGCGCGTAACCGTTGACCGCCGCGATGACCGGCTTCCCGAGCGTCTCGATACGCGAGAAGACCTGCTGACCGGTGCGTGCCAGGTCGCGCGCGCTCGATGCAGTTTGCTCAACCAGTTCGTTGATGTCGGCGCCCGCGGCAAAGGCGCGGTCGCCGGAACCGGTGAGGATGATGGCGCGAACGGCCGGGTCGAGTTTCAATTCGAGAAAGGCGCGGCGCAGGTCGTCGAGGGTATCGGCGTTGAGCGCGTTGAGAACTTTCGGCCGGTTGATCGTGACGGTCGCCACGGCGCCGTCGCGTTCGAAAAGGAGGTTGTCAAAGGGCATTGCGACCTCGAATTATACCCCACGCATAGAGGGCGACCGCACCGAGTCCGGCGCCGATCGTGTCGGCCAGCAGGTCCGCTGCTTCAACCGCACGCGGCGGATTGAAGTACTGGTGCAGTTCGTCGCTCGCCCCGTATATGGCACCGAAGCAGACGGTCAGGATGGCGATGCGCGGCGTCACGGTGCCCTGTCCGCCGGTGAGGGCGCGGGCGAACAGCCACCCGAGCACACCGTACGAGAGCGCGTGCAGCAGCTTGTCGGAACCACCCGGCATGCCCGGCGGATGCGACACCGACGACAAGCCAAAGATGACGGCCATGTAGAGGACGACAGGGGTCCACACGGCGATGGGAGAGGCTTCGGGCTTTGGGCTTCCGGCTTCAGGCATGGTCAGCGTCGAGACGGGAGACGCCCCGCCCCAGAGCCCAGAGTCTGGAGTCCGGAGTCCGGAGTCCGGAGCCAGCAGGCAGCGGCCTCCGGCCGCCCCTAGAACGGAAACGGGAACATCAACCAGCCGAGCACGACGGCCGACGCCACGAACCCGGCGAACAGCATGCCGCCGAGACGCAGCTGTTCCGCGGCCTCGTCCTTCGCCAGGAGTGCGAAGACGAACGACACGAAGAAGGCGAAGAGGATCAGGAGGAGGAGGTGGCTGTGCACGTTACTTGCGGCCGAGCGCGATGTCGTAGGCGTCGATCACGACGAGCATATTGAGGAGGCCGGCTACGATCAGGAAGGCGTTGCCGTATTCATAGCCGACGGCGCGGACATCGCCGACCCCGAGGCCGAGTGCACTGGCAATGAAATACGGCACGCCGATGCCGAGGTGGGCCAGGGCAGCAAGCGCCACGAGCGGTTCGGAGGTGTCGAACGGGAACAACCGTCCGTCGATGCCGAGGCCGATGGCGAACATGAGCGGAATCGCGATGAGGAACGCGAGTCCCTTGAAGCGGCGGCCCTGCCACAGGTGACCGGCGCCCGGGACCGCCCAGGCAGCAAGACACAGCAGCACGACGCCGCCCGGCTGAGATTCTTCTGTGCGGGCTGACACCGAGGCTAGTTTACCCCGAGTGCGCGTTCCGCACGGAACGCCTGCATCACGACCCACGCCACCACCGCGCCGATCACCGCGCCGGTCGTCGCGCGCACCAGGTTCGGCGGTGTCAGCCCGGTCGCCCATTCCCAGACGAGCGTGAGCCCTGCAGGCACCAGCGCCAGGACCACGGCGAGCCGTGCCGACCCAGGTCCCGAGGTACCGCCGACGGTGGTCGAGACGCGAGCGCCACGATGGCCGACCGCCAGGAAGACCAGCACCGCTACGGCCGCGCCGAGGTAGATGCCGGCGCATCGCGCGCAGACCGGCCACGGCTGGCCGGCCCAGGCGAACGAGCGTTCGGGTCGCTGATGGCACACGACCGCTGCCGCCACATAGACCAGGCCGGACACGGCTCGTGCAACCGGACCAGCCGTCGTCGACGCCAGCCCGAGAGGAGCCAGTGGCAACGCGCCGGCCCAGAGCACCAATGCCGAGGCGGACAGCAGCTCCGGCCAGTGAATTCGCGGCACGTCAGTAACTTACACGAGTCAGGAACCACGGCCTCCGGCCTGCCGTCTAACAATGTTAGACATCCGAACACCGTTCACATCGCGAACGCGATGCAGCCGAGTTCGACGACGGTGGCGCACTAATCAATGGGAATCAAGGAACGACAGGAACGGGAGCGGGAAGCGGTCCAACGCGCCATCCTGGATGCCGCCCGCGACCTCTTCGTCAGTGACGGCTTCGAGCGGGTCTCAATCAGGAAGATCGCCGAACTTATCGAGTACAGCCCCGCCGCCATCTACGGCTACTTCCCGTCGAAAGACGACATCTTCTATGCGCTCGCCGAGGAAGGCTTCCGCCTGCTGCACGGCGATCACGCCGACCTGGCCGCAATCGCACCCCTGCCGCCGATCGACCGGGTTCGTACGCTGCTGTGGCGCCTCTACGAATTCAGCGTCGAACATCCCCAGTACTTCGCGCTCATGTTCATCGACCGCTCGGTGCCCCGCATCAGCCGGGAGTACGAACGGTTCGCCTTCGCCCGTGAAATGAAGCAGTCGCTCATCTCCCACGTCCACGAAGCGGTCGCCGCAGGCGACCTGCCGGCCTCGGTTGCCCCGGACGTGATGTTCACGATCGTCAGCAGCGCCCTCATCGGCGTCGCCGTCATGCGCCTGTCGGATCGTCTGCCGCCAGGGGAAGACGCCGAGGCGCTCGCGCGAGATGTTCTCGATGTCACGCTGGCCGGCCTCAAGGCTGCGCCCCCTTCTCGCACGTCGTCCACCGAATGCGTGCTGGACGAACCGACCCGTTCATTGCTCGACGCGCCAGTCTCATAACAGGAGCCCTTCATGATTCGCCTCGTCAACCGACCCACTCTCGCCGCCGTGCTGCTGGCCGGTGCTGCCCTGACGGGCGCCTGCAGTACAGCCGACGGCAAGGCCGCGGATAGCGCGGCCGCCGCGGCACCAGCTGCGGTCGCCGTCTCGGCCACGGCCGCGGCCGAACAGCCGATCACGCGGTTCATTCGCGCAACCGGTAGTCTGACCCCCGAAGAGCAGGCTGATGTCGCCGCCGAAATTGCCGGCCGCATCGTCGCCACCCCCATCGAACGCGGCAGCGCCGTCGGCGAGGGCGCGGTGCTGGTAAGGGTCTCTCCGGCGGAAGCCGACGCCCAGGCGAAGGAAGCCGAAGCCAATGCCGCGCAGATCGAGGCGCGGCTCGGGATGGCCGAGGGACGCCCCTTCGAGGTGAACGCCGTCCCCGAAGTGCAGACGGCCAAGGCGTCGTTCGACCTCGCGACGAACGAGTTCAACCGTATCAAGTCGTTGCTCGACCAGCGCGTCGTGTCGCAGTCGGAGTTCGAACAGCGCCGCACGCAGATGGAAGCGACCCGGCAACAGTTCGAAGCCGCCCGCAACGGCGCGGCGCAGCAGTACCAGGCCCTGCAGGCGGCTCGCGCGCGGGTGTCACTGGCCCACAAGTCGGTGTCGGACACCACCGTGCGCGCCCCGTTCGCCGGGCTCGTCGCCGAGCGCCTTGTCTCGGTCGGCGACTACGTGACGAAGGGCATGAAGGTGGCCATCGTCGTGAAGGTCACGCCGCTGCGCGTTCAGCTGACCGTGCCCGAACAGTTCGTGTCGGCCGTGAAGGCTGGCGCCGCGGTTACCTTCCAGGTCGATGCCTTCCCGGGCCGCGAGTTCACTGGCACGGTGCGCTACGTCTCGCCGACGCTCGAGGCCAATCGCCGCTCGCTCACGGTTGAAGCCGTCGTGCCGAACCAGTCGGGTGACCTGAAACCCGGGCTCTTCGCCACGGCCCGCATCGAGCAGCCGGAAAAGACACCCGCCGTCATGGTGCCGGCTGCCGCCGTGCAGACTACCGCCGGCACGAGCCGCGTCTATGTCGTGAGCAACGGCACCGTGGAAGAGCGCATCGTCACCGTCGGGCAGCAGGCGGACGCGTTCATCGAGATCGCAACCGGACTCACGGCCGGCGAGCAGGTGGCGACGAAGAACGTCGCGCAGTTGTTCGACGGCGCAAAGGTGTCGTAATGCAGTGGCTTGCCGCGCTCTGTATCAAGCGCCCCGTCTTCGCCAGCGTCCTGATCCTCTCGATCACGGTCATCGGGCTGTTCTCGTTCTCGCAGCTCGGCGTGGACCAGTTTCCGAAGATCGACTTCCCCACCGTGGTGATCACGACGGTGCAGCCGGGCGCCGCGCCTGAGCAGATCGAGACCGAAGTCACCGACAAGATCGAGGAAGCCGTCAACACCATCAGCGGCATCGACGAGCTGCGCTCGACTTCGTCGGAGGGCGTCTCGATTGTGTTCGTCTCGTTCGTCCTCGAGAAGGACGGCGACGTCGCCGCACAGGAAGTGCGCGACAAGATGAGTGGCGTGATGTCGCGCCTGCCGAAGACGGTGCTGCAGCCACGCATCGACCGCTTCGACCCCGATTCGGCGCCAATCATCAGCATCGCCCTCACCGCCAACAAGCCGGTGCGTGAAGTCACCGAGTACGCGGACAAGGTGCTGCGCCGCCAGATTGAAAGCGTGAACGGCGTCGGCCAGGTGCTCGTGCTCGGCGGCCGTCAGCGCCAGGTGAACGTATGGCTCGATGCCGACCGCATGCGCGCCTACAACGTGACGGTCACCGAAATCTCTCGCGCGCTCCAGGCCCAGAACATCGAAGTGCCCGGCGGACGCATCGATCAGGGCGGTCAATCGCTGACGCTCCGGACCCGCGGCCGTGTGCAGTCGATTGCAGAGTTCAACGACATCGTCATCCGCCAGGCCGCCGGGCACCCGATCACGCTCGACGATGTGGCCAGGGTGGACGACGGCGAAGCCGAGCCGACGACCATCGCCGCAATCGACGGCGCGCCGACGGTGCTGCTCGACGTCAGGCGGCAGTCCGGCACCAACACGGTCGAAGTCGTGAAGAGCGTGCGGGAGCGCCTCGACGAGATCACCGCGGCGCTGCCGCCAGGCTACCACGCCCGCGTCGTCCGCGACCTCTCCACCTTCATCGAGGCCGCCATCGCCAACGTCGAGGAGCACCTCATCCTCGGCTCGATCCTCGCGGCGCTCGTGGTGCTGCTGTTCCTCGCGAACTTCCGCTCGACCATCATCGCGGCCATCGCCATTCCGACGTCGATCATCGCCACCTTCGGTCTCATCTGGTACATGGGCTTCACGCTCAATCTGATGACCATGCTGGCCCTGACGCTGTCGGTCGGCATCGTCATCGACGACGCCATCGTCGTCCTCGAAAACATCTACCGCTTCATCGAGGAGAAGCACGAGGACAAGTTCAAGGCCGCTGAAGATGCGACCGCCGAGATCGGTCTGGCCGTGCTGGCCACAACGCTGTCACTCGTGGCGATCTTCGTGCCGGTCGGTTTCATGGGCGGTATCGTCGGCCGCTTCATGAAGAGCTTCGGTCTGACCATGGCGTTCGCCATCATCGTGTCGCTGGTGGTCAGCTTCACGCTGACGCCGATGCTGTCGGCCCGGTGGCTGAAGGTGGCGGCGCACGGCAAGCACAAGCACTCGTCGAAGAACTCGACGGTGTTCCGCGCCATCGACGCCTTCTATACGCGGCTCCTCGAATGGTCGATGGGCCACCGCGCGGTCGTGGCGATGGGCGCGGTGCTGGTGCTGCTCTCGAGTATTCCGCTGTTCATGATCGTGCCCAAGGCGTTCATGGCGCCGGACGACCAGTCGGAGTTCGAGATCAACCTGAGAGCGGCGGAGGGCACAAGCCTCGAGGCCACCGAGGTGCTCACCAACCGCGTGGCGGCAGCGGTGAAGTCGCAGGTGCCCGAGGTCGACTACACGCTGACGACGATTGGCGGCAATCAGTCCGGGACGCGCAACCTGGCGTCCATCTACGTGCGCCTGACGCCGATTGAGGCCCGCACGCGCGATCAGTTCGTCATCATGAACGCCGTCCGTTCGGACGTCTTGCCCGCCGTGGCGAAGGGTGCGCGCACCTCGGTGCAGCAGGTCGCCACCATCGGTGGTGGCGGCTCTCAGAACGCCGAGATCCAGTTCCTCATCAACGGGCCAGACCTGCGGACGCTCGACGTCCTCAGCGCGCAGTTACTGGAGAAGATGAAGACGCTGGACGGCGTCGTCGACCCCGACCGCTCGCTGAACGCGGGCAAGCCTGAGTTGTCGGTGATGGTGGACCGCCCCAAGGCCTCCGACCTCGGGGTGCAGGTGGGCGACGCTGCGGAAGCGCTGCGCTGGCTCGTGGGCGGCGACCAGGTGACGACCTACAACGAGGGCAGCGAGCAGTACGAGGTGCATCTGCGCGCCGAAGCCATCAATCGCTCGACCGTGCAGGCCATTGGCGGATTGACCGTGCCGTCGTCACGTTTGGGATCCATTCCGCTCGAGAACGTCGCCAGCTTCTCCAACGGGTCATCGCCCTCAGACATCAGCCGACTGTCGCGCCAGCGCCAGGTGACGCTCTACGCGAACATGGTGCCCAATGCCTCGCAGGCGGCCATCCAGGACGCCATCCAGACGGAGTGGGAGAAGATTGCGCCCGGCGGCGAGTACAGGGGGGCGTTCAGCGGACGCTCGAAGGAGCTGGGCCGCGCGGCGCAGAACTTCGTGCTGGCGTTCGCGCTCTCGCTGATCTTCATGTATCTGATCCTGGCGGCGCAGTTCGAGTCGTGGCTCCACCCGATCACGATTCTGCTGTCGCTGCCGCTGACGCTGCCGTTCGCGCTGCTGTCGCTCATCATCTTCAACCAGTCGCTGAACATCTTCTCGGCGCTCGGGTTGCTGGTGCTGTTCGGCGTCGTGAAGAAGAACTCCATCCTGCAGATCGACCATGCGAACCAGTTGCAGGCGCGCGGCATGAACGCGCACGACGCGGTCATCCAGGCCAGCCGCGACCGTCTGCGGCCGATCCTGATGACGACGTTCGCGTTCGTCGCCGGCATGATTCCGCTGATCGCGTCGAGCGGCATCGGCTCGGGCACGAACCGCGCCATCGGCTACGTCATCTTCGGGGGCCAATCACTGGCCCTGCTGCTGACGCTGCTGGTCACGCCGGTGGCCTATTCGCTCTTCGACGACCTGTCGAAGGTGAAGCTCTTTGGCCGTCGTCGCGACGCGAGCGCGGACGCGATTCCGGTGTCGGCCGCCCAGACATAACCGCGGCCTTCGGGCCCGCTTGAGAGAGGTGCGGACCGTCAGGTCCGCTCGAGATTCGTGCACATGCGTACTGTCATTCGGACATCCTGGCTCCCTGCCGTCCTCCTCGCGCTGGCGCCCACCGTGGCGCTGGCGCAGTCGCCGGCCGCGCCGCTCAACCTCAGCGTCGACGAGGCGGTGACGCTGGCGCTCGAGAACAACCTCGACCTCAAGACCGATCGGCTCGACCCGCAGATCGGCGACACCCGTGTCGCCGCGGCCTCCGGGCTCTTCAAGCCGACGGTCTCCTCGACGGTCAACCGCAACAACCAGTTACAGCCGCCGTCGAGCCTGCTGTTCCCGACCTCGACGCGGACCGACGTGGTCACGACGAACGTCGGGCTGAACCAGCGCCTGCCTTGGTTCGGCACCGCGTACAACGTGGCCTGGGATACCTCCCACAGCGACAGCAACAGCTTCCTCAACAGCTTCAATCCCCTGTTGCGGTCGGGCTTCTCGGCTTCCGTGTCGCAGCCGCTGCTGCGGGACCTGTTCACCGACGCGGCGCGCACGAACGTCGCGCTCAGCCGGAACAACCGCACCATCGCCGACACTCGTCTGCAGGAAAGCGTGGTTCGCACGACGGCCGCCGTGAAGGCGGCGTACTGGAATCTTGTCGCCGCGCGCGCCAATGTTCTGGCCCGGCAGGCTGCGCGCCGGCTCGCCGAGGAACTGGTGCGCGTCAACACGGCCAAGGTGGAGGTCGGGCAGTCGCCGCCAATCGACCTGGTCTCGGCGCAGGCCGAAGTCGCGTCGAACCAGGAGCAGCTGATTGTGGCCGAGACCACGGTGAAGCAGTCGGAGGACCGGCTGCGCGTGCTCATCTTCGACGCCGCACGCCGCGACGTCTGGAGCATCGCCATCGAGCCCACTGACACGCCGCCGATAGGCACGGCGGCGGTCGACATCGAGGCGGCGGTCACCAATGCGCTCCGAGACCGCGCCGACCTTGCCCGCGCCCGCAAGGACATCGAGAATGCCGGCGTCTCGCTTCGCCTCGCGAGCAGCCAGAAGCTGCCCGACGTGCGGGTGAACGCCACCTACCAGGCGAGTGGCCTCGGCGGCACCGAGGTCTTGAGGACCGGCGGCTTCCCCGGAACAATTCTCGGTCCTGGCCAGGTGGTCGGCTTCGGCACCATCCTCGACCAGCTATTCCGGAGCGACTTCCCGACGTGGGCCGTCGGCGTCAGCGTCTCCTATCCGATTGGGCAGAGCGCGGAGGATGCGAACCAGGCGCGGAGCCGGCTCGAGGCGCAGCAGGCGGCGCAGCGGATGAAGAGCGCCGAAGGCCGGGTCATCCAGCAGGTGCGCGATGCCGCGTGGAAGATGGAGATGAATGCCCGGCGCGTCGAGACGGCGCGCCTCGTGCGCGAACTGGCCGAGCAGCGCCGCGATGTTGAACAGCGTCGCTTCGAAGTCGGAATGTCGACGAGCTTCCTGGTTATCCAGGCGCAGCGCGACCTCGCGCAGGCAACGCAGAACGAGCTGTCGGCGGTGCTCGCCTACGATCTGTCGCTGGTCGACTTCGAAGCGGTGCAGCAGGCGGGACCGGCGGGCGCGGCCACGACCGCAGCGGCGCAGGCGACCGCTGCCGTGACGCCGGCCACGACGGCGACCCGCACCGTCAGCAGCTCCACCGCCGGCGTCTTCTAGTCACGGCCGACCTGAAGGTCGGCAGCTACGCAGCGAACGTGACGTAGCCGCGCCCCTTCCGCCTTCGCAGGTGCTATGGCGGACTCGCCGAAGCCTTGGCGGAGGCGGTCAGGTGCGCCTCACGCCACCGGGAACGTCAGCGGCGGGAAGTGCTCTTCGTACCGGGTCATGAACTCCCGGAACGAGTACGAGTGGCTCTGACCACCGAGGTGCTCGAGGGCGTAGGTGGCCGCCACACTGCCGATCTGCGCGGCCTCGGCGTACGGCAGGCCGGCGCCCAGCCCCTTCATCAACCCGCCTCGGAAGGCATCCCCCACTCCCGTTGGATCGACAATGCGGCGCGGCGCGACCGCGGCGACGCTCACCTGCTCGTCCTTGGTGAAGATCGTCGAGCCGTGCTCGCCCTTCGTCACGATCAACGCATCACTGCGCTCGAGAATCGCCTTCTCGTCGAGTCCGGTCTTCTGCTTGAGGATCTCGTACTCGTAGTCGTTGACGATGACGATTGAGGCGCCGACGGTGCCCTCCTTCAATTCGTCACCGGACATGCGCGCCACCTGCTGGCCCGGGTCGAAGATGTACGTAATTCCCAGGGTGCGGCACTCTTCCGCGTACTGCACCATGGCGCCGGGATCGTTCGGCGAGATGATCGCCAACCCGGGCTCGGGCAGGTTGCGGAACGACAGTTCCCCTGCGTCAGCCATGGCGCCGGTGTAGAACGACGCAATCTGGTTGTTGTGCTGGTCGGTGCTGCAGAAGAACGACGCCGTGAACTTGCCGTTCACCTGCTTCACATGCGACGTATCGACGCCTGCCGCCTCGAGCCACTGACGATACTCGCCGAAGTCCTCGCCGGCGGTCGCCATCAGCAGCGGGCGCTCGCCGAGCAGCGCGAGCGTGTAGGCGATGTTCGGCGCGCACCCACCGCGCCGCTTGTCCATCGTGTCCACCAGAAAGCTCAGGCTGACCCGGTGCATGTGCTCGGGCAGGAGGTGCTCGGTAAACTTTCCAGGGAACGACATCAGGTAGTCGTACGCAATCGAACCGGTGACGACGATGTTCATGCTTCTGATCCTTGAAGGGCGGGGAGGGTCGGGACGGCTCCTGCCCTATGTCACGTACTTGCCAATGATCGGCGCCAGGTCCCGCTTCACGCTGTCGGCAATGTGCTCGGGCCGCGTGATGATGGCGGTGGCCAGCGCATCCTTGCACCCGCAGGAGCGGGTGGCGCCGAGTTGCTCGACCGCGGCGGCGATGCTCCGCTGGGCGGTGAGCGCGTTCTGCGTGAGGTTGGCGATGATGAGCTCCACCGTCACCGAGTCGTGGTCGGGATGCCAGCAGTCGTAGTCGGTCACCAGCGCCAGCGTGGCGTAGCAGATCTCGGCCTCGCGCGCCAGCTTGGCCTCCTGCAGGTTGGTCATGCCGATGACGTCCATCCCCCATTGTCGGTAGAGCCGCGACTCGGCCAGGGTCGAGAACTGCGGCCCTTCCATGTTGACGTAAGTGCCGCCGCGATGGACGCGGGCGCCGGCGGCTTCGACGCAGTTCCCGGCCACCGCCGCCAGGTCACTGCATACCGGGTGCGCGAAGCCGACGTGCGCCACGATGCCTCGCCCGAAAAAGGTGCTGATGCGCCCCTTCGTCCGGTCGAAGAACTGATCGGGCACGACGATGTCGAGCGGACGGTACTCTTCCTTGAGGCTGCCCACGGCGCTGGCCGACAGGATGCGCTCGACACCGAGCACCTTGAAGCCGTAGATGTTGGCGCGGAAATTCAGCTCCGACGGCGAAATGCGGTGCCCGGCGCCGTGCCGCGCCAGGAACGCGACGCGCTTGCCGCGCAGGGTCGCCACAACGTACGGACCCGACGGTTCGCCGAACGGCGTCGGGATGACGCGCTCTTCGCGGTCGGTCAGTTCGGCCATGTCGTACAGGCCACTGCCGCCGATGATGCCAATCGTGGGGTTGCTCATGTGGTTGGTTGCAGGCCCAGCTTGCCCTGCTGCTCGGTGATGAACGCGGCCGGCAGCGCCGGATCGTGCTCGAAGAAGACGAGGGTTTCACGCCGGGCCACCGCACGGGCGAAGGCCTGCTTGGCGAAGAGCGTGTCCATCGGATAAAGGTCGTAGCCCATGATCCACGGATCGGGCAGGTGCGCGCTGGTCGGCATCAGGTCGGCCAGGAACACCGCGCAGTCTCGCCCCGACTCGACCCAGATGATCTGGTGGTGCGCCGTGTGGCCGCCGGTGCGCTGCACGCGCACGCCCGGCATCACGTGCTGATCTTCCTCGATGAACTCGATGACTCCCGCCTCGGCAAGCGGCAGGAAGTTGTCGGGCATGTAGCTTGCCCGACTGCGTTCGTGCGGGTGGCGTGCATCGTTCCACTCGCCGCGACGGATGTGGTACTTCGCGTTCGGAAACCGCGGGACGACCTTTCCGTCGGCCCGGCGCATGGTGAAGCCGCCGGCATGGTCGAAATGGAGGTGGCTGGCCAGCACGATGTCGATCTCTTCCGGCGCGATGCCGGCCTCCGCCAGCGCGTGGTCCAGGTTCTTCGAGCGGTCAGCGGCGTACATCCGGTAGAACTTCTCGCTCTCCTTGTCGCCGAGGCCCGCGTCAATCAGCATCGTCTGCGATCCGTCGCGCACGATGAGCGGACGCATGATCATCGGGATGCGGTTGGCCTCGTCGGGGGGCGCCTTCTTCTCCCAGAGCGCCTTCGGCACCACGCCGAACATCGCTCCGCCATCGAGGCGGAACGAACCGTCATACAGCGAGATCAGCTCGAGGCTGCCAACGGTGTAGCGGCTGACCTGCAGCGGCGGCAGTGACGAGGCCGCCTGCTTCAGCTCCACGAGCACGCCGTGCGCGCTCGACGGGTGGATGAACGCCACGAGGGCCTGCTCGGCGCCAGGCCGCGGCTCTTCGTCGATCAGGCGGATACCTCGCGCTTTCAGGTGCGCGAGCGCAGCACGGATGTCATCGACGCGAAGCGTGATGTGGTGGAGTCCCGGTCCGCGCTTGTCGAGAAACCTGGCGATCGGGGAATCGGGAGCGGTCGCTTCGAGCAGTTCGAGGCTCGAGCGGCCACCGTGGATGAAATGAGCCCGCACCTGCTGCGACGCAACGTCCTCGGTTCCATGGAGTTCGAGGCCGAGCCCTTCCTGGAAGAAGGCGAGCGAGGCAGACAGGTCGGACACGGCAATGCCGATGTGGTCGAGATAGGCTTTCATGGGAGGTCTCTATTATCACTTGCGCGGACGGCCGACGTCACGGTCGCGACGCCGAAACCAGGGCGCGGGCCAGCAGGTCGTGCGCGGCGCTGTAGGGATCGAGTTCGCGCGCCGCAACCCGATCGACGATGCCCTCGAACTCACCGGCGGCGAGCACGTGCTGTTCGAGGTGGGACATGAACCGCTGCGCCACGAGTTCGCGCAGGCGATAGGCGCTGCGCGAGCGGCGGCGCGAGGCCTGCTGCTGTGCCCCGTGCGCGCGGAAGGCGGCAATCGCCTGCGCCAATTCGGGGATGCCGGCGCCGGTCGTGGCGACGGTCGTCACAATCGGCGGGCGCCAGTCCTCCGGCCCGTAGTGTTGCAGCGCCAGGTTGGCCTCGACCGACGCGACGAGGCGGTCGGCACCTTCGCGGTCGGCCTTGTTCACCACGAAGATATCGGCAATCTCCATGATTCCCGCCTTCAGCGCCTGCACGTCGTCGCCGGTGCCCGGCACGAGGGTGACGATCGAGACGTCGGCGGTGCGGATGATGTCGACCTCGTCCTGCCCCACGCCCACGGTTTCGATGATGATGACGTCCTTGCCCGCGGCGTCGAGGACGAGGGCGGCATCGCCGGTCGAGCGCGACAGCCCGCCGAGGTGCCCGCGCGTCGCCATGCTGCGGATGAAGACGCCGGGGTCGGAGGCGTGCGCGTGCATGCGCACCCGGTCGCCGAGCACCGCGCCGCCGGTGAACGGACTCGTGGGGTCGATGGCGATGACGCCGACTGTCGTCGCCGACGCACGCAGGTGTGCCGTGAGCCGATCGACCAGGGTGCTCTTCCCGGCGCCGGGGGGGCCGGTGACACCAACGAGATAGGCCCGTCCGGTGTGCGGAAAAATGCCGCGGACAAGGTCGGTTGCCGCGGCATCTTCGTCTTCGATCAGGGAGATGGCTCGGGCGATGGCGCGCGGCTCGCCGGCGAGCACGCGGGCAGTCAGGGTCGGTGCCTGGGTCATCGGGCGAACAACTGGCGAGCGATGACCAGCCGCTGAATCTCGCTCGTCCCCTCACCGATCGTGGTGAGTTTCACGTCGCGGAAGAACTTCTCCGCCGGGTAGTCCTTCACGAAACCGTAGCCGCCGTGAATCTGCACGCAGTCGTCGGCGGCCTTCACGGCAATCTCGCTGGCATAGAGCTTCGCCATCGACGACTCGAGCGTGGTGCGCAGGCCGCGGTCCTTCAAATAGGCCGCACGGTAGGTGAGCAGCCGCGCCGACTCGATGCGGGTCGCGTTGTCAGCAAGCTTCCACTGAATGGCCTGGAATGCGCTGATGGTCTTTCCGAACGCTTTCCGCTCCTGCGCATAGCGCAGGGCCGCTTCGTACGCGCCTTGCGCCAGGCCGACCGAGAGGGCCGCGATGCCGATGCGCCCGGCGTCGAGCACCTGCATCGTGTTGACGAACCCCTGCCCTTCCTCGCCAAGCAGGTGGTCGGCCGGAATCAGGCAGTTGGCGAAAAGCACCTCGGTGGTGTCGCTGGCGCGCATCCCGAGCTTGTCTTCCTTGCGGCCCGCCCGCATCCCCGGCGTCCCGTGTTCGACGATGAAGGCGGAGATGCCTTTCGAGCCTGCGGCCTTGTCGGTGACCGCCATCACCGTCATGACCTGACCGACACGTCCGTGCGTGATGAAGGTCTTCGCGCCGTTCAGCACCCAGCCGTCGCCAGTGCGGACGGCGGTGGTGCGCATGCCCGCGGCGTCGCTGCCTGACGTCGACTCGGTGAGGCCCCAGGCGCCGATCTGCTCGCCCTTGGCCAGCGGCACCAGCCAGCGCTGCTTCTGCGCCTCGGTGCCGAACAGGAAGATGTGTGCGGAGCAAAGGCCGTTGTGCGCGGCCACCGACAGCGACAGCGCGGGATCGACACGAGCCAGTTCCTCGATGCAGATGCAGTAGTCGATGGCCGACATGCCGGAGCCGCCGTACTCCTCCGGGAACTGGATCCCCATCAGCCCGAGCGCGGCGAGCGCCGGAATGACCTCGGCGGGAAAGTGCTGCGCTTCGTCCCACTCACGCACGTGCGGGCGGATCTCGGTTTCCGCGAATTCGCGGACCGTGCGCCGAAGCAGTTCCTGCTCGTCCGTCAGACGGAAGTCCATCTCACCCTTGAGCGTAGCACCGTCGTCACTGCAGGGGCGTGTCGACCCGCAGCAGGGCGATGGAGGTGAGCCGAAATTTCGAACGCCCCTGCCGCTCGAGATACGCCACGTAGTTGCCGTCTGGCGACCAGGCTGGCAGCAGCACGCGGTCGGTACGGGCGATTGGACGCAGGCGCCGCTCCTTGTCCATCAACGTCAGGCGTCCCTGCTTGTCGGCAAAGGCCAGCGCGCCGCTTCCCGCCGGTCCCCAGCCGAACGTGACGCCACTCTTGGGTTCGTCGGTCATCCACTGCCCGATTTCGACGCCGAGATACGACAGCGTGACGTACGACAGCGAGAACGACGCGGCGGCGTCGCTGCCGGTGGCCGAACCCGCGCCGGCGAAGCCGCCGGCAAACGGTGCCACCCGGGTGCGCGTTCGGTCCACGCGGACATCGATCGTCAGCCACGGCATGCCGGGAGCCGCCTCGGTCACCTTGGTGTGCCAGTAGTCGGCCGCCCAATTGGGTTCGATGTCGAGCGGCGAGAGACCATCCTGCCCGAGACGCAGCTGGAAGTGACGATACCGGGTCGCGGCGCCGATGCCGTCGCGCGACTGGATGTAGAGGATGGAGCCGTCCGGCGACCAGGCAAGCCTGCTCGGTTCACCGCGCAGGATCTTGCGGTCGAGTTCCGTCACCACCGTGGGCGGCGCAACCGAGAGCGCGGAGACGTCGTACGGGGCGAACCCGGTGCCCTGCATGAACAGCAGGGCGGCGCACAGCAGACTCCACATGCGCGCCATTCTAGCGCCAGGGCGTAGCGGCCGGCCTTCAGGCCGGCCCGACATTCAGGCGGCAAGACATTCAGGCGGCCCGACACGCGCACCTGAAGGTGCGCGGCTACGACCGGATCCGCACGTAGCTGCCAAGCTTCAGGTTGGCTCCGCCGTCAGTAATAGACAGTGACGCGGAACGATCCCGAGTTGTCCTGCAGGTAATCGTCGTTGACGCCCAGATACAGGCGCCCGCCGTCGCGCACGCGGATGGCGCCGGTCTCGTCGCCGATGAGGAAGAGGCCGTCGCCCTCACCCACCCGGCCGATCAGCGCACCGGCCGAGCGGTTGGGCATCGGCCGACCCTCGTTGCGAGGCGAGTTCCGTTCGCCCGCGGGTCCGTCCTGGCGGCCCGGTCCCCAGCGCACGCGGCCCGCGGCCTCGACGTAGATGGTCTGGCCCGAGCGGAGGCTGACGCCGGTGTCGATCCACGGCTGCGACGCCTCGACCGAGATGGACCGCTCGCGCATGCCTGATGGCCGTCCGTCGCTGGTGCCGCGATTGTCGCGGGTGTTGTTTCGGTCGTCGCGGGTGTTGTTCCGATCGTCGCGACCATTGCCACGATCGTCGTACCGGTTGCCGCTGCCGCCGACGTCGTCGAGTTCGATACGGAGAACATCCTCACGGTCGTATCGCACACGCTCGCGACCGAATATGCCTTGCTGTCCCTCGAACTCGATGACACCATCGCGCACCGTCACCAACTCGCCCTGCACCCGACGCCCGTCGCGCAGGACGAGCGTGTCGGCCTGGAGCGCGACCCCAGCCACTACGAACGCGGTCACAAGCGCCACACCTTGTCGTCTCACATGAGCCTCCATCGGAAGGATTCGTACTATTATCGGCAACAGGAGGGTTCATGCGCAGTTTACGCCCCGCCCTGTTCGCCCTGAGTCTGCTTGCGGCTACGGCCGCGCCGGCCCGGGCCGACCTCACGGCGTTCCTCGGCGCGACGACCACACCGACCAATCGCCAGATGCGAGGGGCCGCCGTCGGCAGCGGACTGGTGATCGTCGCCTTCGAATTCGAGTACTCATCAACAACGGAAGACCTGAAGACCGGCGCCCCGTCACTGAAGATCGGCAGCGGCAACGGCCTGCTGCAAGCACCGGTGCCGATCTTCGGCTTCCAGCCCTACGTGACAGCTGGAGCGGGCATCTACCGGGAGCGAGTGGGATCGGCCACGGAGAGTGGCATCGCGCCGAACGTCGGAGGCGGGGTGAAGATTGCGCTGCTGGGACCGGTGCGTCTGCGGCTCGACTATCGCCGGTTCCGGCTCGGCACCGAGGCGCGCTACTCGCCAACGTCGCGCTTCTACGCGGGCCTGAACCTGAAATTCTGACCGCACACATCTAACCGGACACATCTAACCGGGCAATGGAAAGGGCGGGCATGCTCGGCAGCCCCCCCCTTTCCATTGTCGAGTGCG
>JAYTXA010000028.1:0-42899 GCA_043743165.1 Acidobacteriota bacterium
TATCTGAAACACGCATGCCGCCGTAGGCGGTGACGGAGTGGAACAGATCGACGGACACCGAGACGCCGCGGTCGGTGGCGTCGCGGTCGGCGGAGTAGCGATAGAACGTTTCGACCGCGCCGCGACCCGCCAGCAGGCGTACCGCCGCAAAGCGTGAGCCGTCGGTTGACGCTTCGCCGCGGACGTCGAGGTTGCGCGTGAGCAGCAGGCTGTCGCGGTAGGCCACGGCCGCGCGGTCACCCAGCACGCGGCTGTCGTTCGCGTAGAAAGAGACACCGGGACGCCAGCGGGAGGTGAACCGGCGCGAGACGCGCACGCCGCGCGCCAGGCCGCGCATTTCGCTCAGCAGGTCGCCGCCTTCGGTGGTCCACCCGCCCGACGGACTTTCGAGTGCGATGCGGCCGCTACGCACGTCCGCGCCGCGGCCGTTGCCGGTGATGAAGCTGGACACTCCCAGGCGATAGCCCGCGAACGTGCCGTTGCCGGCGGCGTCGAACGCTGCGCCGCCACCCTGCGCGAAGCCGATGCCGAGGTCGAGCCCGAACGCTTCGTGCCCGTTCGGCAGCACGTCCGCGACGATGGGACGCTCTTTCAGCGCCACGAAGTCGTCCGTCTCACGGTCCATCATCGTCCGTTCGGCCAGCGACTTGGGGACCTCGAACCGTTCCCAGCCCGACGGACCGCGCACGTCGCCACCAGCAGCGATTGCCACGGCGGACGCCGCGGCCAGCTTCGGCGCTGCCGCCTTCGGGATGGGGGCCGGCATCGGCATGAGGAACGCGCGACCGCGTTCTTCGAGGACCAGCTTGCGGCCAGCCAGTTGGGCGATGGCGTCGAGGGGAAGGAAGACCGCGTCCTGCGCCACCTGCACGGGGCTGACGAGGGAGCGGCTCTCGAGCGGGCCGTCCAGACGCACGGCCCCGTTCGTGGTCTGCCACTGGACGCCGTTGACGTCGCGGATGGAAACAGTGCCGCCGAGCGCGCTGACGGTGACGTTCAAGTCGGGACCGAGCAGGTGCGCGTCGGCCGACGGCATGCCGTCAGTGCCGGGGCGCATGGACAGCACCAGGTCACGGCGACCGACGATGGCCACCGTCCAGAGCGCCTCGGCGGCGCCGGCGAGGTCGCACACCACGAGCGACAGGACGATTGCGGCAAGAGCGGCGCGCATGACGATCAGTCCTGGATGGCCGGTGTGTCGCGAACGAGATCGACGGAGCGCTGCAGGCCGATGTAGTGATCGAGACCGATGTCGAGAATGAGCCGGACGGTGTAGCGTCCGGACGGAAGCGTGGCGAGGTCGGGCAGCGACACCGAGAACGCGGCGGTGCGGACCGGCTCGGTGAGGAGCATGTTGCGCGGCAGGGCCACCACCGCGACCGGCGCGGTCTCGCCGGCGCGCACGAACTCGAAGCGTCCTTCGACGGCGGTCGGCGTGTTGCCGGTGTTCTGGATGCGCGCCGTGGCACGGCTGCCATCGACCTCGATCGCGAGCACGTCGGCACCGCGTTCGACCGGGTCGATGTAGACGTAGACGCCGGTCGAGACCGAAGCGAGGAACTTCACCCCCACCCCCTCCGGCATCATCGCCAGCGGATCGGGCATTTCGTCCACGCTCAGCGCGCACCAGTAGCCACCGGGTTGGACGTCTTGAGGCACCGAGACGGTGAGACGAATGTTCAGCGCCTCACCGCCGGCCACCGTGGCTTCCATCGGGTTGGCGGACACCCAATGTCCGCACGAGCGGGAGATGGAGCCGGCCGGCGCGTAGAACGATTGCCGGCCGTCTTCGCTGCGCCACCAGTCCTGCACCTCCACCTTGAAGTGGGTGCGCGGGTCGGTTTCGTCAAGACCGAGCCGGTAGGACGTGGTCAACACCTGGCCTGGCTTCGCCGAAATGCGGATCGGCGCGAACGAAGCGTTGAAGGTGACCGCGTCCGCGGGCGAGGCGATGAAGGCCGCCGCTGCGACCGCCGCCAGGGCGGCCGAGCGGATGGCGGTGCGGGTGCGCATGGCTCTCTCTCCGTCAGGACTTGTATTTCGATGTGGCGTAGCCGCGAACATTCAGGTTCGCTGAATCGCGCCGACCTGAAGGTCGGCGGCTACACACATCCAGGAATGCTCTAGCTGCCGATCGCTTCAACGCGCCACCGGACGACCAGCGTATGGTTGCCCGAGCGCTGCACCGTCGACTTCGCGCCGAGCGTGAAGACAAGCGCCGAGGAGTTGCAGCTGGCGGCGTTGGCGGCGCAGGTGGCGACTTCGTTGTAGGCCGAGCTGCTCAGCGTGCCGGCCGCGCCGGTGGCGTTCGTCCAGGTGCCGGCGCCCCAGGTGACGTCGGAGGCCGCCCACGTCGTGGCACCCGCGACGGGCGCGGTGAAGGCGGCGGCATTCGACTGGAGCGAGATCTTCAGCTGCTTGGTGGCGGTGGCCAGGACGATGTTCGAGACGGTGACCGACGCGTTGGCGGAGGCAGTGCTGCTGGCGACGTCGGCGACCGTGAACGACACGCCGCTCGGGAACGTGACCCGCGCCTGCTCGGCGACGGTGGCGGTGAGGATGGTGGTCTGGCTGGTGTCCGGGAGACCAACGGTCACCTGGGCCGATGCGGTCCCGGCCATCACGGCGATAGCGCCGAACGCGAGAACGGATGCCTGCACTGCAGAACGAAGAGAGAAACGCACGGGAACCTCCAAGGGTTTCAACTGAGACCGTCCGGCTGGGGGGACAGACGAGATAGGAGCTCAGCTGCTTTGAATGTCTTATCGGGGCCCCTTGGGCACTCGATAGGCCTCTATGCGACAACGTGGTCCGGTTGCGCGCCTTTCAACGCAGCCGTGTGCAGTTGCGGTGCATCTGCCCGACGGCTCTGGTTTAATGAGGCCATGTTCCGGGCGTCTCGCCTGCGCGTCGTGGTCGTGGTCGTGCTGCTTGTTGGCCTGGCAGGGGCGGCCCTGGCCCAGCGCCGCTTCGGCCGTCAGCGCGCCCGCGAGGTCGAGGTGGTGAACCAGCCCTACGACGGCCGTTTCACCTTTGCCCGCGTGAAATACGAGACGGCGCCCGGCGGCTACTGGTACCAGGGTCTGCCGTCGTGGTCGCACGGCTACCCGATGTCCGAAGACAACCTGATGCGCATCATGAACGAGGTCAGCTACCTCGGCGCGCGCACGGACGCCTACAACGTCTTCGGGTTCGACGATCCGGAAGTGACGAAGTACCCGATCACCTACCTCACCGAAGCCGGGTGGTGGACACTGACCGACCGCGAGGTGGAGGCGTTCCGCGCCTATCTCCTCAAGGGCGGCTTCACCATCTTCGACGACTTCAAGCTGCCGGGAGAGTTCGGATCGGGTGGCGGCGGATGGGATACGTTCGAGGAGAACATGAAGCGGGTGTTCCCGGCCGCGAAGTTCGTCGACCTCGATCCGACGCATCCGATCTTCCATTCCTTCTTCGAGATCGATTCGCTGCGCAACTTCCCGCAGGCCTACAACTCCGGGGCGCCGATCTTCCGCGGGCTGTACGAGGACAACGATCCGAAGAAGCGGCTGATGATGGTCGTCAACTACAACACCGATATCTCGCAGTACTGGGAGTGGTCGGGGCGTGGCTTCCGGCCGTTCGACGAGACCAATGAAGCCTACAAGCTCGGCGTGAATTACGTGATCTACGGCCTCACCCACTGACCGAGTCACCGGTCCTGTGGCCATCGCCCAGTCCGGCCCACTAGAATTGTCGCTATCGCTACCGTCTCCGCTCCCATCCATCTCTCGGTCATCGTTCCGGCCTTCAACGAAGCCGGCCGCATCGCCGCGAGCGTGTCGCGCATCTGCGCGTATCTCGACGCGAGGCCGTTCGCGTCCGAGCTGATCGTCGTGCTCGACGGCGGTGCCCCCGGCGCCGCGTCCGAGATTGCCCGGGTCTCGGGCGGCCGCACGCCGGTCACGGTACTCGACAATGTCGAGAATCGCGGGAAGGGCTACTCGGTGCGTCGCGGCATGGCGGCGTCGCGCGGCACCTACGCACTCTTTGCCGATGCCGACCTGTCGCTGCCGATCGAGGACGCCGACCGCTTCCTGGCGGTGCTGGCAGCAGGAGCCGATCTGGCGATCGGCTCGCGGGCCGTGGCCGGGGCCACCGAACATGGCGAGCAGCAGCGTCTGCGCCAGACGATGAGCCGCGTCTTCAACGGCCTGGTGCGTGCGGTAGCCGTGCCGGGCATGCGCGACACGCAGTGCGGCTTCAAGGCGTTTCGCGGCGACGCGGCGCGCGCGCTCTTCGCGGTGCAGCGGATCGACGGCTTCGGCTTCGACGTCGAGGTTCTTCGCATCGCCCAGCGCCGCGGTTGCCGCATCGTCGAGGTGCCGGTGTCGTGCGAGTACCACACCACGAGCTCGGTGCGGCAGTTCCGCCATGCCATGACGATGCTCGTCGACCTGGTGCGGATTGTCTGGCACGATGGCCGCGGGCACTATGCCGTCCGCTAGAACCCACCGCCTGGCGGCGATCGCCGCCGCGCTCCTGCTGCTGGTGGCGATGGTGGCGCTCTCGCGCGACTTTGGCTTCACGTGGGACGAGCGCTTCCAGCAGCACTACGGCGAGCAACTATGGCAGTACGCCCACGGTGAGCTGCCGCGCAGTACGTTCGACACCGACGAGGGGAACCAGTACCTCTACGGCGGACTCGTGGAATTGATCGCCGTGGCCGCGGAACACACCGTGCGTGCCGACACCTACGTGGTCCGGCACGCTGTGAACGCGCTGTTTGGCTGGGGCGGCATTGTCATCGCCGGACTGGCGGCGGCGCGCGCGTTCGGCCCGCGTGCCGGGTGGCTGGCGGCAGCGTTGCTGACGCTCGCGCCCCGCTACTTCGGCGATGCCATGAACAACCCGAAGGATGTGCCGTTCGCCGCGATGGCCATGGCCGTGCTCGGCATCACGCTCACACTCGACTGGAGGCGCCCTCGGCTCTCGTGGGCGCGGGCGTCGCTGCTGGCGACGGCCATTGCGCTAGCCGTGAACATCCGCCCGCTCGGTCTGGTGCTGCTGCTCTACGCGGCCGGCGTGATCGGCCTCGGGTCGCTGCTCGCCGCACTCCTCACCACCGACGAAGGGCGCTGGCAGGCGTTCGGCAGGAATGTCGTCGTGCTGCTTGTCGTGGGGCTCGTTGCCGTGCCGGCCGGCACGATCGTGTGGCCCTACGCGCAGGCGCAGCCGTTCGTGCGTCCGCTGACCGCCTTCATCACGACCACGCAGCTCGATTGGGCGCAAGGGTTCGACGTGCTGTTTGCCGGACAGAACCTCGGCGCCGGTGCGCTGCCGTGGACCTACGTGCCGACGTGGCTCGTCATGACCGTGCCGCCGGTGGTGTTGTGCGGCCTCGCGCTGTCGTGGCTGGCGGCACGCCGCGGACTGCAGCAGGCGGTGGCCTGGGCCGGACTCCTGGCGTTTGCCGGCGTGCCCGTGGTGGCGGCCATCATCCGCCACGCCACGATCTACGACGGCATCCGCCACCTGCTGTTCGTCGTGCCGCCGATCGTGGTGCTCGCGGCCGCCGGCTGGAGCGCGCTGCTGCAGACGCGCGCGAGGGTCATCGGCACCGCGCTGCTGGCCGTCGGCCTGGCCGAGCCGCTGCTCTTTCAGGTGCGCAATCACCCGAATCAGATCATCTACTTCACGCCGCTGATGGGAGGGCCGCACGCGGCCTTCGCGCGCTACGACATGGACTACTGGGGCAACAGCGTGCTGCAGGCAGTGCAGTGGGCCGACCGCCTCGCGCGCGAGTCAGGCGTGCCGCTGGTCGTGTCGGGCAATCCCATCCAGTCCGTCGACGCCAACGCCGCACGCTTCAAGACGCTGCAGGTGGTGGCGCGTGCGAACCTTGTCTACCACCTCGACATCCGGCTGATGCGCGGCCCGAGCGCTTCGCTGCGCGAGTTCGCGGCGCGGCCCGACATCCTCTATGCCGTGACGATGGCCGACGGCACGCCGCTCTGCGTGGTGCTGCCGGGTCCGGCCTTTCTCAGCGTGTCCAATCGGCTGAAACTGCAGCGCTGATCGTGTACGTAGCGGCCGACCTCAGGTCGGCTTCGATCAACGCGGCGCCGCTCAGTTGATGCGGTGCCGCGGCGAGGGTCCGAACGATGCCCACGGCACCACCGGCACTTGATTGACGCCGGGCTTCGACCAGTCACAGACCCCGTCCGGGAAGACGCTCCTGAGTCGATCGAGTTGCGGCGGCGTGAATGGCACACGGTAGTCTTCCGCGTGCACCGGCGCGAGCTGGCACTTCAGGACGTCGGCGGCAAGGGGGCCGCCGGCTTCGACGCGGACGTTGGAGTAGACCGGATACAGCGTCGTGCAGCGCGTCGACGCCGCGCGGGTGAAGGCCAGCGCTTCAGCCACGAACGCCGGCGGCGTGCTCGTGTCGTAGCACCCTTCCACCGCCTGTGCCGGGCGCGCGTTCAGCACCTTCTGCAACCGCGGCGTGTCGGAGCGATCGCTCGCGAGGGCCACCATCCAGGCATCGAAGGTGGCGCGTGCGTCGCTCGCGTTCACGCTTCGCCACATCGCCAGGTTATCCGACCGGCCGCCGCCGGCCTTGCGCAGCCGCTCGCGCAGCGCGTAGTGGAACCAGCCGTAGTGATAGCCGCCGGCTTCGTTCGAGGTGGCGTTGTCGAAGATTGGTATCGTGGTGAGCCCACCGTTGGCCCCCAGCATCAGCCCCGACTGGTAGGCGCGCCTGATGGCGTCCACGTCGCCGCTCGCGCGGGTCGTCGTGTAGTTGGCGTCGTCGTCGTAGCCGCCGATGCGCTCGTTCAGATCGAGGAACTGGTCGACGGTAATCGTGGCGGCGTTGAGCGCGTTCAGTCCGTACTGCACGCCGACGTTGTCGTACGGCCGCAGGGCCGCGCCGGTGGCCGGGTTCACCCCGTAGATGTTGCGTGCCGCGTCGAACACGGTGGGGCGCGCCCCGGTCCGGTTCGTCTGCGGGTCGTAGCGCACCGCGTTCGGGACGACGGCATTCCAGCGTGCCGACTGGTAGCCGTCGCGGTCCTTGCGGTTCGGCACCGGGTCGGCGCGCTGCGCCTGGTTGGCCGCATCGACGAACGCCTTCATGCCCGCGAAGCCGCTGATAGCCACCTGTTGCGCCTCGGTGAGCGAACCCGTTCCGGTCTGCGCGACGTAGTGCAGCAGCAAATGGGCGTCGAGGCCGGACAGGGCAATCGCGAGCGCGTCAGGGAAGGTGGCGCGGATGTCGACGCCGTCGATGAGGCCGGGGAAGGCGTCGGCCACCTGCAGGCTCGTATACGCGCCGCCCGAGCCGCCGGTGCTGATCGTGTAGGCCGGCACGCCGAACGTTTCGATGAAGTGCTCCTTGCCCATCATCGTGGTTTCGCCAGCCAGGAATGCGTTGCAACTGTTCGTCGGGTGATTCAGCGTGTTGATGAAGAGGCCGTAGCCTTCGGCCAGCCGGCCGGAGTCGAGCACGCTTACGCCCATGGCGCCGCCCTGGATGTACCAGCCAGACGGACAGCCGCTGCCGTGGATGGCAATGAGCCGCCGGTTCCACCCCCGCGGCGGCGTCGTCGGCGACGGCGGTGGATCGACGGTGGGGTCGTGCAGCACTGCGTTCTGGTAGATGCCGCGGTTCATCGTGCCGGTCTCGACGCGGACGATGAAGTTGACGACGGCGCCAGAGGCGGTCTTCGTCTGCGAGACGTCGGCCGGCAGGACCGCCGGATTGGGGAGCGGCCTGAACGGCTTGGCCGGATCGGCGACGCGGGTCGGACGATAGACGTACTGCACGACCGTGCGTGCCGAGCAGTGTGCGTCGAGCGCTGTTCCCAGCGTCGAGCCATCGGGCAGCGCAAATTGTTCCGTCTGGCAGATGAACGGCTCTTGCCACGGGCCGGAGATGACCGGTCCGGTGATCGGGTAGTTCGTCACCGTCAGCGTAGTCGTGAGGTGCCCGACCTCGGCCAGCACGCTGTTGTCACCCTCGACGAGTCCTGAGACGAGCCCGAGGTAGACGTCGGGCTCGGCCGCCGGCTTGAACGCCGCGGTGACGTCGCGCCCGTTCACGCTCACGCGGAGGTCGCGGCGGGGCGTGCCCTCGGGCACGACCGTCTGCAGCAGCACGTCGCCGCCGGTCACCAGGGCCGGGTCGGTGGACACGGCGGTGAGCAGCACGTCGCCGCCGCCGGCGGCGGCTGTGCTCGTCAGGAGCGCAGCCAGGCCGACAGCAAGCAGCGCGGCGGTGGCGACGGGAATGACTCGCTTCATGCGGTGATTGTGCACCGAAGCCGCCCGTCCCCGCTCACCTGAAAAAGACGAAGGTCACCACGATGAAGACCGGGATGAGCACCGCGCCGCTGTAGAGCATGTAGCCGCCGAAGCTCGGCATCTTGACGCCGCGTGCCTCGGCAATGGAGCGCACCATGAAATTCGGCCCGTTGCCGATGTAGGAGTTCGCGCCCATGAAGACGGCGCCGGCGCTGATCGCTTCGAGGACGTGATGTGGCACGCCCACGACGTCCGCGGGCAGGTGCAGTCCCTGCCCGAGCGCGAGAAACGTCAAGTAGGTCGGTGCGTTGTCGAGGAAGGACGACAGCATGCCCGTGCTCCAGAAGAACTGCCATGGTTCGCGCACGCCGAGCGCGCCGCCGTGCGCACGCAGGATGTCGAGCGCCGGAATCATCGTCAGGAAGATGCCGGCGAAGACCGCGGCGACCTCGAGGATCGGGTGGAGCGAAAAGTGATTCGCGTGCCGCACGTGGTGCGACGTGGCGGCGTAGGATGCGAGCGCCAGGCCGACCATGGCCAGTTCACGCCAGGGTGCGGCGAGGAACGCCGCCGCGAGCACGATGCCAGCGAGCAGCGCCAGGTTGTGGATGCCAGTGACCCGCAGCGGCTTGCGGTGTGTGCCATCGGCGGCACGCGAACTGGCAGGCTCCTGAGCGTGCGCCCAGGTGTCCCACGCGAAGTAGATGGCCAGCAACACGCCGCAGGTGAAGAGCCAGTGCGGCAGCAGCCGGAACGTCCAGGTAAACGGCACCCCCTGCAGGTAGCCGAGGAACAGCGGCGGGTCACCGAGCGGCGTGAGCGAACCGCCGACGTTCGACACCAGGAAGATGAAGAAGACCACGGTATGCACGACGCGCGTTCGTTCACCGTTCGTATGCAGCAGCGGCCGAATCAGCAGCATCGAGGCGCCGGTCGTACCGACGAACGAGGCGAAGAGCGCCCCGAGGCCGAGGAACGCCGTGTTCACCCACGGTTTCGCCTCGAGGTCGCCGTCCATCAGAACGCCGCCCGAAATGACGTAGAGACTGCCGAGCAGAATCATGAACGACAGGTAATCGCGCGACGTGTCGACGAGCGCATGCGGCGCCTGCATCAAGTAGAGCGCTGCCACCGGCAGGCCGAGCACGAGCGACACGCCCAGCTTGCGCACGTTCGATTCCCAGACGTGCGGAGCCGCCAGCGGAATGACGGCAATGCCCAGCAGGAGCAGCGCAAATGGGGCGACCCAGGGGAGTGACGGGATGAAGCCGGAATGGTCCATGGCTATTTGATCCGGAACAGGACGATGGCGCCGAACGCATCGATCTGTTCGAGGTCGTTGCGGGTGGCGAGCCTCTCCAGCGTGGCTGGAGGCATCTGGCCGCCGTTCACGACGATGTGCGTGACCCCGAGCTGACGCATGCGTGTGAACGCCTCGTCGCCGGGGAAGGTCTGCAGGACCGCGGCGTTCTCGTAGAAGCTCGGCGGCTGGAAGCCACTGTAGCCGTTGACGAGCGGTTGCCAGTGGTCCGTGGAATTCAACATGTAGTGGGCGTGGAACTGCACGCTGCGTGCGCCGAAGAACGGGTACTCGACGACCACGGTCCCCGGCGTCTGCGGAACCGAGCGATAGACCGGCGGGATGCCGTCGAAGCGCACCAGGCCGAGCGGGGCAGCGATCGACTCGGTCGCCGCCAGCGCCACGAGAAGCGGCGCCACCACGCGCCAGGCACGCGGCGTCATCAGCGTGCGAAGCCCCGCCGCACCGAAGCCGGCCAGGGCGGCCACGGCCACCGTGGCGAGCATGCCGAACCGCGCGGTGGCGCGGATGCCGCGCAGCAGCGGCATCACCGTGTAGAGAAACGCGTAGCCCGGCATCGCCGCACCGAACGAGAGCGCCACACCGGCCAGCCCGAGCGCGAGGCACATGCGGGCGCGCCGATCGCTGAAGGCGGTGCCGCGTACGATGGCGACGAGCGACAGCGCGAGCCCCACCGCGCCGGGGAACAGCACGTTCGCGTCGGCCAGCCCGGGGCTCCACCACGCGTGCACGCGGGCCGGCGTGGTGAGATACGCACGCCAGTGCGCCGAGAAGTTCTCGGCATCGCCGAGTGAGCGCACCAGGCCGAGATCGCGACTGACGAACCAGTAGGGGAGCAGGAACGGCGTCAGCACGACCACGCTCACGACACCGGCAATAGCCAGCGCCCGCAGTGTGACGAGCGGGTGGCGCTTCAGATCGGTGATGCGCGACAGCGCCGCAGCCACAAGGGCGAACGCGGCGATCACCAGCAGGTAGACCGATGTCAGCGACTGGAGGATGAACCAGCCGGCCAGCTTCAGCGCATTGCGCGAGGTGGGCGCCTCGAGCACGCGGTCGAAGGCGAGCAGGGCGAACGGCAGGAACTCCAGGTGCTGCGCCTGCAGGTGCGGGATGCGTGACAGCGAGTGTGCGTTGAAGGCGAAGATGGCGCCGGCCACCAGGCCAGCCGTCCAGTCGCGCGTCCAGATGCGCACCACCATCGCCATGGCCCAGGCCGACAGCGCGAAGCCCGACACCAGCAGCAGGTTGTAGGTGAGCACGAGCGGCACACCCAGCGCGAGGAGCGGCATCGCCATGACGCCCTGCACCACCATCGGCTCGGAGTAGGCGAGCGTGTAGCGCTCGGGATAGAAGATGTTGCCGTCGAACAGGTGCAGTGGGGCGCGCGGCAACTGGTGCGCCACCCACCCGACGATCCACTCGTTCAGGACCGAGTCGCGGTTGTCGTGGCGGGTGAGGTGCGCGAGGTCGGTGGCTAGCGGCCAGGTGTGCACCACCGCGAGGAGCGTGAAGAAGACGAGCACCGACACGCGCGGGTGTGCCGCCATCCAGTCGCGCCGCAGCCACGCCAGCGGCACCAGGAGCAGTGCCGACAGGAGCACGAGGTCTCGCGCGACCAGGTCAACACGGTGCCATCCCCGGACCGCGCCGGCCCTGACCTTTGCCGGCGTGAGCAGCCACGGCTGCACCGGTTGCAGTGAGGAACCGGCAGGTGCCCATTGCCAGTCGAAGGCGAAGCCGCCACCGAACTGCGTGAAGTCGATGACGATGCTGTGCGGCCCGGCGGTGAGCGGAACGGTGGTGTTCAGTGTCTGGAGGCCGTGCCGCCCGCCGTTGTCGATGGTGGGTATCCCATCGATGCTGACGACCGCGCCATCGTCCGACGTGACGGTGAATGTGTAGGGGCCGTCGGCGAGGACGTGCAGGAAGCCGACCCAGCGCACGGAGAAGATGGCGGGGGCGCCACCCATCCAGAACCGCTGCATCGCAGCGGTGGACGGCGCGGCATCGAGCGCCTGAACGGGCATGAGGCTGCCGCGTTCGCCGGCGGTGTATTCGGCGCGCAGGCCGCGTGCAGGGGCAAGCGCACCCGAGGCAAGGTGCAGCGACGCGGCCAGGGCGAGAGCCGCGGCAATGACGGTGAAAAGGGCGCGCTGGATGTCGGCCATTCTAGCCGACTCGACTACTCGAACTCGCTCTCGGGCACGGCAACTGCGAATCTCGGCAGGCTTACCGCATCAGATGAGTTTTGTCGAGCACCAACACCTGAGCGCCTGTTTAACGCCCGTACTCGAACAGGGGTTCCGATTTTCGTCACAAAAGGTTACGCTGTTCGCCGCTCGACTTTCGTCACTCGGGCAAGCGACACAGATCGGCGACACAGGCGGTGCGTTCGTGCGGGCTCCCCGGGGAGCGTCGAGCGTCCTGTCGATCGGCTGCGGCGTGAACGTGGGCGTGCGTGGCCGGTGCGGAATACGACACGACAGAGCGGGTGCGCCGCACGGGAGTCGGCGCCCGGCGACGAACCGGCGAGTGCCGGGAAGGCGGCGATTTCACGCGAATTCTCGTTGTAAGTCGACGGCTACGTGAAATCTTTCACAAAATAGTTGCTGCGCCACGGCGCCAAACACTGTAAGCTCCCTGAGACTCGTTCGGCGGTGCCACGCCCCACAGGTGTTCTGCCTGCGCCGGGTGCCGTGCGCGCGCTGCCCCATACGGACTGATGTCGCAGATCTTTTCTAAGAGCGCTAATTCCATCTCCCGCGTCAGCATCGTTGGCGCAGGACTCCTTGTCGGCCTGTTGCTCGGGCTGGTCTGGGAACTGGGCAACTCACCCTGGGTCACGCGGCAGAATGTCGCGCGCGAGCAGCCGATCCAGTTCAGTCACGAACGGCACGTGGCAGGCAACGGCATCGACTGTCGTTACTGTCATACGTCGGTCGAGCAGTCGAGGTTCGCGGGCATCCCGCCAACCAAGACCTGCATGAACTGTCACTCCCAGATCTTCTCCAACAGCCCCTTCCTCGAGCCGGTGCGTACGAGTTTCAACTCGAATACGCCGCTGCGCTGGACCCGGGTGCACGACCTGCCCGACTTCGTCTACTTCGACCACAGCATTCACGTGAACAAGGGTGTGGGCTGCACGACCTGTCACGGCGCGGTCGACAGGATGCCGCTGATGTATCAGGCGAGTTCGCTGCAGATGCAGTGGTGCATCGACTGCCACCGCAACCCCGAGAAGAACGTGCGTCCCCGCGACGCCGTGTTCCGGGTCGACTACCAGCAACCCTCCTCGACCAGACCCGTGACGGTCGGCGGCGCGACGTTCACTGACCAGATGGCGCTCGGCAAGGCCCTGGTCTCCGAATACAAGATTCAGAAGCTCACGAGCTGCTCGACGTGTCACCGATGAAGACCGGAAAAGCCTTCTGGCGCACGCTGGACGAGCTCGCGGACGATCCGTCGTTCGTCGAGCGCCTCCATCACGAATTCCCCTCCCAGGTCGAAGCGATCACGGACCCGACGACGCGTCGGACGTTCATGAAGCTGATGGGTGCGTCGCTGGCGCTGGCCGGCGTCACCGCCTGTACGACCCAGCCCGAAGAAGCCATCGTGCCGTACGTGCGGCAGCCCGAGGACCTCGTCCCCGGCAAGCCGATGTACTTCGCGACGGCGATGACGCTCGGCGGCATTGCCACCGGGCTCCTGGTCGAGAGTCATGAAGGGCGCCCGACGAAGATCGAGGGCAACCCGCTTCACCCGAGCAGTCTTGGCGCCGCCGATGTCTTCGCGCAGGCCGCCATCCTGAACATCTACGATCCTGACCGAGCCCAGTCGCTGACTGACACAGGCGACGTCACCTCGTGGTCGGCGTATATCGCCGCCATGAAGGCCGCGATGGCCGCGCAGGGTCCGCTGCAGGGTGCGGGTGTCCGCATCCTCTCCGAGAGCGTCAGTTCGCCGACACTCGGCGCGCAAATCAAGGAATTTATCTCCCGCTTCCCGGCCGCCCAGTGGCATCAGTGGGAGCCGGCGGGGCGCAACAACGCCCGCGTCGGTTCGAAGCTGGCGTTCGGTGAGTTCGTCGACGCGCAGTACAACCTCGCGAAGGCCGACGTCATCCTGTCGTTGGACGCAGACTTCCTCGTGTCCGGTCCCGGCAGCCTGGCTCTGGCGCGTCACTTCGCCGCTCGTCGTCGTCCCGAAGACGCCGACAAGATGAACCGGCTCTACGTCGTCGAAACGATGCCGACGTCGACCGGATCGCGCGCCGATCATCGCCTGGCGCTCAAGCCGAGCCAGATTGCGCCGCTGGCGAAGCAGATTGCCGCCGGAGTCGGAGTCGGCTCCGCGTCGGGCGGTTCCGCCGAGGTCGCGACGTTCGCGGCTGCAGTGGCCAAGGATCTCCAGGCGCATCGCGGCACCAGCCTCGTCATTGCCGGTGAGTCGCAGCCGCCCGTCGTCCATGTGCTGGCGCATGCGATGAACCAGGCACTCGGCAACGTCGGCGAGACGGTCGTCTACACGCAGACCGCTGAGGTCGAACCGGTCGATCAGGTCGAGTCGATCCGCACGCTGACGGCCGACATGGCCGCCGGCAAGGTCGACCTGCTGATCATTCTTGGCGGCAACCCGGTCTACAACGCACCGGCCGACCTGAACTTCTCTGCGGCGCTCGACAAGGTGCTGACGCGCGTCTACCTCGCGCAGTTCAACGACGAGACCGCCGAGCGCTGCCAGTGGCAGATTCCCGAGGCGCACTTCCTCGAAGGCTGGAGTGACGCGCGCGGTCACGACGGCACGGCCAGCATCGTCCAGCCGCTCATCGCCCCGCTCTACAACGGCCGTTCGGCGCACGAAGTCATCGGGGTCCTCAGCGATCGTCCCGAGCGTCAGGCGTACGAAGTGATTCGCGAGTTCTGGGCGCAGGCCAGACCGGCCGCGTCACCCGAGGACTTCGACCGCGAGTGGCGCCGCTGGCTCCACGACGGCATCATTCCGGGCACCGCGTTCGCAGCCAAGACCGTCACCCTGTCGGCCGGCGCCGCGAATGCGCCGGTTGCCGACGCCGTGACGGGCATGGAGATTTCGTTCCGTCCCGACCCGGCCGTGTTCGACGGCCGCTTCGCGAACAACGCGTGGCTGCAGGAACTGCCCAAGCCGATCACCAAGCTGGTGTGGGACAACGCCGTCATCACCAGCCCCGCGACGGCCGCAGTGCTCAAGGCCGCGAACACGGTGAACTCGCGCGGCGGCGAGCACGGCACGATCGACAGCGATGTCGTCGAGCTGAAGTTCAAGGGGCGCTCGGTGAAGGGTCCGATCTTCGCCGTGCCGGGCCATCCGAACGACGTCGTGACCGTGCACCTCGGTTACGGCCGCTCGCGCGCCGGCCACATCGGCACCGGTCCCGGCTTCAACGCCTACGCAGTACGCACCTCCGACGGCCTGTGGTCGGGCGGTGGTCTGCAGGTCAGCGCCACGGACGAAAGCGTCCAGCTGGCATGCACGCAGTACCACCACCTGATGGAAGGCCGCGGCATGGTTCGCGCGGTCACGAAGGACGAGTTCCTCAAGAATCCGGAGTCGGTGCATCACGGCTTCGAGGAACCGGCCAAGACCATCACGCTGTATCCCGACTTCAAGTACGACGGCTACAAGTGGGGGATGACAATCGACGTCAATTCCTGCATCGGCTGCAATGCCTGCGTCGTCGCCTGCCACGCGGAGAACAATATCGCGGTGGTTGGCAAGGACCAGGTGCTGCGCGGCCGTGAAATGCACTGGCTCCGCATCGACGCCTACTACTCGGGCAACGACGCGAACGCCGCCGACCTGGAAACCTACTTCCAGCCGGTTCCGTGCATGCAGTGCGAGAACGCACCGTGCGAAGTGGTCTGCCCGGTCGGTGCGACGGTGCACAGTGACGAGGGGCTGAACGACATGGTGTACAACCGCTGTGTCGGCACCCGCTACTGTTCGAACAACTGCCCGTACAAGGTCCGCCGCTTCAACTACCTGCTCTACTCCGACTGGAACACCGAGAGCTACAAGCTCGGCCGCAATCCCGACGTCTCGGTCCGCAGCCGCGGCGTCATGGAGAAGTGCACCTACTGCGTCCAGCGCATCACCGTCGCCAAGATCACCTCCGAGAAGGAGAACCGTCGCGTGACGGACGGCGAAATCAAGACGGCATGCCAGCAGACCTGCCCGAGCGACGCGATTGTCTTCGGCGACCTGAACGACCCGAACAGCCGTGTGGCGAAACTGAAGGAAGAGGAGCGGAACTACGCGCTCCTGGCAGAACTCAACACGCGGCCGCGCACCACGTATCTCGCGGCTGTTCGTAACGTCAATCCGGAACTGAGCGCTTAGATGGCACAGAGCAACCAGCCTCTCGCCGAACGGATGGAGCCGGTCGCCGGGTCTGGCACTCCAGTCGTGATCGCGCCGGGGCACACCTTTGCCTCGGTCACCGACAAGATCAGCTCCATCGTCCTGACTCAACGCACGCCGATTGGCTGGTACCTCGCCCTGCTGTCGGCGGCCGGTCTGGCCGGTCTGCTGCTGATTTCGTTGTCCTACCTCGTGGTCAAGGGTATCGGCATCTGGGGCAACAACATCCCCGTCGGCTGGGCCTTCGACATCACGAACTTCGTGTGGTGGATCGGTATCGGCCACGCCGGCACGCTGATCTCGGCCATCCTGCTACTCCTCAAGCAGACCTGGCGCACTTCGATCAACCGCTTCGCGGAAGCGATGACGCTCTTCGCGGTGGCCTGCGCGGGCATCTTCCCGCTCTTCCACACCGGTCGTCCGTGGCTGGCCTACTGGCTGTTCCCGATTCCCAACAGCATGGGCGTATGGCCGCAGTTCCGCAGCCCGCTGATCTGGGACGTCTTCGCGGTCTCCACCTACGCGACGGTGTCGGCGCTGTTCTGGTACGTCGGCCTCGTGCCCGACGTCGCGACGCTGCGCGACCGCGCCCAGGGCAAATTTGCCCAGCGCGTGTTCGGCATGATGTCGTTCGGCTGGCGCGGCTCCGCCCGTCACTGGCACCGCTACGAAACGGCCTACCTGCTGCTCGCGGGCCTGTCGACGCCGCTCGTCGTCTCCGTCCACTCGGTCGTGAGCTTCGACTTCGCAGTGTCCATCCTCCCGGGCTGGCACACCACCATCTTCCCGCCCTACTTCGTCGCCGGCGCCATCTACTCCGGCTTCGCGATGGTGCTGACGCTCGCCATTCCGATGCGCGCCATCTACGGACTCGAAGACTTCATCACCTCGCGCCACCTGCAGAACATGGCGAAGGTCATGCTGCTGACCGGTCTCATCGTCGCTTACGGTTACGGCGTCGAAGCGTTCATCGCGTGGTACGGCGGCAACTACTACGAGGGCTTCATGATGCTGAACCGCATCAACGGACCCTACTGGCCGCAGTACTGGGCGCTTATCTTCTGCAACGTCATCTTCCCGCAGCTGCTGTGGTTCAAGAAGGTGCGGATGAACGTGCCGCTGCTGTTCGTCATCTCCATCGTCGTGAATATCGGGATGTGGCTCGAGCGCTTCGTCATCATCGTGCTCAGCCTCCACCGCGACTTCCTGCCGTCTTCATGGGGCATGTTCCGGCCGACCATCTGGGACTGGTCCACGTATGTCGGCACCATCGGTCTGTTCCTGACACTCTTCTTCCTGTTCGTGCGGTTGCTGCCGGTCATCTCGATCTTCGAAATGCGCACGATCGTGCCGGAAGCCAAGGTTCAGGAAGGGCACGGGCACTGAGATGAGCGCCAGCACTCCAACTACCGGAATTCACGGCCTGATGGCCGAGTTCGAGTCGCCCACGACGCTCGTGGCGGCGGCGAACAAGACGCGTGAAGCGGGCTACGTCGATGTCGATGCCTACTCCCCGATCCCGATCGAGGAGCTGCATCACGCCATCGGCTTCAAGCACACGAAGCTGCCGCTGATGGTGCTGATCGGCGGGCTGCTCGGTGGCAGCGGCGGATTCGGCCTCGAGTACTGGGCGTCGGCCATCGCCTACCCGCTGAATGTCGGCGGCAAGCCGTACGTCAGCTGGCCGATGTTCATCCCGGTCACCTTCGAGTGCACGATTCTCGGCGCGGCCCTGACGGCGGTGTTCGGCATGTTCATGCTGAACAAGCTGCCGCAGCCGTATCACCCGGTCTTCAACAACCCGCGCTTTGCGCTGGCGAGCCGCAACCGGTTCTTCCTCTGCATCGAGGCGACGGATCAGCACTTCGACCTCGCCAGGACGCGCGCCTTCCTGGATACGCTCGGCGCCCATGAGGTAACCACCGTTGCCGAATAGGTTCTCCATGGCCACGCACCTCCGACAGGGTCGTCTGGGCCGGCTGGTGTTCGTCTCGGCGCTGCTGCTGTCCGCGGCGGCCTGCCGCCAGGACATGCACGACCAGCCGAAGTACCGCGGCCTGCGCGGCTCGACGTTCTTCGCCGACGGCCAGTCCGCCCGGCCGCTGGTGAGCAACACCGTGGCTCGCGGCCAGCTGAAGGAAGACGTCCTGTTGCACACCGGCAAGGACGGTCAGAAGGACACCGAGGTGTTCCCGTTCCCGGTCACCGACGCGGTGATGGCGCGCGGTCAGGAACGCTTCGACATCTTCTGCTCCCCGTGCCACGGCCGCACCGGGAATGGCGACGGCATGGTGGTGCGCCGCGGCTACCGCCGCCCGCCGTCGTACAGCGACGAGCGGATCCGCAACGCCAGCGTCGGCCACGTCTTCGACGTCATCACGAACGGCTTCGGCGCGATGCCGGACTACGAAGCGCAGGTTCCGCCGGCGGACCGCTGGGCGATTGTCGCCTACGTGAAAGCGCTGCAGTTGAGCGCCTACGCGCCGCTCGAGACCGTGCCCGCGGGCGACCGCGGCAAGCTTGACGAGAATCGCCCGGCCGCAGCGGAAGCGCACGCGGCAGAGACCGAGAGAAAGTAACGACCATGGCCCTGAGGGAGACCGCAGACCAGATCTTCCCGGAACTTGCGCAGAACCAGCGCAACTTCCTCCTTGCCGGTGGCGCCGGCTTGGTCGTATCAGCCGTTGGATACGCGACGAACCCCGCGCAGTTCTTCCCGGCCTACCTGCTGGCCTACATGCTGGTGCTCGGGCTGTCGCTCGGCGCCCTCGCCTTCACGATGATCCACCAGCTGACCGGTGGCGCGTGGGGCGTGGTGTCGCGCCAGACGCTCGGCGCGGCCACCCGCGTCCTGCCATACTTGGCGGTCCTCTTCATCCCGATCATCATCGGCATGCCCCACCTCTACGAGTGGACGCACGCCGACGTGGTGGCGAACGACGAGATCCTGCAGGGTAAGGCGGCGTACCTCAACACCCCGTTCTTCATCGTTCGCGCCGCTATCTACTTTGCGGTCTGGAACGGCCTCGCCTTCCTGCTGAACAAGTGGTCGAAGGAACAGGACGAAACCGGCAACCGCGAACTGCCGCTGCGCATGCAGCGTCTCAGCGCCGGCGGCCTGCTGCTCTACGCCATCACGATGACGTTCGCGTCGTTCGACTGGATCATGTCGCGCGACCCGCACTGGTTCTCGACGATCTACGGCGCGCTCATCATGGTTGGCCAGGGCCTGGTCACCCTCGCATTCCAGATCATCATCCTCACCTGGCTGGCACGCCGGAAGCCGATGAGCGAGGCGTTGACCAAGACCTACCTGCACGACCTGGCGAACCTGATGTTCGCGTTCACCGTGCTGTGGGCCTACATGTCGTTCTCGCAGTACCTGATCATCTGGTCGGGCAACCTGCCCGAGGAAATCACCTGGTACCTCGACCGCATGCACGGCGGCTGGACCGCGCTCGGGGTTGCCCTGGTGATCTTCCACTTCGCCGCCCCGTTCTTCCTGCTCCTGATGCGCGGCATCAAGACAAACGCCGGCCTGGTGCGCAAGGTCGCGATGCTGGTCATCGCCGCTCGCGTGCTCGACCTCTTCTGGCTGATCGCGCCCGAGAAGTCGCACGAAGGTGGCGCCATCACCCTGATGCAGGCCATCAGCTGGCAGGATGTGGTGGTGCCGGTTGCCCTGTTCCTGCTCTGGCTCGGTCTGTTCCTGCAGCAACTCCGTCAGCGCCCGCTGCTCCCCGTCAACGACCCACAGTTCGAGGATGCCCTCGGACCGGCGTTCGCGCACGCGCAGAACCCGGGAGCGGCGCACTAAGCCATGTCGCATTCATCCCACGCCACCGTTCCGCCGTCCACTAGCGGAGTCGAGGAAGATGTCATCGACTTCAAGGGCGTCTACGGCTTCGCCATCGGCCTCGCCGTGGTCACGATCATCAGCCACCTCCTGATGCTGTGGATGTTCAAGGCGGAGGTTGCGGCGGTCGACGCCTCGAACCCGCCGCGCGTCTATCCGCTGGCGGTGCTGCAGGACGATCGTCAACCGCCGGAACCGCGTCTCCAGACCAATCCCCGGCAGGACCTGGCCGACCTGCGCGCGGCCGAAGCCGCCGTGCTGTCCGGTTACAGCTGGGTCGATCGCAACAGCCAGGTTGTTCGAATCCCGGTGGCGGATGCGATGCGGCTGACGCTGCAGCGCGGTCTGCCCTCCCGGCAGGTTGCCGCCGCGGCGGTAGCGCCAGCGGCCGCGCCGGTCGCAGTTCCGGAAGCGACACAGGTAAAGAAGTGAACGGTTCTGTCCTCGCGGCAGCCACGCTCGTCCTGGCTGCCGTCACCTTCATCACCTCGCCGGCCAGTGCCCAGATGACGGGCACGCCGGTGGCCGGCTATCTCGCCGCGCCCGGAGTATCGTCGTCGACGATGCCCACGGCGCTGCGCGAGATCGGCTTCGATCAGAACATCGATCAGAGACTGCCGCTCGATGCGACGTTTCGCGATGAATCCGGGCAGACCGTCACGCTCGGCAGCTACTACGGCCAGCGCCCGGTACTGCTGGCGTTCCTCTACTACGAATGCCCGATGCTCTGCACCCAGGTGCTGAACGCGATGACGGCGACAATCAGCACCATGTCGCTCACCGCGGGCAAGGATTTCGAACTGGTGCTGGTCAGCATCGACCCGCGCGAGACGCCGGCGCAGGCGGCCGCGAAGAAGACCGAATACCTGCAGCGCTACAAGCGCGAGGGCGCCGCGGCCGGCTGGCACTTCCTGACGGGCGACGAGCCGCAGATCCAGCGCGTGACGAAGGCTGCCGGGTTCCGCTATGCGTGGGACGAGCAGACGAAACAGTACGCGCACCCGACCGGCATCATCGTGACGACCACGGACGGGCGGCTGGCCCGCTACCTGTTCGGCATCGAGTACGGTCCGCGCGACCTGAACCTCTCGCTGGTCGAGGCATCAGAGGGCAAGGTCGGCACCTTCGCCGATCAGCTGCTGCTTTTTTGCTACCACTACGACCCGATGACCGGGCGGTACGGCATCTACGTGATGCGCACGTTGAGGGTTGCCGGCGTGGCAACCGTGCTGTTGATTGGAACGTTCATTGTGGTGATGGTGCGGCGGGAGAAATCCCAGCAGAACGCCGCGCTCTGAGCCCTCAGCCCTAGGCCCTTATCTATGCGGTCCGGTACGCCTCCTCTATTTCCTGAAGCCGCCTCCACCATCGCTCCGCGCGTGGATGCGCTATACCTGTTCCTGGTCGGTCTCACCGCCGTCATGACGATCCTCATCGTCGCGCTGGTGGTGATCTTCATGATCAAGTACAAGCGCCGAGACCCGAACAGCATCGGCGCCCGTATCCACGGCGGCATGGCGCTCGAAATCATCTGGTCGGTCATCCCGCTCATCATCGTGATGGGGATTTTCGTCTGGGCGACGGGCATCTTCTTCGCCATCGCCAGGCCGCCGGCCGAGACGATGAACATCTACGCCACGGGCAAGCAGTGGATGTGGAAGTTCCAGCACCTCGACGGCCAGCGCGAAATCAACGAGCTGCACGTGCCAGTCGGTCGCAAGGTGAAGCTGATCATGACGTCGGAAGATGTCATCCACGACGTCTTCATCCCGGCGTTCCGCGTCAAGGCCGACGTCATCCCGGGCCGCTACAGCCACTTGTGGTTCGAGGCGACCAAGGCCGGCGAGTATCACCTCTTCTGCGCCGAATACTGCGGCACGAAGCACTCCGGCATGATCGGCAAGGTTGTTGTGATGGAACCGGACGACTTCCAGGCGTGGCTCAGCGGCGGCGTCCAGGAAGGCTCGCTCGCCTCGGCCGGCGGCAAGCTGTTCCAGGATCTCGCCTGCAACACCTGTCATCGTCCTGACGCCCAGGGCCGTGGTCCGGTGCTCCAGAATCTGTTCGGCAAGACGGTTACGCTCGCATCGGGCGAGACGGTGGTTGTCGACGAAGCCTACATTCGCGAGTCGATCCTCATGCCGGGCGGCAAGCTGACGGCCGGCTTCCAGCCGATCATGCCGACGTTCCAGGGGCTGGTGAGCGAAGAAGGCATCCTGCAGCTCATTGAATACGTCAAGTCGCTGAAGACGGGCATGCCCGTCCAGGCGCTGAGGCCGAACACCGGCGGACCCGCGCCCAACGAAAACACGCCGGCGCAGGCGCCGCCCACGCGCAACTAGGCCAGGAAGAGAACATGTCCAGCAGTACGGTAGCTATGCCGCCGACCCACTATCTGAATAACGGCGTAACGCTCAAGTCCTGGCTCCTCACCAAGGACCATAAGCGCATCGCCCTCCTGTACCTCTTCGCCGTCACCTTTTTCTTCATGGTTGGTGCGGCGTTCGCGGTGGCCATCCGCCTCGAGCTCGCGACGCCGGCCGGCGATCTGCTGACCGACGAGAACTACAACCGCGTCTTCACGATGCACGGCGTGATGATGGTGTTCTTCTTCCTCATCCCGGCTGTGCCTGCCATCCTCGGCAACTTCCTGATCCCGCTCATGATTGGGGCGAAGGATTTGGCGTTCCCGAAGCTGAACCTTCTCAGCTTCTATATCTACTTCATCGGCTCGCTTTTCACGAGCTACTCGATTGTCAGCGGCGGTCTCGATACGGGCTGGACGTTCTACACGCCCTTCAGCACCATCGCCTCGACCTCGGCCGTGGTGCCCGCGGCGCTCGGCATCTTCATCAACGGCTTCTCGGGCATCCTGACGGGCCTGAACTTCATCGTCACGATCCACAAGATGCGTGCGCCGGGCATGACCTGGTTCCGCATGCCGCTGTTCGTCTGGGCGCACTACGCGACGAGCCTGATCCAGGTGCTCGGCACACCGGTGCTCGCCATCACGATCGTCCTGGTCGCGGCGGAGCGCATCTTCGGCTTCGGCCTCTTCAACCCGGCTGTTGGCGGCGACCCGGTGCTGTTCCAGCACCTGTTCTGGTTCTACTCGCACCCGGCCGTCTACATCATGATCCTGCCGGCGATGGGCATCATCTCCGAATTGGTGGCGGCCTTCTCGCGCAAGCAGGTGTTCGGCTACACCTTCGTCGCCTTCGCCAGCATCGGCATCGCGGTGATCGGCTTCCTCGTGTGGGGCCACCACATGTTCGTGTCCGGCGAATCGGTCTACGCCGCGCTGGTCTTCTCGGTGCTCAGCTTCATCGTTGCCATTCCGTCGGCAGTCAAGGTCTTCAACTGGACTGCGACGATGTACAAGGGTTCGGTCTCGTGGGAAACCCCGATGATCTACGTGGCCGGCTTCATCGGCCTGTTCGCCATCGGCGGCCTCACCGGCCTGTTCCTGGCCTCGATGGGCCTCGACGTGCATCTGACCGACACGTACTTCATCGTGGCGCACTTCCACTACGTCATGGTCGGCGGCACGATCATGGGCTACCTCGGTGGCATCCACTTCTGGTGGCCGAAGATCACGGGCCGGATGTACAACGACTTCCTCGGCCGCCTCAGCGCCGTGGTGATCTTCATCGGCTTCAACCTGACGTTCTTCCCGCAGTTCATCGTTGGCTACCTGGGCATGCCCCGCCGCTATCATTCGTACCCGGAAGAGTTCCAGGTGCTGAACGTGCTCTCGTCGGCAGGCGCCTCGGTGCTCGCGGTCGGCTACCTGATGCCGATCTTCTACCTGGCCTACTCGTTGAAGTACGGTGAGATTGCCGGCGACAACCCGTATGGCGCGGTTGGGCTCGAGTGGAACACCACCTCGCCGCCCCCGACCGAGAACTTCAAGACGACCCCGGTTGTGACTTGGGAAGCCTACGAATATCCGACGCCCGTGGAGGGTCACGTTGTCTAACGGAGCGGCAGTCGCGCACGATGAACAGCAGCACCATCCCCGGCTCGCGCACCACTTCGAGAGCCTGGAGCAGCAGACCGACTCTTCACTGTTCGGGATGTGGATATTCCTGGCCACCGAAATCCTGTTCTTCGGTGGCGCGCTGATGGCCTACATGGTTTACCGGCGCTGGTACCCGGATGCCTTCGCCCTGGCCAGCTCGCACATCGCGATCATGCCCGGCGCGATCAACACGGCCGTCCTCATCCTCAGCTCGCTGACGATGGCGCTGGCGGTGCACGCGACGCAGACGGCCGAACGCAAGAAGATCCTTTTCTTCATCGTGATCACGATGATCCTCGGTGCCGCCTTCCTCGGCATCAAGGGCTACGAGTACTACGAGAAGTACGCTGAGGGCTTCATCCCTGGCCTCGGCCTGGAATTCAGGTTTCCTGAACCTGAATACGCCAAGAACGCCCAGATCTTCTTTTCAATCTACTTCGTCCTCACGGGGCTGCACGCGCTTCACATGATCGTGGGGCTCGGCCTCATGACCTGGATGTTCATCTGGGTGAAGACGGGCGTCATCGACGAGCACTACACTGCGCCGATCGAGATCGTCGGCCTCTACTGGCACTTCGTCGACATCGTCTGGATCTTCCTGTTCCCGTTGCTCTATCTCATCGGTCGTCACGTTCATCATGGCTGATCACTCACCGCACCACATCGTCCCGAAGAGCACGTACTACCTGATCTTCACCGCTCTCATGGTGGGGACCGGCATCACTTGGTGGGTCGCGACGATCGACCTCGGCGCGATGAACAACGTCATCATGCTGAGCATCGCCGTGACCAAGGCGACGCTGGTCGTGCTCTTCTTCATGCACGTGAAGTACAGCCCGAAGCTGACGTGGACCGTCATCCTCGGCAGCATCTTCTGGCTGGTCATCATGCTGGCGCTGACGATGAACGACTACTTCACGCGCGACTGGCTGCACTACGGCTAGGACAAGGCGATAGGCGCTGGGCGATAGGCCCTGGGCCAAGATACGGCAAAGGCCAGGTGTGGTGATTCCACGCCTGGCCTTTGCCATTTTCCTGCCCGCCCTGCCCGCCCTGCCCAGTCAGGCCTACCGCCCAGCGCCCATCGCCTACCGCCCTTCCACTGCGCCTCCGGTCTTGAGTTCGCGCAGACTGACCTGCCCCTGCCGGAAGTAGTCGATCGCGTCGCCGAGGATGCGCGCGGCCTCCTCGGGCGCATGGAAGCCATTCGAGTTCTCAGACTCGATGAAGTCGAGATAGAACTGTCCACGCCGCTGCATCTGCCGCGCCGTGTCGAGTGCCGCATCGGATGCACCCCCTTCGCGTGAGGCCTTGATGTCGGCGATGAGCGCCATCAGCGCGTCCATCGTCCGGTTGCGCAGCGTGAACGTCCGCTCCTGGATCGTCTCCGCCCTGGCCTTCAGCTCGTCCTCCGACCACTTGTGACAGGTCTGGCAGGCGCGGTTGATGTTCAGCAGCGGGCTGCGCACGTGATGGTCGCTGATCTTCTGCGCGCCGACCCGGGTGTACGGCATGTGGCAATCGGCGCAGGCGACGCCGGAGCGGGCGTGAATGCCCTGACTCCACATTTCGAATTCCGGATGCTGCGCCTTCAGCGTGGGCGCGCCGGTCACCGCGTGGGTCCAGTCTGTGAATTTGGTCTCCTCGTAGTAGTCGAAGATCTGATCGACCTTCAGGCCCTTCGACCAGGGGTAGGTGAGGCGCTTTTCCGGCCCCTTGAAGTGATACTCGACGTGGCACTGACCGCAGACGAACGAGCGCATCTCCTGCCGCGTGGCCATGGTGTTCGGGTCGTAATCCTTGATCCCCTCGGACGCCTTCAGCGCGCGAATGCCCTCGAGGAAGCCTGGCCTGGTGACGCGCAACTGCATTGTCTGCGGGTCGTGACAATCGATGCACGCGATGGGGTGCGTCACCTTCTGTCGAGCGTCCTGGTAGGGCAAGTGGTTCAACACCTCGAAGCCCTTGATGAGGTCGCCGTCGCCAGCGTGCTTGTAGGGGAGGTAGACCGAGCCGTGGCAGTGGATGCAGGTGCCTGGCTGCTTGAACTGCTGCACGCGCTGGGTGAAGGTCTGGTCCTCCAGCATGTAGGCGTGCCCCCGCTTCTTGCGGAAGTCGGTGGCGAACGCGTAGCCGGCCCACATCGTCTTGAGCCGCGGGTCCTCCTCGAGACGTGACTGCGCCACGACCGACCGCGGGTCGGCGTCGGTCGGCGTCTGCGGCATCGCCTCGCTGCCGCCGTACTTCGGCCGCTGCTGGTCAACCGTCTGCAGATAGCCGTCGTATTGAAGCGGGAAGTTCTTCCCCCAGATAGCCGGGTCCTCCGTTTCGTCCGTCAACTCCACGACCCGGAAGTAGGGGCTTCGGGCCTCCTGCTTCCGCTCGAAGATATTCACCAGCAGGGCGGTGACGCCCGCGGCGCCCAGCGCCGCTACCAACACGAGACCGACCAGCGCACCGCGCTTCATGGTTACTCCGTAAACGGCAACGACACCGCGGCGAGTTCCTGGTGTCCAACCGAGCTGTGACAGCGAATACACGAGAGCGAGTCGCCGGGGACATGCGCAGGTGTCCCCATGGCCTGCACGACATCCTCATGACACCGCCGGCACGCGGCCTCGGTGATGGCCCGGTCCTTCGGCAAAATGTGAATCGGCTCATGGAATGAACCGGATGTGAAGTAAAACGAGTGCCAGAACCCGTTTCGCATCTTCGTTGCATACTTGCCGATGACGTCGTGCGGGGTGTGGCAGTCGTTGCAGACCGCCACCGAACGGTGGCTGCTCTTGGTCCAGCCGTCCAGCTGTTCCTGCATGACGTGGCAGTTGGCGCAGGCAGCCGGGTCGTTCTGCAGGTAGGCATATCCGCGAGCGTAGATGAACGTGTAGCCGCCCACCCCGGCGAGGATGCCGACAATGAGCGCCGCCACCGCGGCAGTTATCTGCAGTCCACGCACCTGCGCATCTTAGAATGTCAGCAGGCCAGTGCGATACTCAGCCGTTGTAGAAGAGGCGTGTCGATGAGCGAGCGGAAGTACCGACAGCGTGGATACCAGGACGAAAAGCCACGCGATCGTGACCGGAGCGGCATGCCGCAGGGCGAGCGCAAGCCGCCGGAACCGCGCGCCCCGGGCCGCGAGTTCCAGAGCGCGTCCGGGCCGAAGACGCCCAATCTCATGGCCACGCACGAAGTCTTCAAGTGCGCCCGCTGCGGCAACAAGCTGAGCACGCCTGTCGGACACGCCGACCGCTGCGCGCGCTGCGGCACCGGCGTGCACGCCTGCATCAACTGCGTCTCGTTCGACACCGGTGCGAGGTGGGAGTGCAGCCAGCCGGCGGTGACCGCGCGCATGGCGCCGAAGGATGAGGCCAATGCCTGCGCCTGGTTCGGGCCCCGCACCACGGTCGAACGGGAGACCACCACGCAGGTGGCGCCCAACACCGCCCGCCAGGCGTTCGACGACCTCTTCAAGATCTGACCGATGCCGCGTCCCTCCGCTCCTTCACCATGCCGTTGATCAGCCCAGCCGACCGGGGCCGCCTCAGCGACGACTTCGCCCGCATGACCCGTGTGGTGCGGGTGCTGTTCTTCACGCAGACGGCCGACTCGCCGGCCTGCCAGCAGACGCAGCAGATCCTCGACGAACTGCCGGCGCTCTCGGCGCGCATCCGCATCGAGGCGGTGAACGTCGACCTCGAACCCGATCGCGCGGTTGCCTGCGGCATCGACCACGTACCCGGACTGGCGCTGATCGCCCTGGACGATGACGGGAACGAGCGCGACTCGCACATCCGCTTTCTGGGCACGCCGTCGGGCTACGAGTTCGTCTCTCTGGTCCGCGCGCTCCTGCTGGTTGGCGGCGGGCCGTCGGTCCTGTCCGACGACAGCCGCAAGAAGCTCCAGGCGATCGATCGGCCGATGTCGATGCACGTGTTCTCCACACCCACCTGCCCGCACTGCCCGAAGGCCGTGGTGCTGGCGCACGAAATTGCCTGGGCCAACCCGCACGTCACCGCATACGCCGTTGAAGCGACCGAGTATCCCGACCTCGCGCGTCGCTACCGTGTCACCGGCGTGCCGAAGACCGTGGTGAACGACGCGGTGGAGATCCTCGGCGCCGTGCCAGAGGATACGTTCATCGATGAGACGCTGGCCGGCTTTGCCGCCGGCACCGCCGGGAGAACACTGTGAGGAGAAGCCTTCGCGCGGCAGGCGTGGCCGTGCTGCTCGGCATGGCGGCGCTGACGCTGCAGCGTCCGCTGCGCAGTGAAACCGCCGTGCATTACCGCTTCACCTTTCCCGAGCCGCAGCACCACTGGATGGCGGTGGAGGCCACCTTCACCGAGTTGGCGGCGGGACCGCTCGAACTGCGCATGAGCCGCTCGTCGCCGGGGCGCTACTCGATTCACGACTTCGCGAAGAACGTCTACGACGTCGAAGCGGTGGGACCGGATGGACGTCCGCTCCGCCTCACTCGTCCCGATCCGCACGGCTGGACCGTGCCCGAGCACGCCTCGACGCTCACCCTCCGCTACAAGGTGTTCGGCGACCGGGTGGACGGCACCTACCTCGCCGTCGATCCGACGCATGCCCACATGAACATGCCGGCGACGGTGATGTGGGTACGCGGCCTCGACGACCGCCCGCTGCACCTCACCTTTGTGCCGCCCTCAGGCACGAACTGGCAGGTGGCGACTCAGCTCTATGCCACCGAGCACCCGCTGGAGTTCACCGCCCCGAACCTGCAGTACCTGATGGATAGCCCAACCGAGTTCGGGCCAGGCATCGTCCGGCAGTTCGTCGTCGACGGCCACACGTTCCGCTTCGCGCTCCACCACACGGGCACCGCAACGGAGGTCGATCAGTATGTGGCGGACGTGCAGAAGATCGTCCGCGCCGAGCGCGAGGTCTACGGTGAGTACCCGACCTACGAACCGGGGTACTACACCTTCATTGCCGACTACCTGCCGTGGGCCAGCGGCGACGGCATGGAGCATCGCAACAGCACCATCATCACCTCGGCCAGCGCGATTCGCGCCAACCGGACCGGCTTGCTCGGCACCGTCGCCCACGAGTTCTTCCACAACTGGAACGTCGAGCGCATCAGGCCCCGCGCCCTCGAACCGTTCGACCTCGAACGGGCGAACATGTCGGGCGAACTGTGGCTGGCGGAAGGGTTCACGCAGTACTACGGACCATTGTCGATGAGCCGGGCCGGTGTGGTCGATTTGCGCGACACCACCGACGACTTCAACGAGCTGGTATCGACCGTGCTGCTGTCGCCGGGCCGCGCCGTCCGCTCCGCCGAGGAGATGAGCCGCATGGCGCCGTTCACCGACGGTGGCCGGACGATCGACCGCACGAACTGGTCGAACAGCTACATTTCCTATTACCCGTATGGCGGCGCGATCGCCCTGGCGCTCGACCTCACCCTGCGCGAGCGCTACAACGGCCGCCTCACCCTCGACGACTACATGCGCATGATGTGGCGGGTGCACGGCAAGCCGGCGGCGCCGCGGCCCGGCTACGTGGCGCATCCCTACACCATCGAGGACGCCGAACTGCGGCTGGCCGAGGTGACCGGCGATCCCACATTCGCCAGCCAGTTCTTCGCCAGCTACATCCGCGGACGGCAGGCGCCCGACTTCGCGGCGCTCCTGGCCCCGGCGGGGCTGCTCCTCCAGAAGCAGAACCCCGGCCGCGCGTGGTGGGGCAGCACCCGTCTCGAGACCCGCAACGGCGTCGTCCTGGCCGATGCGCCCGGGGCGACGTCGCCCGCCTACAGGGCCGGGCTCGACGTCGGCGACGAGATTCGCACGGTCGACGGCACGAAGGTGGCCGTCCCGGACGATGTGGCGTCGATTGTGCGAAGGCACAAGCCGGGTGATGTCCTCCAGGTCGAATACGTCGACCGCACCGGCGTTGCCAAAATGGCGAAGCTCAGGCTCGAGGAAGATCCGGCGGTCGGCCTCGTCACGGCCGAGTCCACCGGAGCGTCGTTGACTGCTGCGCAGGCTGCATTTCGTGCCGCGTGGCTCGGTAGAAGAGGATAAGCATGGCTGTCCCGTGGCTTCGTCTCATCGATGCGGCACTCGGCCTGTCCGACGTGGTGCGCCGCACCCGCGGGCGTACCGCCGACACGGAGTCGCGTCAGTTGGCGGCTCCCCAGTCGGCGTCGATGCTGGGCGGCATCGAGGCGCGGCTGGCCGGCGTGGTGGTCTCCGCGCTGAAGGAAGCGTTCGACCGCGACAATCGACGTCTCGACCTCGAGCGCGAGCAGATGGAAGCCGAGCGTCAGCGCGCCGAGCGCCTGCTGCGGCTCGAGTGGCTGCGTCACTCGGGCGAGCGCGAGATCGCACGGCAGCGGCTTATCGCTGTTGCCGCCACCGCCGGCTGGGTGGCCGCGCTCGTGCTGTTGGCCTGGCGTCCGGCTGCTGGTGCCGCGCGCGTCCTGCACGGCTTCGGCTGGGTGCTGTTGCTGGCAGCATTGCTCTGCTCGTTCCTCGAACAGGCACGGCTGTCGCGCGCCCTGGCGGTGGCCGACGAGCGTATCTCGGTAGAGTCGAGCACCGCCCCGGCCGCGGCCGGCCTCGCCTCGCCCTGGCTGGTGGCCGTCGGCCTCATCGCGCTGTCGGTCGGCGTGCTGATTCGCTAGCCAGGTTCGCGACTACTCCGCATCCACGTTCCTGGCCGCCGACCCAACGCGCTGGTTCACGGCAGCGGCACGACCTCTCGTAGTGCCAGCAGCGGTGCAGCGGCAACTGCGTCATCGGGCGCCGCCACAATGGCGCTGTCGGCGGCGCCGAACGCCGACAGCAGTTGCGCCGCGGGGCGGCCGCGCGTGCACGGCCACGGCTACAGCTATACTCGAAATCATGCGCTTTGCACCCGAATATGTCGCCTACGTGCTCAACGAAAACTTCGAAGATGCGAAGGCCAACTTCCTCTCGCCGCTGATGGCGCTGCACTACGCGCACCTGGTGATGCTGGCGGAGAAGGGCATCGTGTCGAAGGACGATGCGCACGCCATCCGCGTGGCGCTCGACTCGGTGGATGAGGGTGAAGTCCGGAAGGTGGTGTACGACGGCACCTACGAAGACCTGTTCTTCTATCTCGATCGCTTGATCATTGCTGCGTGCGGCGCCGACGTCGCGGGGCGCCTGCACACCGCGCGCAGCCGCAACGACATCGCGATGACCACCTACCGCATGCGTCAGCGCGAGTGCCTGCTCGACCTCACCTCGGCCACGCTCGAACTGCGCCGCTCGCTGCTGCTCCTGATTGGCCAGCATCACGACACCGTCTTCGCCGTGCACACGCACACGCAGCGGGCGCAGCCGACCACCGTGGCGCACTACCTGCTGGCGGTCGTCGAGCAGGTGGAGCGCGATGCTATCCGGCTGAAGGGCGCGTTCGAGCGCACCAACATGAACCCGCTCGGCGCCTGCGCCATCACCGGCACCAGCTTCGACATCGATCGCACCATCACGTCGGACCTGCTCGGTTTTGCCGCGCCCACCGTGAACACCTACGGCAGCATCGCCACCGTCGACTATCTACTCGAGAGTGCGGCGGCTGCCATGGTGCTGGTCACCGGCATGGGGCGCTTCGTACAGGACCTGCTGCTCTGGTCGACCGCCGAATTCGATTACGTCCGGCTGGGCGACGGCTTCGTGCAGGGGAGCAGCATCATGCCGCAGAAGCGCAACCCGGTGGCGCTCGAGCACGCCCGCGTCATTGGCAGCAAGGCCGTGGGGCAGGCGCAGGCGGTGATGACGGCGGTGCACAACACGCCGTTCGGCGACATCAACGACACCGAGGACGACCTGCAACCGCTCGTCTTCTCGATGTTCAAGGATGCCGGCCGGGCGGTGAAGATCGTGGCCGCCGCCCTGCGCACCGCGCAGTTCGATTCGGCGCGGCTCGAGGCTCGGGCAGGTGACGGCTGGACCACCCTCACCGAACTGGCCGACACGCTGGTGCGCGAGCAGGGCATCCCGTTCAGTGCCGCGCACGCTATCTCGGCGAAGTTCGTTGCCGCCCGGCTGGCCGACGCGACCAAGTCACTGGCCGACATCCTGACCGAGGCCTCGCGCACGGTGCTCGGCGCACCGCTCAGCTACACCGAGGAGGCGATGGAGCGTATCCTCAGCCCGCGCCACTTCGTGATGATTCGCCGCACCTGGGGCGGCCCCGCGCCGGACGAGACGCGCCGTGCCGCAGCCGTGTCGCAGGCCCAGTTCCAGGCGGATGAGGCGTGGCTGGGCGGAGCGGTCGACGCCTTGACGGCCTCGCAGGTACGCCTGACCGAAAGAGCAGCAGCCCTATGACCACCTCGCACCCGCGCGAACCCGGCGACACGCCAATGACCGGCATGTACATCGCGGTTGTCATCGTCGAAGCCCTCGTCATCGCGGCGCTCTACGCGCTGGGCAGGATGTACTCGTGAGCCTCATCGACTGGGGCATCGTTGTGGTCTATCTCGTCTGGATGATCGTCGACGGCCTGAAACGGTCGGAGAAGACCGACGAGATGGAAGGCTACTTCCTGGCGAGCCGCTCGTTGCCCTGGTGGGCCGTGGGGTTGTCGGTGATGGCGACGCAGTTGAGTGCCATCACCCTGGTCGGCACCACCGGCCAGGCCTATTCCACGGGCCTGCGGTTCGTGCAGTTCTACTTCGGCCTGCCGCTCGCGATGATCGTGCTGTCGGTCACCGTCGTGCCGTTCTTCCATCGGGCGCGGGTGTACACGGCGTACGAGTATCTCGAGCAGCGCTTCGACGTGCGCGTGCGCACGGCCACCAGCGCGCTGTTCCTGCTCGGTCGCGTGTTCTCTCTCGGCGTTGTCCTCGCCGCTCCGGCGGTCGTCATCTCCGCCATCGTCGGGTGGACGATTCCGATGACGCTGCTCGCGCTGGCGCTGCCGATGGTCTTCTACACCAGCTTCGGCGGGGTGCAGGCCGTAGCCTGGACCGACGTCAAGCAGATGGTGGTCATCATCTGCGGGCTGATCGCCGCGCTCGTCATCCTGGTGATGGGCATCACGCGCGACATCAGCCTGACGCAGGCGTTCAGCCTCGCGGGCGCCACCGGCCGGCTGCAGGCCATCGACATGCGCTTCAGCCTGAGCGAAACCTACACGATGTGGTCGGGGCTGATCGGCGGCTTCTTCCTCAGCCTGTCGTACTTCGGCTGCGACCAGAGCCAGGTGCAACGCTACCTCACGGCGAAGTCGATCGACGAAGGGCGCCATTCGCTGATGATGAGTGCCTTCGTGAAGATCCCGCTGCAACTGCTCGTGCTGTGCACCGGCATCCTGGTGTTCGTGTTCTACATCTTCCAGCCGCCGCCGATGCTGTTCAACAAGGCGCACGAGGCACAGGTGGTGTCTGGGCCCTACGCAGCCGACTACGCCTCGCTGCAGCAGCGGTTCGACCTGGAGATTGCGACGCGGAAGCAGGCGGGGACCGCGAACGACACACCGGCATTCCTGGCGAGCGATGCACGCCTGAAGGAGATTCGCGCCCAGGCCGTGCAGGTGGTGAAGAAGACCACCGGCGACGAGCAGTACGCCGACGTGAACTACGTGTTTCCCACGTTCATCACCACGCACATGCCGGTTGGCCTGGTGGGGCTGATGATTGCGGCCATGTTCGCGGCGGCGATGTCCACCGCGTCAGGCGAACTCAGCGCGCTGTCGTCGGCCACCGTCATCGACTTCTACAAGCGGCACTGGGTAAAGGACGCCACCGATACCCATTACCTGAAGGTGTCGAAGCTGGCGACGGCGGGGTGGGGGCTGTTTGCCTGCATCGTGGCGATCTTCGCCGCCGACCAGGGGTCGCTCATCGAGGTGGTGAACCGCTACGGTTCGTTCTTCTACGGGTCGATCCTCGGTGTGTTCATCCTGGCGCTGCTGACGAAGCGAGCGACGGCCACCGGCGCCTTCGTGGGGCTGATTGCCGGGATGGCCGTCGTGCTCTCGGTCGCGTTCGGTTTGCCGTGGATTGCCTTCCTCTGGCACAACCTCATCGGCGCGGTGGTGGTCGTTGCGGTCGGGCTCGTCGTCAGTAGCTTTTCCAGGTGAACGCGCTCAGCATGTAGTTGCCCGCGGTAAGCGCGTCGTTCTGCAGGCGGCGGTCGTAGTGAATGGCCGCACCGCCGGCCTCCGTCAGCTTCTTGACCACAATCGCACCGTAGAGATCGGCACCGCCGGTGATGGCTGCCGTGGCGTTCGGGGCGTAGAACAGCCCCGACGTGTTGTCGCCGCCCGCCAGCTGCACTTCACCCGTTCCGCCGTAGATGAACTGCAGGTCGGTGGGGCGGAACGTGTTGTTCACCAGCCCCTGCCCGGTGATGGTGATCGGCGTGGTCTGTCCAACCCCAGCCACCTGGAAGATGACCGGCCCGGTGTCGATCACGATCTTCGAGTTGCCGTTCATCGTGAGGCTGTTGACGATGTACGTGCCGGCCCGGAGGTGGACCGTCGAACTGCCGTTCGTGGTGACGTTGCCCATCGTGATTGTGCCGGGCGTGCTGGAGAGGGCTGGATTGAGAGTTGACCCTCCTGTGCTGGGCGAGCACGCCGCGCCGAACCCGGCCGGACAGCCGCCGCTCTGCGTGAACCCGACGCTCGTCGTCGGCGGCAGCGGGTTAGGTGCCGGCGGCGTCGGATAACTGACGTTCTGCGACAGCTGATTCAGGCCGCCGCTGACCGTCGCGCCGCCGGTGGTGGTCTGCGCGGTCACGTTGTTCGCCGTGCAGGCGCCGACGCCCTGCCGCGGCGTGGAGAGCGAGCCCTGCACCACCGTCGTGCTGCCCACTTCGGTCAAGTTGCCGTTGCTGCCGACGTTGCCGCCGTAGTTGCCAATGACCGGCGTGCCGCCGCTCAGCGCCGCCGTGGAATCGTAACTGTTGGTGGTGGCGCCGCCTGCAAACGACAGCGCGGCGCAGCCGTTGTCGGTGGCGAAGGCCGCATAGGCGTAGATCGGCGTGGTCTGGCGCTCGATGAGCGACGACACCTCCACCGTGGCGGTGCGGGCCCCGGCAATGCTCCCCTCCGCCGTGACGTCCCAGGTCTGCAAAGTGACCAGGCTGCCGGTGAAGCTGTCGTTGATCTGCCGCATCGACCGCAGCGTTGCCGTGGCCTTGTAGTTGACCGGCGCGTCCTTCACGTCGAGCACGCCCTGCGCCGCGGCGGCGAAGGCGGTCTTGACCGCGGTCACCGGATAGTTGGAGGTGGCGGCGTTCCACGACAGCACGACCGGCTGACCGTTCGACACCAGCTTCACCGGTGAGGTGGTGGTGATGTAGTTGGAGATCGGGTCGCTAGCCGACGGCATCCCGGGCGCCGCGGCGTTGTAGGTGCCGCTCAGCAGGTAGTTGGCGGCAGTGTGGATGCCCGACTCCGCGCCGTATCTGGCCTGCGACATCAGCCGGTAGTTGTGGCTCGACAACGTCTCTGTCTTCGAGACGAACATCAGCGATGTGCCGAGCACGGTCATCGCCAGCATCATGAAGAGCGCGAGGATGATAGCCATCCCCTGCTCGTCGTTGCGCGCCGAACGTGAATGGATGGTCATGGTAGTCCGATGAGCGTGGTAACCGTCGCGGGGAGCGGTTGCACGCGGTTGGTGATGCCGAGGCCCGCCAGCTGCCACACGTTGAACACGTTGCGGGGCGAGACGTTCAGCAAGGCTTTGGTTTCAGTCTGGTAGAGTCCGGTCACCGCGTCCCTGTCGGTGGTCTGGACGGTGAGCGTGATGGCGACGTCAACCACGTACGGTTCGCCATTGTGCGTGCGTTGCTGGTAGGTGAAGCAGGGCGTGCCGTCCGGGTTTGCGGTGATGTTGTTCAAGAGCGTCATGTCCGCCGTGATGGCGGGCTTGGACGTGGCATCGAACGCCATCGTTCGGCGGTACAGGTTGCCGGCCGCCGTGTCGCACTTGTACTCGACGTACTGCAGCTTGCCGTCGCTGTTGATGTCGCCAATCATCTTCATGACGGCACCGGTCGATCCGTTGGTGACGGTGGTCGGGATGATGCCCTGGCGGAAGCCGCCGTAGACGTTGATTGGGACGTTCGTCGCGTGCGTCAGCAGGAACGTTGCAGTGATCTGGCGGTTGGTGCTGTTCACGCCGGTCACCACCACCGTCTCCTCGTTCGAGCCGGTGTCGATCACCAGCTTCTCACCGACGAACATCCCCGACGTGCCGTTGACGGCAGAGAGCACCGCGCCGGCGCTGTCCACCGCATTCACCAGCACCGTGGTCGGCACAGCGGCGGTGGTGACAGCCGCGGCCATCTGCACCCGGGTGGGCAGCGCAATTCGGCCCGCCTGGCCCACCTCCTGCTGCAGCAGTTCGGTGGCATTCCGCACGCCTGAGTGCATCTCGGTCCGGTTCGACACCGTCCGGCTGACCTTCGTGAGCCGGAACACACCCTCGAGCGCCGACCCAGACACGATCATCAGGATGACAATCGAGACGAGCAGTTCGATGAGCGTGAATCCCGCGTCTGATTTCCGCATCACAACACCTGACCTAGAACGGATACGTCTTCAGCGACGTGACTGTCGCCTCGGGAATGCGCCCGGAACTGCCGACCGCGCTCTTGACCTTGGCCGTCACCGTGATACGTTTCAGCGTCGTGCTGCCGGTCACGAGTTCCACACGCCACACGCGCTTGTAGTACCAGTTGTCCGGGGCGGTCGTGCCGACGGCGGCGAGCAGCGAGCCGTTCACGTCGAGATAGTCGACGTAGTTGGCGGCCGGTGCCTGCGGGTTCGAACTGCCGCCGACCGCCAGCCCGGTGCCGCCGGTTTCGGTGGCGGGGAAGGCGCGGGTGTCCGACGTCGAGTCGCCGAAGGACAACGCGAGCAGTTGCTCCATCTTGTCCTGCGCGTACTCGGTGGTGCGCGCCATCAGGTGGCCCTGGTTCTCGGTCGTCGTCGTGGCGATCACGCCGAGCGGCAGCAAGCCGAGCGACACGATCATCAGCAGCGAAATGGCGATCACTGTCTCGAGCAGGCTGAAGCCGTGCTCGTGGCGGCGCCGCGTGGCCGCCTCGCGCGAGTCGTGCAGGCACGTCATCGCTTCACCCATCGCGCTTCGTCGGCCTTCGACCACCACAACCGGATCAGCGGCGTGGCCGACAGTGTGACGCCCCAGGTGGCCGCACCGTCGGTCACGTAGAGCGCGGAATTGCCGGTGATGTTGCCGGCGCCGTCGATCGGAATGCCGCGCGAGTTGAAGACAATGCACGACGTGTTGGAGATGTCCGTGCCCGTCCTGGTCTTGCACACCGGCGCCATGGACAGCGACGACTGCGTGCTGGGCGGAGCCGTCGCGAGGGCGCCGAATCCGAAGTTCACCCCGGTTTGCAGCGTGACGGTGGGATCGACTTCGCCGGCCCAGTCGCCTAGCCCGCCGCTTGCCGCCTTATCCCAGAACTCGAGGTGGAAGGTGTTCGTCGTGCGATCGACGTAGAGGCGCTCGCGCGTGTAGTGCGCAGCCGCGCGCATTTTCGCAAGGGCCACGGCATTGTGCACGCTGCGCGCATCGCCGCTCAATCTCAGGTCGGCCAGGGTTCGACCGGTCGAGGGGACGACCATCGCGGCGATGACGCCGACGATGCCGAGCGTGGTGAGCAGTTCGAGAGTGGAGAACCCGTGCTGACGGGTGACATGACGCACACCCCGGCAGTGGCAAGGAGTGTTCCGCGCTGTTTATGGTTGATTTCGGCGACTTTGGGCGCTCGCCGTGACTGCGAGGGCATCCATCGATTTTCGCGACGTGCCGTTCTGGCACACCAAACTTACGAATCCGTTGGTCCGGAGCGGAACGGGCCACCCTAGTGGCGGTGCCCCTCGCGTCAGTTGGCGCCGAAGATCTGGTCGATGGAGATGATGCTCACCGGGCCGAGGTTCAGCGCGCGGATACCGGACTCGATCGCGTTCCGGTCGCCCACCACCACGACGGCCATGCGGTCGGAACGAATGTAGGCGCGCGCCACCCGCTGCACGTCAGCTGTCGTCACGGCCTGTACATTCGGCACGTAGCGCGAGAAGTAGTCGTCGGCCAGCGAGTAGACGAGCGTTTCTTCCAGGCGTCGCGAGATGTCGCCGGTGGTCTCGAAGCCGCTCGGCAGCCCCAATGCCACGTAATTCTTGCCGCGCGCCAGTTCATCCTCCGGCACCGGCTGCAGCACGCCGCTGAACTCGATGAAGAACTCCTTCAGCGACTCCGCGGTCTTGTCGGTCTGCACGCCGGCAAACGCCGTGAACGGACCGGCGTCCATGCGCATGTCGAAGAACGAGTTCGCACCGTAGGAGTAGCCGTGTTCCTCGCGCAGGTTCAGGTTCAGGCGCGACGAGAACGACCCGCCGAGAATGGTGTTCATCACCTCGAGCGGGAAGTAGTCGGGCGTCGAACGCGGCACGCCGACGACACCGATGCGAATCTGCGACTGCGGGGCGCCCGGTTTGTCCACCAGGTAGACCTCGCGGCGCGTGCGCGCCGGCGGCACCGGTTGCTTCACGTGCGTGATCGGCCCGGTTCCCGCCTTCCAGCCGCCGAAGCTCTTTTCCAGCAGCGGCACGATCGACGCTGCCGTGACGTCGCCCACGACGATGAGGGTGGCGTTGTCGGGGCGGAACGCCGCCGTGTAGAACGCCCGGAGATCGTCTACGGTGAAGGCGCGCAGCGTGGCCGCGGTCCCCATCGTGGCGGTGCCGAAGCGGTGCGTCGTGCCGAACAGCGTGCGCGCGAACGCCAGTGCCGCAATCGTGTTTGCATCGTCCCGACCCTGCATCACCGAGGTCAGGCGCTGCTGGCGCAGCCGATCGAGATCGGCCGGCGCGAAGATCGGGCGCTGGGCCACGTCGGCCATCAACGGTAGCGCCTCGGCCAGTCGCGCCACCGGCGCGTGCAGGCGCACGGCCGACAGGTCGCTGGTGCTGGCGGCGCCCAGGTCGGCGCCAAGGAAGTCGACCGCGTCCGCAAGTGCGAGCGACGACAACGAACCCGCACCCTCCATCAGCATGGCCGCGGTCAGGCTGGCGACACCGAACTTGCCGGCCGGGTCGTCGGCGCTGCCGCTGCGCACCACCAGGTTCACCTGCGCCACCGGCACTTCGTGCTGTTCGACCAGCCAGACCTGCAGCCCGTTCGAGAGCCGCTGCTTCTGGACGGCCGGCAGGGTCAGCGTCGGGGCCGGTCCCGGAACGGGCGGCTTCGAGCGATCGGGCGCCTGCGCCGCGAGCGAAGCCGCGGCCGTGAGGACGATCGCCGCAAATGTCAAACGCATGCGCATGGGAACTTCACCAGGTGTCTTCTTGTGGGCTTCGTGCCTTCGTGCGGTTGGCTATGGTTGCGGCTTGCTCTCCGGCATCACCGTCAGCTCGACACGGTGGTCACGCGGCAGGAAGGCCTGCACCGCCGCGCGGATGTCGCTGGGAGACAGCGACCGGTAGCGCGACAGGTCCTCGTTGAACCAGTCGGGATTGCCCGTCCCGGTGTAGTAGTTGTTCAACTGATCGGCTTTGCCCGAGAAGCCACCGACCCGTTCCAGACTGTTGTAGAACGACGACTCGATCTGGTTGAGCGCGCGCTGCACCTCGCGATCGGTTGGCGGCTCGTTGCGCAGTTTCTCGATCTCCTCGTCGATCACCGCCTGCAGTTCGTCCGGGGTGTGGCCCGGCTGCGGCGTGGCGCGGATGAGGAAGTAGGACGAGAGCGCCTGCGAGTTCTGGTAGGCGACCACGTTCTGCGCGATCTGCAGGTCGTAGACCAGCCGCTTGTAGAGGCGCGAGTTCTTCCCGCCCGCGAGGACGTAGCCCACCAGGTCCATCGCCGCGTCGCCAGGCGCCAGCGCCCGCGGCGTCAGCCACGCCAGGTAGACGCGCGGCAACTGCACACGGTCGGTGATCGTCTGCTTCTTCACAGCAGTGAGCATCACACCGGGAATGGTGATCGGGACAACCGGGGCGCCGCCCTTGACGTCGCCGAACCACTTCTCGACCAGCGCCCTGGCCGTCGCCGGGTCGAGGTCGCCGGCCAGCACCAGGCTGGCGTTGCCCGGTGCGTAGTAGGTTTTGAAGAAGTTCACCACATCGTCGTAGCTGGCCGCCGTGAGGTCGTCCATGTAGCCGACAACTGGCCAGTGATAGGGGTGGCCTTCAGGGTAGAGCAGTTCGGTGAGCACCTGGCCCTCGGCCACGCCGTAGGGGCTGTTCTCCAGGCTCTGGCGGCGCTCGTTCTTCACCACGTCGCGCTGCTGGTCGACGCGCGCCGGACTCATCGAGTCGACGAGGAAACCCATGCGGTCCGACTCGAGAAAGAGCGCGAGTTCGAGGGCGTTCGACGGCACATCGATCACGTAGTTGGTGCGGTCGTTCTCCGTCGAGCCGTTGTTGTTGGCGCCGGCCGCTTCGAGCAGCGTGTCGAACTCGCCCTCGGCGACGTGCCCGGAGCCGGTGAACATCAGGTGCTCGAAGAGGTGCGCAAAGCCGGTGCGTCCGCGTGTCTCGCGCGCCGAGCCGACGTGGTACCAGACGTTCACCGAGACAATCGGCGTGCTGTGGTCTTCGTGCAGGATGACGTGCAGGCCATTAGGCAGCGTGAACTGGGTGTAGGGCAGTTGCAGCGGCGCGGCGGGCTGCGCCGTGAGTGACGCTGGCAGCAGAAGAGCGAGGCCTCCGGCGATGACACCGCGCTGAAGCGCGCGGCGCGTGCGAAAGCGGACGGCGAGCTTCATCGGTCGATTCTATGATGAAATACGGGCATGCCGGAGATGCGTCCGCTCGTCGGGGTGATCATGGGCAGCCAGTCGGATTGGGAAACCATGAAGCAGGCTGATGAGGTGCTCACAGAGTTCGGCGTGGCGCACGAGTGCCGCGTGGTGTCGGCGCACCGCACGCCGGCGCTCATGGCGGAATATGCCGGCACTGCGGTGGCGCGCGGCCTGGAAGTGATCATCGCCGGCGCCGGTGGTGCAGCGCACCTGCCGGGGATGGTGGCGGCGCAGACGGTGCTGCCGGTGATTGGCGTGCCGGTGCAGAGCAAGGCGCTGAACGGCCTCGATTCGCTGCTCTCGATTGTGCAGATGCCGAAGGGTATTCCCGTGGCGACCGTGGCCATCGGCGCCGCCGGCGCCGCCAACGCGGCGCTGCTTGCGGTATCCATCCTCGCGATCACCCGACCTGATCTGCGCGCGAAGCTCGAGGCCTACCGCGCCGAGATCGCCGACGCAGCGAAGAACAGCCAGCTGTCGTGAGCACCTCCCGCATCGCTCCCGGTTCCACCATCGGCGTCCTGGGCGGCGGCCAGCTCGGACGCATGTTCGCCATGGCGGCGCGCCGACTCGGCTACCGCGTGCACACGCTGGCGCCCGAGCACGACACGCCCACTGGACAGATCGCCGACATCGAGATCGTCGCGTCGTACGACGACATCGATCAGGTGCGGGCCTTCGCCCGGGGCGTGGACGTGGTGACGTTCGAGTTCGAGAACGTGCCGGCTACGGCGGTGGCAGCGGCCGCCGAGGAGGTGATCGTGCGTCCCAACGGCGCGGCACTCGAAGTGGCGCAACACCGCATCCGCGAGAAGCGCTTCCTCGCGAGCCGCGGACTGCCGGTCGCGCCGTACGTCGAGGTGCACAGCGACGCCGACCTGCTGCAGGGTGCTGCCCGTATCGGGCGTCCGGCCGTGCTGAAGACCGCGGCGCTCGGCTACGACGGCAAGGGGCAGGTGGCGATCGGGCCAGGCACCGATCCGCAGGCGGCCTGGGAGCAGCTCGGTCGTGCCGAGTGCGTGCTCGAGTCGTTCATCGACCTCGAACGCGAGATCTCGGTCATCGGCGCGCGCGGCGTCGACGGCTCGACGTCGTTCTTCGAACCGTTCGACAATACGCATCAGCATCACATCCTCGACCTCACGCTGGCGCCGGCCGACATCCCGGCCAACCTCGCTTTCGATGCCATCGAGGTGACGCGCGAGGTGCTCGAAGGACTCGACTACATCGGTATCCTCTGCATCGAGTTCTTCGTGGCTCGCGACGGACGCCTGCTGGTGAACGAAATCGCACCGCGCCCGCACAACTCGGGGCACCTCACGTTCGATGCGTGTCGCACGAGCCAGTTCGAGCAGCAGCTGCGAGCGATTTGCGGTTTACAGCTCGGCTCTCCCGCACTGCTGCTGCCCGCGGCCATGGCCAATCTCCTGGGCGACGAGTGGACAGACGGCGAGCCCAACTGGGAGGCCGCGCTCGCGCTATCCGACGTCAAGTTACATCTCTACGGCAAAGCGGCGCCCCGTGTGGGTCGCAAGATGGGCCACCTCACGGCGCTCGCCGCAACACCGGAGGCCGCGCGAGAACGGGTGGTACGGGCCCGCATCGCGCTTCGCCAGCGGTCCTAAACCGTAGGGCGGGCAGAAATCACTTCAGGCCCGCGTCGCCGCTAGCTATGGCTAGCCAGAATCTTCGCCGTCGTGATGGCCTGTCCGATATGGCGGGTCGCATGCTCCGCCGCGTGAAAGAGCAAGCCGATCACCGTCGTCGGCAGCGCCGCTCGTCCCAGCTTTCGATCGTCGAGCAGCGTCTCGCGCTCCGTGGTTCGCAACTGTTCGAGCGCGCGGTCCAGCGCCGACTGGGTCGTGACCGCGACCTCGGCAAGTGAGGCCCCGGCGACGCCCTCCGCCTTCAGGGCGGCGATCTGATCCGGCGTGAGCGATCCTCCGCGTGCGTAGGTCAGCAGACGGTCTGTCGCACCGCCGATGTGGCGAATGTGGAAGCCGATCGACGCGGCGCCCCCAGGTTGCGACCAGGTGTGCTCGTCAGGGACACGACTGACCAGCGCCTCGATGTCTTGCTTCGCTTGAAGAAACGCGTGCACCGCTGGCTGGAGTAGTGGCTCGAAGCCGGGTACCGCACCGCGCATCCACACTTCTGGCTGACTGTTACTCATTTCACCATTTTACCGATTGAGCGTCCGCGATGCGCCCGCCGCCGGACGCCGTG
>JAYTXA010000029.1:0-128053 GCA_043743165.1 Acidobacteriota bacterium
CAGCGGCATCCATCAGGAGACCGACGCGCACAACACCCTGCGCTTCGAACGCGCCGATGGCTCCGTCATTCCGCAGTCGCCCAGTGACACGCTCAGCTCGAAGATGACCACGCAGGACGCCAACGGCGTCGTCACCGCCGTTGCGGACCTGACGAACGCGTTCTGGCGAAACCGGGATGCCGTGCAGGAGTGGACGCGGACGATCGAGCTGGTCGGGACAGCCCTGCGCGTGTCGGATACGTGCCAGGTCGGCGCAGGCATCCGGCCGATCTTCCAGGTGCAGGTGCCGGTGGCACCGGTGCAGCTCGCGAACGGCAGCATCGCGGCCGGCAACCTGATCATCCGCCCGCTGCAGGCTGCCACCGCGTCGTGGAGCGCGATGCCGTTGGGCGAATACAGCCGCGGCTACCGCATCGACCTGGTATCCACCGTCGGCTGTTCGTTCAGCGTTGAACTGCGCGCGCAGTGACTCAGCCCGTGAGCTTCACAGACAGCCAGATCGAGAACACCGACAGGCAAGCCCACGCGACGGTGCGCGTGATCCACTCGCCGGCTCGAATCGGCGGCAGCAGCTGGCCCTGCCGCTGCGCCACCTGACGCAGGCACAGCGCCAGCGCAATCAGCAGGTAGAGGGTCACCACGTAGGTGCGCGACAGGAAGTACGCGCCTGCCAGAAAGGCCGATAGTGCGAGGCGCACGCCCCGCGCCCATTTGCGTATGCCGGCGGTGTCCTCGTCGTCGCCAGGCAGACGCGCCAGCCGCGTCAGTTCCAGGTAGGTCAGCACCAGCAGGGCCATCCACGCCAGGTAGCCGACGATTCCCGTTTCGGTAAACGCGAGCACGAACGAGTTGTGGGCTGTCAGGCCTGGGTGCTCTTCGATGAAGCCGTTGAAGCCGACCCCGAGCGGATTGGTGCGCAGCATCAGCAGCCCAGAGGCCCAGGCTTCCACGCGGTTCTCCGACGATTCGTCATTGAACGCCCGCCCGGCACCCAGGTTGAAGACGATGAAGGCGGCCACCAGCACCCCCGTCAGCACTGCGGCGCGCACACGACCCATGCGGTCGCGCAGTGCCAACAGGGCGGTCACCGCCAGGGCCACCAGCCCACCACGCGACCGGGTCAGCACCACGCCCCAGCAGAACGCAGCGAACACCGGTACTACTACCGCGTAGTTCGTCAGCGGCTTCTTCCGGCGCCAGCCAAGCGCCACCAGCGGCAGCATGGTCACCAGTGATTGCGCGAAGTCGTTGGGATCGTTGAGAAAGCCGAGATGCCGCAGCCGATAGATGAAGCCGGCATCCTCGTTCTGCTCCGGCCCCGCGTCGAGACGCTGGTCCATAACGAACGTGTCGTGGCGCCACCCGGTGTAATACGACGTGACCGACTGCGCGGTCATGATGACGAAGGCGAACACCAACGCCGTCACCATCCAGCGCATGCGCTTCATCGTGTTCACGTTCAACAACACCATGAAGAAGGCGCCGATTACGGACTGCAGTTGCAGCAGCGAGGCGATGGTTTCGTCGAGCCATCCGATCAGCACCCACGGCATCACGGCCAGCAGGACGAAGCCGACGGTGAGCCACGGCTGCGGCTCGCCCAGCGACGCGCGACGCTGGGCCGGCGTGAGGCCCCACGCAATCGCGCTCAGCGCCAGCGTGGAGAGACCAAGCCAGATCATCACCGGTAGACCCTGGTAGCCATCGACCAGGTCCAGCGGACGTACGTAAAGCAGGACCATGTAGGCGAGCGTCATCAGGAACGCCAAGGGACCTCCGAAGGCATGCAGCAGTCTCGCATATCACGCGGTAGAATCGCTGCCGCTGCCGGCCGCGGCACACACGCCGCCAACGCGTGCAGCAACACGCAACTCCATGATCACACGCGACACACTGGTGCGAGTGGCAGATGCCGTTGGCCTCAATGCAGCGCTGACGTTCATGGCTCGACGACCGAGCCTTGTCGTGCTCGCGTATCACCGCATCGGCGATGCCGGCAGCCAGCCGTTCGACGACGAACTGTTCTCGGCAACGGTCGACGACTTTCGCGCGCAGCTGCTTCACCTCCGGCGCCACGTCGATCTGCTCAGCGCCTCGACGCTGCTCGAGGCCACACGACACGGTCGGCTGCAACTGGCGCGGCCATCAGCGCTCATCACGTTCGACGATGGCTATCGCGACAACTGCGACGTCGCGATGCCGATCCTTCGCGAGCTTGGCATACCGGCCGTCTTCTTCGTGGCCGCGGGCTACATCGACACGCCGCGTCTCACCTGGTGGGATAGGGTCGCCTACATCGTCAAGCACACCGATAAGCCGACGCTGACGCTCAGCTATCCTGAGCCGCTGACGGTCGATGTGCGGAACGGCAGTCGCAAGCTGGCCACTCACGCCATCCTCCGCTCCTACAAGCGCGCGCCTGACATCGATGAAGCGCGCTTTTTCCAGATGCTGGAGGACGAAGCCGCCGTGACAGCCGAAGGGAAGGCACCAGGCTCGGACCTGTTCATGACCTGGGACCACGTGCGGACGCTGGCATCGGCGGGGATGGAGATCGGCGCGCATACCTACAATCACCCGGTGTTGTCGCGGGTGCCACCCGACACCCAGCGTCACGAACTGCGTCATGCAAAGCAGCGGATCGAGGCCGAGACCGGGACAGCAGTGCGCCTGATGGCCTATCCCGTCGGCGGGCGCGCGGCGTTCACGACCGCGACGCAGCAACTCGCGGCCGACGCCGGCTACCGCGCAGCATTCTCCTATTACGGCGGTGTCAATCGGCCCGGTCACTCGGCCCTGTTCGACCTCAGGCGCGAGGCCGTGGACCGCACTGACTCGCTGCCGCTGTTCCGCTACAGGATGGCAGCCGCCAACCTGTGGGGCGCGTCGTCGCCGGTGTCTGAGCCGTGGGTGCATTCAGCATGATCAAGTCAGCTATCGGCCAATGGGCCAGACGTCATGTCCCAGCCGATCTCTACCATCGGCTCTGCCGGTTGTACGACCTGCCGCGGACCCTCGCACGTCGGCTGATGTGCGTCGGCATCGGACGCACCTGTCCGTTCTGCCGCGCGCACCTGCGCCGCTTCCTTCGCGACCCTGGTGAACCGTCGCCGCTGTTCACCGAGGTACACGTGGTCGGCGGCGGTCCGATCGAACAGGCGGTCTGTCCGCGATGCGGTTCGTTCGAGCGCGAGCGCCACATCTACCTGTACCTGCAGCGGCTGACCCGTGTGTTCACGGCGCCGACACGGTTGTTGCACATTGCGCCGGAGCGGCGGCTGGAGCCGTTGCTGCGCCGCGCCGGGAGTGTGCGTTACGTCAGCGGCGATCTCAATCCCGGCCGCGCTCAGCGCCGCCTCGACGTGACCGCCATCGACTTTCCGGACCACAGCTTCGACGTCGTTCTCTGCAATCACGTGCTGGAACACATCCCGGACGATGCGCGGGCAATGGCCGAGCTGTTCCGGGTCCTTGAACCGGGCGGATGGGCGATGCTGCAGGTTCCGTTGGTGCACGATATGGCGACGCGCGAGGATCGCGAGGCGAGCGACGCCGCCGACATGCTGCGTCGATTCGGACAGATGGATCACATCCGAATTTACGGTGCCGACGACTACCGGCGCCGGCTGTCCGCGGCCGGGTTCGTCATTGCAACCGACAGCATCGGCGCGCACTTCGGCCCGGCCACCGTGTCGCGCTTCGGCCTGCTGCCCGACGAACTGCTGGTGATCGCGCGGCGGCCCCTGCCGTCGCCCTCACGGCCAGAGGTACACTCGCCGTCATGACTGTCGCGTGCTTCTCACCGGCGGCCTGACGTCGTGTCGATCGCGAAGCGAGCCATCCGCGGTGCCGCGTGGGCCATCGGCACCAGCGTCGGCGCCCGTGCGCTTGGCCTGATCGGCACACTGTTCCTCGTTCGCTTCCTGGCTCCTGACGAGTACGGTCAGGCATCGAGCGCGTTCGTCGTGGTGGCCACCGCCAACCAGGTCTCGACCCTCGGCGTCGGCATGTACGTGCTCTCGAACCCGAACGCCGACCGCAGCGCCATCTTCCACGGGTCCGTGCTCCACATCACGACCGGGCTCGTGGCGCTGGTTGCGGTGTATGTGTTGCGCGGCTGGGTCGGGCCGGCCTTCGGTGTGCCGGCACTGGCGGCCTTCATCCCGGGAATGGCGCTGGCGGCGCTGCTGGACCGGCTGTCGTTCATGCCCGAGCGCATCCTGCTGCGCGACCTGCGGTTTGCCCATGTCAGCGTCACGCGCGCGCTTGGCGAGGTGGCGTATACCGGCGTCTCCCTCGGCATGGCCATGACCGGTTGGGGCGCGATGTCGCTCGTCTACGGCAACATCGCCCGCTCCCTGGTGCGGGCGCTTGCCTTCATCATGTCGGCGGAGCGGCGGGCATGGCTCGAACCCAGCGCTCTCCGGCTGCACACCCTCAAGACGATGGTCGGCTATGGTTCGACGGTCTCAATCGGTAGCTTCGCGATCTTCGCGGCGCGACGCTGGGACAACCTGGTGATGGCCCGCATGTTCGGAGCGGGCACGATGGGTACCTATAACCTCGCCTACAACCTCGCCGACGTTCCGGCGACTCAGGTCGGCGAACAGGTCACGGACATTCTGCTGCCGTCGTTCGCCCGTCTCGCTCCGGCTCGCCGGCCGGAGGCGCTGGTCAGAACCTGCACGCTGCTCGGACTGATCATGTTTCCACTGGCGGTCGGTCTCGGCGCTGTGGCTCCTCTGATTGCCCGCGCCTTCTTCAAGGGTGAGTGGGCCGGTATCGGCCCGATGCTGATGCTGCTCAGCATCGTGTCCGTGTCACGCCCGATCGGTGGCGCGCTGACAACGTACCTGCACTCGGCGAACAAGCCGATGGCCGTGCTCCGCCTCGAGTGGTTCAACGTCGTGCTGCTGCTCGGCAGTATGAGCCTGCTCGGTTTACTCGGGCCGCTGTGGGCGTGCGCGGGTGTCGGGCTGGCGTTCAGCGTGCGGGCGGTGGCGGCCATGCTGGTGATCGGTCGTTTCGAACGGCTGCGCCTGCGCACGTTTCTCGCCGGACTCTTCCCGCCACTTGTCGCGTGCGTCCCCATGCTGGTGTCCGTGCTGGCGATGGACGCGTGGGCGCAGGCACGCACGGTGTCGCCAGTCGTGCTGCTCGCCGCCGAGTGCGCGGTGGGGGCCATCGTCTACGTAGCGTCGGCGCTGGTCATCGCTCGCGACGCGTCACTCGAACTGCTGCGCCTGTGCCGATCGGCGCTGCTTGGCCGGTCGCCAGCGGTGACAGCGGCGGCAGGCATCGAGGGCTGATGCCGTGACAGATGACACGGCGACGGTCAGCAGAGGGGCGCATGTGCCGCCGGCACCACGCGTGAGCGCGATCATTCCCGCGTTCAATCCGCACTGGCTCGAAGAGGCATTGGACAGCGTTCGCGGCCAGACGCTGCACGACGTCGAAGTGATCGTGATCGACGACGGCTCAGCTGAGCCGGTGCGCCCGCGACGGACCGACGACCTCGTGCTGGTGCGGCAGCCCAACGTCGGCCCTGGCGGCGCGCGGAACCGCGGCTTCGCTCTCGCCTCCGGTGAGTACGTGGCGTTGCTCGATTGTGACGACCGCTGGCGTCCCACCAAGCTGGCAGAGCAACTCGCGTTCCTCGACGAGCGGCCTGACTTCGTGCTCTCCAGCACGAACTGGTGTTACGTGGGCGACGGGTCAGGCCGGACCTCCAGGTTCGCGGCAGGCGCTGGGCCCGGGAACCCGATCTCGCTGGAGCGGCTCGTCCTCGAGAATTGCATCTGCTGCTCGGCCACGATGATTCGCCGCGACGCCCTGCTCCGCACCACTGGCATGGTGTCAGGGCGCCGCTTCGGTGAAGACTACGGCTTGTGGCTCGAACTGGTGCTGCTGGGCCAGATTGGCTATCTCGAGCCGGTCCTGGTCGAGAAGCGGATCCACCCTGGCAGCCTGGTGCACGAGACGGCGCGTGATGGGTCGTGGTTCACGGAGGAACTGGCCGTCTACGAGGAGTTCCTCGCCCGGCATCCGGAGTATCGCGACAAGGCATTCACGCGTGACGCGCTGAGCCGTCTCTACTTCGATCGTGCCTACCACCATCGCCTCGGCGGTGCCTGGAGCGACGCACGCTCGTTCCTGCTCCAGTCGCTTCGCCTCCGGCCGCTCCATCCGAGGGCGTGGGCGTTGCTGGTCAGCACGATTCTTCGCGGGTGAGGCGCCGGAGGCGGCGCGACAACGCAACGCCACCGATCGGCCGCTGTACAATCTTCATGCAGCGAAATCATCGACATGCGGCTATCCGAGGCGCTTCAGATCATCACGCGAACCGGCCAGGGCGACGCACTATCCGTGCAGCTCCTGTGCGGCAGCATGCCGCTGCACGTGACGGCGTTCCTTCGTGCCAGGCTGCAACTTCGCTTTCCCGACGCCCGCGTGCAGGTGACGTCCGGACTGTTTGGCGACCTCGACGGCAACATCGCTCGCGCCAGCGGGACGGCCTCGGACGGCGCTGTCACGCTCGTCGAATGGAGCGACCTCGATCCCCGGCTCGGGTTTCGCGCAAGTGCTCGCTGGAGTTCCGACGCCCTGGCGGACATCGCGGTGCAGATCGCCGAGCGCTGTGAACGGCTGGAGCAGCGGCTGCTCGACCTGTCCCGAACGATGCCGGTGGTCGTGGTCGGACCTGGCCTTCCGCTGCCGCAACTGCCACCCACGCCGCCGACACGAAGCAGCCAGTTCGAACTGCAGATCGATGCGCGTGTCGGCGACCTGTTGAGACGTCTTGCCGCCATCGACGCGGTGTGCGTGGTGAACAACCGCCTGCTGGCATCGCTCTCGCCGCCGGACGCTCGCTACGACTTCGCCGCAGACCTGCGCACGGGCTTTCCGTACACGCTGTCGCATGCCGACACCCTCGCCGATGTCGCGGTCCAGTGCCTGTTCCCAGACTCTCCACGCAAGGGCCTGATTACGGATCTCGATGGCACGCTCTGGAAGGGCGTGCTCGGAGACGTTGGCGTCGACGGTGTCTCCTGGTCTCTCGACGACAAGTCGCACCAGCATGGCCTCTATCAACTCCTGCTTGGTTCCCTCGCTAATTCGGGAATCCTGCTGGCCATCGCCTCGAAGAACGATCCTGAGCCGGTGGCGGCGGCGCTGCACCGCAGCGACCTGCTGGTCTCGCCAGGTGAGTTCTTCCCGATTGAGGCCAGCTGGGGCGCCAAGTCGGCCGCGGTCGGTCGCATTCTCGAACGATGGAACGTCGGCGCTGACAGCGTGCTCTTCATCGACGATAGCCTGATGGAACTGGCGGAGGTGTCGGAGGCCCATCCGGGTATCGAGTGCCTGCAGTTTCCTGCCGACGCAGGCTGCGTGCCGGCACTGCTTCGTCACCTGCGCACACGTTTCGGCAAGCCGCATGTGCTGCCGGAAGACCTCATCCGTCAGAGCAGCATTCGAGCATCGCACCCACCCGCTGACGTGACCGACCGGTCCCCTGCGTCCGGCTTCCAGGAACGCCTCGACGCCACAATCACCGTCGCTGCCGGCGCCAGCGATGGTCGCGCGCTCGAACTGGTCAACAAGTCGAATCAGTTCAACCTCAATGGCGACCGCTACACGGAGTCGGCCTGGCGGGCGCTCTCGCAACGTGAGCGCGCCTTCGTCGCCACGCTCGCGTATGACGATCGCTTTGGTCCGCTCGGACGGATAGCAGTGCTCGCCGGTCAGGTTCGTGGCGACGTGTGCGATGTCGACGTCTGGGTCATGAGCTGTCGCGCGTTCTCGCGCGACATCGAGTTCCAGGCGGTGCGGCATCTCTTCGACAAGACAGCCGCAACAACCCTCCGCTTTCGCTACAAGGCGACGGATCGAAACGGACCGATGCAGGCGTTCCTCGCCCGCATCGGCACAACCCTCGCGGACGATGGCGCGCTGACGCTCGACGCCGAGTTGTTCAAGTCGCGGTGTCCTCTGCTGTTTCACAAGGTGAACGACACGTGGACGATGTCAGAGACAAGCTAGCCCGTTGCTTCGCATTGGTCTTTCCAGACCTGGCTCCGCACCTCTACTCCGAGGCGAGCGCCGCAACGGTGGCGGGATGGGACTCGCTGGCGCAAGTCACCTTGCTGACGCTGATCGGCGAAGAGTTCGGGCGCGACATCGACTTCGAAGAGTTCGAAGGCGCAACCTCGTTCGAGGCGTTGGCTCGCGCGCTTCAGGACCAGTAGCCGACCATGCCATCGTCGAGGAATGCGCCGTCGTTGTCGACCATCTGGAACTGGAAGTCGTCGCGGAGCGACAGCTTCCCTTTCTTGTTCAGCAGATAGACCGGCGCGCTGCCGATGATGCGGAGTCCGGCTCGCTCAGCCGCCTGCTCACTCGCGCCCCGTGTTCCCGCGCACACCACCTCGTTCGCGCCGTCCAGGCCACGAGCGACCTGCTGAGCCAGGACGAACGCAGCCTGCCATCCGGCTTCGTCTGGCTCGTGCAGCCAGATCCCGGCGATCCGCGCTTGCCCACGGAGGACGCCAACGGCGAAGTGTCCGGTCGCGCCAGCCGGTCCCACCATGCGGAAGACGCGAATACGAACCACCGGACAACGCGCCAGGTACTCGAAGAATGCGGGAGGACGTGGGCTGAAGCGCGCCGACGCCGCATCCGTGTCGGCGAACCGATCCGAGAGGTCTGCCGGGTCGGTTTCTTTCGCCGTCCAAGCGCTGGAACTCTCGGCGGGCATCGTCAACGACCACGCCAGATTGCGAACCAGGCGTGGTCCACGCGTCCAGCCACGTGACTGGTGCGTGAGCAGTTGCTTCAGCGGCCGAAGCGGTCTGACCGCGCGCCACTGGCGCGCGCACTCGACAAAGCCGAACGCCGGCAGGACCTTGCGCGTCATCTCCGAGCCGCCGCTGGCGTAGATGAAGTCGAATAGACCATGAAGTTTCTGCAGCAGGGCAAGGCCAGCGCCGGGCGCGGTACGTTCGGACGCCCAATCGATCATGTGAATGCCGCGAACCGCCCCGTTCGCGAAGGTCATCGGGTAGATGCCGGCATGCGCGACGATGGCGCCGTCGCGTTCGAGCACGTAGGCGCGCGGACCGTCCCAGTCGTCGCGGCGGTCCCAGTACTTCCATGCCATCACCGCACGCTGAAGGAACGACTCGTCTGCGCCAACCTCGAAGGCGCGCTGCAGAAACTCGCTGACGCGCTCGAAGTCGTCGGGCGAAGTCGGACGGAAGATGGCCTTCATGCGCGCAACCGACTCGACCTGCCCTGGTCCAACGTCGCTTCGGCATCGCGCATCGTGAGCGCGGCAGCGTGCAGATACCCCGCGGCGCTCCGCTTCGCTTCGATGTCGCGATAGAGCCGCTCGGCCCGGCCCTGGTCAATCGCCAGCGCCTCGCCGACTTCACCGGCGCTGCGGTCGTGCTCGTGCGCCCATAGCACGACGTCCATCTCCTGGTACGGAAGGGCGAAGAAGAACTCGTCCTGCCCCTGTGCCAGCGTGTAGGTGTCGGTCGTCGGCGCGGCCGCACAGATCTCGTCTGGCAAGCCAAGCGCGCGCGCCATCGCGTAGACCTGTGTCTTGTAGAGATGCGCGATCGGCTTGAGATCCGCGGCGCCGTCGCCGTTCTTCACGAAGAACCCCTGGTCGTACTCGAGGCGATTGGGCGTGCCGACCACCGCGTAGTTCAGCCGGTCGGCGTGGAAGTACTCCATGCTCTTGCGCAGTCGCTGCTTGAAGTTGGTGGCGGCCACGATCTCGAGGTACTCGCGCAGCGGCAGGCGGGCGTCGCGGGTGTCGCCGGCTGCCGGCTGCACCACGAGCTTGAAGAAGTTGATGCCGCCCTCCGTACCGCCGGCAATCACGATCTTGCTCGTCCACCCGTCCCGGTAGCCAGGAAACACGCGCCGGATCGCATCGTCGCGCGTGGCGTAGCAACCAACCGCCGTCAGGGCATCGGTCAGGTCGTGCACCTGGTGCTCGATGCCGAGGTGCTCGACAAGCTGTCGTCCGCGCTCGAGGCTCGACGCACTCGATTCCCGTTCCGGGAGCAGCAACCCCACGACCTTCTTCGCTCCGAGCGCGCGCACCGCCAGCGCCGCGCACACCGAACTGTCGATCCCGCCCGACATGGCCACCACGAGGCCGCGCCGATGCAGCGTCTGGCCAAGGACCTCGACGATCCAGGCGGCGATGCGGTCGGCTTCGACGACGCAGTCGAGCGCCAGCACGGCCGGGGTCAGCGGCGTGCGGCCCGCGTCAGGCACGGCGCCGGCCACGGTCACTGGCCGCGCTTCCGCTGGAGGAATCCGACCAGGTTGTCGAGGGAGTCGAGATTCTCGGGCACCATCTCCTCGTCCAGCACCGCGATGCCGTAGGTCGCCTCGACGTGGGCAATCAACTCGAGAAACCCGGTGGAATCGAGGACATGTCGATCGATGAACGACTCGTCGTCGGCGAGCGCCGGTCCGGCGCCGAGGAGGAAGTTCTCCTGGATGAATTGTCGCAGTGCCGTCTTCACGTCAGCCATGTTCCGCTCGTCTCGTGCGCACATGTCGACGCGCGCTGGTCTCCATTATCGCGGAACGACGCGAACATCAGCGCAGATCGATCCGGCGAATCTTGCCCGAGTCGGTCCGCGGCAACTGGGTCACGAAGGCCACCGAGGCGGGCACCATGAAGGGCTCGAGCCGGGACAGGCAGTGGCGAATGACCTCACGCTCGGTCAGGACCGCCCCGGGCTTGAGCTGCACCAACGCCCGGAGTGCCAGGCCAAGCGCGGCGTCTGGCACGCCGACCACCGCACATTCGAGCACCGCCGCGAGCTCGTGGATCACGTTCTCCACTTCACGCGGCGCCACCTTCTCGCCCCGCGTCTTCAGGATGTCGTCCTTCCGGGCCACGAAGTACAGCCACCCGTCGGCGTCGGTGCGAAAGAGGTCGCCGGTGTGCAGGACCACGCCATTCGGGCCAGGGCCAGGCTTCAGCCTCGCTGCGGTCTCCTCGGGCTTGTTCCAGTAGCCGCGCATCACGTGATGTCCCGACACCACGAGCTCTCCGGTTCCCCCATTCTCGAGGCGAGTGCCGCGCTCGTCAATCAACCAGTGGTCCTGGCCAGGGATGCCGCGGCCGACGCTCGCCGGGCGGCGACCCAGTTCCTCCGGCGGCAGGTAGCTGATGCGCTTGCACTCGGTCATGCCGTACATCAGGACGAGCGCTGCCTGCGGCAGCCTGGCACGCAGGGCTCGCACCTGCGTCTCTGGCAGCGCATCGGCGGCATTCGTCACGAGACGCAGCGCCGACAGGTCGTACGTGGCCAGGCCAGGGAGGGCGAGGATGGCGGAAAACAGCGTCGGCACGCCCGGGAACACGGTGGCGGATTCACGGACCAGCCCGTTGACTACCGCTGTCGGGAAGGCCGCCGCTCGCTCGACCATCACCGTGGCGCCAAGCCCGAGTCCCATCAGCAGGAAGTACAGCCCGTAGCTGAACGACGGCGGCAACGCGAGCCCGATGATGTCGCTCTCCTGCAGTTGCAGGTAGCTCTGCACCGACGCCCAGGCGGTGCACATGTTGTGATGGGTCAGCACAACCCCCTTCGGCACGCCGGTGCTGCCTGACGTGTAGATGATGGCGGCTACGTCCTGCGGGTCGACCGCCGGAGCCACGCCGGGCACGACGGCGGCCTCTGACGTGGCGTCCCAAGGCACGTCTCGCGCGCCGGTGGCGCCGCCTGCCACGATGCAGACCGGACGCTGCGCCGTACGGTCGATCGCCGGCTCCCACACATGCCGCATCAGGGCATGCGCCATCAGCGCCGACGCCCCCGTGTCTTTCAACACGTAGGCCAGCTTGTCCGGCTTGACGAGCGGCGAGACGGGCACGAACGCTGCGCCGATGCGGACCGTCGCGTGCACGGCGGCGGCGAATGCCGGACCGCTGTCGAGGAACAGCACCACCCGGTCGCCCTTCGTCACGCCGTGCGCCTGCAGCAGCGCGCTGGTCGCGCGCACCTGCCGAGCAAGGCCGGCGTAGCTGACCCGCTCCTTCCCGCAAATCAGCGCGGTCTTCTCGCCAAGCCTGAGCGAGGTCGCCTCGAACGCGTCATGCAGCAACATGTAGTCAGCTCACGAGCAGCGGCTGGGGACCGGCGGCCGGCGCGATGAACTGTTCATGCACGAGCATGGTCGACACGATCGCGACGAAGGCCATGTTGTCGCCAAAGCCGATGGCACGTCCGCGGCGGCACTTCTCCACCAACCGGCCGACCGCTTCGGCGTCGAACAGGCCGGCGGCCTCGATGCACGACGGGCTGAGCAGTTCGCGCACGTAGTCGAGCGGCTGCCCGTCCGCGAAGAAGCTGCTGCTGTCGGGTGCGCGATAGGGTTGCTTGGTGCGCGCCACGATCGAGGCGGGCACATCACCAGACATCGCCGCCTTCAGAATGCGCTTCTCCGACAGGGCGCGACGCTTGTAAGTGGAGGGCAGCCGATTGGCGAATTCGATGATGCGATGATCGAGGAACGGGAACCGGGCCTCGATCGAAGCCGCCATCGCCATCCGGTCGCCCTGCGAGGACAGCAGGTAACCCGACAGCAGCGTGTGCGCCTCGACGTACTGATCGCGGCCTTGCGGCAGCCAGCGGCGGAACACGTCTGGCAGCTGGTCATTCAGCGCCTGCGCCGGGCTCCACGCCAGTGCCTGCTCGCGAATGTCGGGATGCAGGAACTGCAGCACGCGACGCGTCGTGGCCAGTCGAGGCATGTGCGCGAACGACGGCTCGTGCTGCGCCTCTAGCCCCTGGGTGAAGAAGCGTTCGGTCAGGGCCCGGCCCGAGGTAGGTGAGTTCAACAGGTACGGGTACAGGCGTTCGAGCAGCCGGCCTCGCCACGCCGAGCGCGGCTGGCGCGCGATGAAACGTCGCACCGCGGCCTCCTTGAACAGGTCGTAGCCAACGAAGACCTCGTCGGCGCCTTCACCCGTCAGCACCACGCGGTAACCCGCGTCGCGGACATGGTCGGCCAGCAGCATCATCGGCGTCGGCGCCGTGCGCACCAACGGCGACTCGGCGTGCCACACGGTGCGTCCGAACGCGCGGCCAATCGATGCCGGCGTGCAGGCCAGCGACGAGTGCGTGGTTTTGAGCCTGGCGACGAGCTCGGCCTGGAAGCCCCGCTCGTCGAACTCCGGGCTGTCGAACGTGAGCGAGAAGCTGCGCAGTGGCGTGTCGGTGTACTTGCTGATCACGGCCGTGATGATCGACGAATCGAGTCCGCCGCTCAGGTAGGCGCCAACCGGAACGTCCGACCGCAACTGCAGGCGAACCGCGTCGAGCAGGAGCATCCGCAGCTCCTCCGCGCACTCACCTTCGCTGCGTTCGGTCGGCTCGATCTCTGGAAAGTGCCAGTCCCAGTAGCGCACGGTGCGGTGACCAGCCCGGTCGACGACCATCTGGTGCCCTGGCGGCACGCTGCCGATTCCGTCGAAGACCGTGCCCGGCGCCAGCACCGACCAATAGCTGAAGATCGACGCCAGGCCGTCGATGGCAAGACGACGCGGCACCCACGACAGCTGGAAAAGGGCCTTCACTTCGGATGCGAAGGCGAGACGGGTGCCGACAACAGCGAAGAAAAGCGGACGGATCCCCGTGCGATCGCGAACGAGGAGCAGCCGCTGCCGCCGCGCGTCCCAGAGCGCGATGGCAAACTGCCCGTTCAGGGCATGTACGAACGCGTCGCCCTGCTCTTCGTAGAGGTGCACCAGCACCTCGGTGTCCGTGTGCGTACGGAAACGATGGCCACGCGCCTCGAGTTCGCGACGGAGCTCGATGAAATTGAAGATTTCACCGTTGAGGATGACGCGGACCGAATCGTCCTCGTTGGCGATCGGCTGCGCGCCGCCGGCGAGGTCGATGATGGCCAGACGTGCATGCGCGAGTCCCACCGGCCCGTCGATGTGCGTAGTGGACCCGTCCGGGCCGCGGTGGCGCAGCGCGCCGATCATCGACCACAGGTCGGTCGGGCGCGGCGGCTGGCCCCCCGCGAATGCAAAGACGCCGGCGATCCCGCACATAGGTCAGTCCGCGTCGTTGTCGAAATCGGTCAGGTACCAGCACTCCGGAGACTGGAACTCGGCCGCGGTCTGCGACCCGACGAACACGGAGAGTCGGTTCGGGCGCTGCACCATGCCCGCGTGGCGCAGTTGCTCCAACACGGCGGACCACCCGAAGAAGTCGACCGAGATCACCTGCATGCCGGCGCGCCGGGCAAACTGCGAAAACGCCAGCATCAGCGGCGTCGTGAGTGTCTCGGGTGCGCTCGTGAAGAAGTCACCGACGGTCGCGAACACCCCGGTGTGCCGCCACACGACGTAGCCCATCACGTGGCCGCGCCGGTCGCGCGCCGCGCATACCCGCCACGGCGTATGTCCGTCGGTGCCGAATCGCCACCGTAGCATGGCACCCGACCGTTCCGCCAGAAGCAGCGCGGCGGGTCGCCGCTGCCAGAGCTCGTCGAACAGCGGGTCGTCCCACACCGCAGGTGTGCACTCGAGCCGGACTTCTGCGCCCGCCCCGCGCACCATGTCGCCAACACCGAGCGCGCGGTCGACCACGGGCGCGATGGAGCGGGCCACGGCCCCGGGCATGTATCGCTTCAGCCGTTCATGTGTGCCGAGCGGCTTCGCGAAACGCAGCAGCGCGCCGAGGCATTTCATGCCCGCACGGCTGAACACCGGCTCCGCCTTCTCGTTGGGAAGACCATAGGTGAGGTCGAATCGATCCGCGCCGATCCGGTCGCTTCGGCGCAGCAGCATCAGCGCCGGCCCGAGCGTCCGGTGTTCCACGTCAACGACGTAGTCTGCGAGTCCGATAGCGCGGACGGCGCGCGGTCCGATCTGGAAGCGGCGGGGATGCAGGCCCTGGGCTCCGTGGGTGGCAGACGGTGCGTCGCCGAGCAGCAGCACGACGGAGCCGCGCCCGGCCGGATTGTTCACGTAGCCGCGAGACAGCTTCGATTCCGCGCTCCGCTGGTCGTGCCCGATCAGATTCCTGGCCCACAGGTCCTGGATGACCGGCGCCGCATGGGTCAGGTCCGCTTCCTCGGTTGAGTACTTGATGGCCATCGGATGTGGCGTCGAGCGCGCCATACTGGAATGCCTCGATCAGTTGGGGCATGCTATCACTTCCAGGAACCACTTTCGGACATGCACGGCAGCATCGGTATCTCGGTCGTCATTCCGACCTTCAATCGTCGCATCCTGGTTGAACGTGCGATCAGGAGCGTCCTCGCCCAGACCCAGCCAGTCGACGAGATCATCGTGGTGGACGACGGGTCGACCGACGGCACGGCCGACAGCCTCAGATCCGCGTTCGGGGAACGGATCCGCTACGTGTGGCAGGAGAACCGGGGCGTGTCGTCGGCCCGCAATCGCGGCCTGCTTCTGGCCGGAGGGCGCTACATCACGCTCCTCGACAGCGACGACGAGTGGATGCCGGAGAAGACGCGGGTCCAGTGGGAGTGGATGGAGGCCCATCCCGGCATCGGCATGGTCGTGTGCGACGTCATCCGGCGGTTCGCCGACGGATCGACCGAGGTCTTCCATCGCCGCGCCATGTTGCCCGTGGACGGCCGCATCCTCGAGCATGTCCTCCTCGAACCAACACTGGTGCCGGCATCGGTCATGATGCGGCGCGAGGTGGTCCAGCAGGTGGGTGGCTTCGATGAGACGCTGGCCACCGCCGAAGACCTCGACTATCACATCAGGATGGCCGCGCACACCGGCATCGGGGTCATCGAACAACCGCTGGTGCAGGCGCTCCGCGGGCACGACGGGTTGTCGAGCTTGCCTCGCACCTACGCCGACTACGTGCGCGTCATCGAACGCGCCGTCACCACCCACGCCGCCGTTGTTCCGGCAGCCGTCAGGCGCCGCGCACTCGTCCGGGCGTACACGCGAGGGGCACGGGGCTCGCTGCTACTCGGTAGGCGTCTGGATGCCTGGCGCCTGGTGCGCAAGGCGTGGGCGACCGATTCCAGTCTGTCGACCCGGCGCGCGATACTATCGCTCGCACCGCTCGCGCTACGGACCACGGCCAGCACATTGGCCCGCCGCATCGCCGGCTGAAACTGACGTCGCACATGTCCAGGACCCTTCTTGCTCGCATCGCCAGTGACGGCTCGCCGGTCAGGGGACTGGTGTCGAAAGCGTGGCGCCGCTACACGATGCGGCACATCGGCGCGAACGACAATCATGCGGGGCTCGACCAGCTCTACGCCCTGCCAGACCCGTGGGGCATGACCACCGCCCGCGAGCAGTCGCGCTTCGAACAGACCAACGCCGTCATCACCTCGCGCCTTGGACGCCCCGACTCGGTGCTCGAGATTGGCAGCGGCGAGGGTCACCAGAGCGAGCATCTGGCCAGGATCTGCAATCAGCTCGACGGACTCGACGTCAGCGCCCGCGCTGTCGAGCGCGCGCAGGCGCGGGTACCGCAGGCCCGGTTCGCGGTCGGGCATGTGCCAGCCGCCCTGCCGTGGCCCCCTCCTGCCGGCGGCCGATACGACCTGGTGGTCGCGTGTGAAGTGCTCTATTACGTCAGTGACATCCCCGCCACGGTGGCCGGCATGTCTCGCCTCGGCCGTGCCTGTCTTGCCACCTTCTTCTGCCCGTCGTCCAGGGTGGTGGCGCGACATCTTCAGGACATTCCTGAACTCGAACGGGGCTGGATCTATCACGATCCCTACGCCTGGCTGTGGGCCTTCTGGCGCCCCGACCAGGGTTAGCCTCGTCCGCAGGTGAACGGGCAGACATCGGTGGAGAATTGTGCGACGAAGTGAGCGGCTGTTGCGGATGCTGGAGGCCACCGGCGTCGACCGTCTGTGTGCCCCCTGGCTCGGCGGCCGCGGCGCCATCTTCATGCTGCACCGGATGGCGCCGGCCGGGGCGCGAGTGCTGGATCCTGATTACACCACCACAGCCGACCTGCTCGACGACGCCCTGACGTTGACCAGGATATCGGGGTTCGACTGCATTGCGCTCGACGAACTGCCCAACCGCCTGCGCAGCGATCAGGGCCGGCGATTCGTGGCGTTCACGTTCGACGATGGCTACCGGGACAACGTCACGAACGCGCTGCCCGTCTTCGCGGCACACGACGCTCCACTCTGCATCTACACCGTCACCGGCGTGCTCGACCGGACGATCGACTACTGGTGGGGAGCCCTGGCACGGCTCGTCGAGACGCACGATACGCTCGACCTGCAACCGTTGGGCCTTCCCGGCACGGTCAGCACAGCGTCGTGGACCGACAAACAGGCGGCCTACCTCCGCATCGAACAGTGGGTGCACGAAGACCTCGAGCGTCGCTCGAGCGCCGTGTCGGCGTGGTGCACCACCCATCACGGCCTCGACGCGCGCCGGCTGCTGGATGAAGACGCTCTCGGATGGGACGACCTTCGCGCACTCGCCAGTCAACCGCTCGTTACGATTGGCGCCCACAGCCAGACCCATCGTCGTCTGGCGCGGCTCCACGACCCGGAGTTGCAGCAGGAACTGCTGGGCGGACGAGAGCGGCTCGAGCGCGAGTTGGGCCGGCCTATCCGGCATCTCGCCTATCCGTATGGTGGGCCCGCAGCCTGCGGTGACCGGGAATTCCGCGTCGCCGCCGAGGCGGGGTACGCGACCGCGGTCACGACGCGGCGTGGCAACGTCTTCGCGGAACACGCCAGCCACCTGACCGCGCTGCCGCGGCGCCGAGTGACGGAAGGCCAGCCCAATGCGCGCACGGTGCGTCGCGCCCTGTCCGGCGCCGAGTGGTTCGTGCGCCGTGGACCGCGGGTGGTGCTGACATGACGCACACACGGGTCGATACCGGCGGTGTCGTGGGCGCGACCCCGCGCAGCGGCCGCATGCCGTCGCTCGATGGCATGCGTGGTGTCGCCATTCTCCTCGTGTTCCTGTCGCATCTCGCTGCCGGGTATGCAGCCACCGACCGGATCGACTGGCTGGCGCATGCGGGAGGACTGGGCGTGGACATCTTTTTCGTCCTCTCCGGCTTCCTCATCACGACGCTGCTCAACGACGAGCACCAGCGGACGGGGCGGTTCGCCATTGGCCGCTTCCTCGTGCGGCGCGCCCTCCGCATCTTCCCCGCCGCGTACGCGTTCTTCCTGCTGGTTGCTGTAGCGAGTGACGCGGGATGGATTCAGCTCAACCGGTACGACCTTGCGGCAGCACTGACCTACACGATGAACTTCGACAGCGCACCCGCGTGGTGGCTCGGCCACACCTGGACGCTCTCGGTGGAGGAGCAGTTCTACCTGGTGTGGCCGCTCGTACTCTATCTCGCGCGGCCGGCGCGCGGCGCGGTCGTGGCGATCGGCGCCGTCCTGATCTTTCCATTCGTGCGTGTGGCTGTTATCAGGTGGGTGCCGGCGTTCGACGACAACTTCGAGCGCACGCTGCTCGTGGCGATCGACGGGTTTGCGGTCGGCAGCCTGCTCGCCCTGATGCGCGGACGCCTCGAGGCCAGTGCTGGCTACGTGCGCTGGCTGCGGGCGCCGTGGGTGTTCCTGCTCCTGCCGGCGGCGGTCCTGGCCGGGCCGCTCGAACACCACCCGCTGTTCTTCTATGGGTTCGTGCAGTCGTTCATCTACATCGCGTTGGCACTCTGGCTGCACCGGAGCCAGATCGTGACCAACGATGCGGTCTGGCGGTTCCTGAACTGGGCGCCGCTGGTCTGGCTTGGTTCGATCAGCTACTCGCTCTATCTCTGGCAGCAACTGTTCCTGGCGCCAGAGGGCACAGGGCTGATCCACATCTTCCCGCTCGACTGCATCCTGTCCGTGGTGTGCGCCGTGGCCTCGCACCGCCTGATCGAGCAACCGTTCCTCAGGCTGCGCAATCGCTACTGGCCTGCCGGCAGCGGCGCCGAGCCGAACGGCGCGCGGCTCGTCGCGGCGGCGGTGCGGCCGTGAACACGAGGGTCAGGCAGGGCGCCCGTGGCATCGTGGCGGTGGCGCTCGCGGCCACCGGCCTGCTCGCGGCCGGCTTCCTCGCGGGGCCCGAGCGCTTCTGGCCGGTGGCACTGGTCCAGTACGTCCCGTCACCGCTGCTGATGGCGCCGGCGCTCATCGCCCTCGCGGTATCGATGACGCTGACGTGGCCGTGGCGACTGGGAGCGGTGCTGGCCGTCGGCGTGGCGGCGGCGCAGCTCCTGGGGCTGGAGGTTGGACGGTCCGATCAGGGCAGCAATCGGCTGCGGCTGATGACCTGGAACGTCAAGGACTACATCACCCTGGGCGATCGGGGAGGTCTGGCGGCGATCGCCTCCGAGATCGCGCGCCACGACCCGGACATCCTCGCCTTGCAGGACGCGCGTGCATTGGCGCGCATCCGCGAGTCGAACGACAACGTCCGCGCCATGTTCGCCAACCGGCAGACGTACTCTTTCGGACAATACGTGGTTGTCAGCCGTTTCCCGCTGCGTGATTGCACGCACGGCGAGATAACATTTCGAGAACAGGCACATTCATACGTCAGTTGTACGGTGACGGTCGGAACGCTCACGTTCGACCTGTTCAACGTGCACTTGATCACTCCCCGCTTCGGCCTGAGCGCGACGCGCGAAGACCCGCTCGGGGGCATAGGGCAATGGACACAGAACGTTTCCGATCGCATGACGCAGGCGTCACGACTGGCCACGGACCTGCGACTGCGCGCACGACCCGTCATCGTTGCCGGCGATCTGAATGCGCCCGACTCCTCGTTGGTCGTGCGCACGCTGCTGGAGACCGGCTTGCGCGACGCCTTCGCGAGCGCCGGCCACGGGTTCGGCTACACGTGGGGTCACTCACTGCGCTTCCGGCGGTCGTTCCTGCGCATCGATCACATTCTGGTGGGGCCGGCATTCGGCGTGGCGAACAGCTTCACCGGCGGCACGAGTTCGGCGCATCGTCCCGTCATCGCCGATCTGTATCTGCACCGCGCGGCGCAGCGAGCCACCTTCAGCCGTGGCCCGACGCATGACCAGTGATATTGGCGCCGGCATGTCGTTGATCGCGTTCGTTCTGCTGTGGCTCGTCTGGAGCGCGGCCGGGTTGCTCGTCTACGCGTATGTGGTCTACCCGGTCCTCGTCATTGCGGTCGCTCGCCTCGTCGGCCGGTCGGCCAGGCGTGAATCGTCGACAGCACCCGGCCACCGCGAGCCCACCGTGGCGGTGGTCGTGGCGGCGTTCAACGAAGAGACCGGCATTGCGGCGCGCATCGGCAATTTGCTGCAACAGGACTATCCACTCGACCGGTTGCAGATCCTGATCGGGTGTGACGGCTGCACCGACCAGACGGTCGAGACCGCGATGCGGCACGCAGGTCCGCATGTGACGGTGCATGCGTTCCCCACAAACCGCGGCAAGTCGAGCGTGCTGAACGACCTGGTCGCCGCGGCCGATGCCTCGATTGTGGTCTTCACTGACGCCAACACGGTGTTTCGGCCCGATACCATTCGCCGGTTGGCCGCCGCGTTCGACAGCGACACCGCCGCGGTGTGCGGCGAGCTGATCATGCAGCGGCCGTCCGCGGGCACCAATCAGGATCACCAGTACTGGACCGTCGAGCGCCGGCTGAAGGTCGCCGAGTCGTCCATCGGCGGACTACTCGGCGCCAACGGTGGCGTCTACGCCATTCGCCGCGAATGCTTCCAGCCACTTCGCCCCGACACGATCTGCGACGACTTCGTCATCGCGATGAACATCGCGGTCGGCGGCGGCGGCCTGCGCTATGTCCCGGCGGCAACCGCATACGAGGACGTGCCCGAAGACGTCGAGGCGGAGTTCCATCGCCGCACCCGGATCGGGACTGGCAACTACCAGGCCCTGTTCCGCAATCCGCGCTACATCTACGGGGGCTCGGTCGCGCTCGCCTTCACCTACGTCTCGCACAAAGTGCTGCGCTGGTTCACCCCGCATTTGGCCCTTGTCGTCCTGGCAGGAAGCCTGCTGTCCAGCGAGCCGGGCTACCGTACGTTCGCCGGCATGCTGGTCGCCGGGCTCACGCTGGCAGGGATCGTTCACGTGACGCGGCACCGCGTGCTCTGGCCCACTGTGTTCCGTTTCGCCTCGTACTTCGCGGTGCTCAACGTGGCATTTCTGGTCGGCTTCTCCAGCTTCGTCACGGGTAGCTACCGCGGCAACTGGCGGCGCACGGCCCGGGATTAGCGTCGTCATGGTCGAACGTGTGCGCGCCCTGGGCGCGACGCCGTGAAGACGCGCGTTGCCATCATCGGTGCGGGCCTGTGTGGCTCACTGATTGCCGCCAGGCTCCGCGACCAGTTCCAGGTCACGCTGATCGAGAAGGGCGGACGCCCACGTCCGCTGTTCGACGAGGTGACCTGCGCCGGCGGCGAGGTGAATTCGTCGATCAACAGGGCGGAGGGGCTCGGCGGCACCACGGCGTTCTGGCACAACGCCCTGATTGAAATGACCGACGCCGACCTGGCGAAAGCCGGCGTGCCCGAGGGTGTACTCGCGTCCTGCTACCGGCAGGCCTGGGCGCTATTTCTGTCCGACAATGAGTACCGGGCATGCGAGCGGATACGCGCGGCCAATGAGCACGCTCTGGAAGGCACCGCTACCACAACCGCGCACATGGTGCTGCCGCGCGAGCGCGCCAACCTGTGGACGCTGGCCAACCGCCGTCATCCTGGTGCGGCCATCGCCGTGCGGCGCGGCACGGCGCTCCGCGTCGAAGCCGGGACGAACGGAGCCACCACGCGGGTGGTGATCGGCAGCGGCCGCAACACGTCGGCGATTGATGCGGACTGTGTCGTGGTGTGCGGAGGTGGACTGTCGACGCCGCCGCTCATCGCGCGCTCGCTCGGGCAGACGAGCGCATTCTGCCATGGCTATCACGACCATCCGATGGCCTACGTGGCCAAGGTCCGGTTGCGGCCAGGCAGCCGGCTCAAGGCCATCTCGTGCACCACCACCGAGACCGCCGAAGTGCGGGCTGGTCTCGTCTACGAATCGGCAGGCGTGAAGTCGGTGATCTACCTCCGCCCCGCGCTCGATCTCGGGCTTGGCTCGATCTCGGGCCCGGCGAGGTTCATCCTGTCGGACCTGCGCAACGACCCCCTGTCGCCGAGGAAGATCCTGGCGCTGCTGCGCAACCTCGAGGCAGTCCGCGAAGCGATCCTGTTCAAGACGAAGTCAGGCTTTCGCGGCGACTATTACTCCATCCTGCTGCTGGGCGAACAGACGCCCTTGGGTGACCGGGGGCTGTCACTCGCCCCGGGAACGCCACCAGCACTCACCTGGCATGTCTCCGACGCGGAACGCCGCGCCTACGCCGACGGGCTGAGGCGCTTCCTCCACGAGTTCGCCGAGGACATCCTCGACATGCGCGCTCTTCCGGAATCGGCATGGGCGTTTCGGACCGCGGCGCATCACTCGGGCGCGTCGGCGCGGTTCCTCGACCGGCCGGGTCACCTGGGACTCGAGTTCTTCGCCGCGCGCGGCTTGCCCGACACCTTCATCTGTGACGGCTCGGTCCTCCAGTCGGGAGGCGTCGCCAACAGCGGCCTGACACTCGCCGCCCTGAGCTATCGCCTCGCCGAGTTGCTCGCCGCCACTTACGGCCGGCCCTCTGGTAAGGCCTCGTGAACTGGCGGATCACGTGAACTGGCGGCTCAAGGGCATCGTCCAGAAGACGCTCAGCACAGTGCCTGGCGGGGTGCGGCTGAACAACCTGCTGCAGCGGCACGCCGGCGGACTGCGGAGTCCGGAGCAGAACATGTCGATGAAGGTCACCGCCGACTGGATGGTGTTGGCCAGGCACCTGCGCGCGTTCGACATGCCGCTGGCGGGGACGCGCTATATGGAGATCGGCACCGGCTGGTTCCCGACGCTGCCCGCCTGCTTCCTCCTGGCCGGCGCCGAGAGTGTCGTCAGTTTCGACCTCACCCGTCACCTGGACGCGGCGTTGACGGAGCGCTTGTGGCGTCATCTCGACGCGCACCTGCCGGAGATCGCTGATGCCGCAAATCAGCCCGTCGAGACGGTTCGCGCGCGCTACGCCGCGCGGCCCGGTACCGCGTTCGACTATCAGGCGCCTGCCGACGCGACGCTGTCCGGCCTTCCGGACAACAGCATCGACGTTGTGTTTTCGAACAGCGTCCTCGAGCACGTACCCGGCGCCACCATTGCGGCCATGCTGCGTGAAGCGCACCGTGTACTGCGACCAGGCGGTCTGTCCGTGCACAGCGTGAACTGCGGAGACCACTACGCCTACACCGACCCCTCGATTACGTTCATCAACTACCTGCGCTACAGCGACGCCGAATGGGCGTTCTGGAACAACGACCTGCAGTACCAGAACAGAATGCGCCCGAGCGACTTCATCGACCTGAGTGAGCGGGCGGGTTTCACGACCGTGCTGGCTGTGCACGCGCCGCGCCCGGAACTCCTCGCCGTGCTCCCATCGATGCAGATCGCCCCGGAGTTTCGTCACTATTCTCCCGACCAGCTCTGCTCCACCTCGGTCGACTTCGTGGGGCGCAAGCCGTGAGCGCCGGCCGCGACCCGCTCGACGGTTACGGCATAGTCTATTTCGGCAACGACTGGTTCGCCGAGAACCGGACCAGCAGCCATCACATCGCGCGGCGACTCGCGCGGCGTGTCCCGGTGCTGTATGTCGACTCGCCAGGGCTTCGACCGCCGGCGTCTACCGGGCGCGACGTCAAGCGACTGTTCCGCAAGCTGGCGGGTGCCGCCCGTCTGCCCAGGCAGGTGGAACCCGGCATCTGGCACTGCACGGTCCCCCAGATCCCCTATCGCGGGCTGCCAGGCATTGACGCGTTGAACCGGGCGTTCGGTGTGTGGGCGGTGCGCCGCGCCATCAGGCATGTGGGCTTCGCGAACGCGATCTCGTGGTTCGTCGTCCCGCATCCGGGTTTCATGGCCGGGCGCCTGGGTGAGGCGCTTTGCGTCTACTACTGCATCGACGACTACGCCGCGCATCCGGGCGTGGACGCGGCGAGAATCGGCGCCGCCGATCGCGCCCTGACGTCGGCCGCCGACATCGTGTTCGTGGCGCCGCCAGCGCTGCTCGAGTTGAAACGCGACCAGCACGCGGCAACGGTTTTCGCCCCGCATGGCGTCGACGTAGAACTGTTTGCGAAGGCCATGGACCCCGCCACGGTCGTGCCCGACAGGGCGAGCGCCTTGCCGGGGCCGGTCATCGGCTACTTCGGGTCGATTGCGGCCTGGATCGACATCGAGCTGATCGCCTGGCTCGCCGCGTCACGCCCGGCCTGGAGCTTCCTGCTGGTGGGGCAGCCGTTCGTCGACGTCTCGTCGCTGCGGGCGCTGCCGAACGTGACGCTGGTGGGTCCGCAGCCGTACGAGTCGCTGCCCGCATGGGCGCGCGCCTTCGACGTCGCCATCATTCCGTATCGCCTCAACCAGCAGGTGCGGAATGCCAATCCGCTGAAGCTGCGCGAATACCTGGCGACCGGCCGGCCGATTGTGTCGGTGTCCAATCCCGAGATCGAGCGCTTCGCCGCGTGGGTGCACATCGCCGACGGACGCGCCGGGTTCCTCGCCGCAATCGAACAGGCGCTGCTCCCTGAATCGCCCGGGGCAGTGCAGGCACGGCTGGCGGCGGTTGCACCGATGACGTGGGACAGTCGCGTCGCCGACGTCCTGGCAACCGTCGAGGCGCACATCGCGCGCGTGGACGCGCCGGCCACCCAGGCGCAGTTGCCGTGACCAGCGCAGCTCCCGCGGAGCTCCTCGTCACGGGAGCGACTGGCTTCCTCGGCCGGGCACTGGTCCGGTGCCTGCGCGCCGAGCAATCCACGGTGCGCCTGCTCGTGCGAACCGCGCCCGCATGGGGGACGGCTGACGCCGGGCTCGAGGTGGTCGTCGGCGACCTCGGCGACACCGACGCGGTCGATCGCGCGGTGGCCGGTGCACGCGTCGTCTATCACGTTGCCGCCACCACCAGCGGCACTGCGGACGACTTCCGCCGCGGCACCATCGCCGGCACGCAACACGTGGTCGATGCCTGCCTCCGCCACACGGTGCGCCGTCTGGTCTACGTCAGTTCACTGGGGGTGCTTGCGCCGCCTGCACCCGGAACTGGTGCCCTCGTGACGGAGGACTCTGCCGTCGATCCCCATCCGGAACTCCGGGGCGCGTACACGCACGCCAAGATCGCGGCAGAACAGCTCGTGCGCGAAGCGGTGGCTCGGCACGGCCTGCCGGCCGTCGTCGTACGCCCGGGACAGATCGTCGGGCCCGGCGCCGAACGTGTCGTGCCGAACGCAACGCTCGCCTTCGGCCGCTACTGGCTGGCTGTCGGGCCACCGCGGCAGCGTTTGCCACTGGTGTATGTCGACGATGTGGCCGACGCGCTGGTGCTCGCGGCGAACCGTCCCGGCATCGAAGGCCTGACGTTCCACGTGGTCGACCCGGCCCGCATCACGCACGAGCAATATCTCGCCCGCTGCCAGCAACTGGGCGCCGACATGCACGTCGTTCGTGTCTCGGCGCGTCTGCTCACCACCGTCGCGGGTGTGGCCGAGTTGATCGGTCGGCTGACCGGACGCGACGTGCCGCTCACGCGCTACCGCGTACGGGCGCTCCAGCCGCACGCCGGATTCGACCTGACAGCCGCCACGAACCTCCTCGGGTGGCAGCCGCGCGTCGGGGTGGTCGACGGCCTGCGTGAGATACTTCCGTTCAATGGCACTCCCAGGTCCTGAGGTGTCGCTGGTGCCGCTGCCGGCCGGTGATCGCCGCTCACTGGTGCTCGTCACCAGCAGTAGCCTGCGGCACCTCCGGCTCGGTTATCTGTTGCAGCGCCGTTTTCCCGGCCTGCTCACCATGTGGTTCGCCGCGCCATCGGCGGCCGCTGAACCTGCACCCAGCGGTCTCGGCGCCCGGCTCGCAAGCACGCGGTCCGGCACGGCAGTCATCGCCAAACTGAAACGGGGTGAGGTGGCGGAGGTGGCCGCGATGGTCCGCCGGCGGCTGCGAACGGCGAAATTCCGCACTGTGCGACGACACGTGCAACGCGGCGGGACGGCGTCGGCCGGCCGTCGGCTCGCGCAGGTCGAACAGGAGATGTTCGGACACGAGCTCGAGCACATGGACGCACACTCCACGCTGCATCCAACCGCGGAAGCCGACCCAGTGATCATCCTGGACGCGGTGCGCCAGACCACTCCCTACTTCGTCGTCGTCCACGGCGCTACGATGCCCACCGACACGGTGCCGCACGCGCGAGGGGTGGTGTTCACGCAGCACGACGGGTGGCTCGACGCGCTCGACGGACCGCATGCGGTGGAACTGGGGCTATACCTGCGCCGGCCCGCGTGGGTGGGCAGCACCACAACGGCGCACCTGGCTGGCCATGCGGACGTCATGCTCGTGCGACGCTCGAGCGCCACCCTCCATCCTGATGACACCGTGTCGCACTGCGTCGCCGCGGCGGCGGCTCTCGGGGCCGGGCTCATGCTCGACACCATCGACGAGGCACTGACAGAACAACAACTTCTGCTTTCGCCGCCCGTCCGCGGACGGGCGCTCGTACCGGCCGACTATTCCGCCGCCGTGCAGGAGGCCATCGCGCGCGACTTCGCCGCTGGATGGCTGGCCGAGGCGCTGGCGGGCGAGCAGGACTTCTGACGCCATGCAGCCAGGCTGGTACATCGTCAATCACCACGACGTGCAGTACGAGGACTCTGACCTCACGCGCGCAATTGGCGGAACGACGCGTCCCGATGTCTTCCGGCATCACGTCGCGGCCCTGAGCCAGCACGGGCGGTTCATCTCGATCGCCGAGGGACAGGCCACGCTCGAGCGCGGACAGGACTTCAGGGAACCGACGTTCAGTCTGTGGTTCGACGACGGCTACGCCGGGCTGGCCACGCACGTGCGCCCGGTCTGCGACGAGTTCGGCATTCAGCCGGCGCTGTCGATCTGCTCACGGTTCATCCTCCGCGAGGAGATGTTCTGGCGCGTGAAACTGAGTGTGCTGTCGCAGGGCAACGGGCTGGCGGCCCTGCGCGAACGCGTACGTGCTCGTCACGCCACCGTACCGGATCGATTGCGCACCTGGTCGTTGCACAATTTCAGCACAGCGCTCGTGGATGCGATAGACGAGGTCTACTCGGCGTGCGTCACGGCGCGCGCCAGGACCGAGGCGTTCCGGTTGTTTCTCACCGTCGCGCAGGTCGGCGAACTGGCCGAGGCCGGCTGGCTGATTACCAACCACACCGCGGCGCACTACCCGCTCGCCTCTACTGTCGGATGGGACGCAGTGCGCGGCGGCTTCGACGAATGCGAAGCGCTGGTGCGCCGTTTCAACCCCGGGAATCGGTACTGGGTGACGCCGTTCGGATTCGGGTCCGAACACTACCTGCCGCAGTTGATGGCGGCTGCGACGGTGGTGGAGGTTGGCGACCGGCGCAACACGGCGGCCACGTGGCGGTCCGGCGGCCGGTTGTTCCGCTACAGTGCGCCAGCCAACCGCGACATCGTCGCGCACCTCGGCTGACCGCCGGAGGGAACGTCAGCTCGCGAGCAGGCGTTTGTAGAGCTGCATGTGGGCCTCCACCAGGCGGTCGATGCCGAATTGCCCGAACGCGCGCGCGCGGCCCCGCGCCCCCATCGACAGCCGGCGGGGTTCGTTGGCGAGAAGTGCCCCGATGGCGTCCGCCAGGGTCCTACTGTCCGCAGGCTCTACCAGCACGCCGGTGTCCCCGTCGACCACCACCTCGGGGTTTCCGCCAACCCGTGTCGCCACCACCGGAAGGCCCGCCGACATGGCCTCGAGCAGCGTGAGCGAAACCCCCTCCATCCGCGACGGCAGCACGTAGATGTCGAACAGCGGCAGGAGCTCGGACACATCAGTGCGGAATCCAAGCAGGTGCACACAGTGCCCGAGTGCGAGCGCCCCGACCTGTGTGGTGAGCGTCGCGGCGAGCGGTCCGCCGCCAACGATGACCAGGTGGGCTGGTGAGCCCGCTTCACGAACGGTCTTGAAGGCCGTGAGCAGCGTCGCGTGATCCTTTTCCGGCGACAGACGGCCGACCGTGCCGACGACCGGCACCACCTCGGGCAGGCCGACGTCGGCGCGACGCAGACCGCCCGCGGCGCGGGTGGCGTAGGCGGCGGTGTCGACGGCATTGAGTAGCACATGCACCTTGCGAGCGTCGATCCGGTTGTACGCCAGCAGTTCGCGCTTCGCGTCCTCGGAGACGGCAATGACGGCGTCCGTGAGCGCCCAGATCACGCGGCTCGCCGTGAGCGCGGCGCGGCCGTGCCTGGTGTTGACCGTCGGCAGTCCGCACAGCTTCGCGGCGAGCGTCCCGTAGTTGAGCGGTGCGAAGTTGTGACTGTGCACAACGTCAACGCGCTCGCGCCGCAGCACGCGCGCGATCCGCACGATGAGGCCGAGGTCACGCCCGTCGCGCTTGTGAAGAACGAACACATCGAGACCCTTCCGGCGCGCCTCGTCAACCAGCACGCCGTCGGTCAGGACGACGACGACGCTGCGGATGCCCCGCCGTTGCAGTTGCAGGCTCACCTGGATCACGAGGTGCTCGAGGCCACCCTGGTCGAGCGTGAGGACGACGTGGGCAACCGTCACGGGCGGGAAGGCGGCATCGCACCCAGGTTCGACACCGTGACGCGGAGTTTCCCGGCCGGTGTCAGTGGAATCTCGTCCAGATACTCGAAGCGAATCGTCAGCGTGTCGCCGAACATTCGCTGCAACTGCCGGTGGATGCTCGACTGGATCGACTCGTCGAAGCCGTGCCCCTTGACGATGCGCACGCGCAGGACGTCGAGGGTGTCCTGCACGATCTGGTATTGCCGGACTTCGCGGAACTCCTTGAAGACGTGCGGGAAGAACTCGCCCGGGACGATCGTCCCGGCGGGCGTCCGGATGGCATCGAGCATCCGCCCCGTCACTTCCGTGAGCAGCGGCAACCCGCGGCCGCACGCGCACACGTCATCAGACCATACCGCCATGTCGCCCATCCGGTAGCGGATGAACGGCATGCCGTCGTTATGCAGGTCGGTGATCACGAGTTCGCCCGACTCGCCGTGGCGCGCCGGACGTCCGCTCTCGGTCAGCACTTCGACGAACAGGTTCTCCGCGCTCACGTGCAGTCCCCGGTGCTGCTCGCACTCTGCCCCGATGAGCATGAATTCGCGGCAGCCGTAGGTTTCGAAGACCGGGCAGCCGAACGCTGCTTCGATATCCGTGCGCTGGTGCGGATAGAGCTTCTCGGCCGCGGCAATCACCGAGTGAATTGGCACGCGGAGACCGCCTCTCGCTGACACATATCTGGCGAAGTCATGCAGCGGATTGGCGTAGCCGACTAGATTCCACGGTTTGAAGCGATTGATCGTGTCGAAGATCTCGGCCATCCGCGGCTCGTCGAGCTTCAGGGCATTCATCAGGATGCGCCCGGCCATCCGGTCGCGGAGGCGGTCCTTCAGGAGCAGGTAGGGCGGCCTCGGCCCGATGGAGAACACCCCCCACACCGAGACCTGCCGCATGCCTTCCTCGTAGTCGGCCCAGCCATAGCCGCGCCGCGACACGGCCACGCGCCAGTCATAGCTGTCGGGCGTGTAGTCGAACACGAATGGCTCTCCGGTCGAGCCGCTCGTGGCTTTCGTCCATGTCCGCCCGACGTGATCGCGCGTCACCATGTCGGCGCGATGCGCGCGGATGTCGCGCTTGGCCAGGGTGGGCAACTTCTGGAAGTCGCTGTAGGTGCTGATGGTCGCCGGGGTCAGCCCGGCGTTGTCGAACAGACCTCGCCAATAAGACGACTGCGCGTACGCGTGCGCCAGCAACCGCTGGAGTTCCTGCCACTGGTGCGCCGCCAGTTGTTCGCGTGGCCACCACTGGCTGTCGTCGACGAATCGTCGGTGCTTCCAGATGCGGCGACGGCGAAGCACGCGCTCGTGGAACGGAAACACACCGTAGCGCAGTACGCGGTCGAGAACGGACTGCCGCGGTCCCCTTGCGGCCACTCGCACCGGCGTCACGCGACCGCTCCGGCGCCGTTCGACGGCGTGCGCATGGTCGAGCGACCAGCCACCACACGCATCAGGAGATCCGACAGGAGCGCTGCCGACTGCTCCCACGTGATGTTGAGGCGGCGGCTGAGTGACGGGTCCACTCGCGGCGGAGACGCCAGCATCTGCGCCAGCGCATCGCCGAGCGCCGCGATGTCGCCAACCGGCACCAGCGCGCTCCACGACGGATCGGCAATCTCGGGAATGCCTCCGACACGGGTAGCGACGAACGGCTTGCCCATGGCGATCGACTCGCGCAGCACGTTCGGAATGCCCTCCGAGTGGCTGGGAAGCGCCACGACGTCGCACGCCCGGAACCAGTCGGGCAGTTCGGTATGCGGCCGGCCGCCGGCCAGCGCGACGCAGGCGTCGAGGCGGGACGATCCGATAAGGGCCGCCACTCTTCCGCTGTCCGTGCCTGGGCCGACAAGGCGGCAGTGGAACGCGATGCCGCGGTCGCGGACCAGGGCGCAGGCGCGGACGAGGTCGGTGGCCCCTTTCGAGACGAGCACACGCCCGACGAACAGCAGGAGCGGACCGTCGAGCGGCAGCCCGAGACGCTGTCGTGCCGCGGACCGATCACCCGGCGTGAAGCGGGCGAGGTCGACGCCGTGCGGCACCACATGGACGCGCTCCGGCGCCACGCCGAGGGCGCGCACCTGCGCGGCGAGATCCTCGCTGACGGCCACCACCGCATCAGCGCCGGCGAGTGCGTCGGCCACGCGCGCACGGCGCGCGCCGACGGCGTGCACCAGGACATCGGAGCCGTGCACTTTCACCACCACCGGAATACCCGCCTGGCGCCCGATGCGAACGGCGGCCCACCCGTCGGGATGCGCCCATGATGCGAGGATCACGTCGGGCCGGAAGCCGGCGATGAGCGTCCGCGTCGCGCCGGCGATACTGCGCTCGAAGAACGACCCGTAGTGCTGGCGGGAGACACGCGGTGGATAGAAGTAGGTGGGCGTGTGAACGGTAATGCCATCTTCATGGCGGAAGCTCTCTGGTGCGCCGCGGCCCCGAAGGGCTCGTCCCATCACCATCGGCCACGACAGCGGACGCACCACCTGCAGTTCGTGCAGGCGCGCCAGCCGGTCGAACTGTTGCCGGTTGAAGGCCGCGAACGCCGGGTCGTCAGGCGTGGGGTACAAGTGCGTGATCGCCAGGATACGCACGGCGCGCTCAGGCGCCCTGCCCGAGGAGCACGGTCTTGACGGTGCTGAAGAGGATCATGACGTCGAGCGAGAGCGTCAGGTTCTTCACGTAGAAGAGGTCGTACTGCAGCTTCTGCAGCGAGTCCTCGACACTGGCACCGTAGCGGTAGCGCACCTGCGCCCAGCCCGTGACCCCGGGCTTCACGATGTGGCGCTCGCCGTAGAACGGGATCTGCTGCGTGAGCCCCTCGACGAACTCTGGCCGTTCGGGCCGCGGGCCGACCAGGCTCATCTCACCCACCAGTACGTTCCACAACTGCGGCGTCTCGTCCAGTCGCGTGCTCCGCAGGAACCGACCGATCGGCGTGACGCGGCTGTCGCTCTTCGTCGCCCAGACCGCGCCGGTCTCCTCTTCGGCATCCGCGCGCATCGAGCGGAACTTGTGCACCACGAAGACCCGTCCATGCTGGCCGACCCGCGCCTGGTGATAGAAGACCGGACCGCGGGAGGTGAGCTTCACGGCCGCTGCCGCCAGCAGCATGATGGGCGCACCGATCGCGAGGCCGATGATCGTAACAACGATATCGAGCGTCCGCTTGACGGCGAGCACCCACTCCGTCTTCTTGAAGCCGTTCGAGAACACGAACCAGCTCGGACGCAGGTTCTCGACCGCGATCTTGCCGGTGTATTCCTCATACACCGAGGCGAGATGGTCGAACTGCACGCCGGACAGCTTCATCTTCAGCAGCTTGTCCATCGGCAGCTTGCCGCGCGCGTCTTCCACGCTGACCACGACCCGGCTCACCTGATGGTCCCTGGCGATGGCTGGAATGTCGGCGATCGCCCCGATGACCCCCGGATTGATCAGCGGCGTCCCGATCTTCGTCGGGTCGGGATCGATGAAGCCGACGATCTCGACGCCGAGCTCGTTGCGGCGCTCGAACAGCTCGCGGGCAAGCGCCACCGCCTGTGGACCCGTGCCCACCAGCAACAGGCGCTCCCGTGGCGTGCGTCCGCTCAGCCAGCCTGCGGACAGGCGCCAGCCCCCGACCAGCAGGATGATGAACCCCGTCGCAATTAGCAGGATGCCACGGCCGATCAACAGGCTCGGTACCCAGAAGTAGAGCACCGCCAGCAGCAGCGTGGCGGCGCCGAGACCCTGGGCCATCCCGATGAACAGGTGTCTGGGGTCCGTATAGCTGCGCGAGTCGTAGTGACCGACGCAGTACAGGCAGAACTGCACGACGCCGGCAAAGAGCCACAGCCGCAGGAATCCACCGTTGTTCGCGAAATCCACCCAACCCCCAACGCCAACGCGGAGGAAGACCGCCGCGATGACGGCCAGGACGATCAGCAGATTTTCGAACACTGCCAGCGCGAGCACGCGCTTCGCGAAACGACCGGACCACATCTCAGCGCTCCCCGCCTGTAGCAACGGGCGAGTAGCGGTAGCGCTCGTAGTGCGATCCGTGCCCGTAGGCCTGGAGACTGCGACCCTCGACCCGGTTGAGGACCACGCCGATGATGCGATCGCGGCCGAGTTGCTCGACGGCGCGCTGAACGGCCGCCGCCGGCGTCCGGCCCGCCGCAACAACGAAGACGATGGTATCTACCAGTGCCGCCAGCAGATGACCGTCCGGAAGGCCCGCCACCGGCGGTGTGTCGACGATGACCCAGTCGAATCGCTCGCTGGCGCGCGTGAGCACCTGCTTCATGCGGTCGGACACCAGGGCGCTCATCGGGTCGGGATCGGGGCGTCCGCCCGGCAACAGCGTCAGATGACGCGTCACCTGGACCAGCGGCATCTTGCCGGCGCCGGTGCCCTTCAGCCAGTCGGAGATCCCGGCGAGGTTCGGAATCTGGAAGACGTCGTGCAGGGTGGGACGACGAAGGTCGGCGTCGACCAGCAGGACGCGCTGACGGTACGACTCGCTCAGCGTGAGCGCGAGGTTGGTCGCCGTCAGCGACTTCCCTTCTGCCGGGACCGTGCTTGTGATCATCACGACCCGCGTGCCGCGGTCGGCCTGCGCCTGGTACATCACGGCAGCGAGCCGTCGATACTGTTCGACCGCGTCGGGCGGAGCGCCAGCGCTCACGATTAGCTTGCTCGTGCCGTCGAGAGCCAGTGCGCCGATTCGCTCGGCGAACGACTCGTCCGTTCCGCTCTGGCCGTCGGCCAGCGGCACGTCCTGCCACACTTCAGTGTCCTCGGCCTCTGGCGCCGACGCCCCGGGCACCGCTGGTATGTCGGCATCTGCGTGACGATCAGCCACGGCACACCTCCGCGAGGATCGACGCGATCACCGCTGCTGCACCGGCGCCTGGCCGCCGCAGCCACGTCCCCTTGCCGCGCGGCGCGGCGGTGAGGTCGGGGATCATGGCGAGGACGGGCAACGCGAGCGTGCCGACCACGTCCGCATCGGTCTTGAACGACGTGTCGTGGAATTCCTGGAAGGCCGCGAGCAGCAGCCCGGCACCGAGGCCGAGCAGCGTGCCCGCCGCGTAGAACAGGGGGCGGTTCGGGCCGACCGGCCGCTCGGGCAGCCGGGCGTGGTCCAGCACCCGGAACGGATCGCCAATCTGCTTCCGCTCGAGATTGGCCGAGACCTGCGCGTCGTCCTTCCGGGCCAGCAGGCTGGTGTAGGCGCGGCCCATCGTCTCGTAGTCGCGCGTCAGTTCCGCCAGCTGTGACTCGCGGATAGGGGCCGCCTCGACCCGACCCTGATACTGCGTGATGAGCTCACGCAGCTTGGCCTCTTCGTCGCTCTTCTGGGTGATGAGGCGCGAGAGCGTCTCGACCTCCGTTTCGAGCTCCTGGATGCGCGTCTGGCGGGCAAGGTCGGCGACGGTCGGTGCACCTGTGGCGGGCTGGCGCCGCGGATCGTTCTGCGCCGCCACTTCGTCGCGCACTTTCTTCTGCAGTTCCTCGACGATGCGCTGCTGCCGCACGACGTCGGGGTGGGTATCGAGCAGGCGACGGCGCATCTCGGCCAGCGTGGCGGACGCCGTCTCGAGGCTTGCGGCCGACGCCGCTATCACTGCCACTCGCGGTGCGCGCCGCTCGCTGGTCGTCGCGTCGTCGCCCAGGAGATCGGCGAGCTGCCGCTGCAGCGTCAGGCGCCGGTCGCGGTCGCGGTTCAGCGAGTCGAGCAGCGACTGGATCTGCATCTGGGTGTTCTGCATCACCTGCAGGTTGGATTGCACCTGGGAGGGCAGTTGCCCGGAGAAGCGGAGCTTGTAGGCCTCGAGCTTCTTTTCCTGCTCGAGCAGTCGCCCCTTGGCCGTCGCCATCTGCGAGTCGAGAAACTCGTTCGTGTTGTCGGCCACGACTTCCCGCTCGCGCAGGCTCTCCTCGATGTACATCGAGGCGAGGCGCTCGGTGACCACCATCGCGGTCTGCGGATCGCGCGACGTGAAGCTGATGCGGAATGCGTCGCTGCGGATGACATCCGTCCGAATGGAGGCTCGCATGTCGGCCACGATTTCCTCCATCGGGTCGACACCGATCCGTTTGGGATAGAGGCGCAGCTCGGCGATGAGCGGCTCGAGCCGCGTGCGGCTGGTCAGTTGCTGGTTGAGCGACCGCAACCGGTCCTCGATGCGTGCGGTCACGGTGGAGCGCACGTAGTTCTCGGGCACCTGCTGCTGCGCAACCATGATCAGCGTTTCCGACCGGAACGTGTCCGGCAGCAGCGTGACGATGGTCGCGGAGAGCGCCGTGATGGCCACGAACGGCAGGGCAATGGCCCATCGCCGGCGCAGGACACGGAATACATCCTCGGGTTCGAACGACTTTCCGGGTATCACTGGACTTCCTCGCTGGCACCGCGTGCCAGGCGGTAGACAAGGCCGCCGCGCACGCTGTTTCTGGAAAATCGCGGCGGCAGGTTCAAGGCGGTTGCAACCTGCTCGAAGCCGTGCGCGTAGTGGACATATTCGCCGAAGAGCGTGAGGCGGCGCGAGACGCCGAGCCGCAGCCAGCCCGTGCCGGTGAGGGCGTGGTCAGCCGTGCCCTCTCCTATGTCGGCGAGATCGGCCATCACGAACGCACCGTTCACGCCGGCCGTCAGACTGCGCCCGAGGTTGCCGGCGACGCCAGCGATGACCGCGTCCCGAAAGATCGGGAACGCGTAGCCCTCGAGCATCGCCACGTCGCGGCGGTAGGACAGTCGCGCGCTCCACGACTGGCGGAAGGCGTGGTCGAGATCCGCGTGACCGAGCAGGCGCAGTTCCGAGGTTGCGGCGCGGCTCGCGGGCGGCCGCCGGATCAGCGCGGTGTCGGTGCCAAAGCTGATGACGGTGCGCCTGGACCGCGACAGCGGCTTGTGTCCGTCAATCCCGAGCCTGAAGTGATGCAGCGTCTGCTGCTGCGAGGTCTGGCCGTAGGCGTAGCCGACGTGATAGCCGAAGTTGGCGGAGGCCTGGTGCGTCAGCCGGACACCGGTCTCCTGGAACACGGTGTCGGCCAGGCGTTCGGCGCTGTGCGTCGCGGCACGCTGGTAGTCGACGGAAATGCCGGTCCGCCTGGACAGCGGAGCCGTGGCGGCGCCGGCCAGTTCGTAGCGCAGGACCTGGGAGACCTGGAAGCCCTGCTGGAAGGTCGGTGCCGCCGTCGACGAGACGTCATTGGCCGCACCGAGGCCGAAGCCCGGGAACAGGCCCAGGCTCTGATACGGCGAGTAGCCGAGGGTCTCGCGCAGGGAGATGGTGCCCCTGCGGGCGACAGTGAGTTCCTGACCAAGCGTGGCGTTGGCGTCGGCGAGCGTCTCGCCGGCAAGGCCGTAGTGCAGCAGCGTCGACTCCGTGGCGAGACTGAAGGACGAGTGCCGCCGCCGGCTCGTGGCGTCGAACCGCGCCGTGCCGCCCCAGTTCGAGCCGGGTTGCTGCAACGGGTCGTCAGGACCGCTGCTGCGCGCCTGCACCTGGTCGTAGCCGGTGTACGACGCCAGCGACAGGCCCCAGCGACCGGTTTCAGGCGTCGACAGCGCATCGGTCGCGAGTTGCCGCGGCTGGGGCGGCGGCAGAACCATTTCCTGCGCCCTGGCGCTCGCACCAACGAGCAGCGCCCAACCTGTCAGTGCGAGGACAGCCTTCACGGCACCAGTACCGTGTCGCCAGCGCGGAGCTCCAGGTTCTGCTCGATTCTCTTCTGCTGGGCAACTTCCTTGTAATTGAAGCGATAGGACGTCTGACGCCCGTCCTGCAGCCGGACGACGACGATGCGCTCGCGGTCGGCGTATTCCTCGAGGCCGCCGGCAAGCGCTATGAGCTGGAGCACGGTCATGCGGGCGGTAATCGGATAGCCGCCGGGTCGGTCGACCATACCGGTGATGAACACCTTCAGGCTGTTGATCTGCTTCACCACGACGGTGGCGTTCGGGTCGCGCACGAACTTCGCAGCCGCTCGTTCGAGCTCGACGCGGAGTTCCGCGGGCGTCAGGCCCGCAGCGTGGATTTCGTCGAGCAGCGGCAGGGAGATCCGCCCGTCGGGGCGGACGACCGCGTCGCCCGACATCTCGGGTTCCTTCCAGAACACGATCGTCAGGACGTCATCGGTGCCGATGGTGTAGCCCGCCGGCGCCGCGGGGGCCACCGTTGACGGCGGCGTCTGGGTAGGGGCCTGTGCGCTGGCCCACCGCTGGTCCGGAAGCGTCAGGAGCGCGGTGGCAAGCACGAGGCATGGGAGCGTCGCACGCCTCCGGCGAACCGGGGGCTGATGCGTCGTTCCAACCGCCTCGCCACTCGCCGTGTGGGGCTGGCTGGACTGATCGAATCGCATGTGTCGCAACTCTTTTCGGTTGTTGTAGGGGATCTCGCTATCGCAACGGCGATGCCGCAGGTTGATCCCTGTGGCACCAGGCAAGACTAAGTGTCGCATTCTCAGGTTGTTAGCGGAAGGCGTCGCAAGCAATCTCAGGTTGATCGTGAATAAAGTTGTCAAATCAAGCCCTTTCGCCGCCGTGACCTAAACCCGATCGGCGGCCGGACCGATACGACGGTCAGTACGACTGATCGACCGGAACGACACATCTCTGGCCATCGCCCTGGTCGCCAGCGCGCTCGTGATTTTCCAGCAACCGCTCCGGTTGCTGGTGGACGCGGCGCACGTCGTCGAACTCCGCTACAACATCGACCTGCTGCCGGGTCTCACCGTGCTGGTCGGGACCCTTGGCTTTCATCAATACCGCAAGCGCCAGCAGGCCAGGGCTGCCGAGGCGGCCGCGTCGGGCGAAGCGGCCGTGGCGCGGGCGCGCTCGTTGGAACTCGAACGGCTGGTGGCGTTCGGCCGTGCACTGGGCAATGCCCTCGACCCCGCCGCGATGCGGCAGGTGTTCTGGCGCTACATGCCCACTTTCGCCGGTGAACGGGAAGTGTGGATGCTGACCCGCAAGCCTGACGGCTGGGAGTCGGCGCTCCGCGACGCGACGGTGCAGACACCGAGGCCACCCGACGAACTGGAGGCGATCGCCGCGTCAGCGCTGGCGCATCCCGACGTCGTCACGGCGGAAGGCGACGGCCTCCAGATCGACGATGACCTCTGTTTCCCGATGATTGTGGGTGACGTCGCCATTGGCGTGGTCGGCGTGCGCCGCGGCTCCGCCGTCTCGCGTTCGGAACGCCATGCGCTCGGTGCGGCCGCCGCTCTGCTGGCCATCGCCATTCGCAACAGCCAGTTGCTGGCGCAAACCAGGGAGAGCAGCATCCGCGACAGCCTGACCGGCTGTTTCAACCGGGCCTACGCGATGGAAGCGCTGGCTGCCGAACTCCAGCGGGCGAAGCGCACGCGCCGGGCGCTGTCGCTCCTGATGTTCGACATCGACGAGTTCAAGAGCGCGAACGACCGTTTCGGGCATCTGACTGGTGACGCCATCCTGACCGCGATCGGCGGTCGCCTGACGTCGATGCTGCGCGCCACGGACGTAAAGTGCCGCTACGGCGGCGACGAATTCCTGGTGATTCTGCCGGACACCGTTCTCGCGGGCGCCGAGCACGTGGCGTCGGCGCTGCTCGAGGCGCTGGCTGACCTGCGCGTGCCGGCGGGAACCGGCACCATCTCGCCGACCGTGAGCGTGGGTGTGACAACAGCCGCCGAAGGCGACCTCGACCCGATGTCGGTCGTTGCCAATGCGGATCGGGCGCTGTACCGGGCGAAGCGGGAAGGCCGGAACCGGTATGCGGCCACCCCACTCGCGCCGGCGGTCTAAGCGGTCTTGCCGGACGTAGCTGCCGGCCTTCAAGTCGGCCCCAGGCGAGCTTGACCGTTCGGATACGCGCGGACGTGCGTTGAAGGTGCCGAGAGCGACGATTCCCCCGCCTGTTGCTCTTCGCCTGTCCACAAAGCTCGTTACTGACACATAAATGCACAATCGTCAGGCGATGGTCGTTGTTTCGAGACGGCCACCCGGAACGGGCTGTATCATTTTGTACGTCGAGCGGGCACTAATTGAGACAGCCCCGCGCGCCGATATAACCCATGACGATTGTTCTTCCGTTGCCCTGCGTGCAGGGCACGGATCTGTAACTGAGAGGGCGAAGCTGTAGCCGCGAGGGGCAGCGCTCTCGAGGCACACGCGAAGGAAGCCGATGAATTCGTTGCGAATGCTGTTGTGCGGTGGCCTCGCCGCCTTCTCGCTCACCGCCTGCACGCCGGCTGCGACCGACGCCCCGGCGGGGCAGGCCGGACAGCCGAAGGGGACCGAGCAACTGAAGCCCGAGTACGACGCCAGCGGCAAGCTTCAGAAGCTGGAATACGACCGCAACAAGGACGGCAAGGTCGACACCTGGGGCTACATGGACGGTGCACGCGTGGTGCGGGTGGAGGTGGACGAGAACGGCGACGGCACGGTCGACCGCTGGGAATTCCACCGGAACGACGCGGCCGCCACGGGCACTGCGGCCGCAGACATCGCCGGCGCCGGCGTCGACAAGTCGGTGGAACGCATCGAGCGCGCCACGAAGTTCGACGGCACGGTGTCGCGCCGGGAATATTTCACGAACGGCGCGCTCACCCGGATTGAGGAAGACACCGACGGCAACGGCAAGGTGGACAAGTGGGAGACCTACACGAACGGCAGCCTGGCACTGATGGCTCTCGACACCGCGGGTCGCGGCACGCCGGACCGGCGCCTGGTGTATCGCCCCGACGGCTCGATGGACCACATCGAGACCGATCCGAACGGCACCGGCACATTCACGCCTTTGAACCCGTGATCACAGCGCCTGTAGCGGAACGTGCGGCCCTGCTCGTGGCGGGCCGGTCCGAGCAGCACGACCTCGAGTCGTTGCTGCGCGGCATGGGGTATCTGCCTGTCCCTCTGGACAGCGCCGACCTGCTGCCGTCCGTACAGGAGAGCGTGGCCCTCTGCGTCATCGACCTGCGGCAGAACGGCGAGGCGCTGCGCACCGCCCGCGCCGTGCGCGCGCAGCACCCCCAGGCTGTCATCATCGGCGTCGCCGATCCCGAACGTCCGACTGCGTCGGCCGACGCCATCCGCGCCGGCGTCTTCGACGTGCTGCCGCGACCGGCCACCGCCCGCGACCTGGAAGCGCTTATCGCCAATGCGCGCGAGCAGGCGTCGATCGCCTCGATGCCGCAGCGTGAGCGCGGACCTGAAACTGCGTCCTACGGCATCGCCGGCACCTCGCCCGCCATGCGGCTGGTCATGGACCTGGTCCAGCGGGCCGCCGCCGGTCGGTGCGGCATCCTCATTTGCGGTGAGCGCGGCACCGGCCGCGAGATGATCGCGCGGGCCATCCACTCGCACGATCCGAATCCGGATGCGCCCTTCGTCAAGGTCGACTGCTCCGGCCCGACCCCCGAGGAGATCGAACTCCAGTTGTTCGGCCTCCTCAACAGGCGCGGAAGTTCCGTCACGCCTGAACGCCGGAGCCTGGAACGCATCGGCGAGCATTGCCGCCTGCGCGACGCCGACGGTGGCATCCTGTTCCTCGAGAATGTGATGGACCTGCCGGCGCGGGCACAGGCGCGGCTGGTCCGCGTGCTGCGCGACCGCGAGGTGTTCATCGGCGACGACGCCGAGCCGGTGGTCCTCGATATCCGGGCGATCGCCTCGGTGGACGGCTCAGTGGAAGCGGCACTCGAGGAAGGGCGGCTTCGCCCCGACCTGTTCGAACGCTTGTCGCTGATCCGCGTCGACGTGCCGGCGCTGCGTCAACGCCGCGAAGACATCCCGGTGCTCGCCACGCATTTCCTCAAGGAACTGTGCAAGGCGAACGGCAAGCCGATCAAGACGCTGACGCGCCCTGCGCTCACCCTGCTGGCGGCGCTGCCGTGGCGCGGCAACGCTCCCGAGCTGCGAAGCCTGCTCGAGCGCCTGATTCTGCTGGTGCCACAGGGGTTGATTCGCCTCGAAGACGTCCTCGCCCACACCCAGCTCGAAGGCAGCATCAGCCCGTCAGGGTTCGACGCCACGCTGCGCCAGGCGCGGGCCCGGTTCGAACGCGATTACATCGCCGCGGTGCTGCAGCATCAACATGGACGGATTGCCGAAGCGGCGCGCGTGCTCGGCATCCAGCGCACCAACCTCTATAGAAAAATGCGGCGTCTGAACTTGATGCGCGGCAAATCCGGGCGGGAGGCGTGATGTATCCAGAACGATACAGCCGTTCCGTACCCGATACAGATCTCATCGGCGCGGCCTTGACCCGCGCGCTCAGCCGCGAGACGATGAGGGTGCCGAAAGCCGAGTCTGCTCCCCCAGAGCGTATTCAGCCAAGCCGGCATATCACACGGCAGAAGGGTTCGACTGACAATGAAGAACGAAGGGTTCGTAGCGATCGCGCTGGCATTCACCCTCGCGAGCACCGCAGTGCCGACCGCACTGCTGGCGCAGCAGAGCACGTCCCTGGCCGGAACGGCCAAGGACGAAGCGAAGAAGCCATTCACCGAATTCACGGTTCGGGCGCGCGACGTCAAGGCGGGCAACATCGCGGGAACGATTGCGCTGGACGCCCAGGGCAGCTTCTCGCTGACCGGCCTGTCCACCAACAACTATCTGGTGGAACTGGTGAACAAGGACGGCAAGGTGGTCTGCACGGAAGGTCCGTTCGATCTCTCGAAGCAGGCGATCAAGAGCGACGTCATCGTCGATTGCGGCAAGGTTCCGGCGGCCTGGTGGCTGGTCGGTGCCGCGGCTGCGGCCGGGATCACTGCCGGTATCGTGGCGGCCGGTCCGGCCAGCCCGTCGCGGTAAGCACTCGCACTACCGGCTCCCCCAGCAATTCAACCTGCGCGTCTGCGAACACTCGTTCGCGGACGCGTAGTCGTACATTCCTCCGCTTCTCCTCTTTCAATCGTTTTTTATGCGCTGCTTCCCACGCGTAATCGCGTTGGCACTGGTGTGCCTTGGCGCGGCCATTCCGGCCGCGCACGCCCAGGACGAAACCGATCCGTACACCGCGACCCGCTTCCACCTTGGTCCGCTGGGTTTCACGCCGTCCATCGCCCTGTCGAACCTCGGCACGGACGATAACGTGTTCAACGCGTCCAGCGACCCGAAGAAGGACACCACGGCCGCCATCGGCCCCGCCGCCGACATTGTCCTGCGCGCCGGACGCTCGCGGCTGTCCGGCAAGGCGTCCGGGCAGTACCTCTACTTCCAGGAGTACGACAGCCAGCGCTCGTGGAACACGAACCTTGACGGGACGTGGCGTTTCCCAATGGTCCGCATCACGCCGTTCGTGCTCGGCAGCCGAAGCAACACCAAGGATCGGCCGGGGTATGAAATCGACTCGCGCGCCAGACGTGTCGACAGGACGACCGGGTTCGGTACCGATGTGCGCCTCTCGTCCAAGACCAAGGTTGTGCTGACCGGCAAGCGCAGCTGGTTCAAGTACGACGACAACCAGCAGTTTCTCGGCATCGACCTCGGCGACCGGCTGAACCGCCGCAGCGACAGCGAGCAAGTGCAGGCGCGCTTCCAGCTGACACCGCTCACCACCTTCGTGGTGCGCGGGGACGCGGTGCAGGACCGGTTCGACGTCGCCGACGTCAGAAATACGGACAGCTACAGCGTGATGCCCGGTTTCGAACTGCGCCCACAGGCGCTGATTTCCGGGGAGGTCTTCGTCGGTATCCGGCGCTTCGCGACGCTGAGCGACGCCCTTCCCGACTCCACTGGCCTGGTGGCCTCGGTGAAGGCGAAGTACGCGCTGGCCGCGACGCGCATCGGTCTGAACGTCGCCAGGGACATCACCTACTCCTACGAAGCCCTTCAGCCTTACTACGCACTGACGGACATCGGCGGCGACGTAACGCAGCGCATCACGCGCGGCTGGGACGTGGTGGTCCGGGCGTCGCGCCAGAGCATGGCCTACAAGAACGTGGTTACGGCCGTTGCGCTCCCGACCCGCACCGATCGGTCGTGGATGGGCGGCGGTGGCATCGGCTACCGCGTCGGCGACACGCTTCGCCTCGGCTTCGATGCGAACTACTACCGTCGAACAGTGGACCTGAACGAAACACGGAGCTATCAAGGGCTCCGACTCGGCGCGTCCATCAGCTATGGGTTGCCTCAATGAAGACACTGCTGTTAGCGCTCGCTCTGCTTGTTGGTCCAGCCGGATCGCTCTTCGCACAGAACGACTACGTGGTCGGCTCACAGGATGTCCTGACGATCACGGTGTTCGGCGAGGCCGAGCTCTCCGGCAAGTACACCGTCGAACAGGACGGCACGTTCACCTTCCCGCAGATCGGGCGCGTGAAGGCCGGCGGCCTCACGCTGCGCAACCTCGAAGCCGAACTGAAGACGAAGCTGGCCGATGGCTACCTGCGCAATCCCCAGGTGGCGGTGGCCATCGAGAACTACCGCAGCCAGCGCATCCTCGTCATGGGCGAGGTTCGCTCGCCGGGCGAGTTCCAGTTGAACGGCGAGATGACGCTGCTGGCGGCCCTGGCGCGGGCTGGCTCCACCACGCCGGCCGCCGCCCGCGAGGTGACGATCGTGCGGCCCCGCAGGAACGTCAAGCCCGGTGAAGACCCCTCGGAGATTCTGCGCGTCGATCTGATGGCGCTGCAGGCCGGCAACATGGCGCTCAATCTGGCGCTGCAGGATGGCGACACCATCAACGTCCTCAAGGCGCAGTCGGTGTTCGTCGCGGGCCAGGTGAAATCACCGGGCGCTTACGCTGTCGACCCTGGCGCCACGGTGCTGCAGGTACTGTCGCTGGCCGGCGGCCTGACCGATCGTGGCTCCGACAATCGCATCCGCATCCAGCGCTCTGTCAAAGGCAAGAAAGTCGAGGTCAGCGCCAGGCTGACCGACGTCGTGAATCCGGGCGACACCATCATCGTCCGCGAGCGGTTTTTCTAGGAACGGTCATGCCCACTCCATATCGCACGTCACCCTCAGCTGGCTCCGCACAACAGCACCACGCGGAAGAACGGCACATCCTCGACTACGTCCGCGTCGTCTACAAGCGGCGCTGGATTGCCATACCCGTGTTCCTGCTGATCGTCGTTGTGGGGCTGCTGAATGCCCTGCGCGAGACCCCGATCTACCGGGCGCGAACCCAGCTCGTGATCGAGAAGGACACGCCAACGGTCGCCACGCTGGACCAGATGTTCCAGTCGACCGACGCCTGGTACAACGACGCGTTCTACCAGACGCAGTACCGCATCCTCCAGAGCCGCAGCCTGGCCCGTCGTGCAGTGGACGAGATGAAGCTGTGGGACGGGCCGCTCGGTAAACAGCCTGAAGCGCGGATGTCGCTCGACCCGGTGACGCTCGCGCGCATCGCGGCGTCGAAGGTCTATCACGGCGCCAAGGGGCTGGTCGGCATGGACGATGCGCCGGTGCAGCCGGCGCAGGTCGTCGAGACGCGCGGTGCCGACGAAACCCAGATGCAGTCGGCCAAGATCGATCAGTTCAGGGGTGGCCTGGGCATCGAGCCGGTGCGTAACAGCCGGCTGGTCGACATCGTGTACACCTCGCCCGACCCCGCCTTCGCTGCCAGGGCGGCCAACGGGCTGGCCAAGGCCTACATCAACCAGAGCATGGAATACCGCTTCAGCGAGTCGAAGGACACTGCCGACTGGCTGTCGCAGCAGCTCGCCGAGCAGCGGAAAGCGCTCGAAAGCAGTGAAGCGGCGCTGCAGGCCTATCGCGAGCGCAACGGCGCCGTATCCGTCGCCGACAGCGCCTCGAACATCGTCGTGCAGCGCCTGAGCGATTTGAATGGTGCCCTCACCAAGGCCAAGACCGAGCGCATCAACAAGGAAGCGCTCTACAACCAGCTGAAGGCCGCCGAGGCCAGCGGGAAGCTGGATACGTTCCCGGCCGTGCTTTCGAACGACTACGTCCAGAAACTGCGTGGCGACTTCGCCGATCTCCAGCGGCAGCAGGCGCAGCTTGCCGAACGCTACGGCGAGCGCCACGTCGAGATGATCAAGATCAGGGCGGCAGTCGAGAGTGCCGACGCCAAGCTGAAGGTCGAACTGGGCAAGGTGGTCGAATCGGTTCGCAACCAGTACCAAGCGGCGCTCAGCGAGGAACAGAGCCTGCAGAGCGCGCTCAACTCGCAGAAGTCCGAGGCGCTCAGCCAGAACCGCACCGGCATCGAGTTCGGCGTGCTGCAGCGCGACGTCGAGAGCAACAAGCAGATCTACGAAAGCCTGATGCAGCGCACCAAGGAAACCGGCATCTCCGGCGAGCGCAAGAGCACCAACATCCGGGTCATCGACGAAGCCGAGGTGCCCAAGGGGCCTATTTCGCCGAACGTGCAGCGGTCAGCGCTGATGTCCCTCGTGGCCGGCCTGACGCTGTCGATCGGGCTCGTGTTTTTCATCGACTATCTGGACAGCCGCCTGAAGACGCCGCAGGACCTGAAGAACTACCTGGGAGTACCGTTCCTTGGCCTCATCCCGGTGGTGCCGCGTAGCAAGGGCGCCGGCAACCCGCTGCTCACCGACATCGACGCCCCAAGCTTCTCAGAAGCGTTCAAGACGGTGCGGACAAACATCCTCTTCTCATCGGCCGAGGAGGGACTGCGCACGATTGTCATCACATCCGCCGGCCCAGGAGAAGGCAAGAGCATCTGCTCGGCCAACATCGCCATTGCGCTCGCCCAGACCGGCCTGCGCGTCCTGCTCGTCGATGCCGACATGCGGCGTCCGCGCGTGCACGAGATCTTCGAGGCAGCCGAGGAACCGGGCCTGTCGAACCTGCTGACCGGCAATGCGAAGGCGAGCGAAGTCATCCAGAAGTCGCGCGTCGCCGGCCTCTGGCTGATGTCGGCCGGCCACATCCCGCCGAACCCGGCGGAGCTTCTCAGCTCGCCGCGATTCGTCGACTTCCTCGGCGCGCTCGAAGACCACTTCGACTGGGTGGTGCTCGACACACCGCCGGTGCTCGTGGTGGCCGACAGCTTGGTGGTGGCGAACAAGGCCACCGGTGTGGTGTTCGTGGTCGGCGCCGACCAGACGACGCGGAACGCGGCGCGCAATGCGGTCGACCAGCTGCAGTCTGCCAACGCGACGGTCATCGGCTCGGTCCTGAACAAGGCCGACGTCCATCGCCACTCCCATTACTACGGGTCGTACTACCGCAAGGACTACGCGAAGTACTACGTCAAGACGTAAGCCGGCGCTGACACGTAGAACGGGTGCCGCCATCGGCGATCACCAGCCTTCGACTGACGACGGGACTGTGCGCTCATGCGGCTTCTCTTCCTGAATCCGACCGCATCGATGGGCGGCGCCGAGCGCGTGCTGCTGGACATGCTCACGATGCTCAGGCGCGCGAAGCCCACATGGACCGTAGGCCTCATCGTCGGGAACGACGGAACACTGGTCGCGGAAGCCAGGGCTATCGGCGTCGAGACCGTGGTGCTGCCCTTTCCACGCGTGTTCGCCCGGCTGGGAGATACCAGTCTGGATAGCGCCGGCGCCTGGCTGCGCTTCCTCGGACGCGCCACGGTGGCGACGATGTCACTCATCGGCTACGTGCGGCGCTTGTCCGCCACCATCTCGCGCTTCGGCCCGAACATCCTGCACTCCAACGGGTTCAAGATGCACCTGCTTAGCGCCGTGGCCTCCCGACCCGCCGGGACGTCGCTCATCTGGCACTTTCACGACTACCTCGGTTCACGCCGGGTGGCCGGTCGCCTCATCTGTTATTTAAAACCTCGATGTGATGCGATTGTGGCGGTGTCGGAGAACGTCGCAGAAGACATCCGGCAGGTGCTCGGTCCACAGCCACCAGTGACACCGCTGTGGAATGCGGTCGACCTGTTACGGTTCATGCCGGACGGCTCGGTCCTCGATCTGGACGCGCTGGCCGGCCTCGAGCCGGCGGTTCCTAACACGCTGCGCATCGGACTGGTGGCGACATTCGCGCGCTGGAAGGGGCACATGCTGTTCCTCGAGGCGCTTGGACCACTGGTGCGGCGCTACCAGCTTCGCGCCTACATCATCGGCGGTCCGCTCTACGAAACCGACGGCAGCCAGATCTCGATAGCTGAGTTGAAGGAGGCCGTTGCCCGGCTGGACCTCGACACTCACGTGGGCCTGACCGGATTCGTGCAAAACTCGGCCGCCGCTCTCCGTTCGCTCGACGTCGTCGTTCACGGCAGCACGGCTCCAGAACCGTTCGGGCTGGTCATCGCGGAGGCGATGGCGTGCGGACGAGCGGTGGTTGTCAGTAACTCCGGCGGTGTCACGGAATTGGTGGAACCGGAAGTGAATGCCTTGTCGTATCAATCCGGCGATGTGAAGGCGCTGTCGACGCAGATCGAACGGCTCTGCGAGGACGAAGCGCTGCGGCTGCGCATTGGCGTCGCGGCACGTCAAGCGGCGGAGCGGCAGTTTGCGTCAACAACTATGCAGTCCGAGTTGCTGGCGCTCTACGACACGATCACGCAACGAGCACGAGGTCAGGCGCATGTTTGAGCCGAATGTAGACAAGCTTGTCGCGATGCTCCGGGACAGCGAACTTGTCCTCGACGTCGGAGGATGGGCCTGCCCGTTCAATCGCGCCCAGTGGGTGCTTGACTCGGAACCCTATGAAACGCGCGGATTCTACCGGACCTTTGGCGGCAAGGCCTTTCAGGGTGGAGAGCGGGAATGTTTCACCGCTGACACCTGGATCCGGCGAGACATCTGCGAACACACGCCGTGGCCGTTTGCCGACAAGCAGTTCGATTTCGCCGTCTGCTCCCACACGCTGGAGGACCTGAGGGATCCCCTGTGGGTCTGCTCCGAGCTGCGCCGCGTCGCCAAACGCGGCTACATCGAAGTTCCTTCGCGCGCATTCGAGTCGACGCGTGGGATTGAACGGCCTGGGATGACTGGACTCTCCCATCACCGCTGGTTGATCGACATCGACGGCAACGAGATGGTGTTCCTCCAGAAGTTCCACATGATCAATGCCCACTGGCGCTTCGCGCTCCCCCCTTCGTTTGCTCGGCAGCTTTCAGGTGAGCGCGCCGTGCAGTGGTTGTGGTGGGAAGGCTCGTTCGGTTTTCGGGAACTGACCATTCATGGTCTGGTAAATCAGGAGGCAGCGCTCGAGGATTACGTCCGCTCCGTACATCCCTACCCATCATGGACACTCGAACTCTCCCGGCAGCGGCGCGCCGCGGCTGCGATGTTCCGTCGCGCAGCCGCAGCAGTCGCGCGCAGAATTCAAGCGGCCGAATCACATTGACCATGCGAAGTGGGTCGCGGTTCCAGACCGGGTCATGAGCCGCACCCGGAAGATCATCAGTGCCACCTCGATCGGCTACCTCCAGCAGGCAGCCGCACTCGCCATTGGTCTGTGGCTCACGCCGTTTCTGCTGCGGAGTGTCGGTCAGCACGACTTGGGACTCTGGCTGGTCGTCGGACAGTTGCTCGGGTACCTGGCACTTGTCGACCTCGGGATTCTCGCCATCCTCCCGAGGGAAATTGCCTACGCGTCGGCCCAACCGGACGTGACCGCGCGTATCGGCGGACTGCTGACCCAGGTCCGCGGCATCGTGCGCTGGCAGGTGGCGCTGCTGTCCGTCGCCTGCGGGCTGTTCCTGGTGTTCATGCCGGGCGAGTGGATTGCCCTGCGCTGGCCGCTGGCCGGGGTGTTCGCGGTGTTCGTCGCCTCCTACCCACTGCGTATTCCGTCGGCCGTCCTCCAGGGACTGCAGGATCTGCCCTACCTGGCGAAACTCCAGGCGATTGGCTGGGCCGGCGGCACGGCTGTCACGGTGGCGCTGGTGCTCTGGGGATTCAAGCTCCCAGCCCTCGTCACGGGCTGGAGCATCATGCTGCTGCTACCGGCGGTCGCGGCCCAGGGGCGCCTACGCCACTCGTTCGCGATCGCCGCCGGCACTGACGGCACACCGGTGCCGGGCTACTTCGGTCGGTCGGTCTGGGTGAGCGCGGGCCAATTGGGTCAGGTGTTCCTGAACGGGTCCGACATCCTGGTCATCGGCAAGCTGCTCGGCGCCGCAGCCGTCGTACCGTACGTCTGCACCGCAAAACTGATCACCATCTTCGCCAACTACCCGCAGATGCTGGTGCACTCGGCGCAACCGGCACTGACGGAGCTTCGCGGCGCCGGCGCCCGGGAGCGTCTCGTCGAGGTGACGCAGGCGCTGGCGCAGGGCATGCTCATTCTGAGCGGTGCCCTGGTGGTGACCGTGCTCACCGCCAATCAGTTCTTCGTCACCTGGTGGGTGGGCGGAACCCAGTACGCCGGGTTGGTGCTGACGGTGGGATTGACCACGATGATGCTGGTGCGCCACTGGAACGTGGCGATGAACTACACGCTGTTCTGCTTCGGTTACGAGCGGCAGATCTCGCTCGTCGCGCTCGCCGACGGCATCGTCACCCTCGCAGGAACGGCACTCCTGGTGCCCCGGCTCGGGCTCGTCGGCGCACCGGTCGCGTCGGTGCTCGGCGCGGTGCTGGTGGGACTTCCGCTCAACGTCAGGTCTGCTGCGCGCGAACTTGGCGTCGGCATTGGCGGTTTCCTGCGCCCTTGTGCATCGCTCGTGCTGACCATCGCTGCCGTCGTCGGAATCGCAGTCGCCGGTCACTTCTGGCTCGACGCCAGCCGCTTGGTCAATGCCGTGGCGTTCGCGGTGGTGATGCTCGCGCTCTACGCCGCGGCGGTGACCCCGTTCATCCTGTCCGGCCCGCTGAAGCCGTATGCCCACACCGGCCTTTCGATGCTGTTCACACGGCGTCAGGAAAATCAGGCATCCGCCGCCTAGCCGTTCGAGGCTGATGACGATGCCGTCACTAACGATGAACGCGAGGCCAGGGGGCACAGCGAGGCCGGTGCGTGCGCTGTTCATCCACAGCGGCAACCTGTTCGGCGGCGTCGAGACCGCGATGATCTCGCTCGCGCGCGTGGCTCACGAGCAGGGAGCCAATCTCGAACCGTCGTTCGCGCTCTGCTTCGACGATGGGCGCGTGGCAAGGGAACTGCGCGCGGCCGGTGGCACCGTGCACACGCTCGGAGCGGTGCGCATGAGCCGCCCGTGGCAGATCTACCGTGTTCGTGCGCGACTCCGTCAGCTCCTCGCGTCACTCGAGATCGACATCTGCGTCACGCCGTCGTCGTGGATTCACACGATCTTTGCGCCGGTCGTTCGGGCGTGTGGCCTGCCCATCGCCCTCTGGGCAAATGACCGCTGGTCCCGCGACAGGTGGATGGACCGCTTGGCACTGCGCCAGAGTCCTGCGGTGGTGGTCGCGAACAGCCGCTACACAGCCGAGGGCATGGCGGCGGCGCTGCCCGGTGTGCCTGTTCGCCTGGCTTACTACGGCATCGCGCCGTCGACCATCGATCGCACGCGCCGCAGCGCGATACGCGCGGAACTCGAGACACCGGACGATGCGCTCGTGATCGTCCAGGTCGGTCGTCTCGATCCGTACAAAGGCCACCGGATGCTGATCGACGCGGTGGCGAGGCTGCCGCGCTCGATCGATTGGCGGTGCTGGCTGGTCGGCGGTGCCGACACGCCGCTGCAGCGACGCTATCTGGCGGATCTGGAACAGGCCGCAGTGAATGGCGGCGTGCCTGACCGCGTCAGGTTCGCTGGTGCGCGCTACGACATCGGCTCCGTGCTGGCCGCAGCCGACATCTTCTGCCACCCCAATCTGTCTCCCGAGGCCTTCGGGATTGTGTTCATCGAAGCGCTACGCGCGGGGCTGCCGGTCATCGGCAGTGCCACCGGTGGCGTGCTCGATATCGTGACGCCTGAATGCGGCCGATTGGTTCCCTCAGGCGACGTCGAGGCGCTCGCCACGGCGCTGACGGCGCTGGCGCTCGCCCCACAACTTCGGCGAGAACTTGGCCGGCAGGGGCCCGACCGCGCAGAGGCGCTCTGCGGCGTCAAGGCCGGGGCGGACGCCTTCGCCGCCGCGCTCGGTGAATTCATCGGTCCGAAGCCACACGCCAGAACCATGGCCACGCTGGCTCAACGAGCGTAGGCCCCTACTACCATGCTCAATTTCCTGATTCCGCTCATCTGCGCGCTTGGCTGCTTTCTCGCGGCACAGCGGTCGCTGAAGCTCGGGTTGTGCGCAGTGCTCACCGTCGGCTACCTGTACGGAATTGTCCGGGCCAACGTCGGAGGCATTGGCACCTACCTGATGTTCGATGTTGCGGTGATCGCGCTGTACACGGCTCAACTGTTCCGCTCGTCGTCTAGCCAAGAGCAGGCTCGCCTGAGCGAACTGCGATTCTGGACCATCAGTCTCATCCTGTGGCCGACGTTCCTGTTCGTGGTCTTCCTCGTTTTTCCTGACAACGATCCGGCCGTTGAACTCGTCGGGTTACGCGCCAACGTCTTCCTGCTGCCCTTTCTCCTCCTCGGGGGGCGGCTGCACGGTGACGACATCAGGGACATCGCGATCTTCTGCGCCGTGCTGAACATTGGGGCCGTCGCGCTCGGCGGCGCCGAATTCGTGCTGGGCATCGAGCCTTTCTACCCGATGAACGAGACGACGGAGATCATCTACCGAAGTCACGACCTCCTCGACAACACTGCGCATCGCATCCCGGGCTCGTTCGTCAACGCGCACGCCTTCGCCGGGACGCTGGCGACCACGCTGCCGTTCATCCTCGGTGCTTGGTCCCTGCCGGACCAGCGCCGGTGGGTTGGGCCTTTGCTGGCCTCCGCGGGCGTCGCGAGCTTTGTCGGCATCTTCATGGCGGCGACCCGGACCCACATGATCACCGCGGCGGCCCTCGCCGTCGTCATGTCGGTGGGCGGCGGCCTCTCGAAGACGCAGTGGTTGCGTTGGGCCGTCGCCATGGCGCTGGTCGGCTACGTTGTCTCGGGCGACGTCCGGCTCCAGCGTTTCACGACGCTGACGGAACAGGGCGCCCTGTCTGAGCGCGTCGGCGGCAGCGTCAACGAGAGCCTGCTCGACGTGGCGACCCGGTATCCGCTCGGGAACGGCCTGACAAGCGGCGGCACGAGCGTGCCGTCATTCCTCAGGACGACGCCCGGGCCGGGCATGCTCCTCGAGAACGAGTACGCACGGATCTCGGTCGAGCAAGGCATCCCTGGCCTGCTGATGTGGGTGTTCTTCATGGCGTGGGTGATCTTCAAGCTTCCGAGAGGACGCAAGGATCCCTGGCTCCTCGGGCGCCGCCTGGCGTGGACGGCGTGTCTGTCGCTTTTCCTGTCGGGGATGCTCGGCATCGGGATGATGTCGGCCGTGCCGCAGACCAGCATCATGCTGCTCCTGGTCGGCTGGTTCACCACCGCGCCGAGGCAGGTCGAGGCGATGGAAGACCAGCTGCCCGTGGCCGTGACCGTTCCGCCCATGCGGGTGGGCAGGCAAGCCACACGCCTCGCAACTCGCCGTCTCGCGTCGTCGAGACGCTCGAGCATCGACTTCGACTGGACGCCGCCAGCCAAGTGACCAATCACTCAGGCTACGACCCAAGCCCGGCCTCCGTCCACCTCATCACCGGGGAGTTTCCACCGCAGTTCGGCGGCGTGAGCGACTACACGCGCAGCGTCGCGCGGGAACTGGCCGCGCGCCGTCTCCGCGTGCACGTCTGGTGCCCTAGCGCGCCTCATGCACGCATCGAAGACCCACCCGGCGTCATCGTTCATCGCACCGCTGGAACCTGGCGCCGTGACGACTTCGCTCGGCTCGACCGCGAACTCGACGCCACTCCCGCGCCACGGCGCCTGATCGTGCAGTGGGTGCCGCACGCATTCGGCCGGCGCTCTCTGAATGTCGGCTTCTGCGCCTGGATTCGACGCCGCGGCCTCGCCGGAGACCGCATCGACCTGATGGTGCATGAGGCCTGCTTCGCCTTCGGTGAAGGCGGTGTGAAGCAGAACATCGCGGCCGTCGTACACCGGGTGATGCTGGCCCTGCTGCTGAGCCGTGCACAACGTGTCTGGATATCCATTCCGGCATGGGGCGGCCGACTCCGTCCGTACACCTTCGGGCGCGACGTGCGCTTCGACTGGCTGCCGGTTCCGAGCAATGTGCCCGTTGTCGGCAACGCCCAAGCCGTGTCCGCGCTGCGAACCAGCATCGGCGCCGGCAGCGCTGGCACCCTGGTCGTCGGGCACTTCGGCACGTACGATACCCGCGCGCGCCGTGCGCTGTCGTCGCTCATTCCCGCGTTGCTTGGACGCAACGGGAACGTCACGATGCTGCTCATCGGCCGCAACAGCGACGAGTTCCGCGCGGCGGTTGCCGCAACGCATCCCACGCTGACCGATCGCATCCACGCCACCGGAACGATTGACGGCGGTGAACTCTCGACTGCCTTGCAAGCATGCGACGTCGCCGTACAGCCATACCGTGACGGTGCCAGCAGCCGCCGAGGCACGCTCATGGCCACACTCGCCCACGGCCTGGCCGTGGTGACAACCGCAGGTCACCTCTCGGAGCCGCTCTGGCGCGAGAGTGGAGCCGTGTGTGTGGTTCCTGCGGAGGATGACGCCGCGATGCTGCACGCAACCGACGCGCTCTGCGCGGACCGCACCGAGCGGTATCGACTCGGCCTGGCCGGCCGGACCCTCTATTCGACACGCTTCGCCCTCGCGACCACCATCGAGGCTCTGCTCTCCGCCTGATGCGCATCGCCCTCGTCGTCCACGACTTCAGCCGTGCGTTCGGCCATGGCCGATACGTGGCTGAACTCGCGACCCGATTTGCGACGGAGCATGAGGTGCACGTCTTCGCGAACACCTTCAGCGCCGACGCACCGGGTGTGCACCGTCATCACGTGCCTACGTGGCGAGCATCCGCGCTCACAACCATCCTGTCGTTCTATCCATCAGCAACGCTCCGGGTGCGCGGCCGCTTCGACATCGTGCATGCGCAGGGCTTCTCGATTGCGGGCGCCAACGTCGTGACCGCTCACATCAACAATAGGCGCTGGATGGCGGCCAGACGCGACCTCTGCGGCGGCCGGCTGCCGTGGCGCGAACGGCTGTTTGGCGCGCTGGTGACACCGCTCGAGCATTATGCGATGTCATCGCCGAAGGCCACGATCATCGCGGTCTCGCACGCGTTGCGGCGCGAGCTCGCGGCAGACGGTGTCCCAGGCCGAGTCGTTGTCATCCCACACGGTGTGGACAAGCAGCAGTTCAACACCGGCGTCATCTTGCGCTATCGACAGGCAGTGCGGCGCGAACTCGGTTGTGCCGACGACGACACGCTGTTCCTCTTCGTGGGCGACCTCCGCAAGGGATTTGCCCGCGCGGTCGAGGCGCTGGTCTCGACACCGGGGCGGCTCGTCGCCGTGTCGCGCTCAGACCCGTCCGAGTCGATGGCGCTCGCGCACACGCTTGGCGTGAGCGACCGCGTGCTGGTATGGCCGGCCACGCCACAGATCGAGCGCTTCTACGCTGCTGCCGACGCTTTCGTCTTTCCGACGCAGTACGACGCGTTCGGCATGGTGATCACCGAAGCCATGGCGTGCGGGCTGCCCGTAATTACCACGGCGTCCGCCGGGGCCTCCGACCTGATCCAGCACGGGCGGACAGGGTTCGTGGTGCGAGATCCTGCCGACGTCGGTAGCCTGGCCGGACACATGCGCGCCCTGGCGGCATGCGCCGAACTTCGGGAATCGATCGGCAGTGCAGCTGCCGACCAGATGCACGCGCACTCGTGGGACCACGTGGCCGCGGACACCATGGCCGTATACGATCAGCGTGCGGGAGCAGGACCATCCGTACCGTAGCCTTCGTCGTGAACGGGGACGAGCAGAGTGCGATGGCCGACCGCGCACGCGCGTTCGCCAGCCGCATCGCGCAGCAGTGGCGCGTGGAGACGGCCTATCGCACCGGCGGTCGCTTCGGGAGCGTCACCGACTTCTCCCAGTGGCTGGCACGAACGTCGCCGGACATCGTCTATGTGTTCGACATGTCGCTCGCCGGTGTCCTCGCCGCGAGCTGGTATCGCTGGCGCACGCACACACCACTCATCATCGACACCGGCGACGCCATCACCGCACTGGCGCGCTCGATTCGCGGACACGCTGGCGTGGCGGCCACGGCCTTACTGGAACGACTGGCCCTGGCAAATGCCGACCACCTCGTCGTGCGAGGCGCCTTCCACAAGGAATTGCTGGCGCGCGATGGTGTCACGGTCACGGTGATTCCCGACGGCGTCGACCTCGGGCTCTTCACGCCACGCGATGGCAGCGCGGCGCGCGCGCATCTCGGTATCAGCGACGAGCTGACTGTTGCCGTGCTTGGCTCGTGCGTGTGGAGTCCGACGCTGCAGATGGCGTACGGCTGGGACCTGGTGGAACTACTCGGACTCCTCAAGGGCGAGCGCATCCGCGGCATCCTGATTGGCGACGGATCAGGCGTGTCGCACCTGCAGCAGCGTGCACGCGAACTTGGCGTCGAGCACCAGATGGTCTTTGCGGGTCGACGAGCGATGCACGAACTGCCGGAACTCCTTGCCGCGTGTGACGTGTGCCTGTCGACGCAGACCAACGACGTGCCCGGAAACGTGCGCACCACGGGAAAGCTGCCGCTCTACCTGGCTTGCGGCCGCTACATGCTCGCCAGCCAAGTTGGCGAGGCCCGTTACGTGCTACCGGCCGAGATGCTGGTCCCGTACGATGGCACGGTCGACCGCGCCTACCCGTCACGCCTGGCCGAGCGCGTCCGTGCGCTGCTGCATGACCGATCACGACTTCAACTGGGTGCGCAGGGCACCATCGTCGCGCGCGAACACTTCGACTACAACCTGCTGGCACAGCGGGTTACCGACGTGCTGACCGCCGTCGCGCGTCCGAATTGACACTGCAGATGACACCGGCACGACTCCCATCGCAGGCAGGCAGCACCAGCGGCCAGCCCCTCGTGCTGCACATCGTTCCGGCGCTCTTCCAAGACGACGGCGCGGGCGACGGCGTCACGGGCGGCGCCGAGCGTTACGTGCTGGAGCTGGCGCGACACATGGCACTGCAGGTACCGACGCGGCTGGTGACGTTCGGCGCGCGGGAGCGCACCGAACGCCTCGGTGCCCTCGACATTCGCGTCATCGGCGGCGCGCACCACGTGCGTGGACAGCGCTTCAACCCGTTCGCGCCGGCGCTGCTCGGCGAAGTGCTCCGCACCGACATCGTGCACTGCCACCAGAACCACACGGTCGCGGCCACGGCCTCGGCACTCCTGTCACGGGTGAGCGGACGCCGGGTGTTCGCCACGGACCTTGGTGGCGGCGGGTGGGACCTCTCGTCGTACGTCTCTACCGATCGGCTATTCCACGGGCACCTGCACATCAGCCGCTACAGCCGTCACATCAACGGCCACGATGCCACTCCGTCCGCGCACGTCATCTGGGGCGGTGTCGACCACGAGCGGTTCAGCCCGGGACCGGGCGAGCGACGGCACGTGCTCTTCGTCGGCCGTCTGCTGCCGCACAAAGGCACTGATCTGCTGGTGCGCGCACTGCCGCCGTCGATGCCTGCCGTGATCTTCGGGCCGGCCTTCGACACCCGTTACCTCGAGGATCTGCGCGAGCTCGCTGTGGGCAAGTCGATCACATTTGTCCACGGCGGCACCGATGCGCAGTTGCTGCAGGCCTACCGCGGAGCCACCTGCATCGTGCTGCCCAGCGTCTACGACGACCTGTACGGCGGACACACCGACGTGCCCGAGCTGCTCGGCCAGACGTTGCTCGAAGGCATGGCCTGCGGCGCACCTGGCATCTGCACCAACGTCGCGAGCCTGCCGGAAGTCGTCGACGACGGCGTAACGGGGTGGGTTGTGGCGCCGACCGACACGGCGCTGCGCGAGTCGCTCGTGCGTATGAGTGTCGACGCGGCGGGCGCGGCGGCGATGGGCGCGGCGGCGCGACGCTCGGTCATCGATCGCTTCAGCTGGCCTGTAGTGGTCGACCGCTGCCTGCGGCACTACGGCGTGCGCCGAGAGGCGGAAGCGGCGGATACCGGTGCGTGAACGCGTGCGCGTCGGCATTGTCGCCGACCTGCTGTCCGAGCGGTGGGTCAGCATGGACCTCGTCGCGGACGAGCTGATGGCACATCTGTCGTCATCGGGCGCGGCCTCCGGAATCGAGGCCGAACTCATTCGGCCAGCGATTCAGGCCTCCCTGCTTTCGCGGATCCCCGTGGGCCGGACCATCGAGCGCTTTCGGCGTCGGTTCCATACCTACCCGGCATGGCTGACCGCGCACAGCCACGATATTCAAGTGTTCCACATCATCGACCACAGCTACGCGCATCTCGTGCAGGCGCTACCAGACGGTCGGTCCATCGTCACCTGCCACGACACGGATGCGTTCCTGCCTGTCGTCGATCCGGCATTGACCAGTTCGCGCCTGCCGCGCCTGCTGGTGCGGCGCCTTCTCACCGGGCTCCAGCGGGCGGCATTCGTCGTCTGTCCGAGTGGTGCGACGCGCGATGAACTGGTCGGCTACGGGCTCGTCGAGGCGAGCCGCGTAAGCGTCGTCCCGAATGGCGTGGACCCGGCGTTCGGCGCCGTTCCCGATGCCGAATCGCTCGCGGCCATCCAGCGGATTGCCGGCGATCCTGGCCCTCTGGATATCCTGCACGTCGGCACCACCATCGCCCGTAAGCGGATCGATGTGCTGTTGCGGGTCGTCGCGGCCGTTCGCGCGCGCGAGCCGCGGGCGCGACTGCTCAAGGTGGGCGGTGCACTCACGCCCGATCAGCAGGGCCTAGCCACGCGCCTCGGGCTCGACGACGCGATCGTGCGGTTCCCGTTCCTGAGCACGCGCGAGCTCGCTGCCCTCTATCACCGGGCAAGCGTCGTCGTCCTCACGTCCAACCGGGAAGGGTTCGGGCTGCCGCTCGCCGAAGCGCTGGCGGCTGGAACGCCGGTGGTCGCCACCGATATTCCGGTGTTTCGTGAGGTGGGCGGTGACGCGGCGCGCTTCAGCCCGCTGGACGACATCGACGGCTGGGCAGAGGCCGTCGTCGGGGCGGCCGATGCCACGGGCGACGGCGCTCGACAGCAGCGCCGCACGCAAGTGGCTGCGTTCTCCTGGCGCCAGAACGCGGCGTCGATGACGGCGCTGTACCGGCGGCTCGCCGAGCAGACCCAGGGGGCAGCGGCGCGATGAGGATTGTCGTCGCAAACGCGAGCGATCGATGGATCGGCGGCATCGAGACGTACGCGGGCCTTCTCATGCCGGCGCTGCTCGAACGGGGCCACGACGTGTTGTTCCTGCACGAGAGGACCGACGGTGGCGACCGTCCGCTGATCCCGTCGCTCGACATCGTGCCGCGAGTGTCGATTGCGCAGGCCGGCTTGGACGGCGCCATGAGCGCCGTGCGCGCGTGGAAGCCCGACGTGCTGTTCTCACAGTGGCTCGACGAGCCGGTGCACGAGGCAGCGGCCCTCGAGCTGGCGCCGTCGGTGATGTTCGCGCACGCCTACTTCGGCACCTGCATCAGCGGCAGCAAAACGCACCGGCTGCCGGACACCCAGCCCTGCGGCCGCCGGTTCGGTCCGGCCTGCCTGGCGCTCTATTTTCCGCGCCGCTGCGGCGGACTCAGCCCGGGCACGGCGTTGACCGAGTACGGCAAGCAGCGCCGACGCCTGGCCTCTCTGCACCGGTATCGGCGCATCGTCACATTCTCGGATCACATGCGCCGGGAATACCTCAATCATGGCCTCGACCCCCATCGGGTGACGCAGTTGCCGCCGATATATCCATCGCTGCTCGAGTATGCCGAGGAAGCGCCGGCTCCGACGGCCGACGAGTTGCGCATCTGTTTCATCGGACGCATCGAACGGCTGAAGGGGCTGACGTTGTTGATCGAGGCACTGCCGCTGGTCGCTACCGCCGTGGGTCGCCCGGTTCGGCTCGTCGTGGCAGGTGACGGCCCGGACGCCGGGTCGTGCCGCGCCCTGGCAGCGAGAGTGGAGAAGACCGCGCGCGGCGTGTCGGTCCAGTTTCTCGGCTGGATGCCAGCGGCCGGCTGCGTGGATGTGACGCTGGCGAGCGACGTGCTCGCGATGCCAAGCCTGTGGCCGGAACCGTTCGGCTTCACCGGCGCCGAAGCCGTGCGCCGCGGGGTGCCGGTCGCCGCCTTCGCCACGGGGGCCATCCCCGAGTGGTTGACCGACGGCGTCAACGGCGCGCTCGCGCCAGCAAATCCTCCGACGGCCGCGGGCATCGCCGACGCGTTGCTGCGTGCGGCGCGCGTCCGCACGCCCAGGCCATCCGGCGACGAGGTGCGGGCAGGTGCTGTGTCGGCGCTGGCGCAGCATGTCACGCAGGTTGTCGACGTTCTCGGCGACGCGAGTCGCCACTCGCCACTGGCAGGGTAGGCGGTTCTCATGATCGTCGTTCACGAGAACCAGCAGCTGTTCCTGCAGCTCGCGCTCGCGCTCCTCTGCGGCGGCGTGCTGGCCCTGGTCCCCAGGCCAACGCAATGGCTGCCGCTCGCCACGGCGATCCTGTCGGTGGCGACTTACGGCGCCGCGCTTCCGGCCGTTGTGGCCGTGTCCGCCCTCGTCTTCGGATCGGCGCGTATGGTGCGGACGACACTCGCGGGTGAGGCCCGTCCGGCGGCGCGACGCTGGCGGCTGTCGGTATTCGCGATCGTGTTCCTCGCTGTCGCCTTCGTGGCGCTGCGCATGTCGCCGTCAGGGAGCCTGACTCACGGGCTTCCGTTCTCATGGCAGGTGTCCGTCATCGATATGTGGCTGGCGCTCAGGCTGGCCACGTTCCTCTACGACACCGGCTCGGGCCGGATCCGCGAAATGAACGCCGCCGAGTTCTTCCTCTGGGCATTCCTGCCGTTCCAGGCGTTCGGCCCGCTGCTTCGCTACCCGGCGTTCCTGGCGCAGCGCGCGGCTGAGGGCAAGCCAGCCGTCACGCTGCCGCCAACGGCCTCCGTCAGACGTGGGCTGCTCGGCGTCACGCAGATCGCTGCCGCCATCACGATTGGCAGCAGTCAGGCCCTGTTGGGCCGCTCAGCGCCGCATGTGGTGTCGCAAGGGATAGCGCTAGCATTCTCCGCGCCGTGGACCTTCTACCTGCTGATGGCCGGCTACTTCAAGTTGATGGAACTGGCAGCGCGCAGCTGCGGGTTGACGCTGCCGCCGAGTTTCAACAACCCGTTTGCCAAGGGCAACCTCTCGGCGTTCTGGGCCAGCTGGAACATGTCCGCGACGGCGGCCTTCAGGGACACGCTGTTCTATCAGCGATGGACGAAGTCGACGGCGGACCTGTACATCAACACGTTCATCATCTTCGTCCTGGTGGGCGCGTGGCATGGCGCCAACGCGTACTGGCTGATCTGGGGCACGCTGCACGCGGTGGGCTTCTGCGCGTATCTGACTGTGTCGCGGCGGTGGCCGGCCGGCGCCGCGGCTGGGCGTGCGGGTGCACTGGCCGGGTGGGCATCCACTTACTTCTTCGTGGTGTCCTGCTGGGCCGCTCCACCACAAATCATCAAGCTCTGGGCGCGCCTCTTCTGAGGCGGCCGATACCCAAGGGTGACAGACCATGACCGATTCGACAGATTCCATGATGGGACAGCGTGTGAGGCAGACCGTGGCGTCCGCCCTCGGGGTACCCGACGTCGACATTCACGCCGACACCGCGTTTGGCTCGATCCCGCAGTGGGACTCGATGGGGCACATGAACGTAGTGCTCGCGATCGAACAGGCGTTCGCAGTCACGTTCGAGAGCTACGAGATTGCCGACCTTACCAGCGTGCCCTCCATCGTGTCGGCACTCATCGAGCGCGGTATCGCGTCATGAGCCGCCATCTCGACGTGCGCCTCGACAAGGCGGTGCCGCAGGCCCTGGCCCGCGAAGTGCTGTCGAAGCTTCGCTACGCCGCCGCAGGCGTCGCCGGCGCGACGCTCATGGATGACGGGCTGACCGTCCACGTCGAATTCGACGCCGACATCGCCGGGCGAGAGCACACCATTGCGGCCGCCGTTCGCGAGGTGTCGGCCAAGGTCGCCAGCAGCCAGCGGCTCGCCGCCGCCCCCCGGATCGTGTCGCAGAGCGCCGATCGGGGCACGCGCATCCACATCGACCCGCACGATGTGCTGCTGGCGCAGCAGGAGCTGTTCCGCTACGGCTCCGGCCGCTACGGCTACGGCCCGCTGCTCATCGAGCTGATGGCGAGGCTCGAGCGCATCTGCGAACAGTACGGGACGCAGATCGGCGCGCAGCCCAGGCAGTTCCCAAGCCTCATCGGAGCAGACACCCTCGGTACCTGCAGCTACGTGAAGAGCTTCCCGCACTCGCTGAACCTCGTGATGCACCTGCGGACTGAGCTCGAGGATATCAAGCGTTTTGCGGCGACGACGACCTTCGAGGGCGATCACCTGCAGGTGGACACGAGTTGCCTGGCACAGCCGGAAACGCTGTTGTCCCCGTCGGTGTGCTTCCACTGCTACCGGTGGCTGGCGGACTCGCAGTGTCACGAGGGGCAGGCCTTCCTGGCAAAGGGCAAGTGCTTCCGGTATGAGTCTGGCAACATGTCTGGCCTGGAACGCCTGTGGGACTTTACGATGCACGAGACGATCTTCGTCGGCACGAAGGACTACGTCCTCGGCCATCGGGAGGCCTGCCTCGCCTTCGCGACGAACGTGGCCGATGCGCTCGACCTCGACTACCGGATCGAAACAGCCACCGATCCGTTCTTCATCGACGACTTCGCGACGCAGGCTGCCTTCCAGTCGGCTTTCGACCTGAAGTTCGAGTTCGTGGCCAGCTTGCCCTACCGCGGCACGTCACTGGCGGTGGGATCGATCAACTACCACCAGAACTTCTTCGGTCGCGCCTTCAGGATCGCCGACGCGGACGGCGCGCCGGTGCATACGGTGTGTCTCGGCTTCGGCCTCGATCGTCTGGCGCTGGCCGTGCTCGCGCAGCATGGCTGCGACGCGTCGGCCTGGCCCGCCGCTCTGCAAGGAGCCTGATCATGAGCGGGGCCGACCAGCAGGAGTTCTCGATTGCCAGCGCGGATGTCGCGTCGCTGGAGCCGTTGCGACCGCTCTGGCGCGACTTCTACGCCGAGCAGCAGTCGATGGGGCTGCTCGCGCCGATTCCCGCTGATGGCTTCGACCGCTGGGTGCAGTCGTTCGCGGCTTCGCTCGGCCGATTCTCCATCATCTTCATCGCACACGGCCCCAACGGTGCCGTCGGATTCGTGGCCGGCCGGCTTCGTCAGCAACCGCCACACTACGGCGGCGCCATGGCCGGACTGATCAGCGACCTCTACCTGCAGCCCGCGGCCCAGGGCCGCGGGCTCGGCCGTCAGCTGCTCGAGACCTGCATCGGGTGGTTCAGGAGCCAGCGAGTAGCGCGGCTCGAACTGCAGGTCGTGGCGGGTAATCACAACGCCGCCGAGTTCTATGGGCATGTCGGCTGGACGGTGGAGCTTCTGCAGCTCGTGAAGGAGCTCGATTGATCTGCAGGGTGGTGCACGTTGGCAAGTTCTATCCTCCGGCGCGCGGCGGCATGGAGAAGGTGCTCCAGGTGCTCGCGGAGGCGGAGCGGACCGAGGTGGACAACCACGTGCTTGTCGCGAACGAGAGCCGTGCGACGGTCCACGAAGAGGTGAACGGCGTGGGGATCACGCGGGTCGGCGCGTGGACGCGGGTCGGCGCTGTGGCGCTGTGTCCCACCTTCCCCTACTGGATGAACACGCTGGATGCCGACGTGATGGTCGTGCACGAGCCGAACCCGATCGCGCTCGTCGCGCACTTCATCAGCCAGCCGAAGGCCCGCGTGGTGTTCTGGATCCACGCCGAGGTCGTTCGTCCGGCCTGGCGATACAACCTGTTCTACCGCCCGTTCCTGCGGCGCATGTTGCGTCTGGCCGACCGCATTGTCGTCGCCTCGCCGCAGGTGGCGCAGTTCGCCGACGAACTGCAGCCGTTCCAGTCGAAGTGCGTGGTCATTCCCTATGCGCTCGACCCCGACCAGCATGCACTGACGCCGGCGGTCGCGCCTCGCGTCAAGGCCATTCGCTCCGAAGACCCGAGGCCGCTGGTGCTCTTCGTCGGCCGCCTGGTGCCGTACAAGGGCGTCGACATCCTGCTGCGGGCGCTGCCAGGCGTGCACGCGCGCGCCGTCATCGTCGGCGAGGGACCGCTGCGCGCGGAACTCGAAGCGCTCGCTCGTGAACTGGGCGTCGCCGACCGCGTGCGGTTCGCGGGTAACGCCGCCGCCGAAGAACTGACCGCGCTCTACAATGCCTGCGACGTTTTCGTCCTGCCGTCCGTCACGCGGGCCGAGGCGTTCGGGATGGTCCAGCTCGAGGCGATGTCGTGCCGCAAGCCGGTCATCTGCACCGACCTGCCGTCCGGTGTGCCGTGGGTGAACCAGCACGGCGTGACCGGGTTTGTTGTTCCACCTGGTGACAGCGACGCACTCACCGCGGCCCTGAACACGCTGCTCGGCGACGCAGAACTGCGCACCCGCATGGGAGTACACGGGCGCGCTCGCGTCGAGACTGAGTTTTCGATCGAGCGTCTCATCAAGCAAACAGTTGGTCTTTACCAATCGGTGCTCGACGCCACAGGCCGGCCACACTATGAACATGCGACGACCGATTCTTCTTCGTCTCCTTCCTGACCGTCTCAGTGTTGCACTGTGGGCGCGACACTACCGAAGGGGGGATTCCCGCTTCGCGGGTCTTTATCGGGGCGCTGGCTTACGGCATGCGCGTCGCGTGACGATGGAGCTTGTGCCGGGGGACGTGATCTCCGACTGTATTGCGTTCACCGGCGTCTACGAGCCCGCTCTTACTCGGAGAGTCGTCGAGTTGGCCCGGACAGGCGGCACCCTGGTCGAAGTCGGTGCGAACCTCGGATACTTCGCCTTGTTGTGGGCCGCGGCGAACGCCGGGAACAAGTGCGTGGCCGTCGAAGCGTCTCTGCGCAACGTCGCTATCCTTCGGAGAAACATAGGGGTAAACGGGTTCGAGTCACAGATCGAGTTGTTTCCCGTCGCGGCCGGGCAATCACCAGGAGTCCTCAGGTTCGACCCGGGTCCAGCAGAACAGACCGGCTGGGGCGGCTTCGTAGGGCCCGGTTCCTCGGATGGCTTCGACGTGCAGGTTGTGAGAATTGATGACCTGGTCGCTGCGGACCGCCCCATCGCCCTGCTGAAGGTGGACATCGAGGGCGCCGATGCGTGGGCACTCGAGGGGTGCGACCGCCTTCTCAGGCGAAGGGTGGTGCGGGAGATATGGTTCGAACAGAACAAACCCCGAATGCGCGCATTGGGCCTGGCTCTTGACGCCGCACAGACCTATTTGTCGTCGGTCGGATATGTCGCCCTCCCACAGGGTGATGCGTCAGCTGACGTGGTGGAGTGGAGAGCGGTCCCAGCCGCCTGAGATCGCCTCAGGCTTCACGCTGTATCGATCGTTGGCCAAGGCGCCGATATCACCGGCAGATGTCCTGTCCGGTGGGCAGGCAGGAGTGTGACTGCACCGTGAGCACTGCCATTTTGGGAAACCGCACCAGCCGTACGACTTTGCCGCCCGTCAGCGTGCCGTTCGGCAAGCGCGCGCTCGACGTCTGCCTGGCCGGCGCCGGCCTCATCGTCTCGTCGCCCATCTGGCTCGCGCTGGCCGCGATCATCAAGCTCGAGGACGGCGGCGATGTCTTCTACACGCAGGAGCGCGTGGGTGAAGGCGGACGCGTGTTCATGGTGTTCAAGTTCCGCTCGATGATCCAGCACGCCGAGGCGGTGGTCGGTGCACTGCAGGCGACCGAGCGCGACCCGCGCATCACGCGCATCGGCCAGATCATGCGCTCGACGGCGATGGACGAGCTGCCGCAGCTCTGGAACATCTTCAAGGGCGACATGACCTTCGTCGGCCCGCGCGCACTACGCCCAGGCGAAATCGAAGCCACGGGCGGCGAGTTCATCGCACTCGAAGATGTGCCGGGCTATGCAGATCGCATCCGCCTGCGCCCAGGCCTGACCGGCGTGGCGCAAATCTACGCGCCGCGCGACGTCGCCCGCCGCAACAAGTTCCGCTACGACCGCGTCTACGCGAAGGGCCAGAGCTTCTGGCTCGACGTGCGTCTCATCCTGCTGTCGTTCTGGATCACCTTCCGCGGCCGCTGGGAGCACCGCGGCGACAAGGTCTAGCCCTGGCGCCGACCGCTTCGTTTCGCCGCCACCTGCCGCTCACCGCCCTGCTCGCACTCGCGGGCGCCTTCTGGCTGTTCAATCCCGTCGCCTTCATTTCCGAAGACTCGTACTTCTACGCCGTCGTGGCGCGCAACCTCGCGCTGCACGGCGTGCAGAGCTTCTGGAGCACCGAGCCGACCAACGGCGTGCATCCGCTGTGGCTGTACCTGCTGGCAGCGTTCGACTGGCTGGTGGCTCGCGTGTCGATCGAGGCGCTCTGGCATCCGGCGTTCGCCGTGCCGCTCTCGGCCGCGCTCCTGTCTGTCGGCGCCATCTGCCTGAACCGGGTCGCCGAGCGGGCGAAATTGTCGGCCGCGCTGTTCGTCTTCGGACCGGTCGCCTACCTCGCGTTCTTCGGCGTGCTCTACTCCGAGGTGCACACCGCCTTCTGCGCGTTCGGCCTGCTGCTGTGGGTGGTGTGCCGGGAAGACGAAGATGGACGCGCGCGGCCCCTTGCCGTCGGGCTTGCGGCGGCGGCCCTGCTGCTGGCACGCCTTGATACGGTCTTCTTCGTCGGCGCCTTCACGCTCTGGTACGCGGCGCGCCATCGCTCCTCGCTGCGGCTGGTGCGGCTGATGGTGCTGGTGCTGGCAGTGCCGGTGCTGGTTTATGCGGCCAGCAACATCATCTGGTTCGGCGGTGCCGTTCCGGTGAGCGGCTACCTGAAGTCGACGTTCCCAACGCCGTCGTTCGCGGGGATGTGGCGCCACTCAGGCAGCCTGATGCTGATGCTCGGTGGCTACAGCCTGCCGTTCGGCTGGCTTCCGATCGCGTTTGGCGCCGTCGTTGTCATCATTCATCGCCGGCGCCTGACCGGACTCGACTCGCTGCTGCTGCCGCTGCTGGCCGGGGCCGCGGGCCACGCGGTCTACACCGGCTTCTTCACCGTCGGTTTCACCTTCTGGTACTGGTACTACCTGCTGCCGGTGATGCTGGGCGCCTGGTCGCTGGCGCTGCTCACCCGCGGCTGGTGCGCGCCGCGCGCCGAGGTGATGCTGCGCTGGAGCGTGGTGGGGCTCCTGGCCGTAGCCCTGACGCTCTGGCGGGGGCCGGCACCAACCGAAGCCCGCTTTCACGGGCTGGCGACGCTGCGGGTGGTGCGCAGCCTGGGAATCGACCACGCCACGCTGTTCGTGTCGGAGTGGCCCGGCACGGTGGCCTTCTTCACTCACAACCAGGTGATTGCCGCCGACATGCTCACCTCGAACCGCCCCCTGGTTGACCGCATCGTGCACGCCCAGAACGGCGCGCAGGAGCTGCTCGACCAGGCGCGGCGTCGCGGCACACCGGTCGACTACGTTGTCTTCAACGGCGGGCTGTTTCTGCGGCCAGACCCGTTGCTCCGCACCCTCGAGTACACCGACCCGCGAATGGCGGGGAACCGCCTCCGCGCCGCCATCGGTGTCCTTCCCGTCGCCACGCCCCTCCTCGCCGCCGACGATGCCATCGTCTGGGCGCTGCATCCTACCGACCTCCCCACCTCCAGCCGATAACCGGGACGTCCGGTTGCAAGGCTGCCCACTCACGGGCAAAATCCACCAGGCAGAAGCGCGCAGTCGGTGCCCGAACCGTGTCGTGACGGGAACTGGACGGTGCGATACCCTAAGACGTCTCATGCATGACGTAATCGTTGTAGGCGGCGGCCCCGGCGGCCTGTATAGCGCGGCCCTGCTCGGCCGCGCCGGGCTCGACGTGGTCCTTCTGGAAGAGCACGCGGTCACCGGTCAGCCGGTGCACTGCACCGGTGTGCTCGCGGTCGAGGCGTTCAGCGAATTCGGGCTGCCCCGCACCTCCATCCTCAATCCGCTGTCCACCGCGCGGTTCTTCTCGCCGTCGGGCCTGTCGGTGTCCTACACCACGCCGACAACCGAAGCGCTGGTCGTGGACCGGGCGCTGTTCGATCAGAACCTGTTCGAGATGGCGCGCGACGCCGGCGCGACGGTCGCCCTCGGCGCCCGCGTCTCGAGTGTCGACGTGCACGATGCCGGCGTCGTGGTGATGGCCGGCGACACCCGCTACGACGCGCGCGCCGTCATTCTGGCCTGCGGCGCCAACTACTCGCTGCAGCGCACGCTTGGCCTCGGCATGCCGGCGGCCTACCTCCGCTCGGCGCAGCTCGAACTGAAGGCCGAGCGCCACGGCGACGTCGAGGTGCACTTCGGCAACCACGTGGCGCCGCAGGGGTTTGCGTGGGTGGTGCCGGTGAACCGTGGCGACCAGCTCTTCGCGCGCGTCGGGCTGATGTGCGACACCGATGCCGCCCTGCACTTCCGGCGCTTCGCGGCGCAGGTGCGCGACAGCTGGGGCCTGACGCTGCCGACGGACACCAACGGCGACGTCGCCCCGCGGCAGAAGATGCTGCCGCTTGCCCCCATCGCACGCACCTACGCCGACCGCGTGCTTGCCGTCGGCGACGCCGCCGGCCTGGTGAAGGCCACTACCGGAGGCGGTATCTACTACAGCCTCGTCAGCGCCGGCATTGCCGCGGGCGTGCTCGGCTCCGCGCTCCGCGCCAACACCCTCGACGCACGCACGCTGTCGCGCTATCAGAAAGAATGGCAGCGCCGGCTGGGCGACGAGCTGAAAGCGCAGCACGCGCTGCGCGAGCACGCCCAGGCGATGGGCGACCAGGAGATCGACGGCCTGTTCGACCTGGCACAAACCAACGGCGTGATGCCGATCGTGCGGCGCACGGCGCGGTTCAACCAGCACCGGAACCTCATCGTCTCGCTGCTGAAGCATCCGCCCGCTCGCCGGCTCCTGGTCAAGGAACTTGCCTCCCGCGTTGTCGTCTCCGCGCTCGGCTAACGGGTCGCGAGGCCGCGCCACGCCTGCCTCGGCCGCCGTGGTCGCCGGCACCGTCACGCTGGTGGCGTGGGGCGTCTTCGCGTTCGGCTCACCCTATCCTTGGGCGTATGGCCCGCTGGCGGTCGGCAGCGCCCTCGTCGGCCTGCTCGGCCTGTTCACCGGCTCGCGCCCGGTCTGGTCGCCGAACCGCATCCTGCTCGTCGCGCTCGCTGGCATAGCCATCGTCGCGCTCGTCCAGCTGATTCCGCTGCCGCTCGACTGGCTGACGCGCGTCAGCCCGGGCACCGTCGCGTTCCTCGCGCGCTTCGACCTGCGCTACTCGGTCATCACCGACCCGTTCGGCGACACCGCGGCGGTGCTCACCCACGCCGCGTCGATTGCGCCGCCGAAGACCATCCTCTTCATCCAGCTCTTTCTTGCCGCCGCCCTCCTGCTGGTCGGTCTGCTGCGCAGCCTGTCGCGCACCACGGCGATGCGGCTGACGAAGGGCATAGTGTTCGTGGGGTTCGCTTTGGCCGTGTTCGCCATCGCGCAGAAAGCGGTGCTCGGCGACCACGCCTTCGGCGGCATGCGCATCTACGGCGTCTGGAAGCCGGAGTTCCTGCTCTCGACGCCGTTCGGTCCGTTTGTGAACAAGAACCACTTCGGCGGCTGGATGCTGATGGGCATTCCGCTGGCGCTGAGCCTGGCCATGGCCAGCGTGCGCGACGACGATGAGCGGCGGCGGGATGTGCGGCAGACGCTGCTGTGGCTCTCGGAACCCGAGGGTGGCCGCATGCTGTTCTATCTCGTGATGGCGCTCGTCATGGGGCTGGCGCTGATGATGACCGGCTCGCGCTCGTCGATTGCCGCACTCACGCTGATGGTGGGCGGGCTGGCGGTGGTGCGTGGCCGCCAGCATTCGGGGCGCGTTACGGTGGCGCTGGTGCTGCTCGCGGTGGCGGCCCTGGCGGCGGGGCTGCAGTGGGCCGGGAACGATGCACGGCTCGATCGCTTCGCCACCGACAACGAGTCGCTCGGCATGCGCCTCGCGATCTGGCGCATGAGCGCCGGCATTGTGCAGGCGTTTCCGCTGCTCGGCACCGGCCTCAACACCTTCGGCGCCGCCACCCTCGTCTATCAGACCAGCGCCGACCAGCATTACAACGAGGCGCACAACGACTACATGCAGCTGCTCGTCGAAGGCGGCCTCGTCACCTTCCTGCTCCTCGTCATGGCCATCGTCGGCGTCACGCGCGCCGTCAGGGCCAGGCTTGCGGCCAACGAGGATGGGGCTGAGGCGCGCTGGCTTCGCGTGGGTGCCAGCGCCGGGCTGGTGGCCATCGGCCTGCAGGCACTGGTCGAGTTCAGCCTGCAGATGCCCGGGAACGCCGTGCTGTGTGTCGTGCTGCTGGCACTGGCGCTGTACGTGCCGGCGCCGTTTCGTCCTGCGTCGCGCTGATATAGCTGCCTGCGTGACGGATGTAGCTGCCGACCTTTAGCTCGGCCTCAGGTCTGCGGCGACGCAGCCTCACTGTTTTCGTCCCTGCAGCGGTTCAACGCCGTCACGATGCGTCCACCGATAGCCTGAACGATGCAGCGTGTTCGTGCTCGAGGAACCACCGGTACGTCGCAACAATCCCCTCTGATAATGTCGATCGATGCCGCCAGCCGAGGTTGTGCAGCCTCGACACGTCGAGCAGCTTCCGCGGAGTGCCGTCGGGCTTCGTGTGGTCGAACTCGATGCGGGCCGACGGGTGGACGACGTCGCGAACCATATGCGCCAGTTCGAGAATCGAAAGATCTTCGCCCGTGCCGACGTTGATGTGACCAGGCTGATCGTAGCGGTCCATCAGGAAGACGCAGGCGTCGGCCAGATCGTCCACGTGCAGAAACTCGCGCCGCGGCGCGCCGGTGCCCCACAACGTCACGACGTCAGAGCCTGATACGCGCGCGTCGTGGAACTTGCGGATCATGGCCGGCAGGACGTGGGAACTCTGCAGGTCGAAATTGTCGTTCGGGCCATAGAGATTGGTCGGCATCGCCGAGATGAAGTCGCATCCGTACTGCCGCCTATACGAGTCGCAGAGCTTGATGCCGGCGATCTTCGCAATCGCGTACGGCTCGTTGGTCTGCTCGAGGAGTCCCGTAAGCAGGTGTTCCTCCTTCATGGGCTGCGGCGCCTCACGCGGATAGATGCACGAACTGCCCAGATACAGAAGCTTCTTCACGCCGAACAAGTGGGCGGCGTGCACCACCGTGGCGTGAATCATCATGTTGTCGTAGAGGAACTCCGCTGGCCGCGTCGAGTTCGCAAGGATGCCGCCCACGGTGCCCGCCACGAGGAAAACAAACTCGGGCCGGTTGGCACGGAACCAGTAGTTCACGGCCGCCTGATCGCGAAGGTCGAGCTGCTCCCTGGTAGCGGTCAGCATCGACGTGCATCCGGCACTTTCTAGCTGGCGCATGATCGCCGAGCCGACGAGCCCGCCGTGGCCCGCGATGAAGATTCGGGATTCTGTGTCCACTGCTACCTCAATCGCGGTTGCGAAACCATCCACCAGCTCCCCGCAGGAGACGCGCGGTGTAGAGCAGCGGCAGCGGCAGCCGGCTCTGGGGCGCATACACCCCCGTCATATAGTCGGCCGGGGGAAGCAGATGCTCGCGCAGCAGCGACAGCCGCTCGCGCCATGTGGAGAGCGCGCGCAGGTCGTCGAGCACCTCGCGCGCTTTCGGCCGCACACGCAGGTAAGCCGCCGTGGCCTCGCGCGGTGCCGCCTCGGCGAAGCGAGCGTCGTTGCGCAGGCGCGACGGGACGCGCGTGCGGAACCACTCCGTGGAGCGCAGCAGGCACTCGAGCGACACGGCCGAGATTTCGCGCTCGAGCACGAACGCCGCGAACGCGTCCCACTCGGCACCGGTCAGATCCGACGCCAGCAGGTGGATGTCGTACAGCCACTTGAACTGCTCGGCCTCGTCGTGATGATGCGCCACCCGGTGCAGGCACGCGATAACCAGCGCATGCACGGTGGACGGCCCACGCGCCCACCCGCCGAGCGCCGGCACCGGCTCGGACGCGGCCAGCAGCTCCTCGAACGACAACACGTGTGCGAACAGCTGCGTGCTGGCCAGACGCCAGTGCACGTCCACAACATGCACCGGCGCCGCGCCCTCCCACCTCGCGTACTGCTGCTGCGTGGCGGTGAAGTTGCCCGAGAGCCTGGTTGGCGCTCGATAGCCCAGCTCCCCCAGGAAGATCTGGTCGGCGACGTCACGCGCCTCGCGAGCGATGAGGATGTCGGAGTCGATCCGCGCGCGCAGGTCGGGCCGGGCGTAGTGCGTGAACGCCAGGTGGCTGCCCTTCACCAGCAGCAGCGGCACCTGCCGGCGCTCGAAGGCCGCATGCATGCGGCGCAGCTCGGACTCGACGGCCAGGTCGAGTGCCGCCGCCCGGTGTGCCTCTTCGAGAAAGAATTCGCGCAGGTCGGCCGGCAGCTGCGGCGCGAACGCCAGCCGATCGGCAATGAGCGGCACGACGTCGTGCTGCTGCGCGGCCTCGTGAACGGCGATCGAGCCGAAGGCCTTGATGGCGCGGACGTCGAGCGGCTCGCCGCGCAGCAGATCGGCGAGGAGCTGGTCGAGTGCGGCAGCCGACGACACCGGCGTTCTATCCACCCTCGATCCCCTGGGCGTCGCACAGCGCGCGGAACCGCCCGGCGGCATTCGTGAGCAACGCCGGCCACGCTCCCGACTCGACGATCCGCCCACGCTCGACGACGTAGATCATGTCCGCGTTCCTGATGGTCGAAAGCCGATGCGTAATGACCACGATGGTGATCTGCTCGTGCAGGTGATCGATGGCCGCCTGGATGCGGCGCTCGTTCTCGGAGTCGAGCGAACTGGTGGCTTCGTCCAGAATCAGCAACTGCGGCTGGCGCAGCAGCGCCCTCGCCAGCGACAACCGCTGCCGCTCGCCACCCGAGAGCAGCACGCCGCGGTCGCCGACGATCGTATCAAGCCCGACGGGCAGCGCACGCACGAAGTCGGCCGCAGCCGCCTGTTCCAGCGCCTTCCACACCGCCGCATCATCGGCCCCTGGCGACGCCCACACCAGGTTGGCCCGCACGGTGTCGTGGAAGAGGAAGGTTTCCTGCGCCACGTACCCGATCTGGTTGCGCCACGCCTGCAACCGTTCCGGCGCCAGCAGCACATCGTCTACACGCAGTTCGCCCGACGAGGGCGACAGCAACCCCATGAGCAGATCGGCAAACGTGCTCTTGCCCGCACCCGACGGCCCGACGATGGCGGTGGTGGCGTGGGCGCGGATGGTGAGGGACACGTCGCGCAGCGCCGGCCATTCGTCCTGGTCGCGGTAGCCGAAGGTGACGTCGCGGCACTCGATGGCGCGCGTGAAGTGGAGCGGCTGGTGGGCCACGGCTTCGGGTTCGGCGGCGGCCAGGCACTCGGCTTCGGCGGCCAGCACGGCCTCGAAGGCTGGCAGTTCGAGCAGCAGCACCTGCGCTCGTTCGTAGATGGAGGTGACGCGTGGCACGAGACGGGCGAACAGGAAGATGAGCAGGAACAGCGACGCGGCCGGCATCTGCATGATGACCTGCGCCACGTACACGAGGCCGGCCAGGAGCGCGGCCGACCCAATTGCCACCCACTGGCGCGTGGCAACGGAGGCATCCATCGCCCGGCGGCTGGCGTCGCCCATGTCGCGCGAAAGCGTCGCGAAGTGCTCGGCGTGGCGCCCTTCGGCGCCGTAGCCCTTCGCCATCTTCATGCTGTCGAGCGAATCGAACGTCGCGGTGTAGAGCCGCGTGGACGCGTCCGAATATTGCTGCCCGACGCGGCGCGAGAGCATGAGGCGGCGGCGCAGAACGATCAGCAGCAACCCGCCGCAGGCTACGACGACCAGTGTGAGCACGGGCGACACGCGCAGCGCCACCACGACGTACGCCAGTGCGGTGACGCTGGTGACGAACAGGTCGAGCAGGTAGTACGCGGCATTGGCGACGCGGTCGACCCGCTGCGTAAGCATCTGCGCGAACGTGGCGGCGCGGCGGCGCGAGAAGTACACCCAGGTGGTGCCCGTCACGGCGCGGTAGAGGCGCGTGCGCAGGCTGTGCACGATCTGCTCGCGCAGCTGGGTCTGCACGACGGCGCTGCGCCAGGCCAGCGCGCTCTGCACCGCCACGATGACGACGTAGGCGCCGAGCACGACGGGCAGGGTCGGCGTCAGGCCGACCAGCGCGAAGACCGTGCGAAACAGCTCGAGCACGCGGCCGAGCGAACCCTGCTGCGCATCGACCCCGACGAGCTGCAGCAGCGGGATCAGCGCCAGCAGCCCGACGCCTTCGAAGAGGCCGACGAGAAAGGTGAGGACGATGGTGCCCACCGCCAGGCGCGGGGCGCTGCGGACAATGGCCACCACGAATTGGCGGAGCGCGTGCAGCACCGGCACTGCAGACGACTGGGGCGTGTCGGTCATGCCGAGGCAATTCCGGAGGCAGTTCCGGAGACAGGCACGTCGGTGAGGGTGCCGTCGGCGCCGAACGCGAACACGGGCGTATAGACACTCAGCGCCGACGCACTCTCGCCGGCCGGACGTCCATCCACCAGCACCCAGGCGTGGCCGAGGATGCCGCCGCCCTCTTTCGGGCTGAGGCCGACGACCAGCGTCGGCTGCGCGCCGGCCGCCCCGAGGTAGCGATAGGCAATGAGGCCGCGTTCGAGGCAGTTGCCGCCGGCGCGCCAGCGGACGAGGCGTGCGGCCCAGCGTGCGAAGGTGACGATGCGCTCTTCGAGCGCCGGATCGCGGGGCGCGGGGCCCGCGGCGCGGCGCATGACACCGGCAATGGACTTCACCGGCACCACGTGCTTGAGGACCGGGAGCACCAGCGCCCAGCCGAACACCCGCACGGCCAGCCCGACGTCGCGCGGCGACGAAAAGCGGGCAGCAACGCTCGCCAGCACGGAGCGACGTTCAGCAGGGCCGGTCATTGACTGTATGTGGCGTCGCACAGGTGACGCCCGCTTCGGTGGCCAGGTGCCCGGTAATCGCCGAGAACAGTTCCTCGGCCGCGTCGAAGCTCCGTCGGTACCGCAGGCGGAAGACCGGCAGCACCGTCGCCAGCGCCAGGTAGTCTTTCATCAGTTGCTGATTGTATTTCGGCAGCGTGAACGACAAAGCGTAGGCCTGCTGCAGCAGCAGCGGCAGTGCTTCCGCACCGCGAAGCCTCGAGAACTCGGCCAGACCCTCGAAGTGCTCGTCCCCTTCGATGACGTAGAGCGCCTTCAGCTGAAGGTGGCGCTCGGGCCAGTCGAGCGTCTCCTGCGGACGATCGCTGACGCCGTAGAACTCGGCGCTGGCCGGGCGAAGACGCGAGTCGTTCGGGATTGGGTGGAGCTGCACGACGGCCGATGCGCCGGTGCCGTCTATCGAGAAGGCGAGTGTGTCGTCGCAGATGGGACGCCAGCCGGGACGCCGGCCAACACCGTAGGCCGTGGTCGATTTGCCGGCGTGGGTTGGACCGGTGAAGGCGACCACCTCCCCCGTGGCCATGCACGCCACTGCGCTGGCATGCAGCACCTGCCGCCCCCAAAGCGGATAGATGGCTGGAAGCCAGCTACGGGTCACCACTTGCCGGAAGCGATCTTCATCCGCACCGGGCCACCGAAAAGCCCAGAGCCGAGGCTCCTTCAACGAAAAACGGACCGCCCCTACCTCCGGCTGCCAGATCCATGTCTGGTCGCCTAGAGTGAAGCAGTCCGTATCGGTGTGTTCGAACTCAGTCGCCGGCCACGTGACAAGCAGCTCGGCTCCTGGTTGTGCAGATGGTGCGGCCTCAGTCAGGTCGAGGGGTGCCTCCCACTCGACGCGAGGCTGAGCCCACGAGAGCGGGTCGCGCATACCGCAGTATGGCGCGAAAACACCGAATCCATCGTCGGTCGAAACTGCCGACTAGAACGGGCAGTTACCGACTTGGCCGGTCATCGCTTCAGCGCCGCAGGATGCGCTGCCGTCGCTGAGGAGGAGCGACTTGCCGTTGGCGTTGCCGACACGCACAAGGTTACGCAGGTTGCCGAGTTCCTGCAGCTGCGGCGTGTTCCACATCGGTCGGCTGTCGCCAGAATTCATCTTGTACATCGTCAACTTCTCCATGGGGGTCTGCGCCCTTGGGGGAGCACAACTGAGGACATTCTAGCAAAGGGAGCTGGACCGGACCCGGCGCGGGTGGGGCATGTACCCGTGATTCTGTATGAATTGGGACACACTCTGTCTCCGCCACGTGGCGTCAGCCTGCGGCATGCGCCTGCAGCCAACGGTCGGCGCTCATCAAGGCGTACTTGGTGATGCGGGGGAAGAGGGGGTCGCTCCCCGCGGCGTCGAGCGCCTCGCGCGCAACGCTGGGGTCGATGACGCCGAGTGCGGCCAACCGGGGGAGAGCATGCTGCGGCCAGGCCGCATCGACGCCGTCGCGGAGTTCCTGCTGCTGCGCCGCACGCACGGCTGCCGCGTACACCTTGCGTTGCTGCGTCAGCCCGATGTCCGGCAGGCGGCGTTCGGCCACCGGGCGCAACATCCCCTTGTAACTGTCGCCGTGCAGCAGCACGTGCGGCGGAATGCTGTTGAGGAAGCGCACCACCGCACGGTCGTGATACGGGCTCAGGAGCCGCAGCCCGCAGGCCGACTCGACGTGAAAGCCGACCTCGAACTCATACTGGAAGTACGGGTTCACCGTCGAGCGCTGCGCATGCCGATAGAAGTTGCGCGGCACACGCCCGTTGGAGGTGAGCGCGGCGGGCCGCTGGCTGTAGAGCGTGTCAGCGAGCGCCTGTCGGAGTTCGCGGTCGGGACACAGCCACGCCGGCAACGCGGCTACGGCGCGGTGCTGGTGATAGCGCCGCTTCACTCCCGGCACCAGACGCGCCGAGTACGAGTCGAGCAGCAGGCGCAGCCCGCCCGACCAGAGCAGGTGATGCGCGGCCGCCTTGAACGACAGGCCACCGGTTCCCATCCACGAGCGCATGTGGCGCCGCAGCCCCTGCAGATCGCCGTTTCGCATGGCGTGCGCCGCGAAGGCATCGACCACGCTCACCCAGTTGTCGCCGCCCGATCCGGTGAGTCCGACCCGCGCGCCGTGCGCCGCCGCATCGCGATAGAACGCCATGTAGGCGCCAGCCCACCAGATGCGCGACGGCCCCGGCAGCTCCCGCGTCGCGTCGAGCGACATCTGCACTTTTGAACCGGTCACCCAGTCCGACTCGAACGTCACGAAGTGGTCCATGTGCAGGGCGGCGGCAACCGCCGACTGCATCGGTTCCTCGTCCGAGGGCGGATCCGTGCGCCGGCCCGACACCGCCCGGATGAGCGGCGTGTCGTGCTGCCGCGAGAAGTCGGCGGCGAGGGCCGCGATGGTGACCGAGTCGAGGCCGCCACTGAGCATGATGTGGTCGGGCGACAGCTCCATGCAGCGGCCGATCGCCTCGACCAGCGTCGGCTCGAAGCGCTCCCACGCCTCGGGCTCGCTCAGCCCCGCCTCATCGTCGTCGAGCCACGGACTCCAGTAGTGCACTTCGCGCATGAGGCGCGGCGGCGACAGACACAGGTAGTGCCCTGGACGCAGCCGTCGCACCTGGTCGAAGAAGGTGTCGCCGGAGGCGGGCCACGACGTCAGCGCCGCCAGCGCCAGCGACAACCGGTTCGGCCGGTTCGACACGGCGCCCGACGAAGGGAGCGCAAGCACATTCGACGAGAACCAGAAGCCGTTCGGCTGGTCGGCATAGAAAGCCGGATGATGACCAAGCGGATCGTGGCCGAGCAGCAGCCGGCGCTCGCGCGGATCCCAGACGGCGGCAAGGTACGACCCGTCGATCCTGTCGAAGGCATCAACACCCCATCGCGCGTAGGCAGCCGCGACCGCCGCTGCAGGGGTTGAACCAGCGGGTAAGGCGAGCGCACGCGTGAGCGCCGCCCGATCGAGGATGTAGCCGTCGAACAGCACGACGAGCGGATCGGCAGGGTCGCCGTGCGTGGCGACTTGGCACCCTTCGTCGGCGCGATAGACGAGGAACGGACCGACACGGCGCGAGGCGTCGGGCGTGTCGAGCGCCGGTGCGGCGGCTTCGCCTGACGGCCACGTGAAGTGCGCATACCAGCGCGGCAGCGCAATGGCCGGTAGGGCGCTCACGATCGCGGTTCTCCGACAGACGGCACCAGCAAGCCGCGACCGACCAGTTCGGTGACGAGCCGGTGCACGTCGCGCGCAACGTCCTCGCCGCCGACGTTGTACTCGCTCGCCAGTTCCTCGATCACCGCCTTCACGGAACGGCCATCGGCGATGCGCTGCACGATCTGGGCGCCGGTGTCGTTGAGCGCGTACAGGTCTTCGGCGTTCAGGTTCACGATCAGCGCCTCGCCGTCGCCCATCTGGAGCGCCGCGTCCGCAGCCAGCTCGTAACGGTCTGATGCAGTCATTTCAGAATCCGGCCACGACGCGCTGCGTGAAGTCGAGCGCCGCCTGCGGCGAGGGATAGCGCTGCGGGAACCGTTCGGATACGAGAGCCGCAACCGCCGTCACGTCGCGCACGCCGTCGACGCACGACAGCACGAAATCGACGGCCGCGAGTTCCTCGGTCCGCAGCGGCACGTACTGACGCGAGGCTTTCTGCAGTGTCGCCGGCGACAGCGGCATGGACAAGAGCGTCGAGTGACGACGCTGTTCGGCGCCGATGCGAACGCGCCACGTCCAGTCGCCGTGTGGCAGGCGGTCGAGCGCGAGCGAGAGGGCCTGCCCTCGCTCGAACAGCAGTGGCGGATCGACGGGCAGAAAAGCGGCCGACCAATGCAGCTGAGGTGCCTTGGGCGAAGTGGACAGCCACCGCTCCCCAAGCTTCATCCGGAACCAGCCGGCGAAGCCGTCGCACGGGCCCGATGCGGCAATATCGAACGTCACCTTCGCATGGAGTGCGTCGTAAGCGGCGGTGTGAAAGTCGAGCGCCAGGAGTTCGGCCGGTTGCGCGAGGAACGCCGCGTCGCTCAGACCAGCAGGTCCGTAGAAGACAGTGTTCGCGGCATACGCACGAGCGGCGCCGAGATCCACCCCGTGCTGCGGTGTCGACCAATCGGTGACGCAGGTTGCGTGGACCCTGGGAGCCGACACCGGCACGGCCTCCATGACGGCCATGTCGGGGATGAGATGCCCGCCTGGTTTGAGGTACGTGTCGCGCGCCTGGAACAGCACCGGCAGCAGGTCTTCGGTGAGGAGGAAGTTTCCGGTCATCACCGACACGATGACGTCGACCCGTTCGGGAATCGTCACCTCATCAAGCCGGCCGCGGAGGCAGTGGACGCGGTTCTGCAGTCCGTTGGCGGCGACGAACTCCTCTGCCACCACGAGCGCGTCCAGGGGTTCGACGAGATAGACGCGCTTCGCACCAAGACGGGCTGCGATCAGCCCGAGCACGCCCGTTCCCGCGCCGAGGTCGAGCACCACGCTGTCGGGCGTGATGACTCGCGCCAGCGCCGCCGCGTAGGCGTCGTTGCGGACGAGGTCGAGGGCCATCGCCCGATGCGACGTGAGGGTTTCGTAAGCCATGACTCGTGACGAAGACAGCTGCTGCTCAGGACGGCTCGTCGGTCACGTCGAGCAGGCGGCGGTCCACCAGCTGGGCGATGAGCGCTTCGAGGTCGCGTTCGAGGTCGGCCGGTTCCGCCGCAAACTCGGCGAGCAGTGCGTCGCGCGTCTGCAGGGGCGACCCGGTCTCGGCCAGCAGGGTCCAGATCCTCGACCCAACGGTGTCCAGCGTGAAGGATCGCCCGGAGTTCACGTCGAGAATGACGGTGCTTCCGCCAACCGCCCGGGTGATGACGTGGTCCGGGACGGAAACGCGGATGCGGGACAGCGACAGTGCCATGAGAGAGATATCGGTCGAAAGGGGGTTGTGGTTCATCATGACACACGCGATACGGAGAGGTATTGCTGCCCGCCGACTCGGCCGATACGCGTGACGTAGCCGGAATCCGCTTTAGAATCGACGTTTATAGTCCCCATGCGTCTGGCCTTCGACCTCGACGGCACGGTTGCCGACATGCACAGCGCGCTGGCGCTCGAGGCCCGACGTCTGTTCCCCGGCATCGATCCGTCGGCGGTGCCCAGCTCCGCGACACCCGAACGGCTGGATCCTGCGTCGCCGGACACGCCCGAACAGCCCGACTCGGGACTCTCCATCGGTCACCTCTCGTCGCGCCAGCAGAGCGAACTGTGGAAGGCCGTCTGCGCCCAGGAGAACTGGTGGGAGACGCTCGCCGAGATCGAACCGGGCGCGCTGGCCCGCCTCTACCGGCTGGTGAAAGACCGCAAGTGGGAGCTGATGTTCGTGACCAGCCGCCCGGAAACGCGCGGCGACACGGCCCAGGCCCAGAGCTACCGCTGGCTGGCAGCGCAGGGCTACGAAACCCCCTCCATCTTCGTGGTGCACGGCTCGCGCGGCAAGATTGCGGCGGCGCTGGCGCTCGACGTCCTGGTGGACGATCGTCCGGAGAACTGCCTGGACGTAGCCATCGATTCAAGCGCTCGCGCCATCCTGGTCTGGCGTGGTGACGAGGGCAAGATTCCGTCGTCGGCGCGGCAGCTCGGCATCGGCTCGGTCACCTCGATTCGCGAGTGCCTCGACATTCTCGAAGCGCTCGACAGCCCCGACCCGGAGTCGGATGTGGGCGGCATGATCGACCGGCTGAAACGCCTGCTCGGCCTGAAGCCGGCACCCTCGCGCTCGCGGCCGTCCAGTTCGTTGAGCCGGACAGGGGCAGTTTCCAGAACGTAGTGTCCGCCTTCAGGCGGACCTGTCACGGTCCGGCTAAAGCCGGACGCTACGTACTGAGCGACTAATGCTGGTTTCCTGCGCGACCGATACCGTAAGCGGAATCGTCTGAAATGATGTGGCTTGATTCGGTCCTGTTCGGCGGTCTGGTCCTCGCGGTGGTCGCGTGGGCCGTGCTGTCGGCGTACATCCTCGGGGTGCAGCGCCGCCGCGAGGCGACGCGCGCCGCGCTCGCCTCGACGCTGACGCACCTCGAGACGCTGGCCGGCGCGACGCTCGCCGCGCGCCTGGACGCCGTTCGCCCACTACTGACCGGCGCCACCCGCGAACTGCTCATGCACGGCGCGGCAGAGCGCGAGCTTCCCGTCCACATCTTCGACACCTTCGTCGCCCTCATCGCGGAACGCTGGACGCTCGACTCGCTGGTGGCCGACGCGTCCGGCCACGTGTCCGAGCGCGACAAGTGGCGGCGCATGACGGCGCTGCGAATTCTCGCGCGCCTCTGCCATCCCGGCGTCATCGCGCTGCTGGCACGCGCGGTTGACGATGCCGATGCGGACGTGGCGGCCGGGGGACTGGCGCTGCTCGGGCGCTCGCTCGATCCGCGCGCGGTCGATCTGCTGGTGGGCGCACTCGCGTCGCCGCGGCTGGCGGCGTCGCGCGTCGCGGTCTACATCGACCAGTCGCCGCAGCACCTCGGCCCCAGGCTCACCGGCCTGCTGCATCATACGGACCCGGTGGTGCGTCAGTGGTCGGCGACGTTGCTCGGCCGCTATCCCGACGAACCGATCGAACACACCCTCGCCGGGCTCACCACCGACCCCGACCCGCGCGTGCGCAAGGCGGCCATCCAGACCCTCGGACGCGTCGGCAACGACGAAGCAGCCGCCTGCGCCATTCAGCTGCTGACCGACCCGACACCCTACGTCCGCGCGCACGCCGTGCGGGCGCTGGGCGAACTCGGCCGCGTCGATCAGGCCGACCGCGTGTCGTCGCTGCTCGGCGATGGCGACTGGTGGGTGCGGCTTGCGGCGCGCGAGTCGCTCGAGACGATGGGTCCCGAAGTGTGGCCAGTACTGGTGCGGTGTCTCGACCATCGTGACCGCTTTGTGCGCAACGGCGCCGCGGAAGTGGTGCAGAACCTTGGCGTGCTCGACAGCTTGATCATGCTGGAAGCCGCCACCGACAACCCGGCCGGCGCCAAGGTGGCCATGCTGCAGCGCATTGCGGCGGCAGGTGGCGTGCGCTTCACCGAGTCGATTGTGGAACGGGCTGGTCCGGTCGTCGGGCCGCGCGTGCGTCGCCTGCTCGACACGATGGGCCTCGAGCATGTGGGAGCGGTCTGACATGTCCACCCTCCAGATTCTCGTGACCACGTCGGTCGGGATTGCGCTCGCCTACCTCGGCGGCGTCAGCGTGATGAGCGTGGTAGCCGCGCTGCGGGCCGGTGGCCGGCGCGAGGATGCACCCGACTCCTACGAGGCACTGGCGGCCTCACCCCTCACGATGCCGGTGAGCGTGGTAGTGCCAGTCGGGACGGCCGAGCGCGCCAGCCAGGCGCTGCTGGCGCTGCTGGACCTCGCCTATCCCGAATTCGAGGTCATCGCCATCGTCGAACCGGCGGGCGAGGGCATGGACGCGCTGATTGCCGAATGGCAGCTCGAGTCGCGCGAGTTCTTCTATCGCCGTACGCTCGAGACCGCACCGGTGCGTCGCATTTTCCGCAGCCAGCGCGACGCACGGCTCATGGTGGTGGAGAAAGACGCCGACCATAGCAGCGACGCGCTGAACTGCGGCGTGAACCTCGCCCGCTATCGCTTCGTGGCGGTCGTCCCGCCGACTGTCACCTTCGACCGCGACGCACTGCTGCGCGCCATGGCGCCAGCGCTGCGCGACCCGGTGTCGATTGTCGGTGTCGGCAGTCACCTCGAGCGGATTCCTGCCGACCGGAAGAGCGTCGACCGCAGTGCGCGGTTCCAGCGCCTGCAGTCGATTCGCTCGTTGATGTTCACGCGTCTGTTCTGGGGGCACCTGCGGCGCGGCCTCGGCCCGGAGGATGGTGTCGTGATCTGGCGTCGCGACGCCGTGCTCCAGGCCAACGGCTTCGCACGCAACGTCGCCGACCCCGACCTCGACATGATGTTCCGGCTGCAGCACGGCGTCGGGGGCGAGGATCGCCGGTTCGTCCGTAACGAGGATGCGTTCGGCCAGACCGGCACGCGGTCGCCGAAGGACGTGAGGGCGGCCGCCCAGCGCCGGCAGCATGCCGTGCTCGAGATGAGCACGGCGTGGGGACCCGGGGCGACGCAGTCGGTGGGGCTGCGCACGTTCGCCTACTTCCTCGAGTCGGAACTCGTGACTCCGGTGGCGCAGTTGTGGGTGGTGCTCGCCACCGTCGGCGGCGCGGCGGCCGGCTGGTTCACGTGGACGTCAGCGCTGCTCGCTGTGCTGCTGCTGTCGTTCGGCACGGCTGTCGTGAGTGCCGCGGCGCTACTGTTGCGCGGCGCGCATCCGGGCTCACCAGAGCGTGACGAGTTGCAGGCGCTGTTGTTCCTGGCGCCGCTGGAAGTGCTGGTGCATCGCCCGCTGCAGGCCTGGGCTCGCCTGGCCGGCATCTTCAGCTCGGGGCCGGCCTGAGGTCGTAGCCGCGCACCTTCAGGTGCGCATCACGCCGACGTCGGTCAGCGATATTCCTTGAACGGAATCTGGCAGTCGTGTTTCCGGAGGAAGTTCAGGAAGCGCTTGTAATCGCTCGGCTCCATGTTGAAGAGGCGCGCCACGATCTTGTAGTTGCCCCGGGCCTCTTCGAGTCCGCGGCGAACCACGTCGCGCACGTTGGCCCGGGTGATTTCGCGGTCCATGAAGAGCGGGTAGACCGCCGTCCAGAACGACTCCTTCCCGTCCACCAGCTTCTTGTACAGATCGTCGGCCACGGTGCGTCGGCGTTCGCGCTTCGGCCGTAGCGCCACCGGGTCGTGCAACCGAACCTCGATTGGCAGATCCTCTGGCAGCACGCTGCTGCGCTGCACCGTCACCACCAGCCGCTCGATGACGTTCTCGAGTTCGCGCACATTGCCCGGCCACGAGTAGTCGGTCAGGGCTTTCATGGCGCCGGGCGAGAGCTCGGTGATGGGCGACTCGTTCGCGTCCTTGAAGCGCGTGAGGAAGTGCTCGGCGAGAAGGGAAATGTCTTCTTTGCGGTCGCGGAGCGGCGGCACGACGATGTGGATGACGTTCAGGCGATAGAACAGATCCTCGCGAAAGACGCCCTGCGCAATCATCTCGCGCAGGTTCCGGTTGGTGGCGGTGATGACGCGGACGTTGACGATGCGCCCGCTGCCGTCGGCGCCAACTTTCTGAAGTTCACCAGTCTCGAGGAAGCGCAGCAGCATGCCCTGCATGCGCAGCGTCATTTCGCCGATTTCGTCCAGGAAGACCGTACCGTTGTGCGCCGCTTCCAGCTTGCCCGGCTTGTCGCGGTAGGCCCCGGTGAAGCTGCCGCGCACGTGGCCGAAGAGTTCCGATTCGAGCAGCGTCTCTGGCAGGCCCGCGCAGTTGACCGGCGCGAACGCGTTCGACGCGCGTGGCGAGTGCGCGTGAATCAGGTGCGCCACGATCTCCTTGCCCGTGCCGCTTTCGCCGGTGATGAGGACCTTCGAGTCGGAGCGTGCGACCCGTTCGATCTCCTGCTGAAGCGCCTGCATCTCCGCGCTGCGGCCAATGAGCTGGACCGACGACCTGGTGATGACGGGACTCACGCGAACTCCTGGTCACGAACGCGCAAGGCGCTCGATAGTGGCCCGCTGGGCGGGTGTGATGGCGAGGAACACGGCGCCGATCCGGAACCCGGTCCGGTCGGGCGTCTCGAACACCCGTCGGATTTCGACCTCGGCGGCCAGGGGACTGCCGCCGATCGTGAGCGAGAGACGGCCGCGTGCGCCGACGGGCGCCGGGCGGGGGCACGCCAGCAGAACCCCGCCGACGCTGATGTCCACGATGCGGACGGAGTTGGAGGACGCGATGCCGGCTTCGGCCCCGCCGTATACGGGCAGGCGGACAGTCCGCCGACGCTCCGACGCCGAATAGTCTGACATTCTAGAACCTTGAAACTTCCGAGTCGACGATTTCCACTTGCGCATCGGCCCCGAGTTGTTCGATCGACACCAGGACCGTCGTTGGTACCATCAGGAACTCGAGACCGATGCGGTATCGACCGTCACGGCCTGGGCGGCAGTGACGAACCACAGCTTCGACGCTGACCGCATCGCCGTCCACCAGCATGCGGACCGCGTGGACCGAGTTCAGCACCGGACGCAGCCCGGCCTCGACGAGCAGCCCGGCGCTGCTCACGTTCACGACGGTCGCCACCTCGGGAAGTTCGAGCCGGCCCCAGAGTGGTCCGTGGACATCGAAGCGCTCGAACGCGCGTCTGTCGGTGCTTGGTGTTTTCATCGGGGTAATCGGCCGATACATGCAGCAGGTTGCACGCGTGCGGCCATCTCGACGGCGTCTATTGGCCTGAAGCAATCCTGAAGTTATACGGTATCGTCGATAAGTAGCGCATCTAGATATGTCAGAACTTCGCACCAACACGGGCGTCGCGGACGCCGTTGACGGTCACCTGCTGCTCGGCAGCGGGCCGGCCCTTCTACAACTGCGCTCGGACATCGAGTTGGCGGCGCGCTCCGACTCGAAAGTGCTGATCAGCGGCGAGACGGGCGTTGGTAAAGAAGTTGTCGCGCGGATGATTCACTCCCGCAGCAGCCGCCGTCGCTTCTCGTTCCTGGCCGTGAACTGCGCCGGGCTTACCGACGACCTGCTCGAATCCGAGCTGTTCGGTCATGTGCGGGGCAGCTTTACGGGCGCCTACCGCGACAAGCCTGGCTTGGCGTCGCTGGCTGACCGCGGCACGCTGTTCCTCGACGAACTCGGCGAGATGTCGCCGCGCATGCAGGGCGTGCTGCTCCGCTTCCTCGAAACGGGCGAAATTCATCCGGTCGGCTCGGACCGCACCGAGCAGCGCGCCGACGTGCGTGTCGTGGCGGCCACCAACCGCGACCTGCTGGCGCGCATTGCCAGCGGTCACTTCCGCGAAGACCTCTACTACCGCCTCAACGTCATCCAGGTGGGCATTCCGCCGCTCCGGCTGCGCGGACAGGACATTCTCGAGATCTTCTCGCACTACCTCACGCTTTACTGCCGAACGCTCGGTGCCGATGTGCCCGTGCTGGCGCCCGCCACCGAGACGGTGTTGCTCGGCTACCGCTGGCCTGGCAACGTGCGCGAGCTGAAGAACATCGCCGAACGGCTGGCCCTGCGGCAGATCGAAGGCACGGTGCTGCCGCAGCACCTGCCCCCCGAGATGCTCGAGTCGCGCCGCGGCGCCGGCCGCACGTCGGTGCTCCTCCCAGCCGGCGGCACCGCGCCCGCTGCGCAGCCTGGTTCGAGCGTGCGCTGGATCGCCGCCGATGCGGCATGGGAAGAGATGATGCGCGGCCGACGCAGCTTCTGGACAGTGGTGCATCCGCGCTTCATCAACCGCGAGCTGACCAAGGTTGACGTGCGCGAGATCATCAGGCGCGGCCTGGAGCAGACGCAGGGCAGCTACCGCAAGCTGGTCGACCTGTTCCACCTGCCGCAGACCGACTACAAGCGCTTCCTCGCGTTCCTGTCGCAGCACGACTGCCACCTGCCGTTCCACGACTTCCGCGATCCGCGCCGCACGACGTAGGTCGTCCTATTCCGTCGGCGCGAAGTAGCCGCCGGCCGTCGTGACGTTGGCCCCCGGCAGGTGCGGACGGACCTCCACCTTCCGCCAGTTGCCATCCGCCGTGCGGTTCGATGACGAATAACTGAGCACGTAGCGCCGGCGCAGATCCTCGATGATGCGGCGGAACTGCGCGCCGAGAGCCGTGGCATCGGTCGCGTAGTAGGTCTGTCCGCCCGACACGGTGGCGAGCGTTTCGAGCATCTCCCGATCGAGATTCGTCCCCAGCCCAATCGCGTACACCGTCGCTCCAACCTTGCGCTGCAGCGCCAGCACATCGGCCGCCACGTGCGTGCTGCCAGGCGCCGTGCCTGGGTTGTTCTCGTCGCGCCCGTCGCTGAGCAGCACGACGACGCGCCGCCCCTTCACGTCGCGCAGGTGCAGTAGCGAGTTGTAGAGCGCGTCGTAGAGGGCCGTACCTCCAAGCGCGGTGTACTTGGCGATGGCATCGATGGACCACTGCCGGTTCGTGGAGAGCAGGTGCTCGAACCTTGGCTTGTCGGCAAAGGTGATGAGCGCCAGGCTGTCTTCCGGCCTGACGGCGGCCACGAACTCGGTGGCCGTGCTCTTCACCAGGTCGGTGGCGCGGCGCATGCTGCCACTCGAGTCGAGGGTCAGCACGATCGACACCGGATCGATCGCTTCCTGGAACGTATCGACCTTCTGCAACACGTCGTCTTCGAACACGTCGAGGTCGGCCGCGGTCACGTCGAGGTAGTTGCGACGGGTGTCCTGCAGCGTGAACTCGATCGTCGGCCGGATTGGCGGCGGATCGGGCGCGAAGTATCCGGCGCGCGTTCGCGAACGCAACCCCTCCGGCACCCGCACGGTGATGGCGCGCCACAGGCCGTCGTTCTTCTGGTTCTTCGGCGTGTAGGTGAGCAGGAAGCGGTTATGGGTGTCGGTGGCAATGGTCTCGGCGGCCGTCACCAGCTCGGACTCGCGCGCCGGGAAGAAGACACGCCCGCCCGACTGCTCGGCGACCGTGCGCAGCGCCATCTCGCCCTTCATGGAGATGCCGGCCACGCCGCCCACCGCAAGCGCATACACCGTAATCTGCTGTTCCTGCACCGCGCGCACCACCTCGTCGAGCGGCGCGAGGCTGTTCTCGTCGTAGCCGTCGGTGATGAGCACGATGGCGCGCCGTCCGGAGCCGGCTGGAAGCAGGCGCGTGGCCTCGAGGAGGCCGTCGAGCATGGCGGTTCCCCCGCCCGCGCGCATCGACCTGATGGCCTGCCGCAGTGTGTCGGCGTCGGCGGTGGGGCCGGTGATGACGCCGATGTGGGCGTTGAACGGCGCAACGATCGCCCGGTCCTTCGGGCGCAGGCTCATGGTGAGACGCTCGGTGGCGCGCTGCACGTAGTCGAGCCGGCGCGACATGCTCTGGCTGTTGTCCACCAGCAACACCATGTCGGTCTCGACACTCTCGCGGCTGATCAGATCGAGGGCCTGTTCGACGTCGTCTTCGAGCACTGTGAACGACGCGGGCGGCAGGTCCGGCACGAACTTCCCGTCCTTGTCGTAGACCGAGGTCTCGACGAGCACACCGGTCACCTGCGACTTCTCGATGACCTCGTACGGCGGCAGCACCACCGTGTCCTTCAGGGTGGCGCCTGCTGAATCGGCCGCCTGCACGGTGATTTCGCGCCGCTCGAGCGGATTGTCGTCCACCCACTCCACCGCGAACGGCGGCCCGTTGTTCACGGTGCCGACACGGGTGCCGTCGACGTAGAAATCGACGGGCGACAGCGTCAGCCCTGGCGCCAGTGCCACTTGCGCGACGATACGCACGCGCATGACAGCGCCGGTGCGTCCCTGTGGCGACGTGATGGTGAGGGTCGATGTGGTGGGCTTTGCACCCTGCTGCGCTGGCAGGGCACCGGCCGTGCCCACGACGAGCAGCACGGCGAGCAGCACCGCCAGGCAGGCTCGGCGAATCACGTCAGCCGTCTCCCTGCCTTACCGATCGTTGGTTGACTGATCGCCCAGGAAGTACGTGGCGCAGGCTGCCGCCAGCAGCTGCGGATCGAGCTGGGTCGGATTTGGATGTTCGATGTACGCGGCGAGCGACAGGGCATGCTCGATCAGGTCGCGCGGCTGACAGCCGCGCAGCTGCACGTGACGCGGTTCGAGTTCCGTTGCGATGAGGTTCTCCACCACCTCGCGATTGAACACCAGGCCGCGTTCCTCGCAGCACCGCGCGAAAATGCTGATGAAGTCCTCGCGCGTCGGCGACTCGGCGTAGACCTTGTAGCGGATACGGCGCAGGAACGACTCGTCGAGCAGGTCGAGCGGGTTCAGATTGGTCGCGAAGACGATCAGCGTCTCGAACGGCATCTCGAACTTCTGTCCGCTCTGCAGCACGAGATGATCGACGCGGCTCTCGAGCGGCACGATCCAGCGGTTGAGAATTTCGGTGGGTGACGAACGCTGGCGGCCGAAGTCGTCGATGACCAGCACGCCGCCGTTGGCCAGGGTCTGCAGTGGTGCGCGGTAGAAGCCGTTCGTGGCGAGGAAGCCGAGTTCGAGCGACTCGAGTGAGAGTTCACCGCCGACGGTCACGACGGGACGCTTGCAGCGCACCCAGCGATTGTCGCGCTGCAGCCCATAGGCGAAGGTCTTCGACGGATTCTGACCGTCCATCGTCTCGTGGTTCATCGGGTCGAAGACTCGGATGATGTCGCGATCGACCGCGATGGCGTGCGGGATGGCAATTTCGCCGGGCAGCAGGACGCCAATGGTCTGGGCGATCTTTGTCTTGCCGTTGCCGGGCGGGCCGTAGATGAACAGCGAGTGACGCGCCGCGATGGCGGGTCCGAGCTGATCGAGCACGCGGTCGCTGAGCACCAGGTGGTGGAACGCCTCCCGAACCACCTGACGCGTCACGTGCGGCGCGGCCGCGCGGTGGAACGCGGCCATGTACGCTTTGTACTGACTGAGCGGTACCGGCAGGTTGCCGACGTACTGGCTCTGTTCGCTGAACTCGGCGGCACGCACATGGCCGGCCTCGGTCAGGCGATAGACGTAGGACTGCGGGGCGATGGCGCCGCCGGCAATCTCGAGGTGCCGGTCGCGTTTCAGGATCTCGATAACCGGCTCGATGACGGCGAACGTGACACCCAGCTTCGACGCGAGTTCGGTCCCGGTGTTGGCACCGGTGACGTGCATTGTCCGGGTGAGGATCTGGTAGACCAGCTCGGGCGCCAGTCCGGTGTCCTCCAGCGCCCTCGGCGCCGGGGGCATCAGGCGATCGATGGATACCGACATAGTCAGTACTCCTCGAACGCGGCGAGCTGCTTGAGCCGCGTCAGTGCGGGCGCGAAGGCTGGGTCCGCGATGCGGGCTCGTGCGAACGCGTCACGCGCACGGCCGACGTGACGTGCCGCGAGCAGCACGATGCCCTGGTTGTAGGCGGCGACGGCCGATGACGCGCCGGTTGCGAGTGCGCCGAAGGCCCCGTCGAGATCGCCGCTCGTTGCGAGGGCAAGGGCGAGGTTGTTGCGCACTTCCGGGGCCGAGGGGTCGAGGGTCGCAGCCTCTCGGCAAAGCAGTACGGCGTCGACGGGGTTGCCGCGCTGCAGTTCCAGGAAGCACAGGTTGTTGAGCGGATACGCGGCGTTTGGTTCGAGCGCCCGCACCGTGTCGAAGCGCTGCTGCGCAGCGTCCATTTCGCCGAGGCGGAGCAGCACCGTGCCAAGCGTGTTCTGGGCGGCGGCCGACGCAGGCGACCAGTAGACCGCCTGGTAGGCCAGCGGCAGGGCGTTCTGCAGGTATCCCCAGTTGCGCCAGATGCGTGCGAGGCCGTCGAGCGACGGCACGTCGTGCGGATCGAAGACGAGGGCGGCGGTGAAGTGGTCGAAGGCGGCGTCGAGGACGCCGGCCGCGGCGTATTCCTGCGCCAGGGCACGCTCGCTCTCGAGCGACGGCGTGGTCTGCTGCCGGAGTTTCGCAAGGGCCAGCGCCTGATTGCCACGCTCGAGCGTGGCGCTGTCGGTCTGCTTCGCGCGAGTGACCGGTTGCGGCAACTGGGCGTCGGGTTTCGGCTCGGCAGCGGAAGCCGCGTGCGAGGTGACCAGCACGGCGGTCACCAGGCACGTCACCCCGCGGCGTACACACCACGCCATGACCCGCAAGTGCAGGCGACGGCGATGGTCTGTAGCCGGGAGGGGCACGATCGATCCTTAGTCTTCCTTGTTCATGCGTGAGCGGCGCTTCAGCAGATAGAGCGCGAGGACAACAATCATGGCGACAAGCAGTACGGTGTTAGTCGTGGTCATCGTTCGGAGCCTCCTGTTCGGTCGTGCGGGTGTCAGTTCATGAACTGGTGCATGAACTGGATGATGGCCGGGCCGAGAATCACGGCGTAGAGCGCCGGAAAGAAGAACAGCACGAGCGGAAATACCAGTTTCACGCCGAGCTTCTGGGCCGATTCCTCGGCACGCTGACGTCGTTTCGTGCGAGCCGTGTCGGCATGTGTGCGAAGCGCCTGGCCGATGCTGGTCCCGAACTTGTCGGTCTGGATCAGAATCGCGACCAACGCACGCACATCGTCCACCTTGGTTCGCTGCGCCAGGTTCTTGAAGGCCTCGAGCCGCGTCTTGCCGGCGCGCACTTCAGAGTTCAGAATCCGAAGCTCCTCGCCGAGTGTCGGATACGAGAAGGCAATCTCCTCGCTGGTCTTCACGATGGCCTGGTCGAGACCCGACCCGGCCTCGATGCAGACCACGAGCAGGTCGAGCGCGTCAGGCAGGCCATTCTCGATTTCTCGACGGCGCTTGCTCAGTTGCCGCTCGAGCCAGAGGCCGGGCAGGAAGAAGCCGAGGAAGGCCATGGACCCGGCGACCAGCCAGAGCGTGGGCGGATCCAATAGACCACTGAAGTAGACGCCCAGTCCGAGAACGACAGGCAAGACGAACTCGGCGAGCGAGTACACGACCGGCGCACCGGCGAACCGGATGCCGGCGCGCGTCATGCGCAGCCGCAGCCTGCTGATCTCTTTCTTCGAGCGCGGCAGTAGCGCCTCGATGCCGTCCCAGCCGCCGCCCGGCCCTTCGTAGGTGAGCGGCAGCACCTCGGACACGGTGAAGCCTGCTGCTGCGGACGCGGCCTTCGGCGTCTCGGTGACCTCGCGCAGGCGCCGGCGCTCCAGGGTAGTGCGCGACAAGATCATCGACGCAATCGAACCTGCGAGGAGCGCGACCGAGGCGAAGACGCCCGCGAGAGCCAGTGGTGTGAGGTTCTCCATGGCCTTGGCTCAGTACTGAATGTCGACGATTTTTCGGACGAGCAGGGTGCCGACGATCTGCAGGACGACCGCACCGATGATGATGCGGATGCCGAGGGGATCGGTCGCCAGCAACTGCATCTGGGCCGGGTTGATGAACACCATCATGACCGCAAGCCCTGGCGGCATCGCCGCCAGCACGTAGGCGGTCATGCGGCCGTGCGCCGATCGCGTCTGCACTTCGCGGCGAATACGGAAACGTTCCCGCATGACACTCGCCAGGCGGTCGAGGATTTCGGCCAGGTTGCCGCCCGCTTCGCGCTGCGTGAGGACGGCGGTGACGAAGAACCGCGCATCAATCGTGGGGATGCGCTCCGCGAAACTGCGGAGGGCGTCGGGCATCTGGGCGCCGTAGTTCTGTCGATCGTAGAGCAGTTTGAACTCCGGGCCGGCCGGTTCGGGCAGTTCGTCCGCGGCCATCTTGATGCCGGTGGCGAACGCGTGGCCCGCACGCATCGAACGCGAGATGAGCTCGATGGCCTCAGGGAACTGCTCCTCGAACTTGCCGATCCGCCGCTTCTTCAACGTCGCGAGGACGAACCTGGGCAGCATCGCCGTCACGGCCGCGACGGGCAGCGTCACCCACAGCACACCGATGTAGATGGTGGCCACCAGTGCGCCGGCGAGCCCGGCGATTACCGTCAGCATCAGGAACGACGCCACGGTGAGGTTCAGGCCGGAGGCCTCGATCAGGCTGCGCATGCCCCGCGTCAGGACGCCAGCCTGGCTCAGTATCGTGTCGAACACGTGGATAGTGCTGAGGCTCTGTTCCTCCTTCAGCAGTCCCACCCGCACCTGCTTCTGCAGGCGCATGGGATCTTCGGTCTTGAGGCGCCGGCGCAGTTTATCCTGCTCGCTGGTCTCGGGCTGGCCGACGACGAACCAGTAGGCGCCGAAGACGATGGCGACAACCGCGACGAATGTGATGATCGGGATGAGCATGGCTCAGCTACTTCGGTCTGGCGCTCACATCACCGCCGTGACGTGTTCGAACATCTCGCCGGGCAGGGCACGGCCCGACGCCAGAATGCGGTCGGCGCACTTCGGACGGATGCCGGTGGCCCGGAAGCGTCCGCGCACCTTCCCGTCCTCGGTGATGCCGACCTTCTCGTAGATGAAAATGTCCTGCGTCGTCAGCACGTCGCCTTCCATGCCCGTGATCTCGGTGACGCCGGTGACGACACGGCGGCCGTCCGCCAGGCGCGAGACGTGCGCGATCAGGTGAATGGCCGACGCGATCTGCTGACGGATGGCGCGGTCTGGCAAGTTCAGGTTGGCCATCGCCACCATGGTGTCGAGACGATGCAGGGCGTCGCGGGCGGTGTTGGCGTGGACGGTGGTCAGACCGCCGTCATGACCGGTGTTCATCGACTGCAGCATGTCCACCGCTTCCTCGCCGCGGACCTCGCCGAGAATGATGCGGTCGGGACGCATGCGGAGGGCGTTGATGACGAGGTCGCGCTGCTTGATGGCGCCGCGTCCTTCGATGTTGGCCGGACGCGTTTCCATGCGCACGACGTGCCGCTGACGCAGCATCAGTTCGGCGGCGTCCTCGATGGTGACGATGCGTTCCTTGTCGGAAATGAAGCTCGACAGGATATTCAGCATCGTCGTCTTGCCGGCGCCGGTGCCGCCCGAGACGATCACGTTCAGGCGCGCGGCGACCGCGGCGTGGAGGAAGTCGAGCATCGGCTGCGTGAGCGAGCCGCGCTCCACCATGTCCTGCGCGCCGAGACGTTCGGTGCGGAAGCGGCGGATGGAGACCACCGGGCCGTCGAGCGACACCGGCGGAATGACCGCATTCACGCGCGAACCGTCCGCGAGGCGTGCGTCCACCATCGGGCTCGACTCGTCGATGCGGCGACCCACGGCGCTGACGATGCGCTCGATGATGCGGAGCAGGTGACGGTCGTCCTTGAAGACGACGTCCGTGAGTTCGAGCAGGCCGTTGCGTTCGATGTAGACCTGGTCGAAGCGGTTGATGAGGATGTCCGAGATCGCCGGATCCTTCAGCAGGGCTTCGAGCGGGCCGAGCCCGAACAGCTCGTTGAGCACATCGGAGATGAGGCTCTCGCGCTCGTAGAGACTGAGCGGCGTCGTCTCGGCCTCGCGGTCGAGCATCGCCGCGATCAGCGTGCGGATTTCCGGTTCGGCGTCCTCGCGCTTCACGTAGGCGAGGCGATCGAGGTCGAGCCGATCGAGCAGGGCCTGGTGAATGCGGCTCTTCAGTTCCTGGTAATCCGTACGCCGAACGTCGACGTTCTGCGGTTGTCGGAGTGAAAGCAGGGAGTCCATGATGCCTCAGTTCCTCGAGGTGCTAGCTGCGCTTCGACCCGAACAGGCCGAAGAAGCCGCCACCGCCGCCCGCATCCTGGGCGGGCTCATCCGGCTTGAGGCCGGTGAGTTCCTCGGCGAACGACGTATAGGATTCCGCGAGCCGGCCCTGGGTCGATTCGGCGAGCGGCTGGCCCTTGTTGATCGCGGCAACCGCCGCGCGGTAGTCGTTCGGAAAGACGTGGCGGATCTTCACGCCCACTGTCTTCTCGATGTCTTCGAGCGCGATGTCGGCAGTGCGGTCGGAGCGATTGACGACCACGCCCACCCGGTCGCCGTAGCGCTTCTTCAGCGTCCCTACCAGCCGGTGCGCGCTGCGCAGCGTCGGCAGTTCGTGATTCACCACAACCAGCACGCTGGTGGCCTGCTCGAGCGACTCGAGAATCTGCGAGTCCATACGCGGGACGTCGAGCACCACGGCATGGTAGTAACGGGTGACGAAGTCGAGCAGGGCCCGCATGCGGGCCGGATCGATCGAGCCGGGGGCGATGCGGGGCGACGAACCCAGCAGATCGAGCCCGGCACGTGAGCGCACGACGAGGCTGCGCAGGAACGCTTCGTCGAGGCGGTGGGTGTTCTCGAGCGCCTCGGCGATGGTGAAGCGCGGTTCGACCCCCAGGAAGACGGCGGCGTCACCGGCCGCGAAGTTCAGGTCGACGAGCAGGGCGTCGTTCAGCACTTTGGCCAGCGCCGCAGCCAGGTTCACGGCGATGGTGGTGGCGCCGACGCCGCCCTTGGCGCCGATGACCGCATAGACGCGGCTCTGGGCCGGTACAGCCTGGTGCACGACGACGCGACCGATCGCCGCCTGGATCGCCTCTGCGGTCAGGGGTTCCGAAATGGCTTCACTGACGCCGGCGCGCATGCTTTCGAGCATCAGGTCCGGGTCGAGCGACTTCGCCACGATGGCGATGCCCATCGTCGGGTACTTGCGCTTGATGGCGGCGATCATCGACAGCGCGGAGCGGTCGCGCCGCACGTCGACGAGCAAGGCGTCGGGCATCGCCGCGTTCGTGCGGGTGGCGGTCGCCAGCTGCTCGGCCTGCAGCACGATCGGGCGAAGCCCGCACGCCGAGACGAGCGACTGCAGATCGCCGTCGCTGTTGCCGATGATGCCTACCGTTCCAGTCACTCCAGCTCTCCAGCCTGCGGAATCTACCGGCGGTCGGCCGGCGGTGCGTTCGGTGCGTCGAGCGTGCCGGCTCCACCCTGCAACTGCGCGCCGAGCGCGTCGCTATCCTTCAGGAACTGCCCCGATTCGGTCGGCAGCTCGGGCACTTCGTCGGGGTCGAGCGGCTTCACCAGGCGTGGTGTGATCAGCACCATCAACTCGGTGCGCTGCTGACGGGCCGCCTTGCTCTTGAACAGGTTGCCGATGATCGGCAGGCTGCCGAGCAGCGGCACTGCCGCCTTGTCGGTCTGGGAGATGTTGTTCATCAGGCCGGCAATCGCGAACGACTGGCCGTCGCGCAGCTCGATTTCGGTTTCGGCGCGGCGGGTCGTCAGCGCCGGGACACGGAAGCCGTTGATGGTGACGCCGTTCGCGAAGTCGAGCGAGCTAACCTCCGGCTTCACGTGCAGCCGGATGACATCGCCAGCAATGGTCGGCGTGAAGCTCAGGCGGATACCGAACTCCTTGTAGTAGATGGTGACCGCGCCGCCCGTGCCTGACGACTGGACGACCGGCACCGGCACTTCGCCGCCAGCGAGGAAGGACGCTTCCTTGCCGTTGTAGGCGATGAGGTTCGGCTCGGCCAGGCTCTGGAGGAAGCCGCGCGACTGGAGCGCCTTCAGCAGGCCGCCGACGTTGTACTTGGTGTTGAAGACGAAGAGGTTCAGGAAGTCGCTGAACGTCAGCTTGTCTTCGTCGAAGATCGGCGCCGAGAACTGCTGCGTGGTCGAGCGGCCGACCCAGTCCTTGTAGCCCGCAGCACCGGTGAAGAGCGAGACACCGGCTTCGGTGAGCGCCTGCCGGTTGACCTCCGCGAAGCGCACCTGCAGGAGCACCTGCTGGGTGTCGATGCCACCGGGCACCTGGAGCAGGTTGATGATCTTGTGCTTCGAGGAGGTCTTCTCGGCGATCTCACCCGCCTTCAGCATGACGGCGTTGGCCGACACGCGGCCCGAGAGCGTGATGGCTTCCTCGTTCACCGTGACCTGGATGTCTTCACCGGGGAACAGGTTGCGCAGTTGCTGCTGCAACTGGCTGACCGGCGCGTCGACGGCAATGTCGTATTGTGTGCGGCGGCCATCGCCCCAGATGATCAGGCTGATGGTGCCCTGCGCCTTGCCGTCGATGAGGATCTCGCGAGGTGCCACCACCACCGCATCGGCAATCACCGGGTTGGTGACCGCGATGCGGGTGATGTCGAAGTCGACCGCCAGCACCGTGGAACGGCCGGCGGTGAGCGACACGCGCGGCATCGACGCTCCGGCCGGCGGCGGCGCGGCCTGGGCGGCGTAAAGGGCCGGCGCATCGCCGACGGCGAACACGGCGCACGTCAGGAGGAGTGCGCGAATGGGCTGTGCGTATCTGGTCATGAAGGTATGGCCGTTCACCGGATCGCCTCCTCGGTTCGCTTCGCGCCGCGGATGGCTTCAACCGTGTAGGGCTTCGGTTCGGGCGGCGGGGGCGGGGCTGCAACCGGTGGAGCGACAACCGGTCGGGGCCGTGGCGCCGGTCGTGGCGCCGGTGGTTCGGATGGCGCCGGGGAGGCCACGTCGCCGTATAGCGACGCGAGCCTCGTACCTGGCGTCTTGGTGGGCTCCACGTCGAGCGGATTGCGGAGCGCCAGCATGACTTCGCCGGACGTGGCGGCGAGCATCACGCGTTCGGCGTCCTCGGGCGACAACAACAGCGTGACGACCGATGACGGCATCGCCTCGCCGCTCTTCGACTTGTCCTGCTCGTACTTGGTGCCGGCGGTGAGCACTGTGACGTTGCTGACGACGATGCGGGTGAGCCCGGTGTTGTTGCCCTTCAAGGTGACGAAGACGTCGACGCGGTTGCCCGGGGTGACGAATCCGGCCACGCCGACCACTTCGTTCACGCGGACCGAGATGGCGCGCATGCCCGGGGGAATGGTGGGCGGCAGCCCGGCACCGGCGCCGATTGCTGCCAGCTTCAAATTGGTGAGCGGTTCGTTCTCGGCCAGGGCATCGAGGACGCCGCGGTCGACAACCTCCTCGATCTTCGTGAACGAGCCGGGAATGACGGCCTCGGCTGGCCAGCCGACCAACTTGACGTCGGCCGACGTGAGGCGCGCGCCGGTCGCGAGCGGCCGGGCTGCCGCAACGACAAATGTCTGGGCAACCTGGACCTGCTGCACAGGTCGAGACTGGATAGCCATGTAGACCAGCCAGGTTGCGGCGGCTGCGGTCGCCACAGCGACCAGCAGCACGATGAGCGTTCGGGTATTGCGGTTCATTTTTGCCCTTGATTGCCTAGTGTAGCCACATCGCCGCGAGGGTTCCGACGGCGATCGGCACTGCGTACGGCAGCCTCGGCCCCTTGCCCCGATCGAGCCGTAACTCGGGGTGCGGCCGGACACCGGCCACCCGGAAGTGTGCAAGCAACAAATACACGTTCTCGAGCATCCGGCGGAAGTAGCCACTCGCGAGGGCAACTATCAGGGCTAGTACCCCACCGGCCAGGGCGGCATACAGCGCCGACCAGACCGCCAGACCGGGACCCAGCCAGGCACCGAGGCACGCCATCAGCTTGACGTCGCCGGCGCCGAGCCCGCGCAGCAGGAAGAACGGCAGGAAGATCGCGAACCCTGCAGCCCATCCGGCCAGGCTCATGGCCAGTCCGCCCACGCCGTGAAAGGCGAGAGCATAGATGCATGCCCCAACGGCGCCACCGAGGGTGAGCGCGTTGGGGATACGGCGAGTGTTCAGATCGAAGATGCACGCCACGGCGGCGACGGCCAGCGCCACTGCCTCGGACGTGCCGACCCGACCTAGCAAGTCAGCCACTGCAGACCTTACGAGTCTCGGGCACATGCCCGAGCCACGTTGCTAGGATGCGAGCGTGGTGCTGATCGCGGTGAATTTGGCGTCGATGCCGCCGGCAAGGGCCGTCATACCCACGGTGGCCGCCAGCGCGATGAGGGCGGCCAGCAGTGCGTACTCGATGAGGTCCTGGCCGTCGGTCTCGTTCAACAGGCGAAGTGCGAGCGTCTTCATGCTTTCTCTCCCCAGAGATGCGTGTCGTGTCGATCCGGACCGGTGTCCGGCTCTTCTTCTTGCGCAGAGGTTCGAAGTGATAACGCCGGGCGCGAGCCTGCGGAACAGCGAGCCTGTGCGGGTGTTCTGTGATTGTCTTATCGCGCGACAGACCGAAGTCCGACAGGGGCTGTCCATCAGATTCGTCAGCGGACCGGCAAATTTCGGTGCTGCGGCTCGACGCGGTAGCGGGGGGACCATCCGTCTGGTGGCAGGCCACCCGAGAGGGGGCAGAGCGTGACGACGCTGGAAGAGCCGCAGCCCCGGAGGTCGGAGTGCGGCGCTTCCACGTGATGTTCCCTCGGTGAGGGACCGGGAGCCTTACGACGCGAGCGAGGTGCTGATCGCGGTGAACTTGGCGTTGATGCCGCCGGCGAGGGCGGTCATGCCCACGGTGGCTGCCAGCGCGATGAGCGCCGCGAGCAGCGCGTATTCAATGAGATCCTGGCCGTCGGTCTCGTTCAGCAATCGCAGAAACACATTCTTCATGGTAGTTCTCCCCTCGGAACCGGTGGTGTTGCGAGGCACCGATATTGGCGCTTGTCTCCATCCTTATCGAGCAAGCCGGGTACCGGCAGTAGATCGAGCCCGCTGATCCCCCGACAAATCATTGCCATGCATGACTTTGAAGGACTGCACCGACGCGACTGTCCAGCAGTTCCACGCAATTATAGCCACCCATCGGAAGCGCGAAGTCTTCTAATCCGAGAACTAAATCCAATATTCAATGAGCTACCCGACAACGCTCAGGGACGCTCGGCTTCAGCTGAATACGCACCAGCGCGGCGCCCAGCAGCAGCAGGCCCGGCACCGACCACTGCACCGGCACACGGCTCAAGGCTATGGACAGGAGCGGCGCGGCGTAGCAGAAGTAGGCCAGCGCCACGACGGCCTGGCGCACGGTGAGGCGTTGCACGGCACCGGGCGCCCACGCCGGCACAAGCCCCTCGACGGTCTGAGCGCCCTGGCGGTTGGCCCAGTCCCACACCACGAGGAGCGCCGGCGACAACAACAGCAGGTCGTACACGAACAGGTGCGGATTGACCAGCAGCGTGGCAATGAGCAGCACGACGTAGCGAAGGGCCACGTCGCCGCGGGCCCGCCAGCACGCCAGTGCGGCCACCGCCGCGACGAGCGACGCCGCGGCCGACAGCGCGAGTGCCGCCGCCTTGGGCACACCCAGGTGCAGGAAGAACGACCGCAGCGAGTGCATCAGCTCCTTGTTCGGCTCCATGGCATCCACCACGGAGGGCAGCTGCGCCAGCACCCCCGCGTAGGCCGGAAAGATGCTGGCGTCCCACCAGGCCAGCGACACCGCAGCCTGGACGGCGATGGCGACCACCGTTCCGAACACCACGCGCCACTCGCCTGCGAGGACGAAGACGAACGCCGCCACCAGGCCGAACTGCGGCTTGTAGGCGAGGGCACCGATCGCCAGCCCGGCCAGGAACATCCGCTCCTGCCGCAGCGCCAGCCACAGCGCGGTGGTGCAGGCCAGCCCGATGACCGACGCCTGACCGAACGACATCGTGAAGTACAACCCGGGCGCGCCCACCGCCAGCAGCAGGGTGGTCCAGCGCTCCCGCTGCAGCGTCGGGCAGGTACGCCACACCAGATAGACCAGCAGGGCGTAGCCGGACAGGCTGACCGCCAGCCATGTCAGCAGGGCCGGCACGTACGGCAACCGCGCCAGCGGCGCGAAGAACAGCCCCACCTGCGGCCCATACACGGGTGGGAACTTCGCCTCCACCGTCTCCGGCACCACGCGGTTCACGACGGCAGCGAGCGAGTCGAGGTCGTACAGCGCGTGCGCGTCGTGCTCACGCGTCGCGACACCCTGTGAGTAGAAATGCACGAAGTCGCGCGCCACGTGCACATCGGCAGCGTACGTCCCCAAGGGCAACTGCCGAAGGGTAATTGACCACGAGTAGATCACCCAGATGTAGACCGGGATGAGCCACAGCTGCCGCCGGATGGCAACGTGCTGCGCTGGTGTGGGTTCGCTCACGAAACGATCGTCAGTCGAGCAGGTCGCTCAGCGCGACATCACCATGCGCGCCGTGCTCGACATCGGGATGGTGCTCGCTGACAGGAACGGCACCGCCAGCGCGAAGTTCTGCTGCACCGTCACGGCGACGGTGTTAGTGCCGTTGCCCGACATCGACGAGGGCACCGGCGCGGTCGTCACCGTCACCGTCAGTCCGTAGGCGCGCGAGCGCACGAAGGTCTGGACGTCGGCGGCGGTCGCCGGGCTGCTGCTGGTCGAGCCGCGCACCGACGCCCAGCGCGCGCCTTCCTGCGCCAGGTCCGACACGAGGTTGTACTGCCAGATGGCGTGGCCGAACTCGAGAGTACCGAAGACCACGAGGAAGAAGATGACCGACGCGAACGCGAATTCGAGCAGCGTTTCTCCGCGCTCGCCGCGCCGCGACGACCGACCCGGCCGACGCATGTCAGTGCGCGGCATGAAGCACCTACTGCGCACGTGCCGTGGCCCCGCGCGTGATGGTCACGGAGTTCGGAATCCCCGGGAACGGTTGAATCAGCGAAAACCTGACCGCGGCCGTAACTATCACGCTCACGACGAGGTGTCCACCCGTGCAGGGGTCGGAGCAGTTGGCGGCGTTGGTGAACGTGCCCGAGTTCGTCGCGCACTGGCAAAACGTTTGCGCCGACGGCATCAACGGCTCAGGACTGAGCCCGTTCGCGCTCAGCACTGCGTTTGCAGCGGCCACCATGCCCGTCGTGTTCGTCGAGTTCACCGGGTTCTGCGAGCCGAACTGCGCGCCGGCGCGCACGGCGTTAGTGACGATCATTGCCGTGCGGAAGGCACGGCCGAAGTCGATGGTGCCCACCATGATGATCAGCAGCAGCGGCAAAGCCACCGCGAGTTCCACCAGCGCGGCGCCGCGTTCGGACCGGACGCGTTTGCCGGCCGCCTGCTTTCCGCAGTGCGTCGTCATATGCAGTCTGTCACTCGGCGAGCGTCACCGTGAGAATCGGCGAGCCACCGGGGAAGGCACTGCAGGTGTTGGTGAAGTTCATGCTGCCGCCGCCGCCTGAACCGAGGTTGATGTTGTTGGCCACGAAGAGCGTGCAGTCGTTGCTGGCGCCGGCGTTGCCGTAAGACACCGTTGCGGCGGGGAAGTACATCGCTCCGGACAAGTCGTAGCTGCCGGCGTTGTTGAACGTCGCATCAAGCGCATTCGTTCTCGCCTGGAACATCAGAATGCCCTCGTACGCGCCCGACGTTGGTGCCTGAAGCTGAACGGTGGCGCCATTGGGAATATTGATGCAGCCGGCGGTGGACGTGGCAAGACACGGCCCGGGCGGAGCAACACCGTCCAGGTAGAACATCAGGTTATTCCCGGTGATGATGGCCTGGTTCCCGATCAGGATTGGTCCGGTAATCCAGTAGAGGCCGTTCCCGGAAAACGTCACGGTCTTGTTATTGGCGATGTCGATCTTGCTGTACCAGCCAGGGGCGATGGTGATGGAAGCAGGCCCGGAGGGCAGCAGAACGACCGGGTTGGGCGAACCGTAGGGATTGCTGGGCACGGCCAGCGTCTGCAGCGGGTCTGGCGCTGGAGGCACTCCGGTGGTCGTGCCGCCAGGGCACCCCGAACAGGTCCCCTGCACGCCGATACCAGATGCAGTGATCGACCCACTGCCGCTGCCCACCGTCATATTGCCGTTGGCCTGGATGCCGCAACCCATGTTCAGGTTCACGGTGCCGGCGATGGCGAGCGATGGATTACCCGACTGGTTCAGCGTGATGAGGCAGTTCGGCGCCGAACTCGTGCCGGCCACGGCGCGCGCGCCTGGAGTGAGGGTCGCCCAGACGTTCGACATGATGGTGGCGAAGAACGACGCGGTGGGCCGTGACACGATCACTTCTACGTAGTTCTGGCTCCCCGTGTACGAACCCGACTGCGGCGGACGATGCACGGTGACGGTGGTGTCGACGGCCGGATCGAAGCCGTGCCGCACCACCTCACGGTTCGCAAACGCCTGAAGATCGGACGCAGGATTCCGACGGTATTCCTGGGCACCGGCGCGTGCGCCCGCATCGGCGGCTGCCGCCATCCGGTTGCGCTCGGTGTACATATACGAGCCGTCCACGGCCAGCGCCACCATGCTGAGCAGCACGACCATCGACAACGCCGTCAGCATGAGGATGCTGCCGTCTTCCGATCGAAGGGCTCGGGCTCGCGCTCGCGGACAGACGTTCACGCGCGAATGGGTGGTTGTCATGGCAATACCTCGCCTACCTTGCTGACTGTGTCATACCACACTCTACAGGCGCCACTCCTTGAACATGTCGAGCACATCGAACTGCGCGGCGTAGCGGTCGGGCCGTTCCCCCCGCTGCTCGATTCGGCGCGGGTCGGCATTGCCGAGAAACTCGGCCGCCTGCGCCAGGTACGGCACCTTCTCCGGGTCGAGGCCGATCACCCGGGCGCACGTGGCATCCACCGCCACCAGATCAGTACCCATGGCGATGAAGCCCAGCGGACGAGGCTTCCCCATGATGGGACCGTCGCCCTCCATCGCCAGGACGGCGTCCACAATCGTCAACTGCGGACGCACGGTGGCCACCAGATCGACGATGGAGTTCTCGATGCCGCGGAAGTGCAGGATGTTCTTCGGCCAGCCGTAGACCGCACCCGGCATGGTGCCGAACAGGTTCTTCATGCTGGCCGTGAGGCCGGCCAGGTGATGCGTCTTCAGCTTGGGCATCGACACCACGTAATCGGCCTGCAGCAGCGCGGCCGGCAGCCACACGCTCTCGAGCCCAGTGAAGTGGCTGCGCAGCGCCACCCGGTGCACATCGTCGTGGTTGAGATCGACGAAGCGCAGTCGCAGGTCGGAGACGACGTGGCCAAGCCCCGTGCCTTCCAGTAGATATTCGATGTCGCGGCGATGGCCCGGCCCCTCGCCGACAACCACCTCGCGCGCGCCAGCCCTGAACATGGCCTCCGCCGCCCCGGCGACGACGCGCGGATCGGTGTTCACCGCCTTGTCGGACCAGTACTCCACCATGTTCGGCTTCAGGAAGACGCGCTTGTCGCGCACGTCCTGACCCAGCATCTGGAGGCCGCGGAAGATGACGTCGGACAGGTTGCCGTCGTAGCTGCTGGCCGGCAGCAGTGCCATGGGCGACCGCTCGGCGACGACGAAGTCGGCCTGGTTGTAGGGGCGACGGCAGGCAGCGCTCAGCGCGAGCGCCGACAACGGTACGGCCTGCAGGAAGCGCCGGCGCGAGAGCGGCAGCGTGGTGCCGCGGCCTCCGAGCCCGGCCCGGCTACGCGCGGACACGGAAGGCCTCGACGTTGTGCCGATCCGCGGAGAGGGCGTAGCAGGCCATGGCCATCGCCTGCAGATGACCGCGGGTGTCGCTCTGAAGCGCTGCCTCGGCGAGGCGCGCGTCCACGTCATCGACCGGCAGGCCGAGGACGCGAAGGCAGACGGAGGTGAGCGACAACGCCAGGGCACTCGCTTCGTACAGGCGTTCCTGCACCAGAAACCGCACCGACTTCTCGACGTTCGGTTCGCTGCGACGGTCCTGCATGGCCAGCAGTCCGAGGGCCGTCGTCGGGACGTAGGCGCGCAGGTCCTGCCCGAGGGCGCTCGCATTCCCGTAGTTCCAGCCTCCCGCCACGCACGCACGGTTCACAAGCAGCTTTTCGGCTTCCTGTGCGCGGGCTGCAGTGGCCTGGCTTCGACGTGACGGATCGGCGCGCTTCAGCGCCAGCAAGCCCCAGGCGGTCGGCTCGACCCAGCTGAACGTGTCGCGCAGCCACGGCCACCCCTGGAGCTGGTTGTCCTGCTTCGGGTCGAAGGCGTCGATCTTCACGCCTTTCACGCCAACCAGTCCGTCGTAGAGCTTGGGTAGGACGCCCGCCGGCACGTCGGACGAAAACTGTTCGAGGACAAAGGCGGCAGTCGCGGCAGTGGTGAAGTTGACCAGGCTGGGTTCAGTGTCGGAGAGCAGACCGTCGCTCCCCTGCCGTGCCGCGAGGAAGCCGATGTGCGGCCTGGCGAAGTCGGACCACGTGCCGCGCGCCGGGTCCCAGGTGCTGCCGAGGGCGAGCAGCGCCCAGGCCGTGGGCTCGATCCGGCTTGACACCTTGCCGGTGTAGTAGGCCCAGCCCGTCGCTCCGGCGCTCGAGAGCAACCGTTGCTGCAGATGCTCGACCAGGCGGCTGCGGTCTGCGACCATGGAGTGCAGCGATTGTAACGCGCGTGACCATCACCCCCCGCACCTCCCGCACGCCGCTCCTGATCGGCTGCCTCATCGCGGCCGTACTGGCCTGCGCGGTCTACCTGAATGCGCTCGACAATCCGTTCATCTACGACGATGCCAGGACCGTGGTGGACAACGGCTCGATTGCGTCGCTGACCGACCTGCGGACGATCGTGCTGCACGAGGTGACGCGACCGCTCACGAACCTGTCGTTTGCGGTGGACCGGGCGCTGTGGGGGCCGGAACCCTTCGGCTATCACCTGGGCAACCTGCTGCTGCACCTGGTGAACGTGGTGCTGGTGTTCCTGCTGGCACTGCGGCTGTCGGCCGATGCGGGCGGCATGCGGCAGTTGCGCTCGGGAAGCGACGGCTCGGGCGTCGTGGCCTTCGTCACGGCTCTCCTCTTCGGGGTGCATCCAGTGATGAGCGAGGCGGTCGGCTATATCAGCAGCCGTTCGGACCTGCTCTGCACCGTGCTCTTCATCGCGGCATTCTTCGCGGCGAGGCGCTGGATGCAGCGGGGTGGGACCGCGTGGTACGCGCTGACGTGGCTGCTCTGGGTGGCGGCCCTGCTGGCGAAGGAAACCGCGGCCGTGTTTCCGCTGGTGATGCTGGCCTACGCGCGCACCGTGGGGCGCGACACCATTGCCCGCCCGGCGCGGGTGACCTGGCAACTGCACGTGCCGCTGGTGAGCGTGATGCTACTCGCGGGCGCGGTGCGGCTCGCCGTGTTCGCCCGCATGGAGCCTGACCATGCGGCGTCGGCGCTGACGCTGGCGAGCATCGGGCCCATTACCGTCGCGGGCTGGCAGTACGTGGCCCTTGTGGTGAGCGCTGCGGGGCAGACGATCTTCCACCCGCCATACAGCGCCACCACCGTCGTCGATGCGCGCGGCTGGGCGGCGGTGCTGGCCTGGGCCGGTGTGGCGGCCGGGGCCTGGCGGCTTCGTCACCGCGCGTCACTGATCGTCTTCGGTACGACCTGGTTCGCGCTGCTGCTGGCGCCGTCGCTGCTGCTCGGCGGGATCGACGGCGGCAGCCTCGTGGCCGAGCACCGCGCCTACCTGCCGGTGGCCGGCGCCTTCCTCGTGTCCGGGACCCTGGCCGGCATGGCCACGCCGCTGTTCGCGCGCTTCCGGTCGACACGCGTGCTGGCGCCGCTGGCGTTCGCATCGGTCGTGCTGATGCTGGGCGGACGCACCTACATGCGAAATCTCCTCTGGGAGAACCCGGTCGACGTGTGGCAGGAGGCCGTGCAGTACGCACCGGACCGCTGGCTGCCGCGCACCGTGCTGGCCGAGTCGCTGCACGCAGCAGGACAGCATGAGGCGGCCGTGGCGGCGTATCGGCAGGCACTGGTGCTGCGGCCCGACAACGACGGGGCCACCGTGAACCTCATCGTGTGCCTGTCCGAGCTGGGGCGCGGCGCCGAGGCCACACGGGTGGTCGACGAACTGGAACGGGTGAAGCCAGCGTCGGCGTTCGTGCCGATCGGCCGCGGGGCCTTGGCGGTGCTGGAAGGACGAGGCGACGAGGCACGCCGGTTCTTCCTTGGCGCCATCGCGCGCGATCCAACAAACGTAATGGCGCGGCAGTGGCTGAGCGTGATGGCGGAGGCTGGCGCCGATCGCGAGGAGGCGCTACACCGCTGCTATGAATTGCAACGACTGACGCCGGGGCGGCTGTCGATCGACGACTGCATCGCGCGGAGCCGGCCGCGCTAGACGACCTTAGTCGTCGCTTGCGGCGCTGATCCGAAATACGTGATGAAGGCCGTCAGAGGAGGAAAATACGTGCACCGCTCTGGTGCCGTACAGCGCGAGCAGATCTTTGAAGAGTCTCTCGGCTGCGGGGCGTTCGACGAAGCCGTCGAGCGGGTCAACGATCAACACCGTGGCGCCCAACTGATCGAGGGCGCGCTGAACGTCCTGCGCCTTGCCCATGTCCGGCGACGGTTTCTGCCGTGGATAGAAGTAGGTCCACGGCTGATGAAACCATGGACGCACACCAACGCGTCCGGTGTAGAGGAAGTACATCGGATCGTAGGCGCTGGCGACGATGTCGGTCGAGGCTGTCTGACTCCGCACCCAGGCGAACGTCTCCTCGAAACCCGACCACCCGTAGCCAGTGCGTCCTCCGAACCAGACCCTGGTCGACGTGGCCGTCGACGGCCTGGCATACGTCGATGTCCAGACGAGACACGCCGCGACCAACAGCGCCAACGGCGCGTGAGCGACCACGCGAACGGCACCACCGTCGCGGCTGCCGACACGCGGGGCCAGGCCTTCCGCCACGGCGCTCATGCCGTGCATGAGGCACAGCATCACGGGAACCACCAACGGCAGCAGGTATCGCCCTGGCAAGAACGGATACAGCAGGACTTGTCCCAGGTACAGCGCCACGAAACAGGGCAGGAAGATCCCGGCTGAGCGCACAGCCCTGGGGATGCCCACAAGGGTCAGGCCGCCAAAGAGGAACGCACCTCCCGGCACGACGTTGAAGAACATCACGGTCGCCCCGGTACCGAGCGCATAGGCCCCGTTGTCGAGGACGATGCGAACAGCAACCCGAACGTCGCGCGCGAGGCGGAGCATCGCCGGTAATTCGTAGGCCGTGTAGTACGTCAGCAGCGGGTTCGACACGACAGCGGCGTGTGCCCGGAGCGCCATCGACGCGACCACATAGGCTGCCGCAATCGCTCCGTAGATGGCCAGCGCCCGCCGCCCCCTCATGGCCGCCCACACCAGACCGGCCAGCAAGACGGCCACGCCAGCCTGTCTGGTCATCACCGACGCGACGGCCACGAGCGCCCCAAACACCACACTACGCAGGCGCGCGCCACCCCGGGGAGGGTCGGCGTGCACCAGGATGGCCAGGGCCACAAAGGTCGCAAACGCGTGGTCACTCAAGACGAAGTCGGTGAGTGACATCGAGAGCGCGTTGAACCCGCAGACGGCGAGGAACGCGGCTTCTTTCCACCACACCCGGAAACTCTGAACCTTGCGAAAAAGTTCTCCGGCGATAGCCAGGGTAAACGCGAAGCACGCAACGCCCACCAGTTTCAGCGCAATCACGTTCTGCGGAAAGGCAGGCGCCAGGCGCCACACTGCCGCCAGAAGCAGCGGAAACAATGGCGGGTATTTCGTTTGCACCGGATTCGTGGGAAGGCTTAGAAGGCGGTAGCCGCGGCCTTCCGCCAGCGCCTTCGCCGTCACCGCATAGATCCCGTCGTCATGAAACAGGCCGAGGTGGGGCGACAGGTTCCACCACGAAAAGACAACGGCGACGGCGATGACCACGAGCGCAACGGCGCGGTCCCGCACGGCGCAGTGGATTGGCTTCGTGTGCGGCGCTGGGTTCATGTCCACGGATCTACGGAAAGCACGCCGGCATAGTTGCCGCCGCAGCGTGAAGCGCGGGCACATCAACTCGCGACGCCACGAACGAACGCGCAGTGCTGATGTCCACTCGGTAACCGGCTCCACCGAGTGCGTCACGCACGGCCGTCGCGTCGGACTTCATCCAGATGTACTCGGGCTTCTCCCGCAGCAGGTAGGCGACTCCCTCCGGTGAACCGCTCATCACGGCATCCTGCAGCGCGATCGTCGGCTGCGAGTACACGGTCTCGCGCCGGCCGTCCATCGACACCCGCAGCGCCGGGCCGAAGTGCCAGATGGCGTACTCGCCCCAGTCGAACGGCACGACGAGCCGGCCGGGAGAAGCCGAGTGCAGAAGTGCCGCTGCCTCCAGGTCGGGCACCCAGGCGCCCTGAATCGGCAGGCAGCGCGCCGCGCCGCCCGCGACCACCAGCCACACGGCGCTGACCGCTGCCGCGTCCACGACCCAGAGCGGCGCAGTGGGCCTCGCCGCTGCGTGCGTGGGGCGCGTGTCGGCTGGCGCGGATACGGGTTCGCTCGACCAGGCGTCGCGCCAGAGCGGCACCGACACAATGGCGAAGAGTGGCCCGAGCCGATCGACCCACAGTGATGCCACGCACAGCCCGGCGGCCGGCACGAGCGAGGCCCAGGTTACCGAGCGCCAGCGCCGCCACACGCTGAGCGTGAACGCTGTGGACACCACCAACCACAGCACGGCATGCGAGGCGTCGGCCTGTTGCCACACCGGCCGCCACTCGCTGATTTCGCGCGTCATGCGCACGGTGCCCGACAGGAAGTGCCAGAGACCGGTGCCGTACGGATTGACCATGGTGGCGGCAGTGGCTGCGAGCAGCACCAGCGCAGCCTCGGCAAGGCGGCGACGCGATACGCCGTCGAGCGCGCGCCCCGCGAGGGTTGCCGACACCAGGCCCACGCCGACAATCCAGCCGCCGTGCATGTTCCCCCACACGGCAAAGACCGGAACGACCCACACGAGCGCGATCCGGCCTGCCAGGGCGCGCACCAGCACCGCCGTCGCGAACAGTGTCCACAACTGCGGCCGGAAGCTCGTGCCGGCTGGCGCCAGGGCGAAGGCCAGCACGGCCAGCAGCCACCAGCGCTTTGCGTGGTCGGCCAGCGGTTCCAGTTCGCGCCACAGCAGCCACAGTGTGGTGCCGAGCAGCAGCGTCTTCAGCACGACGAGGCCGGCAACGCCGCCGAGCCGGTAGGCAAGCGCGAAGCCCACTTCGCTGAGCCATTCGTGATTCACCCACGGCACATCCTGCGTGAAGGAATAGGGGTCGACCGTGGTGATGTGGCCCGAGGCGAAGATGTCGTTACCGAAGGTGAGATGGCCCCAGAGGTCGGGGTCGATCACCGCTCGCGCGCAGAGCAGCGCCCCGGCCAGCAGTGCCGTCAGCCGACTGGCCTGCAACCCCATCAGGTTCTGCGGTCGCGCGGTCGCTGAGTAGCTGACCCTATCGATGTCATGTGGCGCCACGGGATGGGCGCCATAGTAGCGTGGCTGCACGTCGATGGTCGGACGCTGCTGCCGACCGTCAATCAGAACTCCGTCCGCCTGACCGCTGGTTGTGGGTGGGCTGCGTCGAATGCCTCGAGGGCACGGCGCAATCGCGCGGCCGCGGTGGCATTGCGAGCGAAGAAGCTCACTGTCCCCTCCCCGCGCGTTTCCTCAGCGTCGGTTGTCCATTCGGCCACACGGATCCAGTCCCGGTGGAAGTCCTGACCGTCCGGGAACCATGTGTCATAGACGATGGCGACATCGACCATCTGCCGATCTAGCAGGTCGAGCATGTGCCGTCTGTCCCACAGCCCGGCGCGCCGCAGCAGGGCCACATCTAGCGAGGCAAGACCAACCATGTCGGTGATCCGCACCCGAGTGAAGTAGCTGGTGGCGCCGATGTCGTTCAGGGCCACCGGCTCGCCGTCGTACGACGTCCGGAGCAGCGCCGCCACCTGCCGCTGCTGCCGGAAGATGTGCCCTGCCATGTTGGCGGTGACGGCGTTCGCGGCCAACGTACGATCGCCAAGCACCACGCAGAACACCGCGGTCGTGACCAGCGCCAGTTCGCCGTTCGCGCGACTTCGGCGCGCGCTAGCCAGGGGGTGCTGCCCTCCGAGTACGGACACGCCCAGCGCCATCGTGCCGAGCACCATCAGGTACGACTCGTATCGGTACAGATGCCCAAACTTCGCGAAGGCGAAGTGGATCAGTGCGGCCGTCACGAAAACCAGGAGGAACGGATGCACCGTTCGCGGTCCACTCGTGGCGACCTTGTACGCCAGCAACAGGATCCCGGCCACAAGCAGAACACTGAAGGCCATCGGCGCTTCGGCCAGGTTCATTGCCACCGAGGACGGCAGGACGCTGCCCGCGGGTTGCAGCACGGCCTGCTTCAGCAGGATGCTGGCAGGCAGGAAGAACCAGCCGTGCGAGACGTTCCACATCCCGACGATGGCCACCAGTGCGGCGCCGGCTGCAGCGAGCGCGACAGCTGAACCGGGCTTCCGCGCCAGAATAAGAGCCAGCGCGCATCCGGCGACAACGAATAGTCCCTCATAGCGGGCCGACACCATGGCCGCCGCCAGAAGACAGAGCGCGAGAAGCCGCGGCGACGAAGGGCGTTCAACCAGCCTGGCTACCATGCCCACGGTCAGTACGGTCAGCAGGATGTGCAGCGTATGCTCCATGCCGACCCAGGCAATCACCGCGAGCGGCGCGAGGAGGACGGTGGCCGCAAGAACCGCGAACAGAGAAACCCCGGCGAGACCTTCCTGCGCCAATGTCCGGCCGACGCAGACGACGCACAACGTCGCCAGCAGCGTGTTCAGGATCAGTGGCGTGACCTCGTGCGCGCCCGTTAGCAAGTAGACGAGCGCGAGCAGCCCGGTCCACAACGGCGACGAACTGGTGGCGGTGAATTGGTCGGCGCTCACGCCCCACACGCCACGCTGCGCCACGTTCTTCGCGATGGCCATGTGGATGTATGTGTCGTCGAGCGGGTAAACGAGCGTGCCGCCGGTGAGCCGCCATATCCTGCTGGCAATGAAGAGGTAGAACGTGGCGACGATCAGCAACGTACCAATTACCGGCAACTGCCACATCGATGGCCGTTCGTGGGCCGTCCGGCCGCGCCTTGTCATCGAGCGAAGTCGAAGCTCAACATGATGTCGGCCAACTCGGTCACGGTGGCGTCAGGAAGCGGTTCTGTGTGGAGCCCGATGAAGAAGCCGCGATTGTTCACGCGTTCCGCGCCGGGATAGTCGTCCGGTTTGGCGTCGATGCCGAGGAGTTTTACCGCCGGTTGCCGAACGAAGTTGCCGCTGATGATCGGCCGGTTCTCGATACCGTTCGAGGTCAGATACGTCAGGTAGTCGCGATGACAACCGGCAAGCCGAGGCTCCAGCAGGATCGGCAGACCAAACCAGGCAGGTTCAACATCTGGTGTCGCCACCGCGAATGAAAACTGGGAGCGCCAGCGAGGGTTGGCGCGGCACGCCTCGATGATGCTGGCCCGGTTGGCGTTGCGCGTGGCGTTCATCGCGTCGAGCCGTTCCAACTGGCAGGCACCGAAGACAGCCTGGATTTCCAGCGGCCTCAGGTTGAAGCCGCTGTTGACGAACAGGAACCGCGGATCCAGCTCCGGATACTGCTGTTCGACAGCCGCGCGGTTCGAGAGCTCCCGCGACCAGCCATGCGCACGCAGGCACTTGAGAAGGTCGTAGTGCTCGGGCCGGTTGCAGACCACCATGCCGCCCTCGCCGGTGGTGATGTGATGCGAGTAGTAGAACGAGTAGCAGCCGAACGTCCCGAAGGTTCCCAGCTTGCGTCCGCCGTAGGTGGCACCGAGCGATTCGCAGGTGTCTTCGAACAGCAGGAGGCGGTTGTCGTGTACGACCTCCAGCACCTCCCGCATCGGCCCGGCGCCACCGAGAACATGGACCGCCATGATGGCGCGGGTCTTCTCGGTTAACTTCGATTTCAGGGAGGTGATATCGACGTTGAGCGTGGTGTCGTCGACGTCGACAAACACCGGTTTCAGACGCATCTGTACGAGCGGCCACACCGACGTCGACCAACAGACGGCCGGCACCAGCACCTCGTCGCCGTCTCGCAGGCCCCCTTCCATGGCGGGGTTCGTAGCCACCGCTGCAGCCAGCAGCACCGCCGACGAACCGGAGTTGACCATCACGGCGTGCTGCGCTCCGACGTAGTCCGCGAACTGCCGCTCGAACTCGCGGACGCGCTGACCCATGGTGAGCTGACCGGTCAGCAGGGCCTCGACCGTGGCGACGATCTCTCTCTCGTCGAAGCTCTGGCTGATGAGTGGAAAGAATGCCGGTTCGGGCTTCGCGTTGGAGCGACGAATCCACTCGTCACGAATCACCGTTCGCCAGTCGCTCATGGCAGCAATTCTAACCTGCGCATGATCAGCCACCAGACTGCGGCGAGCGGCGTCTCGCCGATTACCGCGGCTCGATGGCGAGAACGTCGCCGACGGTCGTCCCCGCGGTCTCGAAAGATCCAGCCGCCATCTCGATCACCGCGAAGCCGCCCCAGGCCCCGGCCATCCGCCACGCGGGCATTGCCGGCCTGACCTTCACCACGCGCCCATCCTTGGCGACAAAGGCGACGTCGATCGCGAACTTCATGAAGAAAGTGTGGATGGCGTTGGTGGGCGCAATGAGCATGGCCGCTCCTTCCGGCAGCCCGGTGTGCTTCAGCAAACCCGTGCGGCGCGTCTCCGAATCGAATGCCGGCAGCAACTGCGACGCAACGACGGATCCGGTTCGCTGGTTCCTGAGAACCAGGGCTTCCGGCATGCCCTCGAGGAGGGGCGTCAGAAAAGTTCGCATGTCAAGTTGTGAAGTTCTGCCGTATACGACCGATAAGACTGGTCAAGCCGTGAATCCCCTTGAGTTTCAAGTCCTCGTGCTACTGAGCGGAGTGCCCGAAGCGAGCGCCGGGAGCGTCTTTGCTTACGAAGGGGCGACGTCCGCGGTGCCTGCCTGGAAGCCGTTGACGCAGGCGCCGTACGTCGTCGCGAACCTTCAGGTTCGCCAGACCAGGACGTCCTGACGGTCGGCAGCTACGCCCACCTGAAGCCGCTTTAGCACTCGAAGAACCGGCGAATCAGGGCGCGCAGTTGTTCCACCGACAACGCGGTGTTCAAGCCAGACCGCAGTTCCGAGCCTCCCTCCACACCCTTCGTGTAGTACGCGCCGAGCGCGCGGATCTTGTTCACCACCCAGCGGTCGTGGCTGCTGCGCATGGGCGGCGGCCCCTCGCCACCGGCGCGCGGCGCGGTGACGCGGAACCCCTCCGGCTCGCGCGTGCGCTCGTTCTGCAGCAGCTCGATGTATTCGAGCAGGAAATGCCCGCGGTCCTGCAGCGTCACGACACGCGGTGCGCGCCCGGCGAGCATGTCGGCGGCCTGCGCCAGAATCCACGGGTTGCGCAGCACGCCCCGCCCCACCAGCACGCCTTCGACTCCGGAGCGCAGCTTCGCTACCACCTGCTCGGGCGTGACGCAGTCGCCGCTGCCGAACACGGGGATCGAGAGCTGGCTCGCCACTTCGGCCACAAGGTCCCAGTCGGCCAGGCCCGAGTAGCTCTGGGCGGCAGTGCGACCGTGCACGGTGACCGCGCTGGCACCGGCCTCCTCCACCATCTTCGCCAGCACCGGCGCGTTGCGGCTGGCATCGTTCCACCCGGCGCGCATCTTCACGGTGACCGGAATCTTCACGGCCTTCGTCATGGCCGCAATCACCGCCGCCGCATGCTCGGGCTCTTTCATGAGGCTGCAGCCGGCGTTGTGTTTCGCGATTTTCGCCACGGGGCAGCCCATGTTCACGTCGACGATGTCGGCGCCCATGCCTTCGACGATGCGGGCGGCCTCGGCCATCGTCTCCGGGTCGCCGCCGAAGATCTGAATGGAGACCGGCCGCTCCTCGATGGTGTACTCGGCGTATTCGAGCGTGCGGTCGATGCCGCGGATCAGCCCTTCGGAACTCACCATCTCCGACACGACGAGGCCGCAGCCGCCCTGGCGCTTCACGAGGCGGCGGAAGGCTGAATCGGTCATGCCGGCCATTGGCGCAACGCCGAGCGGCTGGTCGAGCGTGGCCGACCCGATCTGAAGCGGAGCCGTGTCTGGTGCGGTGTCGATCATTGCTTTCTCATTGTGTCGCACGTTCCCGGGAGAGTTCACGGATTCGGGACGATCCAGCCACCATGCTCGGGCCGGGGCCGGACGCCAGGGCCACGGCGTCACTGGTCACCGCATCGCTCCACCAGAGGAGAATGCTGAGCGCATAGAGGGGTCCGAATAGAGGCCAGCCGACGACAATTAGCGGGGGTACCGCGCCGGCCACCATCGCCGCCCACCAGAGCCATCTCCGTGGCCGACGGACTGCCAGCGGGAGTAACCAGGAGCCGTAATGAATCCATCCGAGCGGACTCGTGAGGATAGCCGCCGCCAGCCCGCCAAGCCATCGGCGGTCCGGAGACATCAGGGGCCAGCGCCACACGAGCATCAGCCAAAGGGGCGCGGTAGCCGCGACGCTGAAGGCAGGTGACACCATTCCCCGTTGCTGCAGCAGGGCCGAGAGCGATGCGAACGTCGGTTGATATGCCGTCTGCCACACGCCGGAGCCCAGCGCCAGCCAGGCTCGGTACTCTGGGACACCGAACACAGGCACCATAACCGCGCTCACGAGCGCGGCCGTGGCGCCGGCGGAGAACCCCAGACGGCGCCACGACGGGACGAGCAGGCCACATCCGACGATGGGAATCAGGAATGGCTTTGCAGCGATGACGATGCCGAGCCAGACGCCGGCCAGCCAAGGTTGCTGGTTTCGGTCGGCCTGCCATGCGAGGGCAAGCGGCAGGGCGAGCAGCCAGGCATTCTGACCAAGCATCGTCTGAGCGCTCGTGGAAGCTTGCGCCAGCACGCACAGCAAAATGGCCTCGCGTGAGATGGGAAGGTCGCGGGTGGTGATATGGAGCGCGGTCGCAAATGCTCCTCCGTTCAAGACCTGCCAGAGCACCCATGCCGTTCGTTCCTGCAAGAACCCAATGGGACTCGTGACCCAGACCACGACGGGCGGATTCAAATTCTGTCCGATGTAGGGAGAGCCACCCGAAAGCCAGGAGACTGCGCTGGCATGAAAGACATGGAAGTCGTGGAGCACGCCGCTTCGCCACGCGAGCATCAGGCCGATCGCGATATGGATGGCTGTGCCCACAAGCACAACGGTCTGCAGTGTGTGTCTTGCTCCCGGTCGCACGACGTCCAGTATAGCGACGCCCGTTCCTGCTCCTTCGGTGGCGGCGCGGCCGCCCGGCCCGGTTCGTCTGGACTTCGCACGCGCTTCGCTCGCCACTGCACACCGCCGCGCATCTACGCCTGCGGCGTCTCGCCACGTGTGCCCCACCCGCAGATTCCGTGGTTCGAGTTACGGATTTTGCGATACGGTGTACTCATCAGTACATCCGAAGACCACCTGACAGGCAGATTTCGGCGGGGAGCGCCGGACTCGTGCGTGGCTGATATTTTCTTGGGTGTGCGCCGACCGCCTATTCGCTGATATGCCGCCTTCGACGCCCTACGTCCTGATCGCCATCTCGAACGTAACGCGGGCTGCCGCGTTCCGGCACGTGGCCAACGAGAGCCTTCGCCTCGAGACCATCGTCGTCCGCGATGGCGACGACGCTGTACAGGAGATGACGCGTCGCGGCTGGCCGGCCCTGCTGATCGTCGACTTGTCGCTCCCACGCGTTGACGGTTTCACGGTGGTGCGGCGCGTGCGCCGCGGCGCTCCCGACCCGCAAACCCACATCATCGTCGTGTCGGCGCACGAGTCGCTGCGCATCGCCGCGCGGGAACTCTCGCCCTCGCTCGGCCTCTCCGGCATCCTGCCGCTCGACGTCGACCCGGCGACACTGCGGAGCATGATCTTCGCGGGGCTTGATCCCGCGCGTGAGGAGCCCGCCGTTCTTGCAGCACCGGCCGAGACGCGCGAACCGAGGGCCAATCCCGCGCTCGACCCCGAGGAAGTGGTGGAGCGTGCGGCGGTGGAAGTGCGCCGACGCTACCGCATGCCGATCGGCGTGAGCTACCTCACCTTTGCCGATCAGGAAGGCGTGACCTATCACCTGGCCGCGCGCGAAGGCGAGGTGCCGCTGGCGTCAACCGACCTGCTGGATGTGGCGGTGCTGCGGCAGGTGGCCGAGTCGACTGAGCCGCTGATCGTGCCCGACCTCGAGAACCACCCGCTGTTCGCCGGACGCGCCGGCGCGGCAACCAGCCAGGTTCGCGGTCTTGCCGCCGTGCCCATTCCCTCGAGCCGCGACTACGCCCGCGCCGCCCTGTGCTTGCTCGACACGAAGCCGCTGGCACTGAGCGCCACCGAGATCGACGCGCTCGCGGCCTACGGCCGACACGTCGGCCTCGAGCTCGATCGCGTCTCGGCGATCGTGCCCGATCGCAAGCCGTTGCTCGACATGCCCGAGGATGTCGAAGCGCTGCAGCATCTGGCGTCGACCGATCCGCTGACCGGTGTGGCCAACCGCAGGGGCGGCGAAAAGCACATCGCGAACGAGATCTCGCGCGCCAAGCGCGAGAAGCGCCCCCTTAGCTGCATCCTCATCGACATCGATCGCTTCAAGGCGGTGAACGACACCTTCGGTCACCAGGCGGGCGACCAGATCCTGCGCGACATCAGCGCGCTGCTGCGCCGTACGGTGCGCGCCTACGACATCCTGGTCCGCTGGGGCGGTGAAGAGTTCCTGCTGGTGCTGCCCGGCGTGGGGCTCGAGCTGGCGCGCACCCTGGCCGACCGGCTGCGTGGCGCAGTGGAAGCACTCGACACGCACGGCATCGGGCCGGTGACGGTGTCGGCAGGCGCCGCCGAGTTCGAGAACGACTACGAGTTTGCATCGACGCTCCGCACCGCCGACCGTCGCCTGTATCAGGCGAAGGCGTCGGGACGGAATTGCGTGGTCTAGGATCGCGCACCTGAAGGTGCGCGGCTACGACATTCCACAACGACCAACGACTGGTCTAATACGGCTTCACGTCGGCGGCATCCACATCCACCGACACGGCCTGGCCGATGAGGTCGACCGACAGCACCAGCCGCGCACGCTGCGCGTCCTTGCGGGTGAGGCGACCCGTAACCCCCTTCAGTGGCCCGTGCACCACCTCGACGAGATCGCCCTCGTGCACGAGCGGGCACGGGTCGTATTGCAGTTCGCTGCCAACCAGGCGGCGGATGCTGTCCACTTCGACGTTGGGGATGGGCGCGAGTATGCCGTCGAACGAGACGATGTTCACGACACCGGTGCACTTCAGCACCGGCAGCGCATCGGCAGGGTCGAAGCGGGCGAAGCAGTAACCGGGAAAGAGCGGCCAGTCGACCTTCTTGCGGCGGTCTTTCCAGCGGCTCCACTTCGTAATGGTGGGAAGAAACGCCTCGATCTGCTTCTGTGCGAGCTGGTCGCGAACCACCTGTTCATGGCGCGACCGCGTCCAGATGGCGAACCACCGAGCCAGGTCGGCCGGCGTCGATGGGTCGGGGGCGGTCGTCATGCGAGCGAGTGTCAGTTGGCGGGGGGCGCGGCCGGCCGCGGGGCGGCAATCCCCTGGTCGTACGCCTTCTTCACGTCCTGATTCTTCCACTCGATGATGGCCTGCGTCCGCAGCTTCTGCAGGTACTTCTCGAACTCATCGGTGCGCTTGTCGGTGAACACGCGGTTCGAGATGTCCTCGCGTGCCTCCTCGAACGGCTTGGTCTCGGACGTGGTGGCGGTTTCGAGCTTCAGGATCTGGTAGCCCTTGGCACCACGCAGCGGCTGCGTGATGTCGCCCTGCTTCATCGACTCGAGCAGTTTCTGCAGGTCGGGCGACAGGTCCGACAGGCTCAGCGGGCCGATGAGCCCGGCATTCGCCTTCGACGGCGCATCGGACAGGTCGGATGCCAGTTTCTCGTAGCTCTCACCATTGACGGCGCGCTGGCGGATGGCGGCGATCTTCGCGCGCACGTCTTCGTCCTGCCCGACGTTGATGGTGGCGCCGTCGCCAGGCACGGTGATGAAGATCTCGCGCAAGGTGACGCTGCGGGGCTGGGTGAACTCGGCGAGGTGCTCCTGGTAGTAGCGGAGCGCTTCCTCGTCGTTGACGGCAATCTTGCTCATCACCTCGTTTTGCTGGACGCGCGAGATGATCATCTGCTTCTCCAGACTCTTGCGCAGGTCGGACAACGACATGTTCTCGGCTTTCAGCGCCGCCTGGAACTGTTCGTCCGATTCGATCTTGTTGTCCTTCTTGATGCTGTCGAGCACGCTCGCGAACTGGTCGTCGGCCATCCGGTAGCCGAGTTCGCGTCCACGCTGCACGAGCAGGATCTCGTCGACCGCGGCCACGAGCAGCTGCGGCGTCACCTGGTCGAGCATCTTCTTCAGCTGGGTGTCTTCCGTTTTGGCATCGACCGACTGCCCCATCTGGCGAAGCGCCTGCACCTGACGATTCTCGAGCTCGGTCTTGGTCATGATCTCGCCGTTGACCTTGACGATGATCTGCTCGACGATTTCGCCGCGAACCACGGCGGTGCCCGCGACGGCGAGGGCGACAATGACAGCCGACCGAATCAAATTCCTGTAATGCATTGGAGTCTCGAATTTTATACCTGAATGCGCGGCGACGGCCCTACTCCAGCATTTCGCTGAGCAGGCCGCCCAGCCGCTCGAACACCCCGCCCGGCCCACGCGGGTCGTCCTGCCTGGGCTTCATCATCTCGGCCTTCGTGAAGCCAGGGCGCACCTCGGCTTCCTGGGCTCTCGCCGTCCACCAGCTCGGGGCGATGTCCGAGCGTCGCTGCTTCTTCGCCATGACCGAGCCCGGCTTCACCACCGGAACCGGCGGTCGCGGCGGCGCCGGCCTGACGTTCCCGTCCAGCGCCAGCTTCAGCCCCGACGGCGGCAGGATCGTGAGGTCGGCCGACCGGCGCCGGACGAGGTTCACCATGCGCTGCGGGTCGACCTGCGACTTCGCGCCGAACTTTAAGACGACGGTACGGCCGTCCCGGTCGATGGATTCGATGCCGAGGTCGTCGGCCATCACCCGAATGCGCCCGTAGTCGGCCAGATTGAGCACCGAGGTCGGTAGCGGACCGTAGCGGTCGGCAGACTCCTCGAGGATGGTGTCGATCTCCTCGTCGCGCCGCGCCGACGCCACCTTGCGGTACAGCATCAGGCGCTGGTTCGTGTCGGGGATGTAAGACTCTTCGATGCGCAGGTCGACCTTCAGGTTCACCGTCGCCCGGAGGTCGTCCTCGACATCTTCGCCCTTCAGCTCGCGTACGGTCTCTTCGAGCAGCTTCATGTACATCTCGAAGCCGACGGTCTCGATCTGTCCGCTCTGCTCGCCGCCAAGCAGGTTGCCGGCGCCACGGATTTCGAGGTCGAGCGCGGCCACCCGGAAGCCGCTGCCCAGGTCGCTGAATTCCTTCATCGCCGCCAGGCGCTTCTTGGCCACGGGCGTCAGCGTGTCTTCCGGCGGAATGAGCAGGTAGGCGTACGCCGGCCTGTCCGATCGGCCAACCCGTCCACGCAGCTGATACAACTGCGACAGACCGTAGCGGTCGGCGCGGTTGATGAGGATGGTGTTGGCGTTCGGAATGTCGAGGCCGTTCTCGACGATGGTGGTGGCCAGCAGCACGTCGAATTTGCGCGCCACGAAGTCGAGCATCGCGCGCTCGAGCTGTTCTTCGACCATCTGGCCGTGGCCGACGACGATGCGCGCTTCGGGCACGAGACGCCGAATGAGGTCGCCGATGGCGTAGATCGATTCGACGCGGTTGTGGACGAAGTAGACCTGGCCACCGCGATCGAGTTCGTGCCGGACGGCGCGCGCGATGACCTGCTGATCGAACTTCACCACGTTGGTCTGGATCGACAGCCGATCTTTCGGCGGCGTTTCGATGACCGACATGTCGCGGATGCCCAGGAGCGACATGTTCAGCGTGCGCGGTATGGGGGTGGCACTCATCGTGAGCACGTCCACCTTCCGCCGCATCTGCTTGATCTTCTCCTTGTGCGCCACGCCGAAACGCTGCTCTTCGTCGACGACGAGCAGGCCAAGATCGCGGAACACCACATCCTTCGACAGCAGTCGATGCGTGCCGACGATGATGTCGAGCTTGCCGTCGGCGAGGTTCTGCAGCGTCTCCTTCTGCTCCTGCTTCGAACGGAAGCGGCTCACCATGTCGATCGTCACGGGGAACCCGCTGAACCTCGCCTGCAGCGTCTTCTCGTGCTGGAACGCAAGAATGGTGGTGGGTGCGAGGAATGCCACCTGCTTGCCGTCCATCACCGCCTTGAACGCGGCGCGCATCGCGACCTCGGTCTTGCCGTAGCCGACGTCGCCGCATAGCAGCCGGTCCATCGGGATGTTCGACTCGAGGTCGCGCTTGATGTCGGCGACCGCCGACTTCTGGTCCACCGTGAGATCCCACGGGAACGCGTCCTCGAACTCCTGCTGCCAGTGCGAGTCGGGGCTGAAGGCGTGGCCGGGCACGGCCTTGCGCTGGGCGTAGAGCTTCAGTAGCTCCTCGGCCATGTCGCGCATGGCCTTCTTGACGCGGCTTTTCGCCTTTTCCCACGTAGCGCCGCCGAGGCGGTCGAGCGCCGGGCGCGAGGCGCCGGTGTACTTCTGGACGAGGTCGAGCCGCTCGACCGGCACGAACAGCTTGTCTTCGCCCGCGTAGCGGAGCTCGAGGAACTCTTGCTGCTGCTCGCCAAGCCCGATCTGTTTCAGGCCGACGAAGGCGCCGATGCCGTGATCGACGTGCACGACCAGGTCGCCCACCTTCAGGTCGCGGAGATCCGACAGGAACGCCTTGCTCGCGGACCGGCGCTTCTCGGTGCGGCGCTCTTCCTCGAAGACGTCGGCTTCGGCGTACAACTGCAGGCCGGCGTCGGGCAGCCGGAAGCCTCTGGTGAGCTTGCCGATGGCCACCAGCACCGCGGCATACCGCGCATCGTCGGCGCGATCGACCGGGACGGCGAAGAGGTCGTACTCCTTCAGCAGCTCGATGGTGCGTTCAGCGCGGCCGCTGGTGCCGGCCACGAACAGGATGGACTCGCCGTCCTGGCGCAGCCGCTTGATCTCGGCCACCCAGTCGGGCACGCGCCCGCGGAACTCGACGCTGGGCTGACAGCGCAGCGCTCCGCTTCGCGGATTCACCGCCTGCGGCTGCTGCACGGTGTCGGCCGCGTCGGCCGGCGGCTCGGGCTCGATGCCGAGCTCGATCAGCGTGGTGGCGGACGCGATGCGCGCGTCGATGGCCTCGACGTCGACGAACAACTCCGAGGGCGGGCGAACGTCACCGATATTGACGCGCGGTGCGCGGGGGGTGCGCGGACTGCTGGCACGGCTGGCCGACGGTTCTGGCGACGCGCCGCCGCGGGCGTCGTGCGAGACAGTGAGAATCTTCCGTCCACCCGCGGTTCGCACACGGAGCGCGGGCTTGTCGTCGCTCTGGCCGCCGGCGCCCTCATCGTCGTCCCAGCCGTCGTCGACCCACTGTTCCTCTTGCGGCTCGGGCGTGCGCGAGGTGACGGTGGCGTAGCTGCGCTGCATCTGCTCGGACAGGCGGTTGATGGCGGCACGCGTCTCCTCGGGTTCGGAGATGACGATGCGCGAGTCGGGCATGCGCGAGAGGTAGTCGAAGAGGGTGCCGTCACGGTCTTCGCCGAGGACGTCGCTGAGCGGCACGATCATCAGTTGGTCGATCGGGCGGATGGAACGCTGTGTTGCGGGGTCGTAGGTGCGCAGCGTTTCGATGGTGTCGCCGATGAACTCGAGGCGAACCGGCTCGACTTCGTTGGCCGGGAACACGTCGAGGATGCCGCCGCGGATGGCGAACTCGCCATGCTCGTCGGCGGGGTCTTCGCGGCTGAAACCCGCATCGACCAGCAGTTCGCCCAGGTCGGTGGGCGCAATTTCGTTACCGGGCCGCAGCTCGATGGCCGCGTTCATCAGCCGCTTCGGCGAGCTGACGCGCGGCAGCAGCGACGGTGCGGACGCCACGATGACGCGGGCCGCGCCGGTGACGAGGGCGTGCAGCGCCCTGGCACGTGCCGACGTCACACCCACGTGCGGCGTCATGCCGCGGTAGGGGTCGACCTCGTGCGAGGGGAAGCCGAGCACCGCGCGGTCGGTGGCGACGTCGGACAGACCTTCGAGCGCCGACATGAAGAACGACACGTCGCGCACGGCCTGCTCGAGGTCGCGGTCGCCCGGCACCACGTACAGCACTGCGCCGCGGGGCATGGCGTGTGCGGCAGCCGCCACGTACATGGCCTTGGCCGGCCCGTTCAGTCCGGAGACAGCATGAACAGGCGTGTCCATGCCGCTGCGAACAACCGCGTCTTTCAGGAGGGCGCGAACGTTGAGGGATGTTGTGGTAGCCACGGGAACATTTCAGTGTACACAGACTGGGGTGGGCGATGGGCGGGAGGGGAAGGGCGCACCTGAAGGGACGCGGCTACGACGTCGCGGCTATGACGTCCCCGCTACGAACCTTTGATCTTCTGGACGATGCCGGTGGTGGAGTGCCCTTGCTCGACGGCAATTCTCACCACGCGGCCGCCTCTCGCCTCGACAATATCGCGGCCAACGATGGCGTCGTGTGCCCAGTCGGCGCCCTTCACCAGGACGTCGGGTTGGAGTTCGCTGATGATGTTGAGCGGCGTCTCCTCGTCGAAGATCACGACGCCGTCCACACACTCGAGTGCGGCGAGCACTTCGGCCCGCTCGGCCTCTGGGGTGATGGGCCGGCCGGACCCCTTGTTTGCGCGCACCGAGCGGTCGGTGTTGATGCCGATGACGAGCACGTCGCCGAGCGCGCGCGCCTGCTGCAGGTAGCGGACGTGCCCGGGGTGGAGCAGGTCGAAGACGCCGTTGGTGAACACGACGCATCGACCGGCAGCCCTCGTCTGCTCGGTGAAGTGTTTCGCCGCATTGCGGCTGAAGACAGGCACGTGCAACTACGTCAGCTTGTCGATTTCGTCGGTGAACTGCACCGCGCCGGTAAAGCTCCAGGTGTGCGGTGGGCGATAGATGCCGGCGTCGTGCGTGCGCGACTTCACGCGGAACGTGTAGAGCAACCGGTGATAGTCGTACGGGTAGCCGTCGCGCTTGTGGACGGCGATGTCGAGCTTGTACGTGCCTTCCACCAGGTCGAGCCGTTCGATGTCGAACGAGGCAGTGACCACACCCTCGATGCTGACCGGCGTCATCTCCTCGAGATAGGTGTTGGTGCCGTAGCAGCACACGCCTTCCGCGTTGAAGAGGCCGAAGCCGAACACGAAGTCGGTGATGGGCGTGTGCGCGTTCACCGTGATGCGCACGCTCATCGATTCGCCCGAGTGGAACACGAATGACGGCGCACCCTCGTGGTCGAGCAGGGTGACCTCCGTGATCTCGATTTCGCGAGAGCCCCAGCGCCCCTCGGTTTCCTCGAAGAAGTTCTTCAGCTCGGGTTGGCGGCTCGCGGCCTCGGCTCCAGCCGCGCCGTCGTGCGCACGTGCCGGGCTGACGCCGTCAGCGGGGTGCGGCGCATCGCCGTCGGCCCGCTTCGCGGCTTCGACCGCCTTGGCGGTGGTGGTGGCCAGCAGCGTCTCTTCACTCCGCTCCACCTTGGTGAGGTAGGCGTCGACCAGGCGCTTCGGGTCGCCGTGGCCCATGACGCGGCCTTCATCAATCCAGACGGCCTCGTCGCAGAAGCGCTCGACGAGCCCGAGCGAGTGGGTGACCAGCAGGATCGTCTTGTTGCGCCGGCGGAACTCGGCGAACTTGTCGAGGCACTTGTGCGTGAACCCCTCGTCGCCCACCGCCAGCACTTCGTCCACGAGCAGCACGTCCGGGTCGACGTGGATGGCCACTGCAAAGCCGAGGCGCATGTACATGCCGGAGGAGTAGGTCTTCACTGGCGCATCGATGAACTCGCGCAGTTCGGCGAAGTCGACGATCTCGTCGAAGCGGTCCAGGATCTGACCCTTCGTCAGCCCAAGCATGATGCCGTTGATGAAGACGTTCTCGCGCCCCGAGATCTCGGGGTGGAAGCCGGCACCCAGCTCGATGAGGGCGGAGATGCGCCCCTCCACTTTCACCGTGCCACTGGTCGGCTTGGTGATGCCGGCCACGAGCTTCAGTGCCGTGCTCTTGCCCGATCCGTTGCGGCCGATGACGCCGTAGGTGGACCCCTTGGGCACGGCGAACGACACGTCGGTGAGGGCTGGGAACGTTTCGGCGACGCTCAGGTCGCGCAGGATGCTGCGCTGCAGGAGCGCGCTCTTCAGCGTGGCGAACTGGCGTCCGCTGTAGCGCCGGTAGATCTTCGAGACGTTGGTGAGTTCGATCGCGTTCACGCTAGACCGCCTCCGCAAAGGAGTCGCGCAGGCGATCGAAGAACCAGTAGCCGCCGAGGAACACGAAGACCGAGACCACGGCCATCACCATCAGCCAGCTGGCATGACCCACCGGCCCCGGGAAGAACAGAATCTCCTGGTAGGAGACCGCGAGGTGCGTGAACGGGTTGATGTCGAACAACCACTTGTACTGCCGGACGTTCTCGTCCTGCCACGGGTAGATGATGGGCGTGGCGAAGAACCAGAACATCAACAGGTTCTGCAGCAGGTCGCGGATGTCGCGGTAGTGCACCGTCAGCGCCGAGAGGAACAGCGCGAGGCCCGTGGTGAAAATGAGCTGCACCACCACCACGACCGGGAACCAGAACAGGCCGAGCGGGTCGGGCCAGTGGCGATAGCCGATGAGGAAGGCAATGAGGATGGTGAGGCCGAGGAAAAAGTGCACCATGTTCGCCAGCACGCTGACGATGGGCAGGATCTCCGCCGGGAAGAGCACCTTCTTGATCAGGTTGCCGCCTGAGACCAGCGAACCCGACGCCTCCATCAACGATGACGAGAACCAGTTCCACGGCAGGATGCCGCAGAACATGAACACGGCGTAGGGCTGCGCGATCGGGTTCCGGTTGGGCAGCACCACCGTGAACACAAACGTGTAGATGGAGAGGAGGAGGATCGGGTTGATGAAGGACCAGAGGAACCCGAGCACCGACCCGCGGTAGCGCGCCTTCAGCTCGCGCGCGACGAGGGCCTGGATGAGTCCGCGGTACCGGATCAGTTGGGCGAGATTGGACAGCATGAACAGCGGCCCGGCGACACGCGCCGGACCCTGACTACTTTATCCGCGAACGCGAACGCGCGTGGCGACCTGAAGACGAATGAGTGACTTCAGCAGGGCGACGCGAGCACGCTCCGAGTCGACGTCCATGGTCGGTCTCGACAGCCGTTCTTCCGCCCTGCGCTTCGCTGCCTCGGCCCGGGCGATGTCGATCTCGTCGGCCCGTTCGGCGATTTGGGCAAGGATGGTCACGCGGTCGGGCTGGACTTCAGCGAAGCCACCCGAGAGAGAGACGAACGATTTTGCCGAACCTTGGCGGTACCAGAGTTCGCCCGTACCAATCAGCGCCAGCAGGGGCGTATGACCCGGGAGGACGCCGAAGTAGCCTTCGGCGCCAGGAACCTGGATCTCGTCGACCGTCTCGTTGACGATCGACCGATCGGCAGACACGATCTGGAGTTGGAACGTGCCGGCCATGTTACGCCGCCGCCTGCCGCTTGCGGAACTTCTCGAGGACGTCCTCGATGGTGCCGACGAGGTAGAAGTCCTGTTCCGGGATTTCGTCGTGCTTGCCTTCGACGATCTCCTTGAAGCCGCGGATCGTGTCGGCAATCGTCACGTACTTGCCGTCGAGCCCCGTGAACTGGTGGGCGACGAAGAACGGCTGCGACAGGAACTTCTGGATCTTGCGGGCGCGCGACACGGTGAGCTTGTCGTCTTCCGACAGTTCGTCGATACCGAGAATCGCGATGATGTCCTGCAAGTCCTTGTAACGCTGCAGGATCTGCTTCACCGCACGCGCGACGTTGTAGTGCTCGTCGCCGAGGATGCGCGGGTCGAGAATGCGCGACGTGGAGGCGAGCGGATCGACCGCCGGGTAGATGCCGAGTTCGGCAATCGCGCGCGAGAGGTTGGTCGTCGCGTCGAGGTGGCCGAACGTGGTGGCCGGCGCCGGGTCGGTGTAGTCGTCGGCGGGCACGTAGATGGCCTGCACCGAAGTGATCGAGCCCTTCTTCGTCGAGGTGATGCGTTCCTGCATCGCGCCCATCTCGCTCGACAGCGTCGGCTGGTAGCCGACGGCGGAGGGCATGCGGCCGAGCAGTGCCGAGACTTCCGAGCCGGCCTGCGTGAAGCGGAACACGTTGTCGATGAACAGCAGCACGTCCTTGCCTTCCGCGTCGCGGAAGTACTCGGCCACGGTGAGGGCCGAGAGACCGACGCGCAGACGCGCTCCCGGCGGCTCGGTCATCTGTCCGTAGACGAGTGCGGCACGCGACTTGGTGTGGTCGTTCACGTCGATGACGCCGCTCTCCTGGAACTCGTTCCAGAGGTCGTTGCCTTCACGCGTGCGTTCGCCGACGCCGGCGAACACCGACACGCCGCCGTGTTTGGTGGCGATGTTGTGAATGAGTTCCTGGATGATGACCGTCTTGCCGACACCGGCGCCGCCGAACAGCCCGATCTTGCCGCCCTGGAGGTACGGCTCGAGAAGGTCGATGACCTTGATGCCGGTCTCGAACATCTTGAGCTCGGTTGACTGCTGCTCGAGTGTCGGAGCGGCGCGGTGGATAGGCCAGCGCTCGCTGGACTGGACCGGACGATCCGGGAAGTCGACCGGCTCGCCGAGCACGTTCAGCACGCGGCCGAGCGTCATCGGTCCGACCGGCACGGTGATCGCTTCACCGAGGTCTTCCGCCTTCATCCCGCGCTGGAGGCCGTCGGTCGGCTTCATCGCCACGGCGCGGACGCGGTTCTCGCCCAGGTGCTGCTCGACCTCCGCGATGATCTCGACGGTGCTGCCATCGGCAATCTTGGCCGTGATGCGCAGTGCGTTGTAGATCTCGGGAAGCTTGCCCGCCTCGAATTCGACGTCGAGCACGGGCCCGATGATCGCCACGATCTTTCCGAAATTCTTGTCAGCCATATTCGTCTCATCGTCGCCGGGTCTGAAGACCCGACGCTACGTAATGTCTGTTTCCTACAGCGCCTGAGCGCCCGAGACCACTTCGATGATTTCGCGCGTGATCGCGGCCTGACGCACCTTGTTCATGTAGAGCGTGAGGCTGCTGATCATGTCCGCCGAGTTGCGGGTGGCCGTGTCCATCGCGGTCATCTGCGCCGCGTAGAACGCCGCGTTAGAATCGAGCAGCGCGCGGTAGACCTGCACTTCGACGTACCGCGGCAGGAGCTGGTTGAAAATCTCCTGCGCGCTCGGTTCGTAGAGGTAGTCGACCTGGGCCTCGTCCGACTGCTGGGCCTGACCGGGCAGCTCCGTGCGGGCGATCGGCAGCAACTGGTCGACAACCACCCGCTGCGACATCACCGACTTGAATTCGTTGTAGACGAGCAGCACGCGGTCAGCACGACCGGAGGTGAAGGCGTCCATCGCGAGGGCGGCAATCGTCTGTGCGTTGGCAAACGACAGCTTTTGGAAGATACCGATCTGCTCGAATTCGATGGCATAGCCACGACGGCCGAAATACTCGCGTCCCTTGCGGCCGACGATGCCGAGGGTGACCGGTATGGTGGAGGCGACGGCGGCCTGGGCGGCGGACTTGATCGCGTTGGTGTTGAAGCTGCCGCACAGCCCCTTGTCGGCCGTGACCGAGATGATGAGCGTTCGGCTTTCGGGTCCCCGCTCACGGACATTCAGCAGCGGATGGACCGACGCGTCGACGCGGCCAGCCAGGCCGGCCAGCACGTGCTGCATCTGCAGCGCGTAGGGGCGCGCGTTGGTGATCCGCTCCTGCGCGCGGCGCAGCTTCGATGCCGCGACCATCTTCATGGCCTTGGTGATCTGCTGCGTGTTCTTCACCGCGCGAACGCGGCGGCGGAGGTCGATAAGTGATGGCATAGCGGTGGAGTCTTAGGCGGCCGCCGACTTGCGGGCCGCGAACTCCGCGGCGAATTCCTTGACGGCTGCAGTCAGCGCCGCCTTGATTTCGTCGTCGAGCTGCTTCTTCGCGACGATGCCCTGGAAGATGCCGGGCGCGCGAGTCTCGAGGTAGGTGTAGAGCTCGGACTCGAAGGCGCGGAGGTCGCCGATGGCCACGGTATCGAGGTAGCCGTTGACGCCCGCGAAGATGATCGCCACCTGGCGCTCGACCGACAGCGGCGCGTACTGCCCCTGCTTCAGGATTTCGACGAGGCGGGCGCCGCGCGTCAACTGCGCCTGCGTCGACTTGTCGAGGTCGCTGCCGAACTGCGCGAAGGCTGCCAGTTCGCGATACTGCGCGAGGTCGAGACGCAGCGTGCCGGCAACCTGGCGCATGGCCTTGATCTGGGCCGATCCACCGACGCGCGACACCGAGTTGCCGACGTTGATGGCCGGTCGGACGCCCTGGTTGAACAGGTCCGACTCGAGGAAGATCTGTCCGTCGGTAATCGAGATAACGTTCGTCGGGATGTAGGCCGACAGGTCGCCAGCCTGCGTTTCGATGATCGGCAGCGCCGTCAGCGATCCGCCACCGAGTTCGTTGTTCAGCTTGGCGGCGCGCTCCAGCAGGCGCGAGTGCAGGTAGAACACGTCGCCGGGGTACGCCTCGCGACCCGGGGGACGACGGAGCAGCAGCGAAATCTCGCGGTAGGCGACGGCGTGCTTCGACAGGTCGTCGTACACCACCAGCGCATGGCGGCCGCTGTCGCGGAAGAACTCACCGATGGTGCAGGCCGAGTACGGGCTGATGTAGAGGAGCGGCGCCGGGTCCGAGGCACCGGCCGCAACGACGATGGTGTAGCGCATCGCGTCGGCTTCCTCGAGGGTGCGCACCACCTGCGCGATGGTCGATTGCTTCTGACCGATCGCGTTGTAGATGCAGATGACGCCGGTGTCCTTCTGGTTGAGGATCGCGTCGATCGCCACCGCGGTCTTGCCGGTCTGGCGGTCGCCGATGATCAACTCGCGCTGGCCGCGGCCGATCGGCACCATCGCGTCGATGGCCTTGAGGCCGGTCTGCAACGGTTCCTTCACGCCCTGGCGGTCGACGACACCTTGAGCCAGGCGTTCGATGGGCGAGAACTGCTTGGTGTTGATCGGCCCCTTGCCGTCGATGGGCTGTCCGAGCGCGTTGACCACGCGTCCGAGCATCTCCT
>JAYTXA010000030.1:0-25055 GCA_043743165.1 Acidobacteriota bacterium
AACTCGCCCGACTGGTGGGGTGAGATCGAGCCGGTGGCGATTCCGCTCGAGGAAGATCGCTACGTGCTGGCGGTCGAGATCAAGGAAGTGAACGACGCCGCGCTGCACAACGGCGGGCGCGATACGGTGGGTGGCCTCTTCGTGTGGCACCACCTGATCTATCGCACCCAGCCTGGTGCCAACTACGAACCGAGCGATCTCGAGACGGTGGTCGGCAGCGACAACGTGGTGAACTGGCCGGTGCACGAAGTGGGTCGCAACCCCGACTACTTCGACCCGAAGTCGGCGGTGCTCCTGAAGAAGGGGTCGTACATCTTCTCGGACTCGCTGCACACGCACTCGAGCGGCAAGGACGTCACCTCGCACCTCGAGTTCGGCTACAAGCTGGCGCCGAAGGGCTACAAGCCGGTCTACAAACGCGCGGTCTTCGGCCTCGGCAACGGCGTCGACATCGACGTCAAGGCGATGGAGAAGGACCAGCAGCTGCACGCCTACACCGTCCTGAACGAGCCGACGAAGATCATCTCGTTCGAACCGCACCTGCACGCGCCCGGTAACCGCATGTGTCTCGAGGCGATCTGGGGCTACAACATCCAGACGCTGTCGTGCGTCGGCTACGACCACAACTGGGTGCGCGGCTACAGCTATTCGGATGACACGGCGCCGCTGCTGCCGAAGGGCACGATCCTCCACATCATCGGTTACTTCGACAATACGCCCGGGAACAAGAACGTGCCGGACCCGCGCAACTGGTCAGGCTCGGGCAACCGCTCGATCACCAACATGTTCATCGACCTCGGCAATCGCGTCTCGCTGACCGATGAACAGTTCCAGGAAGAGATGAAGGCGCGCGTCGCCGCCAACCCGGGCAAAGACGTCCTGCTCGGCTGCCCGCTCTGCGGCGTCGTCGCCCAGCAGCAGAACGCCCCGCGTCCGACCCAGAACCAGAATCAGGGTCAGCAGCAGTAAGACCGCCGGACTCGCCGCCGCGAGGACGCGGAGGTTTCAGAGATGTTAGGATTCTCTGAATCCTCCGCGTCCTCGATGGTGGCGATGTTGCCCCTCAGTCAGGAAGGATCGGAAACCAATCCATGAAGAATCAGGTTCGCGCCCTCCTTGGTGCGCTCGTACTCCTCGTGTGGCCGGCGATTGTCGGTGCGCAGTCGCTCAGCTACAACAGCGGCCAGAACGTCGCCCCCGGCTATGAAGGCTGGGAGGAAGAGCCGGACGGCGCGAAGTATTTCCTCTTCGGATACCTGAACCGCAACTGGGAAGAAGAATTGCTCGTCCCGGTGGGGCCGAACAACGGCTTCAGCGGTCCGGGCAGCCTGGGCGCCGACCTCGGTCAGCCGACCCGCTTCCTGCCGCGCCGGAACCGATTCGTGTTCCGCGTCAAGGTGCCGGCGACATTCACGGCCAAGGACGAACTGGTCTGGACCCTGACGACCAACGGTGTCACCGAGAAGGCTTTCGCCTCGCTGCGTGAAGACTACAAGGTGGACGACGTGGTGAAGGCTTCGGAAACGGGCGCGCTTGGCGCCGGTTCGAGCAGCCCCGAGGTGCGTTCGAACAAGCAGCCGGTCGTGAAGATCGACGGCGAGAAAACCCGGACCGCCAAGGTGGGCCAGCCGCTCGATCTCTCTGCGACGGTCACCGACGACGGCATCCCGAAGCGTCGCGGTAGTGGTGGTGGTGGGGCCGCGGTCTCGTCGGGGGCCGCCCGCCCGGCCGTCGATCCCGCTGCCGCCGCGGCTGTGGCCGCGCAGCGCATCCAGCGCGCCATGATGTCGCCGCCCATCCGTATCACCGTCGGCAAGAACGTCGGCTTGCACCTCTCGTGGTTCGCCTACCGCGGTCCCGGCAAGGTGACCTTCTCGCCCGACCAGATCAAGCCGTGGGAAGACACCCGCGCTGGCGCGAACTCGCCGTGGGCCCCGATCTGGGTGCCGCCGACGATGCCCGCGGACGGCCGCATTCCGGTGAAGGTGACCTTCGACGAACCCGGCACCTACATCATCCGCGCGCTCGCGGATGACGGTGCGCTGACCGGCGGCGAGAGCATCACGGTCAACGTCACCAAGTAGGACGACCTTCGACGCGACTGTGCGGGAGTGGCCTCCGGGCTCCTCCCGCACCCCTCCTGCGCAGTGTTTCCAGCCCCCAAGGTCCAACAACCTCCAATCTCTCGTTTGTGGCGACACAGGTCCCCATTGTCGCGACGCCGTGCGCGCGGATCTTGTGCCGCGCTGTTGAACGGGTGTGCGCGCGCTGCCCGAGTTGAGCGACAATCGCCCACGGGTTTCTTTTTCCTCGCTGATTCGAAAGGAGCTTCTGAATGCGCGCATCGATCCTTGCTTTCTTTGCTGCCGCGGCGCTGGCCGTGGCCTCACCCGCGATGGCCCAGGTCAAGCACATCCAGGCGGCGACGCCAGGCGGCATCGCCACCGGCGTGTGGGCGGGCGACACCTACTATCTGAGTGGACAGCTCCCCTCGCCGTCCACGGCGGCCGACCGCGCCACGAACACGCCGGCCGTGTGGGGCAACACGAACGAGCAGGCGGATAACGCCTTCCAGAAGGTCGCAGCCGGACTGAAGGAGCAGGGGCTCGGCATGGGCGACGTGGTCATGATGCGCGTCTACATGGTGGCGGCGCCCGACGGCAAGCTCGACTTCCAGGGCATGAACGCCGCGTACAACAAGTACTTCGGCACCGCTGATCAGCCGAACAAGCCGGCTCGCACCACCGTGCAGGTGGCCGCGCTCGTCACCGCCGGCGCGCTGCTCGAAGTCGAAGTGCAGGCAGTGCGCAACAAGTAGCACCCGCACGACTGGCCTCGACGGCAAACGCGCACTGAAGACGTGCAGTGCGGTCCGAGTTGAGGCAGAATCGCCCCACGCCGTTTGCGGGTCCAACTCCCGCACGGCACTCGAGGAGTCCGAAATGAAGAACCTGTTCACTGTCGGCGCCGCCACGCTTCTGATGCTCGCGCTCGTGTCTCCCAGCCCGATGAGTGCCGCGGCCGACACCAAGCCGCTGCTCGTCCCCGGCTACGAGCCGGCGCGTGACGTGCCCGGCGCGGCCGAACTGCCCGACCCGAAGATCGACTACAAGATCCTGTTCTCGGTGTCGAACGGCGCGAAGGATCGGGACGCCGAAGTGAACCCGATGCTGCCGACCATCGCGCGCTACCTGAACACACTCGGCAAGTACAACGTCCAGGCCGACCATCGCCATCTCGTGGTGATGTTCCACCAGCGCAACCCCGACTTCGACATCGTGATGACGAACGAGGCCTACAAGGCGCGCTACGGCAAGGACAACCCGAACATCGCGCTCATTCACGCGCTGAAGCAGGCCGGGGTCGAGTTCCGCGCCTGTGGCCAGGCGCTGGGCGGCCGCAAGATCGACGCGAAAGACGTCAACCCCGATATCCAGATCGACCTCTGGGCCATGACGTCGATGCTGAACCTGCAGATGAAGGGCTTCGCCCGCGTCGGGTAGACTTCTCGAGGGTTCCCGAATCGCCCGCATCGCGCGGGCGATTCGCGGGCCGCTCGACAGGAGCCTCCCGTGCCCGCCCGGCCATCGACGTTCCCTCGCCGCACCCCTCACTCCCTCGCCCGCACAATCCTGTTCGGTCTCCTGGCGCTCGGCGTTGCCCTGTCAGTGTGCGCGACGTTGTTCAGGCAGGCAGAGGCTCTCGGCGTCCTGCGCTGGATGGTGCAGGAGCGCATGCCAGGTCCGCGCACGCCAGACGCCGTGGCGATGGAACCCACGCTCCTCGCGCTCGTGGAGCGGGTGCGGCAACTGGCCGTGCTGACGCAGGCGCAGTACGAGAAGACGCGTCCCCGCACCGCCGAGCAGTGCGCTCGCGCGAGCAGGACATCAGGAGGCTCGAGGCAGAAGAAAGCGCGCCTGCAGCGCGATGCGACGCCGGATGGGAACAGGCCGTCAGCGGAAGCGGCGCGCCGGGCCATCGCGTCGACGGTCTCGAGATAGACAAGGAAAACCGATGGTCATGACAACAACCCAGATCCGAACGGTGCAGGCCATCGTCAACCTGTTCGAAACGAGCCAGGTGCGTGGCGACTACGGACAGGTGACGCTGCTGGCCGGCGACACCGGCCATCTCACCTTCGGGCGATCGCAGACGACGCTCGGCTCCGGCGGGCTGCACACGCTTGTGGCGCGCTACTGCGCGAACAGTGGCGCGCGTTTCGGGGCACGGCTCCAGGCGTGGCTACCGGCGATGCAGACGCGCGACGTGACGCTCGACAGCGACCGGGTGCTGCACAACATCCTGCGCGCCACCGCCGACGACCCGGTGATGCGCGACACACAGGACGCGTTCTTCGACGACGAGTATTTCGCGAAGGCGATGCGTGCGGCCGACAAGGCCGGCATTCGTGAACCGCTCGGGTGTGCCGTGGTCTACGACTCCTGGGTGCACGGGGCCTTCAGCATCGTCGCGAAGCGCGTGACCGGCACGCCCTCGTCACGCGGTGAGCGCGCGTGGCTCACCGACTACGTGGCGACACGGCGCAACTGGCTGGCCTCCAGCAGCCGCACCGACCTGCGCGCCACCACGTACCGCATGGACGCCTTCGCGCGCCTCATCGAACTTGGCATGTGGGGTCTTGACCTGCCGCTCGTCGTGCGCGGCGCGGAAGTGTCCGAGGCCACGCTGTCCGCGCTGCCAACGACCTGCTACGACGGCCCGCAGCCTGGCGCGCGCTCGCTGGTGTTCCAGACGTCGGCACCGCTGTGCCGCGGCCTCGACGTGCGGCTCGTGCAGGTGGCGCTTGGCGAACGCGGCGCGAACATGCGGGCCGATGGGGTGTTCGGACGCGCCTCGGCCAACTGCGTCGCCGACTATCAGCGTGCCGTGAGGATGCCGGTCACCGGCGTGGCCGACGCCGCGCTCGTCCGCGAGCTCTCGGCAGAAGCGACCGGCCGTCGGTAGCCCGTCGTCAGTGGGTGGCGGCCGGCGTCCACTCGAGGACGACCAGCAGCGGGCGGTGATCGGAGGCGAGGCGGTCGTCGATCACCTGCGTCTCGAGCGAGCGCCAGTCCTCGGCCGGCCGTGCCAAAACGTGGTCTACCAGTCCGCGCGGACGGTCGGGCGCCACTGGCGGCAGCATCGGAAAAAGCGTGAGCCAGCGCCCCGCCAGCACCTGCATCACCTCGGTGTCGGCCCGGCTGTTCATGTCGCCCGCCAGGATACCGGGCATGTCCCCGCTGGTCGCCAGCACGTCGTTCAGGAACGTGGCCTGCGCGAGTCGATGTTCCTGATCGCGCCCCTGATCCAGGTGCGTGCTCGTAAAGTGCACCAGCGGTCCGTCGGGTTGCGTCCGGACGTCTACCGTCAGCTCGGTGCGCGGTTCGCGGTTGGCTCGCTCGGGCAGCGGACGATTCACCGCGCGCACCACCGGCTGACGCGTCAGCACGGCCACGCCGTAGGCGCCACCGTCGAAATCCATCGCCTTGCCGAAGAGTCCGTGCAGGCCGGTCAGCCGTTCCAGTTCAGCGAGCTGGTCGACGCCGCCCGACCGCGCCGTGCCTCGATCGACTTCCTGCAGCGCGACCAGATCGGGTGAGGCCGCCGCGATCAGCGCCGCGATTCGCGACAGATCGAAGCCGCCATCCGTGCCTTCGCCGTGATGGATGTTGTACGTGAGCACACGGACAGCGACGGGCGCGGACGACCGCGCGGCCACCGAGAAGCCCACAAGCAGCAGCAGCGCACATACGGTTTGTTTCATCGTGCTCACCCAGGCGGGAAGCGTAGCAGGAACGTGGTGCCTGTGGGGCCGGTCTGTTCGACGGTGGCGTTGCCGCCGTGCTGCTGCATCACGTTGTGCACCACTGTCAGGCCGAGACCGGTCCCTCTCTGCTTACCGTGGCTGATGAACGGCTCGAAGAGCGTGTCCACAATCGCGTCCGGGATGCCGGGGCCGTTGTCCGTCACACGCAGAGTGACCCCGTCGGCGTCGCACGCCCCGCGCACCAGGATGCGGCCGTGATCGGGCGACACCGCCTCGGCGGCGTTGAAGAGCAGGTTCAGCAGCACCCGCTCTACCTTGCCCGGGTCGAAGAAGGCGAGGCACTCCGGACCGAGGTGCCCGGTGATGGCGATGTGTTCGAACTCGGGAAGGGCCTTCACCGTCTTGATCGCCCGGTCCACCACCTCGTCGAGCCGCCCCTGCAGCAACTGCAGCGCCTGCCGCTCGTGCGAGAAGCCGAGCAACTGGTTGATCTCGTCGAGCATGCGGTTGACGGCAATGCGGATTTCCTGGACGAAGTCCTTCCGCTTCTCGTCCGGCAGCTCGCGCTCCTCGAGGAACTCGGCGTACGCCTGGATAGCGGTGAGCGGATGCCGCAGGTCGTGCGAAATGGTGTTGGCCATGCGGCCGATGGTGGCCATGCGCTCGGTCTCGAGCAACTGCCGCTGCGTAGCCTGCAGTTGGTGACGCATGCGGTTGAAGGCAACGGTCAGCGTGGCCACTTCGTCGCCGCCACGCCCGTCGAGCGGGAAGTCGAAGTCGCCCTGCTCGAGCGCCTTGACGCCCGACACCAGACGTCCGAGCGGACGCGTGAACGTGGTGGACACCAGGAACACGAGGAGGCTGCCCGCCAGCACGCCGGCCGCACCGATGGCGACGATCCAGCGGTTCAGGCTGCGCAGGAACGCCGTCGCCTCGTCGAACGACTTGAGCACCGTCAGGGTGACTGCCGGCTCCGAGTCGCTCGAAATGCGCACGCTGTTCACGAGGAACGCTTCATCGCCGAGCTGCACCTCGTGTGGGGCAGTCACACGCCCCTCGCCCGCGTCGACGAGCGTGGCCAGCGCGTCGCGGTAGCGCGCGTCAACGGTGCTGATCGCCAGCGCGTTGTCGTAGGCAAAACCGACCTCGCTGGCCGCCACACGGCTCACGTCCTCCGCCACCGCGTCGTTCACCTCGTAGCCAACCGCCAGCAGCCCAAGAGCATTGCCCGCCGCGGGATTGCCGAACGCAACCGGTTGCAGGAACACCTGGAACAGCCGCCCGCCGCCGAACCACCAGTCGCGCGTGTTGCCGCTCGTCATGTAGCGGTCGATGGCCCGCTGTGCCGCGGCAGGCGGAAAGGGGGTCGTCGCGGAGTGGAACGCCACGATCGCGCCGTCGCGGTTCGCCAGCACGAACAGCTGGCTGCCCGACAGCTGCCAAAACGTCGCCGACGCGTCCTGGATCGTCGCCGGGTCTTCCGAGGTCATCAGCGCCTTCAGCGGCGGCAGCGCGGCCAGCAACGACGCCGAGCGCTCGAGCGTTTCCTCGCGCTGCTGCTGCAGGCGGTCGAAGATGACGATGGAGGTGTCGAGGGCCTGGGTGAGGTCGGCGCGCACACGCAGCTGCACCCGGTAGCGAACGACCAGCAGCACCGCCGTCGTGATCAGGGTCGAGATCAGGACCAGCGACAGCAGGAACTTCGTGCGCAGGGAGAGGGTGAACACAGTGGGGTGCGCCGGCTACGGAACGAACTTGTACCCGGCATTGTGCACGGTGATGAAGTGCACCGGCGCCTTGGGTTCGGGCTCCAGCTTCTGGCGGAGCGTCAGGATGTGCGAGTCGACGGTGCGCGTCGACGGATAGGAGTCGTAGCCCCAGACGTCGCTCAGCAGCTGGTCGCGCGAGACCACACGCTGCGGGTTGTGCGCGAAGTACTTCAGGAGCTTGAACTCCTGCGGCGTGAGCGCCACCGGACGGGGACCGCGCGTCACTTGCATACGGGCGAAATCGACCGCGACGTCGCTGAAGTAGAGCTGTTCCACCGCCGCGTTGTTGCGGCGCGACCGGCGCAGCACGGCGCGCACGCGCGCCAGCAGCTCCCTGGGGCTGAACGGCTTCGTGACGTAGTCGTCGGCGCCGAGTTCCAGCAGCAGCACACGGTTCACTTCGTCGACCGAGCCGGTGAGGACAATGATCGGGACGTCTTCAGACTGCTTGCGGATTTCCCGGCAGACATCGCGTCCGCCGATCTGCGGCATCTGCAGATCGAGGATGACGAAGCTCGGGCGCGCGTTGCGGAACGCGGCCAGCCCCTCGGCGCCGTGCTGGGCCACTTCCACCGCGAACCCCTCGCCCTCGAACAGTTGCTGCAGGGCCTTGCGAGTGGCGCGATCGTCTTCGATGACGAGAATCTTTTCCATCGGTGTCTTCAGGTGAGCGGCTAATATTACTGTCACATGTCAGCGTGGCGTCGGCGCATGTCGCGCGCAGTTCTTCTGGCCGTCCTCACGGCAACCTTCCCAACACCGCTCGGCGCGCAGCCCGCTGCTCCAGCGTCGCAGCCCGAGTCTCCGGTTGACACGCTCGCGGCGGAGGTCCGACGCCTCCAGCAGGCGATCGAGGCACTCCAGATTCAGCTGACCGAGTCGAGGCGCGAAACGGCCGACGTGCAGCAGGCGCTGCAGGCACTCCGCGAACAGCTCGAGGAAGAGCGCGCGCTGCTGGCCGCGCAGGTCAGCTCCCTCGAGCAAACCAAGGTCGAGAGCGGGTCGAAGTATCGTGCGCGTTTGTTCGGCATGGCGCTGATGCAGCTGGTCAGCACGCGCGGCGCCGTCGATAACATCGATCTGCCGACGCTCGCCGTCGAGTCGACCCCTGGCGATTCCGGCGGCAACATCTCGGCGGCAGTGCGTCAGTCCTACATCGGCATCGCCGTATTCGGCCCGCGGGTACGCGGTCTTGAAACCTCCGGCGACCTGCGTCTCGATTTCTTTGGCGGTTTCCCCGCCGCCAACGACGGCCTCAGCGCACCTGGCGTCCGGCTGCGCACGATGCAGATTGCCGCCGAAGGCACGCGCTTCTCGCTGCGTGCCGGTCAGGAAGCGCCGTTCTTCTCGCCGCTCTCGCCCTCCTCCATCGCCTCGAGTGCCTACCCGGCTATGTCGTCGTCCGGCAACATCTGGGCGTGGACACCACAGGTGTACGTCGAGCGACGCGTCGAACGTTCCGGCGACACGACCCTGTCCGTGCGCGCCGGCGTGCTCGACGCGCTGACCGGCGAACTTCCGGCCGGCGAATACAGCCGCCTTGCCACGGCTGGCGAACGCGCGCGCATGCCCGCCTGGGCGGCGCGGGTCGGGGCGCGCCGCGGTGCCGCTGAGCACGTGATGTCGGCCGGCGCCAGCGGCTACTACTCGCGCCAGAACTGGGGCTTCGACCGCGTCGTCGATGCCTGGGCGCTCACCACCGACTGGGAGCTGCCGATCTCGAACACCTTCGGTCTGTCCGGCGAGGCCTACGCTGGCCGCGCCATCGGCGGCCTCGGCGGCGGCGCGCACTCGTCGGTGCTCTTCGACGGTGCCCCCGACGAGGCGTCGTCCACTGTGCATCCGCTCGACAGCCACGGCGGCTGGGCACAGGTGAAGATCAGAAATTCGCAGCGCGTCGAGACCAACCTCGCGCTGGGCTTCGACCGTTCGAAGCCGAAGCCGTTCGATGGTTACCTGCAGGCCCCGAGCGACGAGGCACCGTCGGCCGCGCGCAATGCGAGCGGCCTGCTGAACGTCATCTATCAGCTGCGTTCGAACCTGTTCCTCACCGCCGAGTATCGCCGGCTCTGGACGCGCCGTTTCGACGGACGGAGCTGGCTGGCGGATCATCTGAACTTCGGAGGCGCCATTGTTTTCTAGGCGGCTCGCGGGCGCCGCTCTCGTCGTGTGCGCCGCGCTTGGTGCCTGGCAACTCACGGGGTCCGCGCAGGGCACGCTGGCAGTGACGGGCGCCGTTGTGGTGTCAGGCCAGGGCGCCGGCTTCACCGACCGCAGCGATGTCGTGGTCTGGCTCAGCCCGGCGAGCGACGCGCCGCGTCCACGGATGCCGCAAGGGCGCCGCTTCACGATCGTCCAGCAGGGCAAGCGGTTCCAGCCGCACGTGCTGGTGGTGCCGGTCGGATCGGCGGTCGACTTCCCGAATCTCGATCCTGTTTTCCACAACGTGTTCTCGCTGTTCGACGGCAAGCGGTTCGACCTCGGGTTGTACGAAGCAGGGACAACGCGCGGCGTGAACTTCACCAGGACCGGTGTCTGCTACGTCTTCTGCAACATTCACCCCGACATGAGCGCGGTGGTGGTGGCGGTCGATTCGCCGTACTACGCAACCTCGGCGGCGACCGGCTCGTTCACGATTGCCGACGTGCCGCCCGGCCGCTACCGGCTGTCGGTGTGGCACGAACGATTCAAACCCGAGGACGCCACCGAGTTCCCGAAAGAGGTGTCGCTTGCGGCTGGCGCGGCGACGCTCGCGCCGATCCGCCTGATGTCGGCGGGCCGCGTGCCGGCGCCCCACACCAACAAGTTCGGCCACGAGTACACGCCGCCCAGCCCTGCCAGCCCCGCGTATCCGTAACAGGTATTACGTAACTGCCAACCTTCAGGTCGGCCAGGAACGGCGAACCTGAAGGTCGCGGACACTACAGACCGCTAGAAACGCGCGCTCAGCGAACGCGTGCTCGAACTCGACGAACTGCTCGACGACGACCCGCCGCCGTTGCCGCCGCCACCAGACGAACTACTGCTGCTCGACGATGAACTCGAACTGCTGCTGTTCGAGCTGGAGCTGCTGCTCGACGAACCGGAACTCGACGACGAGCCGGACGAGGAACTCGAGGACGACGAGCCGCTCGAGGAGCTGCTGCTCGACGAACCGGAGCTCGACGACGAACCGGTGGACGACGAGCTGGTGGAGCTGCTGGAGCTGCTGGACGACGCCGCCCCGCCGCCCGGTGTGCCCGTGCTCGAGCCACCGGCGCCTGGCGTGGGCTGCACGATCGGGGTTGATACGCTCGTCGGCTCCGTGATGCCGGTGCAGGCGACGGCGAACGCCGCCGGCGCGCTGACGAGCAGCAGCAGGAATGTGCGGCGCTCCGTAAGCTGCTGTGTCTCGTCTTTCATTGCAGTGCTCCTCCCCTGAAGTAGTACTCGATCCGAGTAATCACGTCCTGCGGGCTGATCAGGTCCATGCAGCGTGGCAGCGAACCGACGACATCGACGCAGAGCGCGTCGGGTCGATCGTTCACGTCGCCGTCGCCGAGTGGCAACGTGCGCGACTTCCAGCAACCGCCGTTATCGCAGCAGCGCAGGGCACCCACGGTGTGGATGAACTGGTGATGCGGGTAGGCGGTGAAGTGCGGCGGTTCACGCCCGCCGGCGACGACGACGCATGGGCGGTTCAGCGGCATGCCTGGTTTCACTTCCACCGCCGCCGCCAGATGCATCAGCAGGCTGACAGCCGACACCGACCCCTGGGCGTGATACATCAGCCGCACCAGTTGGCGCAGCGTGGTCTGTCCGCGCAGATCGACGACGCCGTCGATCGCCGGATGGTGGTGATGGTCTTCGCCCACCTGCACGAACTGGATGCGTCCGCGGAAGTGATCGACGACCTGCTGATACCGATCGGCCGCCCACCACTTCGCGGTGAAGTCGAACTTGCCGCCGCTGGCGAACAGCCAGAAGGGTAGCGACGCCCCTTCGCGGTCTTCGATCTCGCGGAACCAGTCTTTCTCGGCCTGCGAGATGTAGAGGTCGCCGCGAAAGTCGGTGACGCGGATGCGTAGTCCCAGGTGCTCGTTCAAGTACTCGACGAAGCCGTCCAGGAAGTGCCGCGGTTCCTGGTTGCTGCGGTGGATGAGCGGGTAGTGGCAGTCCACCACTGTCACATCCGGGTCGTGCTCGTCGAGCGGCGTAATGTGCGGGTTGTGGTGCCAGAGGTCCGGGCACGACGTGCGCACGTCGGTCACGAACTCGTCGGGGTGGCAGCGGTGCAGGTCGCGTACAGCCGCCGTCAGCATGACGATGTCACCTGGCGACTGGAAGTTCCGAAGAATGAGCTTTCGCACAAACGTACTGTCCCTGCGTGTGCCGATACTGACTGGGCCGCGGCCGGGCGATGTCAGCGAGATGTCAAAGAGTTGTCAAAACTAACGTCTTCCAACCAGACTCACCTGATGAAGATCCCTGCTGGCCTCGCCGTCAGTGTGCTCCTGGCTGTGCTGGCGCTCGCGCGCCTTGGTGCCGTGACCGGCGTGCCCTCGTCGGACGGCCAGTTCTGGGACATCCAGGACACCAGCCCCTGGGCACAAGACAGCGGCGGCATCGCCACGGGCGGTCGGACGAACCCGTTCAACGGGTTCGGCTACCTGAAGCTGCAGGTGCGTCGCGCGAGCGGTGAGCTGCTGGCCGACAACCGCTACCTGCGCGGCTTCGGTCTCCATCACGACGGCGCCGGACGCTTCGACTCGACGACGCCGCAGCTCGTCGAGGGCATCCTCGTGTCGCGCGGCATCACCACGTCGAAGAACACGTCGTACCTCCGGTACTACGACAGTTTCACGAACACCAGCGGAGCGGTGCGGATCGTTCGTGTCGCCTGGGGCGGTGCGGTCGGCGCGTATGCCGACGGCGGGCAGGTGGCAGTGGCGGCAACCTCGAGTGGCGACCGGCGGATCGACGTGGCGGACACGCATGTCACGGTGATGCAGAACGCGCGCGAGGTCGCGAACCCCCGAAGCGGTCCCTCCGGCCACGGGCCGTCGGCGCATGTGCTGGGCAACCGCTCGGGTCTGCTCACCAGTGTCGGCGACATGTACGGCAACCCGTTCGACACGCCGTGGCCCGGCTTCGACCCGGCGCACATCGGTTACGTATTTACGCTGCGCCTGAAGCCAGGTGAGACGCGTGCGCTCGTCACGTTTGTGGTGAAGGGGCTGAGTGAGGTGTACGACCCGCGCGGCGGCTATCCGATTCCGTACCGCGACGCGCTGCTCGGCGGCGAGCCTGTGTACGACAGGCCGGATGCGCGCATTCCAGACGCCGGCTCGGAGATCGCGAAGGTGGAGGCGGTTGCGGTGCAGCTCGAACGAAGCCCGGATCTGTCCGGGCTGACTCCGCGCCAGCAGTCGCGCATCGCGAACTGGAACCCTGGCGTGTTGAGCGACCGCGCCGCGTACGAGAAGTTCTCGGTCTTCGAGAAGAGCATCACCGAACTGCAGGACGCGATGACGTCTGGCCAGGTCACCGCCGAGGACATCGTCAATGAGTACCTGGCGCGTATCGCGCGGTTCGACCGGCACGGCCCGGAGTACCACGCGGTGCTGTCGCTCAATCCCCGTGTGGTGGCGGATGCACGGGAGCGCGACGGCGAGCGCGCGGCGGGGCGGGTGCGGAGTCCGTTCCACGGGGTACCAGTGATCTTGAAGGACAACATCGACGCGACGGAGCTGCCGACGACTGGCGGCTCGCTTGCCCTCGTGGACCATCGACCGCGCCTCGATTCGCGTGTGGTGGCCGGCATGAAGCAGGGGGGGGCGGTGGTGCTCGGCAAGGCGAACCTCGACGAGTTTCCGTTCGGCGACTTCGGCATCAGCACAGTGGGCGGCACCGTCGGAAATGCGTACGACCCGTCGCTGAGCACCGCCGGGTCGAGCGGCGGCAGCGCCACGGCGGTGGCGGCCAGCCTGGCGGCGATCGGCTTCGGCACCGACACGTGCAACTCGCTCTCGAATCCGGCCGGCTTTGCGTCGCTCGCCACCATTCGCACCACGCGCGGTCTCACCAGCCGGGCCGGTGTGATGCCGCTCAATCCCTACAACGACGCGGTCGGGCCGATGGGGCGCTCGGTGACCGACATCGCGCTCGCGCTCGACCTGGTCACCGGCAGCGATCCGGAAGATCCGGTTACGGCTGATGCGGCAGCGAAGTCGAAGGGGCCCTTCGCGAAGGGGCTTGGCACAGCCTCATTGAAGGGGGTGCGGATTGGCGCCTTCCGTCAACGGTTCGTCGGGTTCACGGGCGAACGCGAGGTAGCGGCGAACATGGAGCGGGTCATCAGGGAATTGCAGGTGCAGGGAGCCACCGTGGTCGACGTCGCGATTCCGGACTACGACGCGCGCTACGCGGCGGTCCGCGGTGCGGCGCCGGGTTCGCTCCGTACCGCGTGGAGCGCGTACCTGTCGCGCGGTGCGAAGCCGGGCGACCATGTGCTGACCATTCAGGAACTGCTGGCGAGCGGCAAGCTGGCGCCGGTGAGCGCGCGCCGGTTCCAGGCGGCGCTGCTGCCGACGCCGGAAGGTCCGGCGCTCGAGGCTGCGACAAAGCGGTTCGTGGCCAGCCGCGAGGGGTTCCGGCAGTTGTTCGTCGAGTTGATGGACAGCCAGCGGCTCGACGCGCTGCTCTATCCGGCGAACCAGGCGCGTCCGCACACGCATGAAGGCGGGCTGGTGCGCTACGGTTCCGAGCCAGGCACGTGCGAGGAGAGTGCGGCGACCGGTCTGCCGCAGGTGACGGTTCCGGCCGGGTTCCTCGGCGGGAAGTACCCGGCGGGCATCTCGCTGCTCGGGCGGATGTGGGACGACCGCAAGCTGCTCGAAATAGCCGCCGCCTACGAGCGGGCGACGCATCATCGGCGGCCGCCGGCGGGTGTGCAGTAGAGCCCGACGGCCACCGACGCGGCTCCTGACGCATACGGGGCACTCACGTCGCGGTGAGGTGGCTGAGTGGCCGAAAGCGGCGGTTTGCTAAACCCCGCCGCACCAATCCCACCCAATCCCATCTCGCGTTTTCAGGCCTAATTTCCCACATTTCAATTGCCGGCGTTGGTCCTGGATGGCCCCTCTTTTGAGGTCGTCTGGGCACAGTTGTGGGCACAGTGTCTGTGACGCCAACGTGTGCCCATCAGGCACACGCCGTGGTAGTCTGTTTCACGTGAAGTTCTTCGCCTGGGACGAAGCCAAGAACGCGAAGTTCAGGGCGGACCGCGATATCGGGTTCGAGGATGTCGTCTTTCACATCGAGCGGGGCGACCTGCTCGACATCCTCGAGCACCCGCATCCCGACCGCTACCCTGGCCAACGAATCTTCGTCGTCCAGCGGGACGAGTATGTCTACCTCGTCCCGTTCGTCGAGGACGAACACACGGTCTTCCTGAAGACGATCATCCCGAGTCGGAAGGCCACGAAGCAGTACCTCGGGGAGGAGTCTGACGATGAAGCTTGATGCCGACGAGAAGGAACTGCTCGAGTCGGTCGAGCGAGGGGAGTGGAAGTCCACGGGCGCCGTCAAGAAGGAGCGGACCCGCTACGCGCGCGACGCCAAGGCGACGTTCCGGAAGGATCGGCGGTTGAACATCCGGTTGTCGAGCAAGGACCTGGAGGCGATCCAAAAACGGGCGCTAGCGGAGGGTTTGCCGTACCAGACACTGATTGCGAGCCTCCTGCACAAGTACGCGTCTGGCCGGCTCAAGGAGGTGTTGTGATCCTTGCTTTTCGCTTGGCGCAACGCGTTGACGCCGGACGCGGTGGGCTGACGCTGTTGCAATTGAGCCGGGCGCGCCGCGTTGTCGGCCGAGCCGGCCGGGCCTCTGACGCGAACGGGCCACCGACGCGGCTCCTGACGTATACTGAGCACTCACGTCGCGGTGAGGTGGCTGAGTGGCCGAAAGCGGCGGTTTGCTAAACCGTTGTACGACCTTAAAGTTGTACCCAGGGTTCGAATCCCTGCCTCACCGCCAATTTTTACTCCCCTCGATCTGTCGGCTCATTACGTCTTCAGGCATCGCCGTCCTCGCCTGACGCTCGGACCGACGCTGCTCTGCCTCACCAATTCCCCACGGATTCTGACCTCACTGGAAGATCGCTCCTGCGCCGGCCCCTATTGGTGTCGGCGGTTCCCTGCGCGGTCTGGCGCACGCACCGGCAACGCCGGGTTTGACAGAGCTAGTATCGGGTAATACGGTATTACCTATGGCAACGTTGACGTTCAAAGTCACCGACCAGGAAGCTCGACTGATCCGTTCCAGGGCGAGGAAGGAACGCGTCACGGTGTCAGAGTACCTTCGGCGCCGGGCAAGCCTGTCGCTCGTGCCCGCGACCAAACCGGCGAAGGTACGCTGTCGTCACACCGGAGCCATGATCTTTGCCGCGCCTGATAATCAGCCGCCGCTGACCACGGATGCGGTGCGCGAAATGCTATCGGACTTCCCGTGAACTACTTGCTGGATGTCAACGTCCTGGTCGCGTGGGGGTGGTCCGATCACGTTGATCACGAGCGGACGGCTGCGTGGATTGGCGCGGCCAGGAGACAGAAGGCGACGAAGCTGATGACCTCAGCAATCCCCGAACTCGGCTTCGTGCGGGTATCCGTGCAGAGGACGGAAGGGCGCGTGACTGTTGCGGAGGCGACTGAAACGCTGGCTGGTATGGTCGGCGCCCTGGGTGCCAGTCATTTCCTGCTCACCGACGATCAGGACGCGCGGCAGTTTCCAGCCTGGTGTTCCTCCGCATCGCGCACGACCGATGCCCATCTTCTGCACCTGGCCGCAGTACACGAAGCCAGACTGGCCACGCTCGACGCCGGAATCCCCGGCGCTTTTCTCATTCCCGCACGGGCGGCGAAGCGCGGATGACCGCGACGCACTCGAGACAACGGAGGAGCAGTGGCCAAGGTGATCTCCATCGTGAAGAGTCCCGCGAATCCGGCGCAGACGAAGCCGGCGAAGCGAAGCGCCAAGCCGGCCCTTGTGCACCGCTTCCTAGTCGTTCTTGCCAGCACCGACCCCGTGATCTGGCGCCGCGTCGAGGTGCCGCAGCGGTATTCGTTCTGGGATCTGCACGTGGCCATCCAGGACGCCATGGGCTGGCTTGACTGTCACCTGCACGAGTTCCGGTTGCTGGACGCGGCCGAGCGGAAGGTGGTGTCCATCGGTATCCCAACCGGCGAGGAGCCGGCCGACCGCCCCGTCCTGCCTTGCTGGAAGGTACCGGTGTCCCAGTTCTTCGAGCGCCGAGAGTGGCACTCGCCCCCCGCCACCTACGCCTATGACTTCGGCGACGACTGGGAACACGTAGTCGTTCACGAGGGGCTCGAGCCGGCCGATGCGTCTCGCACTTACCCGCGCTGCGTCTCGGGCGAGGGTAAGTGTCCGCCAGAGGATTGCGGTGGTCCGCACGGTTACGTTGAATTCCTGCGTGCCTACGTCGATCCGAATCACGAAGGGCACCAGTCCATGCGGGAATGGGCGGGGGAGGGCTTCGACCCGAAGGCCTTCAACCCGACGGCGGTGACGTTCGACGACCCGAAGCAGCGCTGGAAGACGGCGTTCGAGCGGTAGGTCAGGAGAGCAGTGAGGCGACGTGCCAAGTTCCGATCGATGGCTCCGCATCGCACTGTGGACCGCAGTGCCCGTGAACATTCTTGGCCTCGGGCTCTTTGGGGCCGCGGCGCCGGGTCAGACAGTTGAGCTGCTTCCTGTCGCCATTCCCCCGCTGTATGCCGCCCAACTGGCGTGGGTCATTGGCCTGTTTGCAGGGGCCTACGCATGGCTTGCCATGCAGACCACCATTTCCCAACCCCTTCTGCTGGTCGGCGGCCTCGGAAAACTCGGCTTCTTTGCCCTCTTCGTCGTCTACTGGGCGAACGGGTCTCTCCCTGCGTTCGCCGTGGCGACCGCGCTTCCCGACATGGCCCTTGGCGCCATCTTTGTGCACGCGTGCAGCCGCCGCCGGCTGGAGTGATGATGAGCCGCTGGGTGTACGCGGCAGCGTTGGCGCCGCGATGCCTGAGTACAACGACGCGCTCGTGAAGGCAGGCATCCTCCTTGCCGCCGAGGGGCTCGCCGGGGGCTCGCCGCAACCTCGAAGGGGGCGCGCCGGGCTTTACGATCATTCAGGCAGGGCCACGCCGCCGCGCAGGGGACGGGTCGTCCGGCACGTGTGTGAGAGAGTTGTCCGATGAAGAATCTCTACGATCCGTCCCTGGTGCTGGAAGTGACGGAGCGACTCGAGCGTCTTCGCCCTGACAGCCCGCGGCTGTGGGGCACGATGACCGCGCCGCAGGCGGTGGCGCACTGTTCGGTCGGTTTCGAGTGGGCGCTCGGAGACACGCGTCCGCCGCGGATGCTCCTCGGACGGATCGTCGGCGGCTTCGTCAAGCGGATGGTGCTCCGTAACGACGAGCCGTTGCGGCGAAACTCGCCGACGGCACCGGGGCTCGTGGTGGCCGACCAGCGCGAACTCGATACGGAACGCACGCGGCTTCGTGCTTTGATCAACCGGTTCTCCGCCGCGGGGCCGGAGGGGTGCACCACAAATCCGCACAGTTTCTTCGGGCGACTGACGCCGGAGCAGTGGGCCGTGTTGATGTACAAGCACGTGGACCATCACCTGCGGCAGTTCGGCGCATAGCCAGGCCGGTGATGTAGTGCGAACACCGACCACGTCATTCGAAGCCGCGCGTGGGTTCTCGACGAGGTAAGCAGTGAAGTATGACGACGCGTCGTGGCACGCCGGCGCTGAATTTCCCAAGGACCTGCAGCCAGCCGATGCCGCGACCCACATCGGGATGTTCGTGGCGTGGGCCCTGCAGCACGGCCTCGCCAGCGCGCGCCGTCTGAAAAAGAACGCAGCCGCCGTGACCGCCGTGCAGGAACGGCGCATGACCGGGCGGCAGTTCGTGCTCGACCACTGCGGCGCGACGCTCACCGACGACGACCTGGACACACGAGGCAATGCCTTTGCCGGGGCCTACTACGAGAAGGGCTACATGGCGGACTGGCAGGCCTTTGCGGCCGCGCGTGGCCTGACCTCCGACTACCACGTGCCCGATTCGTGGGCGACCTTCGACGACATCACGCGCATTCTCGACCTGCGCTTCGCCGAGTGGGAGAGCGGCAACGTCGAGTACGCGCCGCTGCCCGCATCGCTGCTTCGCAAGCGAGGCTGGTGGCTGTGGTGACACCGCCCACCGCCTAGAATAGAGCGCATGTACCGCGTCCGCTTCGCTCCCTCGCCAACTGGCTACCTCCACATCGGGGGCGCCCGCACGGCGCTCTTCAACTGGCTCTTTGCCCGTCGGCACGGCGGCGTGTTCGTGCTGCGTATCGAAGACACCGACGCCGATCGCTCGTCGGCGGAGATGGTCGAGGGCATTCTCGACGGCATGCGCTGGCTGGGGCTCGAGTGGGACGAGGGGCCGAAGGTGGACGGTCCCTACGCGCCCTACTTCCAGTCCGAGCGCCTCGAGAACTACCGGACGATGGCCGAGCAGCTGGTCGTCGAAGGGAAGGCGTACTACTGCTACTGCACGCCCGAAGAACTCCAGGCGCGCCGTGGCGTGGCCGAAGCCGCCGGCGGCGCGTGGCGCTACGATCGCGCATGCTGCGCGCTCGACGACGAGAAGCGGGCCGCCTACGCTGCCGACGGACGACCGCGGGCCATCCGTTTCCTCGTCCCTCCGGGAACGGCCACCTTCCAGGACCTGGTGCGCGGCACCATTACCTTCGACAACGTCAACATCGAAGACTTCGTCATCCTGCGCTCGGACGGATACCCGACCTATCACCTCTCGGTCGTGGCCGACGATGTGGCGATGAAGATGACGCACGTGGTACGGGGCGACGATCACATCTCGAACACGCCGAAGCATGTGCTGCTCTACGAAGCCGTCGGTGCGCCCAAGCCGGAGTTCGCGCATGTGCCGCTCATCCTCGGAGCCGACAAGAAGCGCCTGAGCAAGCGCCACGGCGCCACCTCGGTGATGGAGTACGCCCGCCAGGGCTACCTGCCCGAGGCGATGATCAACTTCCTCGCCCTGCTCGGCTGGTCGCCAGGCGCCGGCGACCGGGAGATGTTCACCGCCACCGAACTCGCGGAGGTCTTCGACCTGCGCGGCATCAGCGGCGGCAACGCCGTCTTCAACCAGGAAAAGCTCGACTGGTTCAACCAGCAGCACATGCTTCGGCTGTCGCCGTTCGAGCTGGCGACGCGCGTGAAGCCGTTCCTCGAAGCCGCAGGTCTGTGGACTGACGACCTGCTCGGCGATCGCCACGCCTGGTTCTTCGCGGTGCTCGAACTGCTGAAGCCGCGTGCCAAGCGCCTCGACGAGTTCGCGGCGCTCGGCCGGTTCTTCTTCACCGACGATCTCGAGTGGGACGACGCGGCGGTGACGAAGCACCTGGGCGTTGCCGGCGTCGACGCGCATATCGCCGAGGTCGGCACCGCGTTCGCTGCGCTCGAGACGTTCGATCCTGCATCGATCGAAGCGGTGGTTCGCGGCGTCGCTGAGGCGGGAGGTGTGAAAGCTGGAACGCTCATCCACGCCCTGCGCGTATCCATGACTGGGAAGACCGTCAGCCCAGGTCTCTTCGACGTCGCCTCCCTGCTCGGCCGCGAACGTGTCCAGGCGCGACTGCGCACCGGCCTCGCACGCGCCGCCGCGCTTCGCGGCTGACACGCGTCCGCCGCTTTTCCACGTCAGCTCCACCCCCAACTCGCTGCATGTCAGCACTTGCAGCTGCGCGGAAATCCTTTTCCGCGCGGAGCTGGAGATCTGCCCGATCGTGGAAACAGTTTTCCGTGTAAGTGATTGCAACAAATAAACTTAGATCCTCCTTGCCCGGCATTCGCCTTGCAGCCCGAGCGTTCGCAGGCATCACCGCGGCTCGGTGTGTGCGAGGAGGATATGGTGGCGAAAGAAGACCGTGGATTTGCTTCGATGGATCGAAGCAAGCAGCGAGAGATTGCCAGCAAGGGCGGGAAGGCCGCGCACCAGAAGGGCACCGCTCACGAGTGGACGTCAGAGGAAGCCAGGGAAGCGGGCCGCAAGGGCGGCATGGCGAGTCATCGACGCAAGCAGGAGCAGCAGGGTGGAGGTCCGTCGCAGTCTGGCGACGGGTCTTCGTCCGGTGGCGGCGGCGAGCAGATGGCTCGAAACAACCAGAACGACATGCGCTAGCCGTCGTCCCAGCGCCAGGTGCGCACGTGAAGCTTGACCAGTGACGGAGGCTGACGGCTATAATCGGGATTCAGCCAACCGACGCACGTTCGACTGGTGCTGGGACGTCGTTCAACGGTAGGACACCTGCCTCTGGAGCAGGTTATTGGGGTTCGAATCCCTGCGTCCCAGCCAACTCTTCCACACACCTCCACAAGTGACGATCCCGGTCGCTTACTCCCGGGCGTCTTCAGTCGGGCCGATTCGCGTGGCTCATCGCGAGCACGGTCGAATCTACCCAGAGTGGCCAGCGTCGGGTCGTCTCACCGAGTGACCGTAACCGTAACGTCTTCATCGGTCGTCGCCGGTCCGTCGTCGGCGCGACCCCGCAGAACGTAGGTGCCGGGCACGTCGAATGTCACCGACGTCGTCAGTCTGCCGTCGGTCGGCATCGGCGGGGCGAACCAGACTGGTGCCCAGGGCGAGTTGGCGCCGACCCGCAAGTCTTCCCACGTCTTGATCTGCGGTGGATCGAAGTGGACCTGGCCGGGGCCTCGAAGGTGGAACCACGAGAAGTGCAAGCCGTTCGTCTTCCGAACGCTCCCCTGAGCCGGAGGATTGCGCCACAGGTCTACTGGAATTGCCTCGCTGGAGGGCGACGCCGTTCCGCTCCCCGGGTCCGCGCTACTCGCTGAAGCCGGGCCACTGCCCGGACCCGCAGCGTTTCGAGTTGATTCGACGTTTCGCCGTGCGCGATTCCTCGCCTGTTCTTCCGTCGTCGCTTTGGGCACGCCGTCGTCTGTCACCTTTGCGACGAGCACCAGGGGCTGGCCCACCCTTGCTGATCGACTCTTGCTGCCTTCAACCACGATCACGGGCGGCTCGTTCGCACGGGTTTCCGGACTGCTCGACATACCCGAGGCGCCGGTGTCATTCCCCTTCGCGACGGCGTCCAAGATGAGGTCCAGGCGCAGGGAGGCATACGCCTTCGACGTGCGACCATGCGTCGTCAGCGTCCACACCAACTCGTCCCTCTCACTGAACTGACTTGGAACCGGTACTCTGAACACGTACCGGCTGCGTCGCGGGAAGAAGTGCGTCGGCTGGCCGCGGTCGATCGGCCCCGGTTGGAATCCGTTGTCCGGCCCAACCGGAAGGTCTATCTCCTCTTCCCAGTTCTTGTTCATGTAGCCGAAAATGAAGTACTTCGAACCATCGGCGTCCTGTTCCCAACCCTCGTACGCGGCAGAAATCGGCTGTCCTTTAGAGTAGGTCAGCACCTGCGCGTCGACGACGTACACCGCGCCGCCGGCCAGGGCCAGGCAGGTGGCGATCATGCACCGGGTTCTTGACCACACGGGCATAACTCCCCCTACTGCTGTTCCTGCTGTTGTTGCGTCAGCGTGGTCTGCATCGGTGTTCGGTCCGCCACGCTGCACAACGGGCAGCCCGCGAAATGATCAGTGCCTGGACGCAGCGCGCGCCGCTTCATCATCTCCTCCTGGAACTGCGCGTCGGTCAGGCTCACGTTGTTGCCCAGCTCGAGAAACATGTTCGTCACGGATCGGTTGCCCGAGCCTGTCCAGTTGCGCGGGTCTGGCACATTCTTGTTGGCGGGTGAATTGTCCACGTAGCCGATCATGTGCACGATCGTCCCTTTCGGGAGGAGCGGTGCCGCATCATCCGTATAGGTGTAGCCGCGCACCCAGTTATGGTCGTATCCGACGCAGTTCAGCGTCTCGATGTTGCTACCCCAGATCGCCTCGAGGCACATCCGCGTGCCTGGCGCGTGAAGGTGCGGCTCGTACGAGAGGATTTTGGTGTTCTGCTTCAGCACCGCGTAGGAGTGCAGCTGTCCGTTCGCCTCATTGGCATCGATGTCGATATCCTGACCTCTGCCGAGACCCAGGCCCGCCTGTTTGTATTTCGGCTGGAATCCCTTGGGAGCCAACTTGAATCCGATCTCGAGGTGCGAGGTCGTATCGCGACCGTTCGAGTGCAGGTGCGCGGAATCGGACACGATGTACGAACCGGCGCGCAGGAGCCGCGCGGCTTCAGGTCCGAAGATGTCCGCGTTCCTGCCGACCTCGTGAACCGGCCAGCCTGTGGCCGTCGGGTCGGACGGGTCGTCGGCATCTCTCCTGTCCGGACTCATCCGTGTGCTGTAAATCAGATGATGGAACACATAGCGTCCGCCGACGGTCTGCCGTCCGTTGCCCGCTTTGTCGACGTCGTTGAACTCTTTGACTTCGACCGCCGTTACGTAGCGATCCTCGTCGAGCGCCACCTGCGCGCGCGGAATCTCGCCCCACCAGTCCGGCGAATTCGCCTTCACGGTCAGCGAGGGGAGCTTCACAACCAGATCGGGCGTGCCAATCGTCCATGTATTCGCGTCTTCCCACGTCCGGGGCGGCGGCATGTCGGAGGTGTTGCCCCTCGGAGCGCCGCTGTCCGCCCACTTGGCGATCCTGGCGACTTCCTCATCGCTGAGCGAGGGGTCGCTCTTGAAGCTCTGGATGCCGATGTTCTTCTCCATGTACCAGGGCGGCATCACGCCGGCGTGCGGCCCGATACCGGTGCGCTGCTTGATGGCTCGGGCCCACGGCCGGACTTCCTCGTACGTGCTGAGCGACATCGGGGCAACGCCATCAGCCCGGTGACAGTTTTCGCAGCTGCGCTGCAGAATGGGGGCGATGTCTTTGGTGTACGTGACCTGCGCCGGCGGAGCCGACTGGGCGGTTACCGCCGATTGCGCGAGTAGAGCCGCCGCACCGACGACGAACGCCGCGACGTAGACGAGTCTCCGACCGTTGGGTCGCTCCGACATTGGACACTCCTTCAGTTACGGACTATCGCCGACGACTTATATCACTGCGGGCCCCCTCGAGAATGCGAATCGTATTCTATGGATCGGCACTGCGGGATGGAGTAAAAGAGCGAGCATCGAGAACTGCAATTCTCATCAGGAGTCTGTCATGACGTCCAAGCTGTTCAGGCTCGCTCTTGCCGCCGCGTTGTCCGTCGGTTCCACGAGTCTGGCCGGTGCACAAGTCCCGACCTACGCCAAGGACGTTGCGCCGATCCTGTTCAAGAACTGCGCGCAGTGTCATCGGCCCAACGAGGTCGCGCCGATGTCGCTCATGAGCTATGACGAGGTGCGCCCGTGGGCGCGCTCCATCAAAGCCAAGGTCACAAGCGGCGAGATGCCGCCCTGGGGCGTCGGGAAGACCACACTCGCCTTCTCGAACGATCGTCACCTGTCCGAGCGCGACATCAAGACGATCGTTGCGTGGGCGGACGGCGGCGCACGGCAAGGCAACCCGGCCGACATGCCAGCCGCACCCACGTACCCGGGCGGATGGAAATTCAACCGCGAGCCTGACGTCGTGGTGAAAATGCCAGTCGAGTTCACGATCGAGCCAAGGAGCGAGTATCCGATGCTCGACTTCTACGTGCCCGTGCCCTGGACCGACGGCGTGAAACTGGTGCAGATGTCGGAGGCGCGGCCATCCAACAAGGCAGTCGTGCATCACATCACCATGAGCGTGGTCACGTTCCCGCCTGGTACGGAGATCGTTGACGGTCAACCCTTTACCCGCGACGCCTCGGGCACGCTCGTGCCGCTCGATCGTCGGAAAGCGCAGATCTCTCAATCGACATTGCCAGACGAGTTGAAGATTCCGCTGGCACCAGGAGAGAAACCTGACCGACTGGGCTCGGTCGGAGGCTTCACGACGCTCCTCGCCTACGTGGCGGGCCGCGGCTTCGATGATCACCCGGACGGCATCGGCACGCCGGTTCTACCTGGGCAGTACATCGACTTCAACATGCACTACACGCCAACGGGACGGAAGGAGACCGACCGGTCTGAGCTTGGACTCTGGTTCGCGAGACCGCCGATCAAGAAGTTCCACTTCAGAACACCAATCAACGAACGCCAGATCGTGAACGGGAAGCCGCTGAACGGCCCCGCGCTGTCCGGCGCTGACGTCGAGGCAGGTCGGGTCAGCCAGGCCGCGGACGGACGCCGCGACGGCCTTCCGCCCATCCCGGCGTACATGGCGGACTACACCATCGACTCCGAGCTCGCCATCACCCAGGACATCAGCATCAATGGCTTCTATCCGCACATGCACGTGCGTGGGAAATCGGCGGAGTACACGGTCGTCTACCCGGATGGACAGAAGCGGCTGCTGCTCGAGGTGCCGCGCTATCGATTCGATTGGCAGGAGCGGTACGTGCTCACGGAGCCGTTGAAGATTCCCAAAGGCAGCGTCCTGAAGTATCACGCGGTGTTCGACAAC